>CAZSKP010000003.1:0-198621 GCA_964607485.1 uncultured bacterium | reverse complement strand
CCCCGAGAGATGAGCAACGCCGTTGATAATCGCCGTGTTGCCCTCGATCCTGATGTCGGCTCCCATCCGGTTGAGTTCGGCCACCTGCATGAATCGGTTTTCGAACACCGTCTCCGTGATCGAGCTCGCGCCCGGCGTGACGGTCATCAGCGTCATGAACTGCGCCTGCATGTCGGTCGGGAAGCCCGGGTAGGGCATCGTTCGAAGGTCAACCGGTCGCAGGTGTCGCGAGGCCGAGGCGGTTATCGAGGGGCCTTCGACTCTGATGTCCGAGTCCGTCTCCGCGAGTTTCGAGATTATCGGTCTCAAGTGTTCCTCGATTACGCCGTCCACCGTGACGCTTCCCTTCGTGATCACGCCCGCGACGAGGTACGTGCCGGCCTCAATCCTGTCCGGAATCGCGCAGTGCGTGACGGAGCCGAGGCGTTTCACTCCTTCGATGGTTATCTTCTGCGTGCCCTCACCTTCTATCTTTGCGCCCAGCGCTCGGAGAAACTTTGCCAGGTCCTGTATTTCGGGCTCGCGCGCGGCGTTGTCGATGACGGTCGTCCCTTGAGCCAGCACGCTCGCCATCATCATGTTCTCCGTCGCTCCGACGCTCGGGTAGTCGAGATACACCTCGGCGCCCTTGAGGCTCTTGGCCGACACCTGCACGTATCCTCGCCCAATCTTCACTTTCGCGCCGAGCGCCTCGATACCCTTCAGGTGAATGTCGATGGGGCGCAGCCCGATGGCGCATCCGCCGGGCAGCGCGACCTTGGCCTTGCCGAGCCTCGCCAGAAGCGGTCCCATCGCCAGCACGGAGGCCCTCATCGTTCGCACGAGTTCGTAAGGGGCGACGTGGTCGTTGAGCCCGCTCCCGTCGATGGTCAGCGTGCCGGTGCCCACGTCGTGGACTTTCGCGCCCATGTGCTCGAGCACCCTGCTCATTGTGACGATGTCGCGCAGGACGGGGACGTTCTCGATCACACACGGTTTATCGGCCAACAGGGAGGCGGCCATGATGGGCAGCACGGCGTTCTTTGCTCCCCTGACCTTGACCCTTCCCTTGAGGGGGCGTCCGCCCCGGATTACAAAGGCGTCCATACGAATTCCTCAGAGTTCTTTCGTGTCGGGAATGAAAAAAGCGGGATGGGAAAAGCGCGCATGGTCCTTTTCCCGCAGCCGAACGAGTGCTCAGGGCTGTGTCTGCGTTTCCGGTGTCGGGTGCGGCGGCTCCGGTTCCGGCTGCGCCTGACTTTCAGCCGGCGGAATGGGCTGTTCGGCCGGTTGTGCTTGCTGTGTTTCTCCGGCGGTTTCGGGCACATTCTCCGCCGGCGGTATCGTCCCCGGCAGTTCCGGCTGAGTGGTTTCTCCCACCGGCGGCGTTGCGACCGGCTCTTCATGAAGGATGGTCGAGCCCTTCTCGCCCTCGGCCTTGTGCCATGGAGAGATCATCGTCAAAAGAAGCGAGGTCAGCATGAACGCGGCTGCGAGCACCCACGTGAATCTGCCGATAAAAGTTGCGCTTCGCGCTCCGAAAACCGTCTGGCTCGCGCCGCCGCCGAACGCGGCTCCCAACGAGGCGCCCTTTCCCGTTTGCAACAGCACAATGAGTATGACTCCGAAGCAGGCAAGGACGTGTATGGCTAACAGAAGAATTCCGACCCAATTCATTACTCGTCTTCTCCTTGATTCGTGTTCACTTGCCCGCGGCCCTGACGCCCGCGCGCACAATCTTCTCGAACGAGTCGCCGTCCAGACTGGCCCCGCCCACGAGCGCCCCGTTGATATCGGGCTGAGCCAGCAGCTCGTCCGCGTTGTCGGGTTTGACGCTGCCCCCGTACAAAATGGGCAGCGATGAGGCGGCGGACCGGTTGAATGCATCGGCGAGCAGGTTTCGTATCAGCGCGTGCACTTCCTGCGCCTGTTCGGGGGTCGCGTTTTTGCCCGTGCCGATCGCCCAGACCGGCTCATACGCGATTATGATTTTTGCCGCCGCTTCACGGCTCAGGTTTGCCAGCCCGTTTTGAATCTGTCCGACTATCACCGTATCTGTCTTGCCCCGATCCCTCTGGCTCTCGGTTTCGCCGACGCAAACAATCGGCTTGAGACCCGCCTTGAGCGCCGCGTGAATTTTCTTGCTGACGGTTTCGTCCGTTTCCCCGAAGAAGTGGCGGCGTTCAGAGTGACCGATGATGACAACGGCACAGCCGGCGTCTCTCAGCATCGAGGGAGACACCTCGCCCGTGTAGGCGCCCTTTTCTTCCCAGTACACGTTCTGACCGCCCAGCAGGATGTCCGTGCCCGCAATGGCGGAGGCGACCTCGGCCAGCGCGGTGAAGGGCGGACACAGCACAACTTTGACCGGCGAATCGAGCCCGGAAAGCCTTGCTTTCAGGTCAGATGCAAGCGTGCGGGCCTCGCCGGTGAGCTTGTGCATCTTCCAGTTTCCGGCGATTATCATTGCCTTCAACTTGTCTCTCCTCAACACGATATGTCATCGACAGTTGCGCGAAATTATATCACAAGCCGCCGCTTTGTTCAACCAAAATGTTCCGCGCTCGTTCGACATCCTTCTTGATTTGCTCGGCCAGGGCGTCCGTCGAGGGAAACTTCTTTTCCTCCCTCAATTTCTCAACGAAGGTGACCTCGATCTGCTGGTCGTAAATATCGTGATAAAAATCCATGATGTGCACTTCGACCGTCCTCTTCTTCTCGGTGGACACGGTCGGCCTGTAGCCTATGTTGAGCGTGCCCGGTTTTCGGATATCGCCCATGTCCACCCAGACGGCGTAGATGCCGTTGGGCGGAACGGCCTCGTGATGCGGCTCTATGTTGGCGGTCGGAAAACCCATTTCCCTGCCAAACTTGGCGCCTCCGACAATGGTGCCGGTGATAGAGTATCTCCGGCCCAGATACTTGGCCACGCGCTTCAGGTCGCCTTCGAGCACCAGCTCCCTGATGAGCGTGCTGCTGACCGGCTGACCGTCCACCTCGATGCGGTCCACCTGCTCGACGTCGTATCCGTTCCCCTCGTTCATCTTCCTGAGCAGATGAACGTCGCCCTTGCGGTCTTTCCCGAATCGCCAGTCGTATCCCACGACGATTGCCTTCATGTGGAGCGTTCCGATGAGGAAATCTCTGACGAAGGCGCGCGCCTCGATATTGGCGAATTCGGGCGTGAACCGTATCAGGCACAGGGCTTCGACGCCGAGGCTCTGTATCAGTTGCGACTTCTTCTCCGTGGAGGTGAGCAGGTCGGGCGCGGCCTCGGGGCTCAGCACCTCGCGGGGATGCGGGTCGAACGTGACCACACAGCTTGTTCCACCCAGGCGGTTCGCCCTTTCGATCACCCTCCGGATGATTCTCTGGTGCCCGAGGTGAAGCCCGTCGAATATGCCCAGCGTGAGACACACCGAGCGCAAAGGGGGAATCTGTTTGTCCTCGTTGGTGAATATTAGCATCGCGGTCGTCAAATGCGGCCGAAGCCGCGCGGTTATCGTCCTTTGCCGTTTATCAGCACTCTTTTGGGATGAAACAAAACCTTATCGCCGTTCCGAACGAGCCTGCCCACGGCCAGCAGCCCGCCCTCCGGCCCCAAAGCCTGGGCCCATGGGCCCACTTGCTCGGAGAGTTCGATTTGCTCGCCGACCGTGAGCGCCACGCCGTGCGCAAGCTGCGCGGCCTGCTCCTCGCTGCATCTGAGGGCGGGCATGTGCGTGAGCGCCTCCGAGGCGGGCAACAGAGCCTGCATTATCATTTCCTTCGAGCTCAATTCCGCAAGCGGCTTGGCATCGGCTACCTCGAACCGGCCGACCGCGAGCCGCCTGAGCGACTCCAGGCATCCCCCGACGCCGAGCGATTTCCCCATGTCGCTCGCGAGCGTGCGCACGTACGTGCCCTTCGAGCATTCGACAGAGAACTGGACCCTGGGGAGGTCGACGCGTTCGATCTCGAGACGCCTTATCTCGATTCGCCTGGGCTCAAGCCTGACGCTCTTTCCCCGTCTCGCCAACTTGTGCGCGCTCACTCCGCCGACCTTGACCGCCGAGTATGCGGGCGGCGTCTGCTCTATCGTGCCGACGAACGAGCGGGCGGCCTCGCGGACGCGGTCCCCCGTTATGTTCTCGACCGGCGTTTGAGCGACTATCTTGCCCGTGACGTCCTGTGTGTCGGTCTCGACTCCCAGCAGCGCGACGGCACGGTAGAGCTTGTGCTGCGCCTCGACGAAGCCGGCGATCTTGGTGGCCTCGCCCACGCACAGAATCAAGAGCCCGTCGGCGAGGGGGTCGAGCGTGCCCGTGTGTCCGACACGAAGGGGCCTCACATGCTTTCTTATCGCGGCCACCACGTCGTGCGAAGTCATGCCGCCCGGCTTATCGACGAGCAGTATTCCGCCGGAGCGAACGCGTCGCTCAGCCCTCATTTTCGTCTGCCTCGGCTCCTTAAACCTCGGCCCTGCGGGCATCGGCGAGGGCTTTTCTGACGGCGGCGTATATCTGTTCCTTGGCCTGCTTCATGTCGCCCTTTATCGTGCAGCCGGCCGCCCTCAAGTGGCCGCCACCGCCGAACCCAACGGCGATCTTGTTCACATTCACGCGGTTCCGCGACCGGAGGCTGACCTTGACGCCGTTCTCGGTCTCTCTGAAAAGCAGCGCCACCTCGACGCCCTTTATGCCCCTGCCAAGGCTGATTATGTCGTGTGTGTCCTCCGCCGTTGCGCCCGTTTCGTCTAGCATGGCGCGCGTTATCGTTATGCACGAGATGCCGTCGTCGATCTCGAGCGTTGAATGCGCGCGTGCGGCAATCAGCGCGGCCGAGGTCTCGACGTTTTCGTATATCTTCTGGTACATCTCGTAGGGATTCACACCCTGCTCGATCAGGCGCGCCGATATTTCGTGCGCACGCGGCGTCGTGTTGCCGAATTTGTAAGAGCCGGTATCGGTCATGATCGCCGCATAGATCGCCTCGGCGGCTATCGGGTCAACCGGTTCGTTCATCGCGGCGAAGAGGTCGAAGAGGACCTGAGCGATCGCGCACAGCTCGGCGTCAATCATGTTGAGATGCCCGTACGCGGAATTCTCCATGTGGTGGTCTATGTTGATCCACACGGGGATGTTCGCGAGCAGAGGCTGGCACTCTTCTCCGGCGCGCTGCGGGGTGGGACACTCGAGAAATACCGCCACGTCGAACCGCTCGGAGGACGATATCGTGGAGACAATCTGGTCGGAGCCCTTGAGGAATCGGTAGATTTCGGGAACGCCGTCGCGGTCGTATGCGACGACCTCTTTCCCTTTTCGTCTCAGCAGAAGTTGCAGCGCAATGAGCGAGCCTATCGCATCGCCGTCGGGGTCGATGTGCGAAAGCAGGAGAAAGCTTTCATGTCTGTCGATGTGTTCGACAAGCTGCGTGAATTCATTCGTCATCAGAGGTGCTGTTTTTCTCTTGAACGACCGAGTCTATGAGCTCGATGATGTGCGAGCCGTGTTCTATGGAATTGTCATAGAAAATGCTGATTTCAGGCATGTATTTCAGCCGCAGCCGATGCCCCAGCTCGCGTTTGATGAAGCCCGACGCGCTGCGGAGCCCCGCAAGCGACGATTTCCTCTCGTGCTCGCTTCCGAGTACGCTGACGTACACCTTTGCATGACGGAGGTCGGAGGTAACCTCCACCGAGGTGATGGACACGAAGCCGATGCGCGGGTCCTTGATCTCCCGCAGGATCAGGTCGCTTATTTCGTGCTTGAGCAGCTCTCCGAGACGTCTTTGTCGATTTTCCATGGCTTGTCATCTGCGCCTTTGAGCCTGGGATTCTTGCGTCCGAACGCTTGTTGAGGCGGCTTCTGCTTCGTCCGTTCCTACAGGATTTCGATGCTGTAGTCAAGAAGCTCGGTCGGAAAATTTCCGTCGATGAACTTGACGACCTCGGAAAGCACCTGGTTTGCGTGCACCTTGTCGTTCGAGGCGCAACAGACACCCAGCGTCGCGCGCTGCCAAAGGTCGTTGTGGCCGACCTCCGCGATGGAAACGTTGAATCGTCGGCGGGTCCTGTCCTTAATGCTTCTGAGCACCTGCCGCTTCGATTTCAGCGACGTATTTCCCCGAAGCAGGAGGTCCATCTGGAGAACGCCGACGAACATTTCTTAGAGTTTTCGAGCGATTTCCTCGATGCGGTAACACTCGAGCACGTCACCGGCCTTGACGTCGTCGAACCTTTCAAGTCCGATGCCGCATTCCGTTCCGGCCGGTGCCGAATGGACAAAGTCCTTGTATCGTTTCAGTGAAGCGATCTTTCCGTCGTACACGATGACGCCGTCTCTGACGAGCCTGATCCTTCCATTGGCCACAATTTCGCCTTCCATGATGCGGCTGCCGGCCACCGTGCCGACGGAGCTTACCTTGAAAGTCTGAATCACCTCGGCGCGGCCCAGAAACACCTCTCTTTTTTCCGGTTCGAGCAGCCCTTCCATGGCGGCGCGCACATCGTCTATGACGTCGTAGATCACGCGGTAGAGCCTGTAATCGACTCCCTCTTTCTCGGCCAGGTCGCGCGCCTTCGCGTCGGGCCTCACGTTGAACCCGATGAGCAGCGCGTTGGACGCGGAGGCGAGGATGACGTCGGACTCGTTGATTCCGCCCACGCCCGTGTGTATCACGTTCAGTTTGATGCTGTCGGTCGGCAGTTTTTGGAGCGAGTCCTGCAGCGCAGTTACCGACCCCTGCACATCGCCCTTGACGACGATATTGAGTTCCCTGAGCTCGCCCGCCTTGATTTGTTCGTACAGGTCTTCCAGCGTGATGCGTTTCTGGCGTATCATTTCCTTCTGGCGCTGCTTCAGCGCGCGGGCGTCGGCTATTTGACGCGCCTTCTTGTCGTCTTCGAGCGTGATGAAGGCGTCGCCCGCCCGGGGGACCCCTGTGAAGCCAAGCACCTCGGCGGGGATGGATGGGCCGGCGTCGGTGATATTCTTTCCCTTGTCGTTCAGCAGTGCGCGCACCTTGCCGTGCTGGGTTCCGGCGACGAACGCGTCGCCCACGCGCAGCGTGCCGCTCTGCACCAGGACAGTGGCGACTGCGCCCCGTCCCCTGTCGAGCTTGGCCTCGAGCACGATGCCGCGCGCCTGTTTGTTCGGGTTGGCCTTGAGTTCGAGCAGTTCGGCCTCCAGGAGCAGCATCTCCAGGAGTTCGTTCAGGCCCTCCTTGGTCTTTGCCGATACGGGCACCGTTATGGTTTTGCCGCCCCAATCCTCGGGAAGCAGGTCCAGCGTGCCCAACTGCTGCTTCACACGGTCAACGTTGGCGTCCGGTTTGTCTATCTTGTTGATGGCGACCACAATCGGCACGCTTGCCGCGCGGGCATGATTCACCGCCTCGACGGTCTGGGGCATGACCCCGTCGTCGGCCGCGACGACCAGCACGACCACGTCGGTCACCTGTGCCCCGTGAGCGCGCATCGCGGTGAACGCCTCGTGTCCGGGGGTGTCGAGAAACACGACATGGCCTTTATCCAGCTCCACGTCGTAAGCGCCGATGTGCTGCGTGATGCCCCCGGCCTCTCCTCCCATCACGTTGGTCTGCCGGATGGCATCGAGCAGGGCGGTCTTTCCGTGGTCCACGTGTCCCATGACCGTGACCACAGGCGCCCGGCGTTCGAGGTTCTGAGGAGTTTCTTCCTCCTCGCCTTCCTCCAGCAGGTCCTCGGGCGAAGTTGCGACCTGTACGTCGTAGCCGTATTTCTCGGCTATCTTCTCCACTATCTCCAGCTCGAGCGGCTGGTTCTTCGTGGCCATGACGTTCATCTGCATGAGTTCGAGAATGAGGGCGGCGGCCTTCATCTTGAGGTTTCTGGCCAGCTCGTCCACGGTTATCACTTCGTCAACGCTGATGACGGGTCTGCGAGGGCCGCGCGCCTTGCGCCGGAGCAGTCGCTCCGACGGAGGCGGCGCTTCGGCCACCTTCTGCTCTTCCAGCTTCCTCAGGCGTTCCCGTTCGCGCTCGCGTCTGCGCTTCTTCCGGTCCCGCTGCTTCGTCCTTCGCTCAATCCGTCGCTTTTCTTCCAGGAGCAGGTCGGTCTCGTCTTCCACCGCCGATTCGTCGGGCTTGGGCTTGGGCGGTGGCGGTGGTGGCGCTGGCTTTTTTTCGACGATTTCCTCGACGGGCCGGACGCCGCCCTTGGGCTCTTTGGGCTTCGGAGGCTCTACCACGGCAGTGGAGGCTGCCGCAGCCGGGAGTTTTTCGGGTTCGGTTTTCTCTATGGCCGGCTCTTTCTTTTTCTTCTTTGGCTTTTCTTTATCTGCCTTCGGAGGTTTTTCCTTTTTCTTTTTCGGTTTTGCCTTTTCGGCCTTCGGAGGTTTCTTCTCTTCTTCCTTCTTTTTCTTCTTCGTTGGTCTGGCCTTCTTGGCCGCGACCTTCTTTTCGCGTTTCAGGTGGCCGAGCTTTTTTTCGACGAGCTTGATCTCTTTTTCTTCAAGGGTGGACATGTGGGAGGTTATGGCGAACCCAAGCTCCTGGAGTTTCGCCATGAGCTCCTTGCTTGAGAGCCCGAGCTCCTTCGCAAGTTCGAAGACGCGTACCTTATTCATCAGGTATCTCCTCCCTCTCATCGTCTTCGAGCGAGGCCAGCCGGTCGGCTGCTGCCTCGATCATCTTTTCGGCGGTCTTTATGCCGATGCCCGGAAGCGCGGCGATGTCCTCGGCGGACGCGTTCGCTATCTTTCGCGGATTGGTGTAGCCCGCCTCCCTGAGCAACTGGGCGGTTTTCTCGCCCACGCCGGGCAGCTCCATGAGTTCCTCTATTATGTCGCTCTCGAACAGAGCGGTCTCCTCCTTGAGCCTCTTTTCGTCGATTATATCAACTTTCCAATCGGTGAGCTTGGATGCCAGCCGCGCGTTCTGGCCGCGTTTGCCAATGGCGAGCGAGAGCTGGTCGTGCGAGACCGTCACCAGGATGCTCTTCAGCTTTTCATCGACCATGATGGCGGATATCTCGGCCGGGCTGAGCGCGTTCGCGATGAACGTCTTGATGTCGTCGCTCCACTTGATGACGTCTATCTTTTCGCCCCGCAGCTCATCGACGACCGTCCGCACACGCATGCCCTTCATGCCGACGCACGCGCCGACGGCGTCCACGTTCGAATCGTGCGAGACGACGGCTATCTTCGTCCTGTAGCCCGCCTCCCGCGCGAGCGAGCGTATCTCGACGATGCCGTCGTATATCTCGGGAACCTCCAACTCGAACAGCAGGCGCACCAGCTCCGGCGCCGCGCGCGAGAGGATGATCTGAGGCCCGCGCTCATTCTCGGAGACCTCCAGCACGAAGAGTTTCATCCGCTCTCCGAATCTGTAGGAGTCGCGCGGAGACTGTTCTTTGAACGGGACGATCCCCTCGGTTCTTCCGAGGTCCACGATGACGTTGCCGTGCGACTGTTTCTTCACCACGCCGGCGATGATGTCTTTCTCCCGCTTCTTGAATTCGGCGAAGATGTTCTTCCGCTCGGCCTCTTTTATCTTCTGAATGATCACCTGCTTGGCCGTCTGCGCGGCGATGCGGCCGAACTTGCCCGGAGCTATCTCGATGCGAACTTCGCCTCCGATCTCGGCCTCGTCGTCGATGGAACGGGCGTCTTCGAGAGATATCTGGGTCTTGTGGTTCTCGGGCCTCTCGACCACTTCCTTCTTCTGATAGACGCGGATGTCCCACTTCTCCTCGTCGAAGCAGATTTCCACGTTGCCGTAATTGTGGAAGCTCTTCTTGCTGGCGGTCTCAATGGCCGAGCGTATTGCCTCGATGAGCACGTTCTTGTCGATATTGCGCTCACTCTGCAATTGCTCGAAGATAGGCATTAAGTCTGCCTTCATGTAAGAGCCCCTCCTTGCCTTACACGTTAGCGCCCGGGGGACAATGTGTTTCTGTCCACAGGTACGTTGTTGCTCCGGGGGCAGTGAGACTGTCCCGCGATTGCCCAATCTTTGTACGGGCGCAGCATGCTGCGCCCCTACGATTCAACGGCGACCGTGAGACAGATTCACCGTCGCTTCTTCACATTACCTGAAGGTTCGCGCGTAAGATGCTCGCGAGCGGAACCCTGCTGAGCTTTTCCGAGCCGGGCCGTTCGTCGCGGATGACGACGTCTCCGCCTTCGACCCGTTCGATGATTCCGGTTATCTTCCGGCGTCCGTCCACGGGCGAACGCAGGTGCATCTTCACTTTGCTGCCGGCGAACGCCTCAAAATCGGCCCGCTTCTTAATCCGCCGGTTGATCCCCGGCGACGAAACTTCGAGGAAATATCGCCCTTGGACGACGTTTTCCACATCCAGGAGCGGGCTCAGGAGCTCGCTGACCTTTTGACAGTCATCGAGAGTGATGCCCCCGCCGGGCTTGTCGATAAAGAGCCTCAGCACTTCCCCGCCGGCCTCGCGCCTGAATTCCAGGTCCACGAGCGAGTATCCTTCGGCCTCGACGGCGGGCTCGACAATCCGGACGGCCTTATCGTCGATCGAACTCATCGGCGCAACGTGTTTTCTCGCCGCTTAAGACACTTATCCTACAATAAAGGCGGCACAAGCCGCCCCGGTACATCTCTTCTCACAACGCCGCAAGTGAGCCTGCCCTATCAATGCAAAAGAGTGGGCGGCGACCCACTCTAAGTAAATGGCGGCTCGTTCTGCATTCAGTATACTACACGGGCGGGGAAAATTGCAAGTTCTTTCCCGAGCGGATGGGGGCTACTTTGAAAGAGGGGGGGTATCTTAGCCCCCCTTGATGATGTTTGAACGGTTATGCCATACAATAATCAATATATGGCTGACCAAGAGGAAAAGAGGAGCGGCCGCGGGACGCTTGGCCGGCATCGCCTTGCACGAGCCGGGCGGACGGATCATGAGAACGTTATATATGGTTTAACCCTCTTCCCATCCAAGCATTGAACAAGGTTGAGGCGGCCAGCTGAGGGTGTCGCACATTATGGAGGTTCCTTTCTATACAAAGCTCTTGGGAATGTAGGTCTCTCGCTTTTTTCCGATAACCAGATATAAATGAAAATTAGCAGGACTGCCGCGGATAAGTAGATTAACGAATAAAGGCCTTCATCCGTAATAAGCCTTGCTATCGACTTCCCTAATGCTGTCAAGATTCCTATCGTAAGTAATAATCCCATCGAGAGAGCAACTTGCCTAGTTCTTTTCTTATCGGTCGACATCATCGCCTCAGAGACCTTCCCTCCCACAACCGTGCCTTCAACCTTGACTTCTGCCTCTGGGTCACCCTCATACAGTATTTGGCACAGCGCCCCATCTTCTCTTTCAAGTATTCGAAAGGTTATGAGAGCTTCACTATCAGGATCATTAGCGCTTGTCCCAAAATCAAAATTGACTACATCTCTGGACATATTTATGACTCTTAAGGCAAGTATTTTACAACCCTCGCCATAAATCTTTACCTTGATTGGTTCAAGGATATCCTCTGGTCTTATTTCACGACGCCCTTTATTCCAAAAGGCAAAATTTACAGCTGTAACATCTTTCTCTAGCGGTGAGCCGTTCAAGTAACTGATTTGCAGCGGCATCCACGAAGTCTTTTCCTGAGATACAATCTCCGTTCGAGCCGGATACACATAGTAGATAGGTTCACGAAAGCGGCGGGATCTACGATAAACAATTACCGAGAATATGAGAGCAGCAAGCGTAACCAAGAAACCTATAGGTCCAAACCATATAAATACCTTATCCATCATTTTCTGCTTTCCACAGTAGATTCTGACCTAGGTGCCTGGTTTCTTACCCGGGAAAAAGTAGCCGAGACGATAAAAACCTCGTGCCCCCTGGACATCCAATATCTCGAAATCTAGTAACCAACCCTTTCTCAGTTGAGGGATATCTCTTAACGGGTCGACCTCAAATGCGATATTTCTTACGGTGGTCCCTTGCATCGGTTGCAAATAGACCGGAAATTGGCCTTCACGGAAAACTGTGTGAAATTTGACGGAATGCAAACCAAGTGCAGTCGCGAGGTTTCGCCGCGCATTCTGGATTTCTGTCTCCTCTTCATCTCTCATGATAACTGGCGTGGCTATGATGTCAATACTCCTGACGGTATTTGGAGTTCGAGTCGGATTCATCAATTCCAAATCCAGACTTCCACGACATTTCTCCCTGATGCTATCCCAAATTCGCTGTTGCTCCACAGACAATGCTCCCTTTGCCTTTACCTGAGAGAGTTCATACGCTCTTGCCAACAAAGTCGCGACCTCCCCATCAGATAGTTTCAATAGTGGCAACCTAATATCTTTGACACCTATTGCGAGGTCGATTCTAGTATCTTCTCTAAATCTCTTCTCCTGTATACTGCATGTCTTCGCACTCACTAATAGGCTTAGAAGAGCTACAAGTGCGGCGACCCCACTGATGATGTCCGACCTATTGACTGCATTCTTCAACATCTTGTGGTTCCATTTTCCTCTCGCGCTGCCTAATTTGGATACACCTATCCGTTATGGTATACTGCAATTTCCCATCTGTCAACAAGATTTCCTCTTGCGCTTAGTGCTGGTGCTTAGCGTCTTGACCTGTCCTTTTTTCATCGTCAGGGCCCGGCTGCTCGCCGGATGATGGGACGCTGCTGTCTGGCGTTTCTTGGCGGCTGTGGTATAATGTCCGCGTTTCAGCGAAGGGGCCCGGCAATGTCGAAAGGGAGCGTGCGATGAAGAACATCATATGGAAGCCGTATGGCGAGTACAAGACCAAGAGCAACATCAGGCGGTTCATGCGAAAGCACAAGATCAAGAATTACGACGAACTCATACAGAGGTCGATAGGGGACACCGAGTGGTTCTGGCAAGCCGCGCTGGAGGACCTCGGCGTCGAATGGTACGAGCCTTACACGAAGGTGCTCGACGACTCCGGCGGGTTCCCGTGGGCTAAGTGGTTTGTCGGCGGCAAGATAAACATCGTCCACAACTGTCTCGACCGGCACGCCCAAAGCTGGCGGCGGAACAAGCTGGCGGTCATATGGGAGGGCGACGACGGCTCCGTGCGCACTGTTTCGTACTGGCAGCTCTACAACGAGGTGAACCGGCTCGCCAACGCCCTCAAGAGCCTGGGCATTCGGAAGGGCGACACGGTCGGCATCTATATGCCGATGGTGCCGGAGATAGTGACCGTGCTGATGGGGTGCCTGAAGGTCGGAGCGGTCGCCATCCCCGTATTCTCCGGCTTCGGCGCGACGGCACTCGCCACGCGGCTGGCCGATGCCGAGGCCAAGCTGCTTTTCACCGCCGACGGCTCCGCCCGGCGCGGCAAGCTCGTCCAGATAAAGAAAGAGGCCGATGAGGCGGTCAAGATGACGCCCACCGTGAAGAACGTCGTAACGCTCCGGCGCATGGGCAACGAGATACCGTGGACCGACGGCCGCGACCTGTGGTGGCACGACATCGTGCCGAAGCAGTCGCCCCGCTGCGAGACCGAGCGGCTCGACGCCGAGGATTATTCGATGATCATCTACACGTCGGGCACGACCGGCAAGCCGAAGGGCACCGTGCACACCCATGCCGGTTGCCTTGCCCAGATGACGAAGGAATTGGGCTATTATTTCGATGTCAAGGAAGAGGACACGTTCTTCTGGGTGACCGACATCGGCTGGATGATGGGGCCGTGGGAAATTATCGGCGTCCAGAATTTCGGCGGGACGTACCTGATATTCGAGGGCGCGCCCGACTATCCCGAGCCGGACCGCCTGTGGGACGTGTGCGAGCGGCACGGCGTCACCATCCTGGGAATATCGCCCACAGCGATACGACTGCTCATGCGCTCCGACGTCGATTGGGTGAAGAGGCACGATCTCTCGAAAATCAGGATTCTCGGCTCGACCGGCGAGCCGTGGGACCCCGAATCGTACGAGTGGTTCTTCAAAAACGTCGGCGGCGGACGGTGCCCGATCATCAACATATCGGGCGGCACCGAGATTGTCGGCTGTCTGCTCTCGCCGCTGCCCATCACAAAGCTGAAACCCTGCACGCTGCGCGGGCCGGGACTGGCGATGGATATCGACGTGTACGACGACGACGGCAAGCCCATCCGCGGGGGCATCGGGCATCTCGTGTGCAAGAAGCCCGCGCCGTCGATGACGAAGGGATTCCTGAAAGACCCCGACCGCTATATCGCCACTTACTTCTCCCGCTGGCCGGGCGTGTGGTATCACGGCGACTGGGCGCACGTGGACGACGACGGCTTCTGGTTCCTCCACGGGCGCGCCGACGACACGATAAAGGTGTCGGGCCGGCGAACCGGGCCGGCGGAGATCGAGGCGGCTCTCATCGAGCACCCCGCCGTCTCCGAGGCGGCGGCGATAGGCGTGCCCCACGAGATAAAGGGCGAGTCGGTCGTCTGCTTCGTCGTGCTCCAGCCGGGCTACGAGCCGGGCGAAGAGCTGCGAGGCGAGCTGAAGCAGCAGGTCGTCAAGATAATGGGCAAGACGCTCCGGCCGGAGGACGTTCGGTTCGTCAAGGCGCTGCCGAAGACGCGTTCAGCGAAGATAGTGCGGGGCGTCATCAGGAAGAAATGGCTCGGCAAAGAGGTCGGCGACGTCGCCTCGGTCGAGAACCCCGATGCCATCGACGAAATCGCCCACGCGAAATAGAAGCTGTATTCACGCGGTTTGACTATCTTCCTTCAATCTTCGATGGTCAGCCAGATGGGGCTGGACCAAGCCATGTTGCCGTCTTTTTGCACGATGCGGGCGTAGTACCATGACGTGCCGGCGGGCGGCTTCGAGTCCTCGAGCAGAAACTGGGCGAACGGGCCCTCGCCCTTCTCAGCGAACACCGTCTCGCCGTTGCGGATGATCTCGACGGAGGCGATATCGTCGCAGGCCACTGCTCTAATCGCCAGAGGGACCGGCCCCTTGGAGGCGGCCCACGTGGCCTCTGAACCCATGGGCGAGTCGGCCACACGGAAATTCAGGATGATCTTCGGGCCGCTGGTCGCATAGACGTGCCTCTTCCGAAAGGCTTCCCATATGGCCTCGCGCGTCAGCTCGGGGCTATAGACCCCCACGATACCGTTCACGACGGCGCCGACGCTGCGCTGGCCCGGGTGGCCGTCGTGCGTGTCGCCCGAGCCGATGATGCCCAGCTTGTAGCCGCGCGCTAGCGCATCCCTCACGAACGCGCCCTTGACGGGGTGGTAGATGGAGGCCTCGCCGCCCAGGTACTCCGACGAGCCGTGAATCGAGCATATCTCGACCAGCCATTCTTTCGGCCCGGGCGGCACGGTCCAGTCGGTGGCCTTCGGCCCGCCGCCCACGTGGTGGGCCACGGTCATGGCCTTGTAGGGCTCGATGAGCGCCCACAGCTCCTGCGGGGTATCGCTCTGGGGGTCGATAGAGCGGAACACGGGACCGTCGCCGTCGCGGTAATAGACGTTCCGGTGGCCGTACACCCAGTTGGTCCACTCGAATCCCAGGAACGTGACGAAGCGGCCCGGCTCGTTCGCCTCGTTGGCGGCGCGTTTGATGCGTTCCCATACCTTGCCCTTCACCGGTATGGTCCCGAAATCGGCGTGGTCGGTGAGCGCGGCGATGTCCAGCCCCGAGACGTCCCGCGCATAGCGGTAGTAGTCCTCGGGCGTGCCGGTTCCGTCGGATATTTCCGAGTGTCCGTGAATGTCGCCGAAATAGAGCTTAAGCTGCGGAACCCCCTTCTGGCAGAGCGCGACGTTGCTCCTGCCCCGAATCCCCGACGGACCTTCCACGTTGAAAAAATAGATGCCTTCCTCGGCGGGCGTGTACGTGAAGGCGATTGTCTTTTCGCCGCCGCTGGCTTCGAGCGTCGAATTGCCCACCTTTTGGCCGTCGCGCGTGACCTCGAGCGAGTATGTCCCCTTCGAGCATTCGCTCCAGTTGCCGAGCCCGTCGAGCGGCGCCGCGCGCACCTCTATGAGCGTGCCCGGGGCGACCTGCGAGGGCGCAGTCACGTTCAGGTGCGACGGCGCTCGCGCCAGCGTGCGCAGAGTGGGCGGGTCGGCGATGCAGGCCGAGTGTCCGTCGCCGTCGGCGTCCACGAAAATCTGGAACGGTTCCGCCGACTCGGCAAACCTGTCCACCTGTGCGCCATTGCCGTATTCGAAGGTAATCTTGTCGCCCGGCGCGAAGGCACGCTCTCGGGAAGACACGACGATCCGGTTGAGCGGAAGGGTCGTGACCCTAAGCGATGGATCGGAAAAGGACGTCTTCACCACCGTGTATCCCGGCCTGACGGGGTACACTGTCTGCGCCTGACTCCAGCCCCACCAGGGCGAGACCTGCAGCATGACGAACCCGCCGGCCGCAACACCCGCCTCGCCCACCGTGAAGGTTATCTCGAAATCTCCCCGCGAACTCACCGGGAGCGGCCCGGCGGGCTTCAATACCGCGCTGCCCTGGCCGTCGATACTCGACGGAACGCTGTCAAGGTACGGCACCACATGCGGCGTCCATTCGCCTGTCCCAACTGTCTTGTCCCCGTCCGTGCCGGCCTGCACATCGTTATCCGGCCGCTTGGAGCACGCCGCCATGGCGAGAAGGAGAAGGCTTAATGCAACGCCCGCGGAGGCAATGGTTCGAACGAACCGCTTCATGAGACCCTCGTTGAAATGGTGTGCGGATGACGCGGGAATTCCCATAACGCTCCTTACCGGAGTATATATCATTCGCAGGTCAGATGCCAGCCGCCTTGTGCCGGGCTAGCTACCGGGAGCAGATAACAGTTGTCATTCTGAGCGAAGCGAAGAATCTCTGTTGCGTCGGCCCAGAACGAGATGCTTCGCTGCGCTCAGCATGACATCCATTCGTAACGGAAGAATGGGGGCAGAGAAAATGACGAAACTCTTCCCAAGATTTGCGTTTGACAGTGCTTGGGGCAGGCTGTATAATGATATGACTCAACGGGCATTCGTGGGTCTCTATCTTCTGAGCGGGGAGTGGATAATGCTTCGACCGGAGCGGGCTGGCGCTGCGAAGACACTCTTCATAGCCATTCTCCTGGCTCTTGTCGTGACTCTCGTCCCGTGTTCCGCCGCTTCGGCGCAGGTCGCCGACCAGACAAACCTCGCCACATCTCTGCTTCTCGTATCGTTTCTGCTGAGCGTCTGCATACTCGTCGTCTCCGGATTCACGCTCTGGCAATCGCATCGGTATTACCTGGACACCGTCCGCCTGAGCCGCGAGATAACGGCGACGACGACCGAGCTTCATCGGAAAGTGGTGGAGCTCATCTATGACCTGAAAGATTTTCTCGCCCATGAGACCGAGGTGGCCAGGGTGAGGGATCGCCGCTCAACCAGGCCTCAATCGGAGGCATCCTCGAGGAATGTCAACAGGATTGTCGATAGCATCACCGAGACAGAGAACAAGATAAAGGCGCTCGAGAAAACGCTGGGCAGGCTGAACGAACAGCTCAACTTCAATTTCCAGGGCCCGGACGTCTCCCGCAAGCTGTCCGCCCTCAGCGACATCGAATATGCCGTCCTGCTCAAACTCTCGCAGGACCCGAGATTCTTTGAGAAGCATTCCTTCACCAGCTTTGGCGCGACCCCCAAGGTGCTCGATTCGCTGCTGAGCCGTCAATTGATTGTCTTCGACAAGGAAGGCAAGGCAGAGGTGCCCAGGGAGGTCGCTTCGGCCCTCAAGCATTCCGCTCCGGAAAATTAATGCCTTTTCAACGCCGAATTTGTGTCTTGCCGACCTATTGCCCAAGCGGCAATTGCCTATTTGTCATTCTGAGCGAAGCGAAGAATCTCCTGATGACGGACATAAATTCGCCCGAAAATAGAGATTCTTCGTCGCGGGGTGCGACCCTTCGCTCCTCAGAATGACATTTCTGATAAGGTTGTCAAGGGGGGCTTCCGTTCGGCAGCAGGCCCTTGGAATCTGGCTGCCCATGGAGCATCTGACGTGGGGGTGAAGTATGCTCCGCCCCGGCGAAAACTTCGTAACATATTGACAAATAAATGATTATATTGAATCGCGGATCTCGGTTTTGTCGTATTTCTCACGCTCAGGGGCCAACTCGTTGCCCTGCCGGCCGCGTCCGTAAATCGGAACTGTAGAGGCAGAAATTGGGAAGGTTTTCGTCCTCCGCTGGTCGCGATTTTTGCTGAAATTTGTTGAATATTCGCCCATTGGAGGCGTCTAATTCTTAGGAGCCAGGCAAGCGCATGCCCTCTGACGAGGAACTGATAGAGCAGATTCGACGGGGCGAGCGGGCGGCGTTTCAGGCGTTGGTCGAGAAATACCAGCGGAGGATGTATGGAGTGGCGTACGGAGTGCTGGGGAACCGTGAGGATGCGCTCGACGCCGTCCAGGAGGCGTTTGTCAAGGCGTACCGCTCGCTGGCCAGGTTCAAGGGCCAGGCAAGCCTCTATACGTGGCTCTACAGGATTACATTCAACGCGGCCATAGACCTTGCGAGGAAGGCGGGCCGGCGCGATGAGGTCGAGCTTCGTGAAGAAATCGAGCCGGAAGAGGAGAAGGGGGAGTATCCGGTGGCTCCGTCCTCGGAGAGCCCTTCGGATCAACTGATGAGAAAGGAACTCGGCGGCCTCATCGACGACGCCATACAGAAGCTGCCTCCCGACCAGCGCACGGCGATCGTGCTTCGGGAAGTCGAAGGACTTTCCTACAAGGAAATCGCCAAGGTGATGCGCTGCTCCGAGGGGACGGTGATGTCGCGGCTTCACTATGGCCGGAAGAAATTGCAGGAGCTGCTGGGGCCGCACCTGGATTGAGAAGCTCCGGGATATTCGACTGAAGGAGATGTTAAAGAAGATGACCATCCGCTGCGAAAAAGTGAGAGAGTTGCTCGACAGATTCTACGACCACGAGCTTCGCGGCAAAAAGCTGGAGGCCGTGAGCGAACATCTGCGTGGATGCGAAAATTGCTCGAGCGAGCTCGAAAAGCTCGAACGAATGGGCCGGATGCTCAAGGCCCATTGCGAGGAACTCGCAGGCTCGGAGGACCTCTCCGCTGTGTGGGGGCGGGTGTGTGCCGCCATCGAGGAACCCGCCGCGCCCGAACCGGCGCCTTTCAGAGAAAAGCTTGCGAGGATATTCTGGCTGCCGAAGCCCGCGTGGGCGGCGGTCGGAATCGTGGCGGTCGCGCTCGTTTTGGTCCTTGCCTATCTGCCGGGAAATCAGGCGCCGATAGTGGCGGCGAACGATTGTATAATAGACAGCGTGGATGCGGCGGACGACTGCGTCATGGTGTACGAGGTCGGCGATACCAAGATGAAAGTCATCTGGGTGACGGAGCAGGACGCCGGGAAAGCGAAAGGGGATAAAGGAGTGACTCTATGACGAACACCTCCGTGTGGAAAGCCTTCGTCGCTCTTGCAATGGTTTTGTGTGTCCTCTTCTCGGTCAGCCCTAAAGCGTCGGCTCAGAATAACGGTCGCGACGGCAGCATGCGAATTGTCGTGTACCTGATCGAGGCATCGGACGGCGTCCCGGGAGTCGATCCCGAAATAAGGGACATCGTCAAACAGTTTCAGGGTCCTTTCCGCTATTCCACGTACAGGCTTGTCTCGAGAATCCCTAAAAAGGTACGCGTCGGCAGCGACGAAAAGATAGCTCTGCCCGGCCTGCGCGAATTGAAACTGTATGCGCGCGGGCGCGAGGATGGCCGGATAAAGCTCAAGGTCAAGATAATCGAGAAGCCGATGCGCGGGCCCGAGCGAAACGTCCTGGACACGGAGTTCAGAATAGTCAAAGGCGGCACGATCGTCATTGGCGGATACGACTACCACACGGGCAAATTGATAGTGGCCATCTCGGCAGATATGGGGAACTGATATTCACCTGCCGGGGCGCAGAGAAGGCAAGATTTCTTTTCCCCTCGTTCCCAAGCCCAACCCCGCCGCTACCCTTCCTTCCCACTAAAGGTTTTGCCGGGTTAATTCGTCGTTCGAGAGGTTCAGGCTTGAGAAAAGGAGCCTTAGCTTCTCAACCCTGCCATTTCACTTCTCTTGAGGATTTATCGTAGTATCTGGCACGCATATACATGTCTTTGTTTGCGTGAATTCGATTGCAGAGCACGCCGATAATATTCTTAAGAAAGCGCTTGGGCAGTTTATCATCAATCAGTTTATCTAAGATATGATTCCTTAGCACGAGAATTTGCGATGGCTCTTTCACGACGGCATGAAGCGAGTGTGTATGGACTTTCTCGACCATCGACATCTCCCCAAAGAACTCACCCGGACCCAATTCGGCAAGAACTTTTTTGTGAGTATCGTATTCGTCCACAAGCTGAACCTTTCCCTTCAGGATAAGAAACACGTTCTTGCCTATTTCGCCCTTCCGAAACAGCAATTTCCCGCCGCCAACGGATCGTATGACGCCCGCATCGACAATACGCCCGATGTCCGATCCGCTCAATCCTCTAAAAACCTCGAATTTATCCAGCGAAATTTCTTCTCCGAGATCGAGAGCCAACTTCATCTTGTTCCTGTCTCCCGCCGACCGCATGCTTCATGCCTCCCCTTCTTTCCTTCGCCTTTGCCTAACGCCCTCGGTTTGATAACAATGGATTGTCAGAAAAGGAAGCGGTAATGTTGTTTGGCCTGTCAGGCACCAGTAAATGCAACGCGTGCGAAATATTGCCAGATGCTTCAGAGGACATGGGTATGCGTTATGAACGCGGTGATGCCATATGTTCTGCGGCACTTGAAAGCCGCGTGCGCCCTCTCTTCTCTCAGGTAGGCATGTCGTTCAAGGGAACGCATCGAGTGAGGTCTGATGTGATGTAATAAACATTTAATCACATAATTGACAATTCGTCAAACATATTTCAACAAGGCAATTCAGAATCACCCGGCAGAGACGAGTCAGGCTTTGATGAGAGCCGAGGGCATTCTTGAATTTCTGAGGGGGCAGCCGGAGCGCGACATTGGCACCGTTGGACGGGGCAGCCGAGAAAACGATCTGTTGACTCTCTGAAAGCGATAGGATTATCGACGTTCTCATTCCGTTTGCCTGTCTTTCTCGATTGGTGACTTGCGGAAGAATAGAGAAGTTGTAGCGCAAATGACGCGCCTGTTGCCAGGGTTGCGACAATAAGAAGTCACAAATCTCTGATTCTTTTCTCTTGAGCCTCTCGATAGAAGAAAACCCAACACACCTCCCTCACACCCAGCGCAAACAAGGCGTGGGTATATTACGTCATTACACTGGCCAAGCAGGTTAGACATCCGCTTGTGCCCGATGCTATAATGCAGTAAGCGGACACGTGATTATCGCACGGGCGGCTCGTGAACCGCCCAGGCTTTGCATCCTTCCAAGCAAGATGTTGATTGAGGAGTCACATCCATGACAACAGAACGTGACGGGCGCGCGAAGTGGGAGAAGCAGTACGCGCGCGAGAAGAAGCGCGATTCCACCTTCACCACCGCCTCCGGCGAGACGGTGAATCCTCTTTACTCGCCCGACGACTTGACCGATTTCGATTACGAGGGCGACCTCGGCTACCCGGGCCAGTTTCCGTTCACGCGCGGCGTGTATCCCACGATGTACCGCGGCCAGCTCTGGACGATGCGCCAGTTCGCGGGCCTGGGCAGCGCGCGCGACACGAACGAGAGGTTTCATTTCCTCATCGACCACGGCCAGACCGGCCTGTCGGTCGCCTTCGACATGCCGACGCTCATGGGCTACGACTCCGACCACCCGTTCTCCGAGGGCGAGGTGGGCATCTGCGGCGTCGCGATCGATTCGGTCGAGGACATGAGCCTGCTGTTCGACGAAATACCGCTCGACAGGATCTCGACCTCGATGACCATCAACGGCCCGGCCGCCGTGCTGTTCGCCTTCTACATCGCCGTGGGCGAAAGGCAGGGGGTGCCGTCGGAGAAACTGAGGGGAACGATACAGAACGATATCCTCAAGGAATACATCGCACAGAAGTCGTGGCTCGTGCCGCCGGCGCCCTCGATGCGCATCATCACCGACATCATGGCGTTCGCCTCCGACCACGTTCCCAAGTGGAACACGATAAGCATCAGCGGCTACCACATCCGCGAGGCCGGCTCGACCGCGCTCCAGGAGCTGGCGTTCACGCTTGCCGACGGCTTCGCCTACGTCGAGGCGGGCATCAAGGCGGGCCTCGACGTCGATGCGTTTGCTCCACGGCTGTCGTTCTTCTTCAACGCGCACAACGACTTCTTCGAGGAAATCGCGAAGTACCGCGCCGCCAGACGCATCTGGGCGAGGGAGATGCGCGACAGGTACAAGGCCAAAGACCCGCGCTCGTGGCTCCTCCGGTTCCACACGCAGACGGCCGGCTGCAGCCTCACCGCGCAACAGCCCGAGAATAACATCGTGCGCACCGCCTACCAGGCGCTCGCGGCGGTGATGGGAGGCACGCAATCGCTCCACACCAACTCGATGGACGAAACCTACGCGCTCCCGACGGAGAAAGCCGTCAGGATAGCGCTCCGCACGCAGCAGCTCATCGCGCACGAATCGGGCGTGTCCAACACGATCGACCCGCTGGCGGGCTCGTATTGCGTCGAGGCGTTGACCGACAAGATGGAGCGCGGCGCATACGAATATTTCGAACAGGTAGAGAAGCTGGGCGGAGTGATAAAGGCCATCGAGCTCGGCTTCTTCCAGAGAGAGATCGCCGAGGCGGCCAAGCGCTATCAGCGCGAAATCGAGACGAACGAACGAATAGTCATCGGCGTGAACGACCTTGTCCTTGAGCACGAAAAGGTCGAGATACCCCTGCTGAAAATCGACCCGAGCGTGGAGCGGGAGCAGAGGGAACACCTGCGCGACCTTCGCGAGAGGCGGGACAACGACAAAGTGAGGCGCAGCCTCGAGGCCCTCGCCGATGCCGCCCGAGGGTCCGACAACGTCATGCCGAGAATCGTCGAGTGCGCCCGCTCGCTCGCCACGAAGGGTGAGATCTGCGACGTGCTGCGCGACGTTTACGGCAAATGGGAAGAGCCGAAGATCTTCTGAGCCGAAAAGTTACTAGTTCTTGGATGATACGATGGTGGACGAGATGAGGGTTCGTTTGCCGAGGAGATCGACCTGCCATAGCTCACCGCCGTCGGCATAGACGATCGCCTGACTGCTCAGCCAGCCCCATTTCTTTTCGGGTGCGGCAAAACCATCGATGAGTTTGATGACGCTGCAGTTCGTCGGGTTGAACAGCGCGACGTACGCTTTCGCATGTGGCTCTTCGGGCTCGACTGCGACAATTGCCAAGGAAGACCCGGGCGGAGGAGACCATTTCATTTGTCGGATTGAAGGCGCGTGCGGGCACACTGCCGGCTGCCGGGCGTCTTCTGATACATTGTACGTGACGAGTCCGCTCTCCGGCGTCCAATAAGCAAACCAATTGCCGTACGGCGTCCAGGCCCTGAGGGGAGGCTGCTTGAAGGCGCCCAGCTTTTTGCTCTCGCCCGAGCGGTAGTTCACCAGCCACATGGCCCACTCTCTGCGTGTTTCCTTCCTGAGCAGCGACATCCATTCACCTGCTTTCGGCAGGTCGTGTCCGGTTATAACCGCGTCGGGGAATTCGTCGAGGAACGGACGAATGCCGGTCGCAACCCAGTCCACGGCCCATATCCGCGGTCCTTTCGGCCCCTTCTCTCTCAACATGAAGTCATATCCATCCGGCGTCCAGCCTATGGGTTCGAAGGTACTCTCGGCATCATTCGGCAAGTCAACAAAGTCGCTTACCGACGTGTAATATAATTTTGTGATCCAGAGGCTTGCGGATGACTCTTTCCCAAATCTGGAAGAACTCGTCTTGAGGTATGCGACCCTATCGCCGTCGGGCGAAGGAAATGGAGGACCAAAGGACTCCCTGCGGGAGTAATGCTTGGGAGAGATCGTATTCACCCTCGAAAGGTTTGCACCCATGGCGCGTATTTCCTGCCCAAGGATGGGTTTGTCGGAAAAATAAGCGAATTTCAGAAGCGACGCCTGATACCTCCTTTCGACCACAGGCACGAAGAATCGGCCGGCTGCGTCCCCGCTCTTCACAACAGGTGACTCATTTCCCTTCCTTTCTATGAATTTTCCGCGCAAAAAATACGGCGGCCCCTTGACAACGACGAGACCGTTCTCCCTGCGTCCATCCGAGACGACACATGCGACGGGATATTTCCCAACACCGGTGGCGATGACCTCCTGGATTCTTTTTTCGGAAGGGCTCACCGTCGCCCGAGCGACCAGATGCGCCGCCACCGCTATCATGATTACAGACAGAGCGGAAGCCGAAACGAGCGCGCGAATCCACCTTGCGTTCTTCGCGTCCCGCAACTCGTCAAACGCGATTTCCCACAGGCTCAATACGCCGAGGAATACGCCGCCGCAAAGGAGGAGCCAAAGAAAAGTAACGGGCGATTCGCGAGGTCCCAGGGGAGGCACGCTGGAGGCAAAGGATGACACCTGTTTGTGAAAGACGAAAGGCAGCACAAGCATGATGATGAAAGCGATTCCGACCGTCGTGGAGCCGAAGGTGATAGCCGAATTGGCCACGAACAGTGAAAGTGACAGAAAAAACAGGCAGAGGGCAAGGTCGATAACCAGTTCGGGCTCGAGCAACATATCCAGCGGGGAGAAATGCGGAAATCGAAAAGTCATGTGAACGTAATGCGCGGAAAGAGAAATGATAAGCAGGGCCGCAAGCATGAGCGCGTAGCTCAGATAATGCGTGACGAACAGATAAGGCTTTGTCGCGGGCCTGGAGAGAAGGAAGTGAATCGTGCCGCGCCTTTTCTGTTCATAGAAGATTATGCCACTGAAAAGGCAGAACAACGTGAACATGAAAAGGATCAAAGTCTGGGCGGTCTCACCCTCATTTGGGAGGAGTTGGCCGGGGATTGCAGGGATAAGTATCGCAGCCAGCAAGAACGCGAGAAGCAATCCTCTGAGCCGTTTCCATTCCTTCCAGATGATGGCTCGTGTCAAGGCTTCTCCTTCCCGTCAAAGTAGAATTTGCCGCCTTCCACCCTGAAGATTTCCTTTGGATTAGAGCCGTCGTATTCCGTGGCGACCAGTCCGGTCTTTGCGATCCACAGCAGTCGTTCATCCGCAATCCAAGCTTTCGGCAAATAGATGAACTTGTCGCTCGGGCGAGGAATTTCCTGAAATAGCTTCGTGTCGATCGAAAAGACATATCTTCTTTTGTATCCTTTGGATATTAAAAGCAGGTGAGCGTTCGACAGGGACCATGACTGGATGCTATCGATTTCCAGTGCGTCTCCGAGCAAGACCGACGTGCGCGCACCCGTCTCCGGTCTGTAGAGTATCAGCCGACGCGGGAGTTCCTCGGTCGCGTCTTCATCGTCTTGCTCGACCACGTCTTCGAGAAAGGCGAATATTGCGCCATCGTGAGACCACTTGAAGCTTGCCCAGTTCTGGGAGACAAGGAGGCTCGTTTCTTGTGCAATATCATAGAGCCACAACTCTCGTTTTCCTGAATCGTCAAGTCTTCTCGAACCAGTAGCCCATCTTCCATCGGGAGACAGCCACATGTAGTAGGAGTGATCTTGACGTAAGAATGATACTTGTTCGGGCGCAATGTCATCAGGCTTAACGCGCCAGTAAGTTGTGATAGTCGTGCCGCGTTTGTTGAGGTTCTTAAAGAAATAGAATCTCTGTTTGTTGTCCCAGCCTATCGGAAAAATCCAGGCCTCCTCGAGAGCTGGAAATTCATATTCACCCAATATTTTTCCGGTAGAATCGCATATAACGACTGTTTTCCTTCCTCCAGTTAGCATTCCTTCAGAATTTATCATTCCGAAATACGCTCCATCCTTTGACCAAAAGCCGACAGAGATATAAGAGAGAAAACTATTCGTGGACACAATTTTCTTGCGGGTTCCCTCAAAATTCGACAGGATTACCTTGGACGAAAGGATAGATTTTGTTTTTGAATATACGAATGCGTCGCCTCTATCTTTCATCCGAACGTCGAAAGAGCCTCCCTTGTCAATGCGATAGGCCCGCCGCTTTATCAGGTCCACAGAAATGAGCACCTTGCCGGGCGAAATGTTAAATACCATGCGGTTTCCGTCCCCGGAAATATCCATGCCCATGATTCTTGGGGGCGAGGGTTTGAATGCTTCCATGATTCCCCTCGAAAGGTAAGCTGCCCCGGCGGCGGTCGGCACGAGAGCGGCGAGCGCTGCCGCCGAGTATCCGAGAGCCACCCGCCGGCGGGTTCTTTTTCGGAAGTCCTTTCGCACATAGACCGCCATGGAAGCAAACAGCAGGCCGGGGCAGAACACAAGGAAGCAGACCCGCCAATAGTTCGGGTCTTTTTCAAAGGTCTTAACGAGTGTCTTAACAGGTTCGACCCCGACGGAAACGATAAGCCACGACACCCACAAAACGAACACGGCCA
Source organism: uncultured bacterium (assembly GCA_964607485.1). Taxonomy (GTDB): domain Bacteria; phylum Abyssobacteria; class SURF-5; order SURF-5; family SURF-5; genus CAZSKP01. The sequence continues at coordinate 172,254 of CAZSKP010000003.1, read as the reverse complement.
GCATGACGGCAACACTTGCAGGCACTTGCTTCTTGAAAAAGGCCGAGATGAATGCCGAGAAACTGAAGAGAGAAACAGCGATACAGATGACGGTCAAAGTCATCTCTGTCAGCCTGTGCTCAAAGGCGGGGAGCCTGCGATAGAAGTGGGTAAGAACGGTTGTTGTCCCGTAGAGGACCACTCCGACGGCGGCAACAATCGACAGGCCGATTATCAACATGAACCACCAGCGCCGAAACCTGTCCAGGGGTATGAGCAGGGGAAACTGAGAGTCATGGATATTTCTGCCACGGGCATAGAGGATGGTCGGAATAAAAAGCGCTGCCAGCAGCAATAGCATGGCAAATGCCAGAATCCATGTTTCTGGATCAAGAGGTCGCTGTCTTGGTTGTGTGAGAAGGAGGATCACGGCAGTCAGCGGCGCAGCCGCCACCGGCAATATCCACAGCTCCCGCCATTCTTTCCACAGAAGCGCGCGAAACATCACGATTTCTCCGGCCCTAGGTGTTCCACGAATATGTCGTCGAGCGACAGGTCTATCACCTCGACCGCGGTGGCCCCCAGTCCTCTCAGCCGGTCCGGGATGTCGTTCTCGTACTGTGAGAAGACCACTTCCAGCGTGGTCCCGTCCCTCCGCACCGACAGCGGCCCGCCGAACGTCAATTCGCGCGGCGGCTCAGCCTCGAACCTGGCGATGACCTTTCGCATCCTGAGCTTCAGCTTGTCCACTTCGCTCTGGATGAGCAGGCGGCCGTCTTTCAAAATGCCGACCCAGTCGGCCACGCGCTCGATATCGGAGAGGATGTGAGAGGAGAAGAACACGGTGCGCTTGCGGTCCCGCACTATGTCCACCACGTTCTCAAGGAACTCGCGGCGCACAACCGGGTCCATGCCCGATGTGGGGTCGTCGAGTATCAGCAGCCTCGGCTCGGGCGCGAGCGCGAGTATCAGAAAGACTTCAGCGACCATGCCGCGCGAGAGATGCTTGAGCTTTCTGTTCGGGTCGAGTCCGAACCTCTCGACGAGTTCCTCGGCGAGCTTCTGGTTCCAGGTCTTGTAGAACTTGCCCGTGAACCAGAGGAGTTCCCTTACCGTCATCCAGTCATACGCCGTCTGCTTTTCCGGCACGTAGCCGACCTCTGCCCGGATTCTCACTGGCTCGACCTTCGATGAATATCCAAGCACCGTCGCGCCGCCGGACGTTGGCCGGAGAAGGCCGAGCAGCATGAGAATCGTCGTTGTCTTGCCCGCGCCGTTGCGGCCGAGGAATCCGTACACGCTCCCCCACGGCACCCGCAGGTCGATTTCGTTTACGGCGACGAGCCTCCGGAATCGTTTCGTCAGCGCTTGGGTTTCGATGGCGTATTCCATCTACTCCTCCCTCTTCTTCTTCAGGTCTTCGATCCTCCCCTTCAGCAACTGTTGCACTTCATCGGCTGTGATTCCTTTATGGAATGCCTCCACCAATATTCCGTCGAGCGTTTCCGTGAGTTTCAACAGAGCGCGCTCCCTGTCGGAACGACGGGGCGCGTCGGAAACGTAAACGCCCTTGCCGCGAATGGTTACGACTACACCTTCGCGCTCCAGCGCCCGGTACGCACGCGCGACCGTGTTCGGATTTATTCTCAACTTGACCGCCATTTCCCTGACCGACGGCAACGCCTCGCCCGGCGCCAGCATGCCCGTGGCGACGAAGTACTTGATTCCATTCATAAACTGGATGTAGATAGGCTCACTCTTTGCAGGGTCGATTTTCGGCAGCATGACTCGTTCTCGTGCTGTACTATTTGTATTAGTACAGTTATTATACCGCCGGTACGGCACCTTGTCAAGTGGATTCGCTATGGATTCGTTATTTACCCCTTACAGGCTTCTTCTTGCCGGCCCGAAATTGCGCGGCCGCCAACATCCTTTGTCCCGGCGGCCAAGGATGCTATACTAAAAAGCGATGAAGAAGGCCGACCACAAAGCGACCGGCAAAATCTGGCACAAGGTCACCATGTCGGTCGCGAAGGACGACGCCGACATGGTCCGCCGCGCAATCCAGTCGTTTCACTGCTGCGGAATCCAATCGGAGGACGAGGGGAAAGGACGCGAGCACCTCGACGCCTATTTCGACGACGCAATAGAGCCCGCCGCGCTCAAAGCGCACCTTGAAATCATCGCGGAGCTGATCTCGGCCGCGGGCGGCCCGGCCACCAGCGCTCGCAGGCTGCGGTTGGGCGCCATCGAGACCGTGCCCGAGGAAGACTGGGCGGAGGAGTGGCGGCGAAACTGGAAACCAGTGAGGGTCACCGAGCGGCTCGTCGTCTGTCCTTCGTGGGAGAAGTTCCCCGCTTCGCCCGGCCAAACCGTCATCTACATTTATCCCCGGATGGCGTTCGGCACGGGCGCTCATCCCACGACTCAGATATGTTTGAAGCTGATCGAGCGCTGCATGGCCGAAGGCGCGCGCGTGCTCGACATCGGCTCGGGAAGCGGCATACTCGCCATCGCCGCCGTCAAGCTCGGCGCGCGAAAGGTTGTCGCGGTCGAGATGGACGAGCAGGCCATCGAGAACGCCACGGAAAATTGCAGGTTCAACCGGGTGCTCTCAAAAGTCGAGATTCTTTGCGAGCGGTTTGGCTCGCGGCAACTTCGCAGAGCATTCGACCTCGGCATCTGCAATATGCTCGGTCACGAGATGCTGCCGCTCGTTTCCGGCATCACGCGCGTGCTCGACGGCAAGAGGCTTATCGCCTCGGGACTCACTGCGAAATCTGCCGTGGAATTCAAGCGCGAAATGCGGCTCCGCGGTTGGCGCTTTGAGAAGACTCTGCAGGACGGCGAATGGGTCGGATTCTATGCCGTGCACGAGTCCAAAGTTTAGGGCCCAGGGTTCCGAGTTCAGAGTTGCTTAATAGAATTTGTGCTTGTACACGCTTCTGGGACAGTCCCGAATCTACGACGCTTCGCGTCCGTAATTCTGGGACAGTCCCCTTCGCCACGTAATGGCTGATAAAGCAAGAAGGAGGACAATTTCACGCCGCGAATTCGTTGACGGTTTCGTGAGCGCATGGTATAATTTTAGAAAGTTTACCGCGAATACAGGGGATAAGGAGAGCGTTTTTTGGGCCTGAGAATCGGTTCTTCGACGCCGCTGGCCGCGCAGCGCAGCATTTTGCTCCAGCAGGCGGAATTGCAAACGCAGCTCGAAAAACTTTCGTCAGCGCTCAAGCTGAATTCTGCGGCGGACGACCCGGCGGGCCTTGCCATCTCCGAGCAGTTGAGGGGGCGCATCGCCGGCCTGGGCGCGATGACGACGAACGCATCGCGCGCCGTCAATCTGGTGCAGACCGCCGAGGGGGCGCTGGCCGAGGTCAACACGCAGCTTTCGGAAATACGCGGCCTGGCGGTTCAGGCCGGCAACACTGCGGTGTTGGGAGAAACCGGCCTGCAGGCCATTCAGGACCAGATAGCCAACGCGACCGAGAGCATCAACCGAATCGCGCAGACGACGCAATTTGCGAACAGGCCGCTATTGGATGGGACGTTTCGCGATGAGCAGTTCGTGGTGGGCGAGGGCGAGCCCGCGCGGCTCACCATCCCCAGCCTTGCGGCCGGCGAGCTTGGCCGGGGCGTCGAAAACGTGAGTGGTTTCGAGAGCCTCGCCGATATCGACGTCCGAACTCCGCAGGGCGCTGCCGATGCGCTCGCGGTCGTGGACGCCGCCATCAACGACGTCTCCCGCGTACGGGGCGACCTCGGCGCGTTTCAGAAAAACGTGCTCGAATCCGCCGTCCGCAATCTTCAGCTTAACCGCGAAAATCTTCTCGCTTCCGACTCGACTATCCGCGACACCAACTTCGCGAGCACCTCGGGTGAGTCGGTTCTCTCCCGCATTCGTCTGCAGGCCGGCATCCTCGCCCAGAACATTTCCAATCAACGCACCGGCATCCTGCTCGACCTGCTGGCATAGCTGCCTGGCGTCAGTTCCTGCAATATGCTCCGGAGAGCATGAAACACTCATCACTTATGTCATCCTGAACGAAGGGCCGCAGGCCCGAGTGAAGGATCTCATGCTTCGTCGCTCTGCTCCTCGCAATGACGAGGCAGGAGAACGCTGTTGGCGAAGAATCTCTTGGGCAGCACGCCGATACATTACAGCAAATGTGGAACTGCAGGACCTGACTCCTTCCTGCTTTGCCCAAATGAGAATCGACCGCATCTTCTTGTAGGGGCAGGCCCCCGTGCCTGCCCAAGGCGGGGGAAACGGCGTGGTTGGTCTTCAATTGGGCAGGCACGGGGGCCTGCCCCTACAAAAAAGAACGTCCTGATTGGTTTCGGCAACAGGCCGGCGAGACCTGACCCCTCTTCGGATTCTCGGATTCTTCAAGCGCCTTCGTTCAGTCGGCGGTCCCATTCATACTCGCGTGCCGTGACGGTGCTTTCGATGCGCTGGATGCGGCGGTCGAGATTGTCGAACGTGCGCTTCAGGCGATGCAGCGCAAGGTTGCTCGACGACACATAGGAATTGTAGAATTCCTGCGCCTCCTCGGTCTCGAGCGGAAGCACCGGCTCGGGCTTCATGAGAAGCGCCGCCACGATATAGAGAATGCCTATCGGCCAGAATCCCGTGAATACCAACAATGCGACGGCTACGATTCTCGTCCAGAATACGGAGACATCGAAATGGTCCGCCAGACCCTTGCAGACGCCGAATATGATGCCATTGCGCGAACGATAGATGCCGCCACGCAGTTTTTCGTATCTACGCATCGTCCGTCACTTTCCTTTCCTTTTTCTTCTCTTCACGGTCGGACAGGATCATCTCCAAAGCATCGACACGCTCTTCCATCTTTGTCAGCCCCTGATGGATCTCTTGTATGAGGCGTGTTTCCTTCTCGCTGAGTCGTCCACTGTCGCGCATCGAACCACCTATCTGTATTTTTTTCATTGCCAGGACGAATCCGAAGATTATCATAAAGAACGTGATAATCGAACCAAATACAATTGCTACGATGAGCACGGCTGTCATGTCCAGGGCTCCCGTTTGGGTTTAAGCAGGAATTTTTTCGGCGATCACCGACAGATTCCGGTCAACCGCTGTCGCGTGTCGGTCCGACGCCGAAGGCCGACTGCCGCGGGAAGCATGTTCTCGCTCGCTCTCTTTTCTTGGGGGATTCGTTTCCCCTTCGCTCCTCTTCTTCGGCGTCCGGATATTCTTTCTCAGGCTCTCGATAATATATGTTAACTGTTTGCGCTGTCCGGAATCAAGGTTTACCGGATTTGAGGGATCGATTTGTTTCTTCATGGCGTCTGTTCCCGTCGTTCGCCGGCGCGCCGGGCGCAACCGGGCGAGGCACGCTGCCTGCTGTGGTATTATGACTTTTCCTCGGGTTTCTTTTCCGTAGAAGCTTTGAGGTTCTGCAATTCGTTCTCGATCTCTTCGTCGGTTCTGAGCGAGTTGATCTCATCTTCCAACGTGGGCCTGCGGCCGTAGTTAACGAGGTCTGCCTCGGCCTCCATCCGCTCGATTCGGTTCTCGAACTGGTCGAAGCGGATGAACGCGTCTGAGGTCTCGACCTTGCGAATATCCAACTGGGCCCGTTTCTTGTTGCGAGCATGCAGGTGACGTTGGACAAGAACACGCTGCTTCTCGCGAGCCGAACGCAGCTTATTTTCGAGCTGTACGATATCTGCCTGGTATTGATAGATGAGAGCATCGCACTGTTTCAGCTCACCCTCCATGGCGTCTGCATGCTCCTGGTAGTTGCGTCTCTCGATGAGTGCCTCGCGGGCCAGGTCTTCGCGGCCTTTGTCAACCGCGAGCTGCGCGCGCTCGCCCCAGTCCTTTGCGCGTGCTCGCGCTCCTTCCTGTGCGCGCTGAACCCTCTTTTTTGTTGCCATGGCGTCGGCGCATGAGGCCCTGATTTCGACGAGCGTATCCTCCATCTCCTGAATCATGAGCCTGATGAGCTTCTCCGGGTCCTCCGCCTTGTCCAGCATCGCGTTGATGTTGGAGCTTATGATATCTCGAAACCTCGTGAATATTCCCATGATGTCTCCTCCGTTTCGTTCATCCTTGGCGGGCTATTAAGCACAAGGCATGCCAAAATCGGCGGGGATATGTAAGCTCTTTTTCTTAAATAGCTTATGGACTTGACAAAGAAAAATCATTATGGTATAATTTAGCAAATAGTAGTAGAATAGACTATTATTTAGGAAATAATACCATGAATGGCGCAAGGAAAACTGGTGAAGAGAAGCCCGCTCCGGGTCAGCATGTGCCTGTGGGAGAGGCACTGGGGCGGTCGGAGATATTCCTCGAATTTAAGGAGCGCCTGTCCCGCGTTGCCCAGGTTGACCGACCCGTGCTTCTCATAGGGGAGCGGGGAACGGGCAAGGAACTGGCCGTTTCAAAGCTGCACTACCTCTCCGGCCGGTGGCAGGGGCCGCTGGTTGCGCTTAACTGCGCGGCGCTCGCGCCGACGCTCATCGAGTCTGAATTGTTCGGTCATGAGGAGGGGGCATTCACCGGCGCAACGAGACGTCGGAAAGGCAGATTCGAGACCGCCGACGGCGGCACCTTGTTTCTCGATGAAATTGGAATCATCCCGATAGAGGTGCAGGAAAAGATACTGCGCGTGGTGGAATACGGAACCTTTGAGCAGGTGGGCAGCTCGCAGCCGATACGAGTGGACGTGCGGATTATCGGGGCCACGAACGCGGACCTGCCGACCCTGATGGCCGAGGGCAAATTCAAGCGCGACCTGCTTGACCGGCTATCATTCGAGGTGCTCTTTCTGCCGCCGTTGCGAGAGCGCAGGGAGGACATCATGCTGCTCGCGAACCATTTCGCGGCCCGGATGTCATATGAGATGGGACGCGAGGAGGTTCCCGAATTCAGCGACGAGGCCATGGATGCGCTCGAAGGCTACTCCTGGCCGGGGAATGTACGCGAACTGAAAAACGTCGTCGAGCGCGCCGTCTATCGTTCCGATTCGCCGCTGGTCACCGATATTGACTTCGATCCTTTCCGCTCGCCGTACAGGGAAAAGACTGTCCCCGAAGGAGCAGGAGAGAAGAAAGCGACGGTGTCCGAAGGCGGTTCATCACCAAGGAAGCGAATCGACAAACCATTGGCCGATGTCGTTCACGAACTGGAACTGGATTTTTTGCGGACAGCCCTCAAAGACGCCAAGTTCAACCAGAAGAAAGCCGCGCGCGTTCTTGGGCTCACATATCATCAGTTCCGCGGCCTCTACAGGAAGTACAAGGAAGAGCTTTAGGTGAGAATGGGGTCAGGTCTCACATCATAACAAATGCCGCATTGCGAGACCTGGTCCCAGCGATGTAACCTCAGCGATGACCTCAGCGAACTCGGCCTCGTCATTGCGAGGAGCAGAGCGACGAAGCAATCCCGATGGCATGGGGGAAACGCCTCCGAGATTGCTTCGGTCGAGTCCATGAGTCTCCCTCGCAATGACTCGGAACCACTTGGGCACCTCTCGTTCCAATCGATCCCTATTTCCCGAAGAGGATGCTCTTGGCGACGACTTTGAAGACGAGGTAAGTGTCGAGGTAGGGGTCGAACGAGGAGACGCGCTCCGCCTCGTCGGTGTAGATGGTGCTGATGCTGACCGGCGCTATCCGGTGGCCCGAGCGGGCCGCGAGAATCAGAAAGGCCGTCTCCATTTCGTAGCGGCCGGGCCTAAGGCGGGGCATGATTTTGCGCAGCACCTCCCGCGAGAACACCCTGAAGCCCGACTGCGTGTCGGGGATGTATTGACCGCACGCCTTCGAGATGAAGTAGCGGCTGATGATGTTGCCCAGGCGGCGGCGGAACTTGATGTCGGGCCGGTCAACCTCGCGCGTGCCCACCACAACGCAGCCGGGGTCGGCGGCATAAGCGTCGAGCAGGCGACGGATCTCCTGCGGATTATGCTGACCGTCGCCGTCGATGGTGAGAACGGAGTCGTAGTCCTTCCACTCCGGGCTGTCGAGAAAATGCCGAAACGCCGTCAGCAGCGCCGCGCCTTTGCCGGCGTTTTGCTCGTGAGTGAGCACCGTCGCGCCCGTTTTTGCCAGATGGGCGGGAGTGTCGTCGGTCGAGCCGTCATCGACGGCGATGATACCCTCCACGAAATTCCGCGTCTGCTCTATCACGGGCACGCACAGGTCGCCGACGTTGTAGCACGGAATGATCGCGCACGCTTTCATCTGTCACCGCAGCTTCCGAGACGGCGCTTCGTTGAAGGTTTTCGTCCGATTACCGCCGGAGCGACGGCACGGACGAGCCAGTCGCTACGCGGTTGACGAACAGGCGCACGGTTGCTATAATAGCACACGCAGGCGGGAAATTGAAACGCCGGGGCGTAGCGCAGGGGGTAGCGCGCACGGTTCGGGACCGTGAGGTCGCTGGTTCAAATCCAGTCGCCCCGACCAACATATGAGGAATGCCGGCTTGTGCAAGTGGCTTGTTGCCGCTGTCACAAGCCTTTTTTGTAGGGATTTGCGGGTCTTCTTCTAAAGGGCCTTGCCTGTCTCTCTCTGTCAGGCTCCGCCTTTTCCGGCCCCGCAGAGCCAGATTTCTTTAGCATATATGTTAGTAAACATGTTAGCGAAAGTTTCACTTCGTCATTCTCAACTTCTCTATCCATAGTGAAAACAGGAAAGGTCTCCGCTGCCGCTGTCCTGTCGACTAGTTCCGGGTGGGTGTACGTCTTCATGGTCTGCCTGATGTCGGAATGGCGCAGACGCGCCTGCGCGGCTCGCGGCGCAACCTTTGCTCTGCTCAGAAGGCTGGCGGTGGTGTGACGCAGGCAATGGAAGTCCACAATGCGTCCCGAATCGTCTTTGAGCGGGATGCTTGCTGCGAGGCAGTCCCTCCGGAAGTGCTCGAGTATATGCCGGGACATGTTGAACACCGGCTCTGCAAGGCTTACCTCTCTTCCCAATCTCTTGCCCTGAAGCACCCGCCAGGCCTTCTTCTTCTCAACGAGCCAGAGCAGGAATTTTTCTGCCCTGTCGCTTGACAGGTCTGCCAAACACACAGCTCCCATGTGTTCGAAGGCGAGGGTCAGCTTGCTGGAACACGCCAGCAAGTACCTTGAACCGACTCCACGGTCCTTCAGGTGGTCCAGAAAATCTTTCAGGTGTTGTTGGAGTTCATGTCGGGAAGGGTGGTCGCAAGACGTTTAGTCAGCATCGTCTTGCCCGAGCCGGGCGGGACTATCAAGAGAATGTTATATAGGGTTTAACCCTCCATTCTTGCTCTATTTTTCTGGATTAGAAGTTTGGAACCTGGGGGCAGGATACCATATTCTATCAGGTCCTAAGATATATCCAGCCAGAAACAGCAAGAGCATTGATATTATGATAACGACCGCGATCAATGCCAACAGTTTTTTTCTTCTGATAGAACTGCGCATCAAAGGTCTCCAGTTACCGGAGACGGTCACATGAGCACGTTGTGCCCTCCCGCGGCGGCGACGCGTTCCCTGCTTTCCCTGACGGCCGCTCAAATCATCCGTTCAGCAGGAACCTCGAAATGATGAACCGCTGGATTTCGGAAGTGCCCTCGACGATACGGAGCACGCGCACCTCTCGGAAGATGCGCTCAATGGGAAACTCGCGCATGTAGCCCATGCCGCCGTGAATCTGGAGCGCGCGATCGGCTATCCGATTTACCATCTCGGTCGCATACAGCTTGACCATTGAGGTTTCCTTGATGATGTTCTCGCCCTGATCGGCTTTCCACGCCGCATTGTACAGCATCATCCGGCCCGCATATATTTCAGTTGCCGAATCCGAGAGCATCCACTGTATCGCCTGTTTGCTCGAGATCGGCTTTCCGAACTGCTCGCGCTGCTTTGCATAATCGGTTGACATTCTGAGCAGCAGTTCCGACACTCCGACACACATGGCGCCGATAAGAAGCCGCCCATGTCCGATCCACCGCATTGCCAGCAGGAATCCCTGTCCAGGTTCACCCAGGATATTCTTTTCGGGAACCACACAATCCTCAAACGCGAGTTCGGCCTGCAGGTTGTCGCCTGCCATCGTCTCTTGAACGCGCGCAACGGAAAAACCGGGCGTCCCTTTTTCAACGAGAAAACATGTCACTCCTCCGCGCGCGCCGAGTTCTTTATCCGTGATCGCGTACACCATCGCAAAGTCTGCATACGGGCCGTTGGTAATGAAGTGCTTGACTCCATTGATCACGTACTTGTCGCCGTCTTTCACGGCGGTGGTCTGAATGGCCGCGGCGTCGGAACCGGCGCCCGGCTCGGTCAAAGCAAAGCAGTTGGTCTTCTCGCCCCGCATCACCGGCATGAGGAAACGCTCGCGCTGCTCTTCGTTGCACGCTAGCAGGATCGGTGTGGGGCCACCATGCGCCCCGAGCGCAAAACGAGCCATTCGCGAGCCCTGCATGGCAATGTCTTCGAAAACAAGCGTCGTCGGAAGGATCGAGAGCCCGCCGCCGCCGACCTCCTCCGGCATGAACATGCCGTAGAAACCTGCAGCGACGCCTCGCCGTCTGGCCTCGGTAATAAGGTCGAGAGGTATGTCATCTTGCTCTCTGACTTGCTCGTCGAGCGGCCTGATTTCCTTTTCGATAAATCGCCGCAACGCGTCCCGCAATTGTCTCGTCTCTTCGGGTATTTCAAAGTTCATGGCCCTCTCCTTTCGGCGTCTCCCGGTTTGTTTATGTCGTTCAGCCGAATGGTCCTTAATCTGATGTCCTGTAGTTTTGAAAATATTTCCTGATTTCGTCATACGGCGTCGCCGAGGGAAATACCGCTTTGACGCCCATCTCTTTGAGTTTGGCCTCGTCTCCCTTGAGAATGAGCCCTCCAACGATAACAGCCTTGTCTCCGGCCTTGGCGGCATTGAGTCCACTGATGATTTTGCGAGTCAGCCCCAGGTGCGCTCCCGAAAGGATGCTCAGGCCAACGACGTCCACATCCTCCTGTATCGCCGAAGTGACAATAGCGTCGACGCTTTGTCTGAGGCCGGTGTATATCACCTCGACACCTGCGTCCCGCAGAATCTGGCATATGAGTCTGGCGCCCATGTCGTGCCCGTCCAGGCCAGGCTTGGCTACCAGAACTCTCAATTTCCTTTCCATCTCAGACCTCCATACTCGCTTCCGATTCAGGCGCTGTATCTCGGCTCTTTGAATTCCCCGAATTCTTCCTTGAGCACTCCCATGATTTCGCCCAGCGTGCAATACGCCTTGACCGCGTCAATGAAAATCGGGATCAGATTTTCCTCGCCTTTCGCGGCCGTTCTCACGCGCTGAAGCCGTCTTTTCACCTCGGCGGCGTCGCGCTCAGCCTTCACCTGTTTGAGCCGTTCAATTTGCAGGCGCAGAGCCTCGGGGCTGGGCTGATGAATTTCGATTTCCTTTTCCTGCTCGCCTTCGTGTTTATGTTTGGTGACGCCCACTATAGGTATTTCTCCGCAAAGACGTTTCTCGTGCTGCGTCTTGAAAACACGGTCGAGCTCGCGACGCATGTAACCCGAATCGACTGCCTCCGCTGCGCCGCCATGTTCTTCGATATCCTTGAGATACCGCTCGGCTTCCTTTTCGATGAAGTTAGTGAGGTCCTCGATATAGTAGGAGCCTGCAAGCGGGTCTACCGTGCGGCAGACATCGGTTTCTTCCGCCAATATTTGGGTCGTTCGCAGGCCGAGACGCGCCGTCTCCTCTGTGGGAATCGCATAGGCCTCGTCATATCCGGCAATGAACAATGCCTGCGCGCCGCCGAGCGCCGCTCCCAATATCGCATACGCGCCGCGCATCAGGTTGTTCAGCGGCTCTATTGCCTGAAAATAGGAACCGCCGGTCGCGCTGGTCATGCGGGCGCGGAGCGAGTTCTTGTCTTTTGCATCATATCGGTCCCGCATCAGTCTTGCCCATAGGCGGCGCGCAGCCCTGAATTTGGCGCATTCGGCCAAAAACTCCGGCCCGCACGAAATGAAAAAACTCAGACGTGGAGCGAAGTCGTCTATGCTGAGTCCTCTTTCCAATGCGCTGTTAATATACGTGAGCGCCGCCGCATAGGTGTAACCGACCTCCTGCGGGATCGAACCTCCAACAGCACGATAAAAGACGCCCTGGATGTTCATGGGATAAAAACGGGGCATGTTCTTGCAGCAATACTCGATCATGTCGGTGACGAGCCGCAGGCTGGGTTTGATCGGAAAGACCCAGTTTCCCCTGCATGCGCATACGGCAATCGGGTCGTTGGTGAAAGCGCCCATTACACTGGAAGGAGGAATATCCTTCTTCTCTCCCATCGCGATGTACATAGCCAGCAGGATCGATGCCGGCCCCATCGTATTGAAAAAGGCGGGCACGAGCGGGATTCCATCAAAAAGCACCTCGAAATCGCGCAGCGAATCGATAGCTACGCCGACCCTGCCCACTTCGTCCTCGATCTCCGGATCGTCCGAATCGTGACCGATGTGAGTCGGAAGATCAAAAGCAAGGTTCACCGTCATCTGCCCGTGACTGATGAGGTATTTCCAGCGGTTGTTCGTATCCTCCGGCGTGCCGAATCCCGAGTACTGGGGAAATCGCATGAGTGCCTTTCGGTACATGGCGGGATACACGCCGCGAGTGTACGGAAATTCGCCCGGGAAACCCACCTGTCCGAGATAGGAAGAAGGATCGACATCGGCGGGAGTGTAAACCACCTTATGTTCGTACCCCATTGTGTCGGTATTCAACGGCGGAATATCATGTATTTTCTGCTCGCGCTCCCATCTCTCTTTTTCCTCGGCGATTCTTCGTTCATTCTGTTCCATCGTGAATCCACCTCCTCAAGAGCCGAAGTACTCGCTTCGAAGCTCTCTCTTTAGGACCTTGAACTGCGCGCTCAAAGGCATGCTGTCTCGGAACTTGACCATGCGCGGAACCTTGAAAGAGGCCATCTTCGGCTTGCAGAACTCGATCAGTTCATGTTCCGTCAGGCTTGCGCCCGGATGGAGCACCACGACCGCGCATGGAACTTCGCCTCGCCTGGGTTCCGGCGCACCGATTACGGCGGCTTGAGCCACGGCGGGATGTTGCAGAAGGATCTCCTCGATCTCGACCGGATAGATATTCTCGCCGCTCATGATGATCATGTCTTTCTTGCGATCCATCACATACAGGTAGCCTTCTTCATCCAGGCGGCCGACGTCGCCGGTGTGCAGCCACTCGTTCCTGATCGTCTTTTCGGTCTCTCCCGGATTATTCCAGTATCCTTTCATGTTGTAGCTGCTTCTTGCCACGACCTCGCCGGGTTGGCCAACGGGAACTTCAGCGCCCTGCTCGTCCACAATCTTCAATTCAACGCCGGGCAGTGGAATTCCGCATGAACCTTCTTTGAACGGCATGTCCAGCCTGGTATAGGTGTACCCCGCCGTCCCTTCGGAGAGGCCATAGCCCTGCAGTACTTTTATGCCGAACTTCCGCTCGAAGCCCTCGGCGATATCACGCGTTACCGGTCCGCCTCCCGTCAAAACCTGATCAAGACTGGAGAGGTCATATTTCTCGGCATCGGCGGAATGCATGAGGCCATACAACATCGAAGGGGTGCAGCCGAAATATCTACATTTGTAACCTTGAATCGCCTGAAAAATCTCATCCGGATGAAAAGGGTCCATGATCACAAAGCTGGCGCCGCACATGAGGACCGGATTCATGCAGCAATGGTCCCCAAACCCATGAAACATCGGAACGAACAGGAGAATACAATGCTCAGACTCGATGGAGCGAATGTTCATGGTGTCGCGCATGAAGCGATAGATACTGCCGTGCGTCTGCATCACGCCCTTTGGTCTGCCGGTGGTGCCGGCGGTATATTTGATCACGGCCACGTCGTCATCATGTGCATCGTACATCTCAAGTACGCCTCGCTCAGACCCGATGAAATCCTGAAAATCCGCGTACCCTTCAACTCCGGTGAGGATGATTTGTTCGACGGTTTCGAGTTTGTCTTTGATGCCGCTCACTGGCGCGGCGGCCCAATCGTTTCCGATAAAGACTCTGGCGCCGACATCATTCACCTGATGCAGCAGTTCAGCCTCCTTGAGAAATGTGTTGATCGGAACGATAATTGCCCCAATCTTTACCGTCGCCTGATAGGCCACTACGAATTCGGGCCGATTGTTCATCATGAGCGCCACCCGTTCGCCGGGTCCCACTCCCAACTTCTTCATGGCCAGCCCACATTTGTCGATAAGCTGCATGAGTTCGCCGTAGGAATAGACCCTGTCTTCATGGATGAGCGCGGGCGCCTCCGGTCTGCGCTCGACCCAGTTCGCGAAATCCCTCATGAGATTCATGGCTCGCCCCTCCCTTCGATAGTCATTCTTGTGCCGCCAGCCAGGCAGGGTCGTAATCAATATCATCGAGTACCGGGTCGTCCGCGCGCGCCATCTCGTTTGCAAACGTAAGAGCGCAAACAGGGCAATAGAATTGTCGGAGAAAGAAGCGCGGGGGGTCGCGCCTGGCCATCTCTGCGGTCGGGTGAGAAATCTGGGAAAGATATCCTACCTGCATGAGCGCCGCATGCTTCGGATTGTCCTCGGCCGCACAGTACACGTGCCCGCAATCGGAGCACGCCCACCAGTGCCTGCTTGCGCCGTCGCGAACGATTTTTAATCCCATTCCCACTGCAATCAAATCTCGAACGGGATCTGCCGGCGTGCATTTCTGGCGCACAGGTCTCGGGGAAACCGGCGATGCGTTCTCCCGAGGCGTCAACTCATCCCATTCATCGAGATATCGGCCGTAAGCAAGTCGCGCCTTCCGTATTCGCGCCCGCTCCGCCTGGGTGGCCTCAAGATCGACTTCCGGCTCTTCCCCTTTGACGACAACCCCATAAAACTTGAGTGCATCCTGAGCGGTGAGTATCCCTTCCTTGATATTGGCGAGGACTCGTTCGGGTTCGCGCTTCAACGGGTCGCCGTATCCGCCTCCACCGGGCACTCCGAAATAGATCAAGTCATCGCAACCGAGCAGGTTTTCACTTTTGGCCTTTAGCGCCTGCGTTGGAAATTCATCGATGCTCACAGGCAGGGAGCCTGCCAGGAATCTTTCTTCGATGTCGGTATTCCGGGCCACCTTGAACCGGACAGCGCTGGCTCCCAGGCCGCCGGAGAGACCCACGCTGTTTGAGAATTCAGCGCCGTGGTTCCACAGGAGCATGTATATTGCTCCCGTCTTGTGCGGCTTGAACGCAAGCTCGATCGAGCGCCCGCCGCGGTGGTATCCATGGCCCCAGGCGTCTTTTCCAAGCCTTCGGTACAAGTAGAGCATCGGATAATGCAATTCATTCGTTTCGACATTGGAAAACTGTGTGTACGGTATCCCGCCCGAGCCCGTGATGTCCCTACCGTCGCGAACACCCGTCGGCATGGAACACATTCCGATGACATCCATTAGCAAGGTGCCCCAGAACTCTCCCTTCTCGTTCATGCCTCCAAGCGTGTTGCCAAGGAAAGCCGCGCCGCTGTTGATGAGCGTCTTGTCGCGAAGTTCCCGGTGGCCGAGCACCATCCTCATAACAGCGCCGGCCGAAGCGGCCGCCGTCACGATAGCGCCTTCAGTTATCCCGTCGGAGAGCGCAGCGGGATATTTGGGATTGTTGATGGTGCCTTCCTGTGAAATGATTTCCACGTTCTCCAGGATTCCCGCATTCCAAGGGATATCAAAAGCCACCGGCTCCGCGAACCCGGATATGACGCCGCTCCGCATGCCGCCCACTCCGCAATTGGCGAAGCCGGTGCACTGGACAGAGGTTCCGGAGAAGTCGAATATCAATTTTTCGCCCGTGTTCGTGAGCGTGCACTCCATCTGGTAGACCTCGTCCTGCAGTTCGGGGGCGGCTCCACCAATCTCGTTCCAGTCGCGGCATCGAAACGTCCCGCGAGGCAACTCCCGCAGCCGTTCTTTAAATTTTTCCGAGGTCTTCCTGATCATCATGATCATTACCGATTTGACTGCTTCCTTGCCGTATTGGGCAACCAGCTTCAGGATATCCCGTCGGCAGGCGTTGTTGCCGGCAATCATCGACCTGATATCCAGGGCCACGATGCCGGGCATTCGCGAGTTCCTTCGGAGCAGGCGGTCGAAATCGGTTCGAAATTTCCCGCGCTCGACGATCTTGACGGCCGGGAACAGCGTCGGCTCGGCATAGACATTGCGAGCATTCGGGCACAGGCCGCCGGGATCGACGCCGCCAAGATCGAGTTGGTGTACCGTGAGGCCGGTCCAGCAGAAAAGCTTGTCGTCAAGGAATATTGGTGCAACGATCGCGCAATCCGGCTGATGCGCCGGTCCGAGCCAGGGGTCGTTCACAAAAAACATGTCGCCGTCATATATCCCGGGGTCTTCCTTATTGAGCCTTATGACATTCGAAATGATGAGGTCGGAATTGCCCGAATGAAAGATGACGTAAGGCCCGATGAAGACCGGTGCGCCGTCCTCCAAGGTTATGTAGGAACTCATGTCATTGGCCTCCGCCGTGACAATGGTGCCCGATACTTTCTTGAGCGTTTCACCGAGCGAAAGGCCGGCATACCAGATGCGGTGCTTTATGATTTCGTAGGTGATCGGGTCCACCTCGACCGGCGGTTCAGGCACTGTGAACGGCGCCCGCAGCGCATGCGGCTTCGGCAGATTCGGATGGGGCCGCCCAAATTCCTTGAGTTTTGGCGCCATCTCAGCCTCTCTTCCTCAAGAAGATGTTGCGATACGCATCCATTTCGGCTCTGTAGGTGGGTGGAATCAGCACGGTAGTTCCGGCCATTTCCAGGACGGCTGGGCCGGATACCTGTCCGTAAGCGGGCAGAAGATCACCATCGTATGTATCCGCAGCCACGAAGTTCGTTCCGTCAAAGCAGACGTTTCGAGTGCCTTTTCGTGCCGACTCAAGGCCGGAATGATTTTGCTCCGCCTTCTTGAGTTTCACTTTCGGCGTTTTCGCCATGGCGCGGACAAACTGGCTGATGATATCGCGTCCTGCCTCCTTGAATCCGGCGTTTTCGCCATACAGGTCGGCGTAGCGCTTGTCAAACCGTTCAGTGATATCTATCGCTGCATCTCCACCAAGCGGGTCTCGCGAAAGCTCAATGTCGACCTCGGTAAGCTGGAGGTGATAACGGATGTTTGCTCTTCGTTCGAGCACGATGTTCGGCCTCTCGAATCCGTCCGCCTCAAGCTCCGCAAGCCCCTGTTCCTCGAGCAGCCGATATTGCTCCTCAAGTCTTTCCATGCTATCCGGTTCGAGCGGGAGTGACAGAGAGGCGGAGTATGTACGCACTACATCCGTATTGACAATGCCGAATGCCGAAAGAACAGTCGCTATTCCTGCAAGTGGAATAATGATGGACCTGACTTCGAGGTCTTCGCCAATGTCCGCGGCATGAACCGGTGTGGCGCCGCCGAACAGGAGCAGGTGAAAATCGCGCGGGTCATACCCTCGGTGAAGCACATGGAAACGGACGGCATCGGACATGTGCGCATTGACGATTCGATGAATGCCGTAGGCGGCCTCAGTCACAGTCAGGCCGAGCGGATCGGCGACGTCGCGTTTGATCGCATTACGGGCGGCCTCGGTGTCAAGTTTCATTTTACCGCCAAGGAAGAATTCCGGGTTCAGATAACCCAGGACCAGGTTCGCGTCTGTGACAGTGGGCCTGCTTCCGCCCCTCGAGTAGCAAACCGGGCCGGGATCGGCGCCTGCACTCTGCGGGCCTACCTTGCAGACGTTCCGATCAACATAGGCGATGCTGCCGCCGCCCGCGCCTATGGATTCGATATCCACCATCGGCGCCGCCACCACGTGTCGCGAATGATAAGATTTGGTCGTGTAGCGAAGTTTGCTTTCTGCAATCAGGCTGATGTCGAATGAGGTGCCGCCCATGTCGGCGGTGATAATGTTCTCTTTCCTGATGAGCGAGCCGATAGCTTTACCCGCTATGACCCCGCCCGTCGGTCCCGACTGCAGCATAGCCACCGCGCGCCCGGCCGCCGATTCCCACGGCGCCAAACCGCCATGCGCCTGCATGATAAGAAATGACGCCGCCAGTTCTCTCTCGGAGAGGCGGGCTTTCAGGTCGTGAACGTATGTATCGACCTCAGGACGCAGATAGCAATTCAGTACCGCCGTGCTGAACCGCTCATATTCTCCTATCAGCGCTACCACCTCGGCGCTGGTGTTTACACAGACGTTGGGAAACTCCCGCTCGATTATATTTTTGGCCCGGCTCTCATGAGCCGGATTCACAAAAGACCACAAAAAGGCAATCGCAATAGCTTCACAGCCGCACGCATTGATGAGAAACTCGGCAGTCCTCCTGACTTCGTCCTCATTCATGGCCACGATTACATCACCAGCTTTATCCACGCGTTCCGTAATCCCAACAATGCGCGACAGTGGAACAATCTCGAAAGGCCGCTCATTCTGTGGCTTGTGATACCAGTCACTGACCAGGAGGCCCTGACAATAGGCCGAACCGCGCATGATATAAAGCGTTTCTTCAAAGCCTCTTGTCGTTATGACCCCCACCTTTGCGCCGGATTGGTTGATCAGCGTATTTGTGGCAACGGTGCAGCCGTGGGAAAAGAGCTTCGTCCGCGAGAGAAGAGCGGAAACCGACAGGTCAAGTTGGGCGGCCGCGTCGAGAAGCGAATTCATGAGACCCTGGGCGAAATCGGGAGGAGTGGACGGAGACTTGCTTATGACGATGTTTCCGGTCTCATCAAGAACCACACAATCCGTGAAGGTGCCGCCGATGTCGGTCCCGACGTAGTACGGCATTCAGTCACCTCCTTCGGCTCAAGCTTGCGCCTTGCCGAAAGACCGATTTCTCTGCGAGCGCAGGCAGCGAACAGACAATGACCAGCTCCGCATTCGAGCGGCCGGAATTCTTCCACGAGTGAGGGAGTTCCGACTTGAAATGCAAGCTGTCCCCGGCGCCGACTGCATAATCCTTACCGCCCACAGTGAATGTCACTCTGCCGCGTACGCAATACACCAATTCGTCGCCGCGATGGTGGAGCGGTTCCTCACCGCTGTTTCCGCCTGGCGGCACAACAAGGATAAAACCGTTTATCTCCGCATCGAGAAGTTCCGCCGAAAGGCTTTGCACCGAATAGCCGCTCTCCTGCATGCTCGCCCGTGTGCGGTCGCGCTTGCGGACCACTGCAACCTCGACGCTCGATTCGTCCTCGTCAAGGAAAAAGCCTATCTTCTTGTGGAGCCCGCGCGCGATCTTCATCATGACTGCGACGGACGGCATCATGGTGCCCGCTTCAATTTTCTGAATGGTGCTCGGGGCGACACCAGATAGGCGGGAGAGTTGCTGGAGTGTGAGCCGCATCGACTCGCGGGCGTGCATAAGCCTCTTTCCGATTGTTGCGGCAGTCTGATCCGACAAAGCGTATCCCCTCCTTTACGCGCATATACTCATATACCAGAGCGGCGGTCTCTGTCAAGAAAAAAATATTTCGGATTGGAAACAGGCAATCGTGCGCTCGTGGATGCGCAGCGTGGCGAAGCCGCAATCAAAAAAGAAGATTGCCTCGCGCAAAGACACCAAGTCGCAGAGAAATGCCGGGAAGCAAAGTTTTGATTGTTGACCGCAGACGCAAAAGCCGATTTGTTCTTTCAAGAAATCATGCCGCAAAGGATGCAAAGACCCCGTGCAGAGTGAATGGGATAGGTGTCGCCCATGATATACTGTTTTTGCAGGCGAAACCTATGGGGTCTCATTCGGAGATGGAATAATGTCATTCAGGTCATGGCTCTCTCTCCCGGGGAAGTAACGGGGTCAGACCTACACACTTGACAAGCTAAAGCCAGGATCACTTAGCGTAAGCGCCTATTTATAAGTGCAGCTTCCCTCCCATAACCACACTTACTTCCGTCAAAGTAGCAGTCAACACTTTCATCACGAACTTGTCTAGTTGACGAGGGTCCGAAAACCTGTTATCGATGCACACGCCATACGACGCCTTTATGAATTTCATCCTTCTTGAAAGGTTTCGCGGGGCAGGTTTGGGAAAAATGGATCAGAGAAAGGGTCTGGCGGGATTAGTATTCGCACTCCACCCCTGCTAAGAGAGGTTCCTTTAACGATAGCGGATAGATAGTGTGCAACATCGAGACCGAAATTGCACTTTCCAAGATGTACACCACCCACCCTCTCCGACCCTCTTCGATTATGTCTGTTGAAGAACCTTATCAAGGAGATTGATTACCGCATCCCGAATGTCCGGGGAGAGCTTGTTCCATGCTTCTGCAAGCCTCTCAGCGAGAGCCTCGACGAAGACTTTAGCATATTCGTTAGCATCCGGCAGGCGGGGCTCAGAACCCTCTTTATTTTCAATAGTTTGCGCTTTGCTGGTCGCTGGTTCAAATCCAGTCGCCCCGACCAATTCATCGTGACGAACGCCGGCTTGTGCCAGTGGCTCGTTGCCGCCGTCACAAGCCTTTTTTGGGCGGGTCTATCTCTTAACGGAAGCCGAGCTCGGAAAGACGCGGCGAATGTGCTCTCATTCTGAGAACACGGGCGATGGCCTCGCCGGTGTGGGTCAGGCCGCCTCTTCGGCGATTACGAGAAGCCTTCCGCAAAACTCACAGAGTCGGACGGAGTTCTTGTAGCGGAGGATCTCGTGAGTTTCCGGATAGATGATCATGCATTCGCTGCACGCTCTATCTTTCAGTACCGCGGTTCCTCTGCCCTTTCTCTCTTTCAGCCTGCAATAGTGTTTCAGGAGGTCGGGGTCCAGGCGCTTCTCCAGCTTCTTGAAGGCCCGGGCCCTATCGACACCGTTGCCATTGGTCTCCAACTTATGCAGTTCCAACATGAGTTTGACTTGAGCCGGTAGTTTCATCCTTATCGCTTCCTTCAATCGAGCAACTGAGGCTCGTACATCTCCCATTCTTCGATTGCGGCCATTTCGTACCGTGGCGCAGGGTGCATGTTCAACAAGAACCTCAGCGCCATTGCTCCGGTCTGGAGCGCTTCTTCCAGAATCCGCGCGTCGTCCCTTTCGGTTCCGTCGCGGAAGTCGGCCGAGGCCGACACGAGCCCCACCGCCTGATCGGAAACGATCTTTGCGGCATCGGCCACGTCGTCGGGCCAGTCGGGATGCTTTTCCTCCGCCCGGACGAGTTCCGAGACGATTGCCATGAGACATTGGTCGAAAAACTGCTTTCCGTATTCCCCCATCATCTCTCTCCTTCTAATCGAGCCTCCAGCCCATGCAGGAGACCTCCCCCTGTGACCGATGCCCTGTGCGTGAGGGAGGATGAGCAAATACTGTGCCGAGTGCGGATGGGGTCAAACAGGCAACTGAGCAGCGTCAAAACGGCGGTTTTTCAGGGATGGGATGCAAAAGACCGGCGGGGTGACTGCCGGAAATTCTTACAGCTTGTAAAGAATCCTGACACCGGGCGGGGGAGTTGTTCCGACGTGGTCCGCAGGGACGAGAGCCCGCTGTCAGCGGGCCGCGTGCAGATGCATGGGGTCGAATCGCAGGACTACGTTCGCAGGAACCAGCTCACGGGGCGGCGAAGAGAGACGGGCGCTGGATACGAATCCAGGTATCCGACCCGAAGAATGAACTGGGGAATCATGCCGGGGTCGTGCTCCGAGGCGATTTCGTCCAGCCATTCTTTTTCCTCGAGCATCTGCGTCATGGGATGAATGGCAATCATGCGTTCCCTGGCGGTGAGCCACATCCTCTCAACCACTCGCCCTGTTTCGACCAGGTCGGCCACGCTATTCCCTTTGCTGGTTATTACAAACCATCCGCCACCCTCATGAGCGATCTTGGCCGTGCCCTTTATTCCTTGCTCCCTGAAACTCTTTTTCATCACGTTGGTCTTATCCATGAAGTTTCGAACATACCAGCCGGCCAGGCCGCCGATTTCCATGCTTTCGGTCGTCAGTCCGTCTCTGTGCTGCCTCGCATCTCTGTTGCTGAATCGTATCCATTCGGCAAGCTCAGACTGTGCCTCATCGCGATAGGTCTGCGCGCGGAAGGCTTCGACCGTGCCCTCGGCAATACAATTGGAATGGTCTGAGCCGCGAGGAAAATAGAAGAGGCGGCCTTCCAGAGGTTCCGACAATGACTTGACATCATCGCTTCTCAGCTCGGTCACACGATGGCCTCCCCTCGTCGTCCTTCTGGTCAGAAGCCGATTCAGCGGATATCCGGTTGGATTTGCCTTTTGTAATGAGACTCTGAGCACCTCTTCGTCGGACGGGCTGGCGGCCAACACTTCCATGTTTGTCTCATACCCTTTGGCTCCGGCTGCGAGCGAGAGATTCTCGACAAATGTGCCGATGGACAGCAGGGCTTCTCGATTGTTCGGATCCACGGCCGGCAGCCTTCGCAGGGGATCCGAGCCGATGATCCATGTATTCTCATCCACTACCTTCACGTACCACGGCTGTGCGTTATGTCCGCTTGGCGCGAGCGAGGCGTAATAGAGGACTTCGACAAGTTCGTCGGGCACGCTCGGGATTGTCTCGAATTCGGGTCCGCCGGGGCCGACTTCGGCGCGTTTCATTCCCCCGCACGCGGTCAGCGCACATCCGCAGCTTGCGGCACATGCCGCCGCTATGGCGGCTCTGCCGATGAAGCCCCTCCTCGTCAGTTCCATCATTCGCCGCCTCCATGAAAGTGAGTCGTCAGCGCACTACGTACAGATGCATGTTGTCGTATCGCAGAACGAGCGTGGAGGAATCCGTCGTCGCCCCGTCGGCCGAGTAGAGATAAAATATCGGCCTGAACTTGTCCACGAACACCTCGGCGTTCCTTCCGTAACGCAGAATCCACCAAAGCTCGACCTGGCCGTTGAGGATGATGATCGTTTCGACGCCCGGGTCGCGCTTCAGGTCTTCCCGGAGGTCGGAAATTATGTTCCGAGCCAGCTCCGATTTGTATATTATTCCCTTGGCATCGTATTCCTCTTTTTCGAACAGTCTTACGGAGAAAAACGAGAGCGCCAGAATCAGGCAGAGCGCCGCCGCCAGGGCTTTGGGCCTCAGGAACCTCACCAGCAGGCTGGCGAGAAGAAACGACAAGCCCACGGCCGCGACTGTGATGTACTGCGGCCATATGTGCCCGGTCAAGCCAAGGTGGGGCGCGAAACCCCAGATGTACCAGAACCCGAAGAAGAGATAGAGCCGTCCCTGCGACGACTGCTTTCTTCTCGCGGCTCTGATGAACGCAAGCAGCGCGAACGAGATGACGGCAAGCCCCACCAGGATGCTCACCGCGACCATCCAGGCCGGACCGTCGGTGAGATAACTTATCAGGTACAGGAGATTGAACGCGTACACGTTTATGATACCGAAAACTTTCAGCGCCGCCGGCCCGGCGCTGACGTGATATTCGCCGTGCTCGGGATATTTGAATATGACGAATTGCAGAATCAGAAACACCAGGACTATCGCATAGAAACCGGCTTCCCGCCTGGCAATGGACAGGAGCGAGCGCCCCTCACGCATCAGCAGGTCGTACAAGGTAATGAGCAACACGAGCGTCGGGCCGTTTATGTTGGAGAAGGCGCAGAGGGCGAAGCAGAAATAGGAACCGGCGAGCAAGCCGGGCCGCGCGCTTCTGTGATAGTGAATGTACAATATCAACGAAATCAGGAAGAACATCAGAGGCCAGCTCTGGGTGGTCACGCAAATCCAGTACACAGCGATGACGTGCCCCACCCGTGAGGTGAATATGACGGACGACACGAACGCCAGCGCCCGATTTTCGGTCAGAAGATACACCAGGTAGCCGACGGCCAGCGAATTGAAGGCGTGGGCAAGCAGGTTGGCCACATGGTAGGGGAGGGGATTGACGCCGAAGACCAATTGCATGAAAAAGAAATACAAGGAATTCGATATCGGACGATAGAAGGGGGTCGGTGTCGTGAACAGTTTTGCGAACCCGCGGATGCTCTGGTCGCTGGTCAGCCACAGGTACCAGAAATCGTCCTGGATGAAATAGAGGCTCAGCGATTTGCGGAAGAGAACGAAGTCCAGTGCGATGATGAATACACAGGCGGCAACCACGCCTGCCCTTGAGGCGACGAATCTGCCGAGCCGACCAGAGTTCGATTGGAAGGATGGGACGTTCATCGACCGGGTTCTTTTATTATGTGGATGGCAGACAACGGGTCACAGGAGTGCGCGGATTCTGTCAAGAACTCTGTGGGCTGTTTCCAGCTTGGTCAGCCGGGGCAATTTCTCGGAGCGGCCTTTCTTGTCGAGAATCGTTACTATGTTCGTATCGGTCGCGAAGCCGGCCCCCGTCTGGGTGACGTCATTACACACTATCATGTCGAGATGCTTTGATTTCAGCTTCTCTATCGAGTTTTGTATCAGGTCGCGAGTTTCAACCGAGAACCCGACCAGAACCCGTCTGCCCTTGCGCCTGCCCAGCTCGGCCATGATGTCCACCGTGGGCTTCAGCTTGAGCGTGAACTCGGAGGCTTCTTTCTTAATCTTCTCGCCCGACGTCCGTGCCGGAGCGTAGTCGCCCACCGCGGCGGCGCCTATGACGACCTTGCATCCCTTCGACTTATCCGTCACGGCCTTGGCCATCTCGGCGGCTGTCCTTACCCGGATGGTTTCAACGCCGTCGGGCGAAGGAAGGCTTACTGGCCCCGAAATCAGGATGACGTCCGCCCCGCGCTCTCTAGCGGCTTGCGCGAGGGCATAGCCCATCTTGCCCGTCGATGGGTTCGTGATGTAGCGGACGGGGTCGATGTGTTCGTGTGTCGGGCCGGCCGTCACCAGTACCTTGATTCCGCTGAAATCGCGGGGCCGGCACACCAGCGAGAGGATACGCTCGAAGATCGCTTCGACGCCCGCCAGCCGGCCTTTGCCCACGTCGCCGCACGCGAGCGAGCCCTCCTCGGGTTCCAGAATGTGAAAGCCCCTGGCCCGGAGACGGTCGATGTTTTCCTGCACGACCCGATTGGCGTACATGTCGCGATTCATGGCGGGACAGATCAGGATGGGCGCGCGCGTCGCCAGCACAAGCGTGGTGAGAAAATCGTCCGCGATGCCGCACGCGAGCTTGCCGATAATGTTCGCGGTGGCGGGCGCTATCACGGTGACCGACGCCCTCTTGGCCACGGATATGTGCTCGATCTCCCACTCCTCGATGGGAGTGAACAGGCTCGTGATGACCGGCCGGTGGACGAGCGACTGAAACGTGAGCGGCGTGACGAACTGCTGGGCCGCGTTCGTCATCACGACGGTTACCTCGGCGCCCGACTGCCTGAGCTTGCTGGCGAGATCGCATGCCTTGTACGCCGCGATTCCGCCGCAGACTCCCAGGACCACCTCTTTGTCATTCAGTGTCTGCGGACTCTTCTTCATCCTCTATCGCCCGGACTTTCCCTTCGGCTATTTCCTCAAGCGCGATGGTCACGTTCTTCTTCGACGGTGGTTTGATGACCGGGGGCATTCCGTTGTTCAACTGGTGTGTCCTCTGAAAGGCCATCATGAGCAGAGTGTACTGACCGCCCGCATTTTTCAACAATTTTTCGGATGACACCTTGAACATATCGCTCTCTCCCTACTTCGTGTTCATTTTTGGGGACGATTCGGGGTTCAGACGGCTCGCGCGACATCTCTCGGCCGTCACTATCGCCTTCAAAATTTCGGCGGCCTCGGCCACGTCGTCGTTCACGACCAGGTAATCATACGCGCGGTAGCAACTGAACTCGGCGGCCGCGTTTCTGAGCCTGATATCCATCTCTTTGGGGTCCACGGAACCCCTCGTCTTCAGCCTTCTTTTCAATTCCTTGAACGACGGCGGCAGGAGGAAAACGAGGACGGCCTCGGGAAACGCTTCCTTGATCGAGCGCGCTCCCTGCACGTCTATGACGAACACGGTGTCTTTGCCTGCCCGCAGCCGTTTCTCGAGAAAATCGCGAGGCGTCCCGTACAGGTTTCCGTGCACCTCCGCGCATTCCACGAAGCGACCCTTATCCCGCTCCTCCTGAAATTGCTTCCTCGTGACGAAATGGTAGTGCTGCCCCTCTCTCTCACCCTTCCTCGGCCGGCGGGTGGTGAAAGAGATTGACCGCCGCATGTCGGTCATCTCGGCCAGCAGCTTATCACAGACCGTCGTCTTTCCCGTTCCCGACGGCGCCGACACGACTATCATCAACCCCCGCCGAGAACGCAGGGATGAGACGGCTGAGTCTATTTCGTTGGGGTTCGCTCGCTCCGAGGCCACTCTCTCAGGCGTCGCTTTCCTTTATTCTTTGCGCCAGAGTTTCGGGATTGATGCCGCAGAGGATGACGTGATTGCTCGCAGTGACGATGATCGCCCGCGTCTTGTGCCCCTGCGTGGCGTCGATCAGCCTGTTCTCGGCCCTTGCAGCGTCGCGCAGACGGATCGACGGCTTCGAGTCGGGCAGCACGATGGCCACTATCTTATCCACCATGACCGCGCCGCCGAATCCAATGCTTATCATGCCTGCCACATCTGTTCTCTCTACGGATATCCCTCGGCATTCCCCTGTTACTCGGCGTTTTGAACCTGTTCGCGCATCTTCTCCAGTTGGCCCTTCACCTCGACGACGGCGTGGGCTATCTGGACGTCGCGCGCCTTTGAGCCTATCGTGGTCACTTCTCTGAACATTTCCTGAAGCAGAAAATCGAGCCTGCGCCCGACATTGGACTCCTGCTGGGCCAGCGATTTGAACTGTTCGAGGTGGCTCCGTATGCGCACCAGCTCCTCAGAGATGTCGGCTTTGTCCGCAAAGAAAGCCACCTCGGTGAGCAGCCTCTGCTCATCCAGCTCGGCGCCGGGCGGCGATATCGAGGCGATGCGTTCTCTGAGCTTCTCACGGTATTCGTCCACCACCACGGGAGCGCGAGCGGCGATGTCCTTCGTGACCGTGTCTATCTGCTGAAGCCTGTCGGAGAGGTCGGCCCAGATATGGGCGCCCTCGGCTTTTCGCATTTCCGACAATTGCTCGACGGCCGCCGTGAGCGCTTTCTCGGCCAGTTCCCACAGCTTCGCGATCTCATCCGGGCGGGGGGACTTCTGCGACCACACCGGCCCGAGCCGAAGGATCGAGGTCGTGCCGAGGTCGTCTTTGAATTCCGCCTGCTCCGCGAACGCACGCGCCGCGTCCACATACTGCTGAGCCAGATTCTGGTTGAATTCAACCTGGCTCGCTTCGGGCAAATTCCCCTCGGAACTCAGCGAAACATTCACCCGTCCCCGCTCGAAATGCGACTGCACCAATTTTCGTACGTTGTTCTCGAATACGTTCAAGGGCGAGGAAAGTCTGACGCCGATGTCGAGGTATCTGTGATTCAGCGAAGATATTTCGGCCCAGACAGTTATACCCTCGGCTTCGGCCGTTCCCTGACCGAACCCGGTCATACTGCGTATCATGCGTCTCTCCGACAAGTACAGACAATCAACACGGTTGCCAGCACAATGGATTATAGCCACGCCCCGGTAATTTGTCAAATTGCTCTGAAATCGCGAAATTGGCTAACGCCTTTGACAATGGATGGTTGCAACAGAGAGCGTCTCGGGCTTGTGGGGCCGATTCTCACATATGGCGCTCGGCTCGAAGCTTCAAGGGATGGTCTTGGCAAATGGAAGGAGACTAATTGTTCTCGCCGCCAAAGAATTTGTTGAAGTAACACTCTTTGTCGATGAGTTGCAGGTCGATTTTCACAAAGTCGCGCACTTCTTCGATGGTGATCATGGGGGCATCGGCGTGTTTGACCGAGGGCAGAAGCTGTGGCGCCGAAATCTTCTTTCTTCGCTCGCTCTTCTTCTTGACCCGTTTCTTCTTGGGCTGCTTGGCCTCTTGCAGGGCGATTTCCACATTGACGTTTACCACGCGGTCAACATTGCTCAGCACGTTTCCGGCAAAATCGCAGGCGAAGAACTGGGCGGTTTCAACGACATGATTTCTCTTTTCCTCGTCGGTGCCTTCGTTCATTATCTGCTGGTCGAGTTCGAGGACGTGCCCGGCCACATACAGGTTGTGCTGCCCGCACTCGAAGCATTTGAAGAGCACGAGGACGTTCAGTTCTTCAATAGATAGCGTGTACACCGATTCGCACGCCGGACATGTCATGTTTATGAATGACAGCATCTATAAATCACCTTATTCTTATGAAAATCATTGTGCTCTTCACTACTCAGTTTCAAACATTTGGGCGATTCGTTCTGTAATCATGCTTACATAGGCCGGCGGGGCGTCAGAACATGCAGGCTGGCGTGGATAGATATGTTCAGGCTGGGCATGAGGGCGTCGGCGTCGGAACCTTTCTCACCGTCGATCTGGAACGGCGCAGGCGAAGTGAGGCGAATTGTCGCCCACCGCGCCCGATACCGCGCCACGCGGCGCGGAAGGCGCACGAATGGAAGGAACCTGCTGAGTATCAGCAGTATGAATTGCCAGATAGTGCGGACGAGCGTCATCTCGAAGAGACCGTCATCCGTTCTGGCGTCGGGACTGATGGGACATCCGCCTGCGTACACCGGCAGGTTGCTGACGATTATCGCTCGGCACGGAGAATCTATTCCCGTGCGATGGTCTCCCTGCTCGTTGCCGTAAGCGATTTCCACGGGCGGCTTCAGGTAGAAACCGGCGTTCTTTAGTCCCAAAAGGAAGTACAACAGATTGTTCGTGAGCCGGCCGGGCGGAAGCAGTTTCGCCAAGCGCGAAGTGCGAACGTCGTCGAAATCCCTCACGATGGCGGCGTCGAAGCCGATGCCGAGATAGTTGCAGAAAAATCTCCCCTGGTTCACGCTCAGCACGTCGAGGTTTTCGTGGCGGGCATCCAAAAATCCGTCGAGCGTCCTCCGGAGGGTCTCGGCGTCGGTGTAGTCGGCGCGTACGGACACGCCGAGCGCCCGTGCGAGGTCGTTGCTCGTTCCCAGAGGGATCAGGCCGAGCGCCGGCGGCGATTCGCACGCCAGGATGTGGGGCAGGAGATAGCTGACGGTTCCGTCGCCGCCCACCGCGACGACCGCCTCAGCGCCCGCCAGGACACGGCACAGCCTGCCGGCGTCGAGCTCATCAACCGTGAATATCTGCCCCATCCCCTCACGGAGGATGGGGTGCTCGGCGAGCACCTTGTCGAGCGTCTCAGCGACTCTCTCACCCTTGCCCGCGCCGGAACGGGGATTTACGATGAACACGTACCGTGGATGCATAGCGTTTCGAAAGTGCTCTTGTGGCAGCGTGTCGTCACACCTCAACCGCTGTTGTCATCCTGAACGAAGGGCCACAGGCCCGAGTGAAGGATCTCATGTTCATCTCGAATGCGTTGGTTCAACAGAGATTCTTCGCTGCACTCAGAATGACAATCTTGCTATAGACCGAGCCGTGAGACCATATCCAACTCTGGAGGACGAGGCCATTCCCTCCAGCAGAAACGTTAGCACATTGGCCCGGCGCGTTCAATCCCGACGGCGAAAGTATTGAAAACCGGCCCGCGGCGTGGTATAATCGCGCTGACCCACCGAACTCTTGTCCCAGCCCGAACAAGCTTCCTCTGGAGGAGGACTCTCATATGCAGATATATCTCGACTACCCCGCGCGAATGGAACGAATACGCAGGCAGATGGCCGAGGAGGGTGTGGACATACTGCTCGCGACCCGCGAGAAGAGCGTCTGCTACATAAGCGGCGCATTCGTCCCGTGGAGGAGTTACGCGCTCGTCGCCTCGGACGGACGCATCGAGGTGAACACGCTCCTCATGGACTTCGAGCGTGTGAAGGCCGAGTCATGGCTGGGCGAGCAAGTCGTCGGCTCCGGGCCCGTCATGCCCGGTTTCTCACTGATGGAGCAGGCGATCGCGCGCATCAAGGACTGGGGCTACGCTGAGAAGACGGTCGGGGTCGAGCTGGGCCAGTCGCCCCGGCTTGCCGCCGGATACCTGTGGGCGACCGAATACGACATGCTGCGGAGAGACTTGCCGAAGGCGCGGTTCGCGGACGCGCTCAGCGTCATCGACAAGGTCTCCGTCGTGAAGGAGCCGGGCGAGATAGCGCTGATGAAGCGCGCGGCCGCCATATGCGACGCCGCTCAGGAAGTGGTGAAGGAACACCTGCGCCCGGGCCTGACCGAGCTCGAGGTAGCCGGCATCGGCGAGCTCGCGATGCGTCAACTCGGCAGCGAATTTCACTGGCCCATCACCGGCAGCAACGAGATCGCTTCGGGCGAGCGGACCGCCTACACGCAGTGCGGCTGCACTCCGCCAACCGACCGCATCCTTCAGCCGGGCGACAACCTGCTCGTCGATCTCCACAGCACCTACGGCCACTACTACGCCGACCTCTCGCACAACTACATCATCGGCACACCCACCAAGGAGCAGGAAGACCTCGCGAAGGCATACGAGGGCACGGCCAGCCTGTTGCTCAAGAAGATCACGAAAGGCGCGCGCATCGGCGACATCTGGCAGGAGATGATGGACCACCTGAGCTCCATCGGCTACGTCCAGTACGCGCTCGCCGCGTTCGGCCACGGCATCGGCATCGTCGGCCACGAGTGGTATCCCGCAATAACGAGCGGCGAGGAGTTCGCTCACCTCACCTTCGAGCCCAACATGGCCGAGGTGGCGGCGCTCGTGATAAACAGGCCGGGCGTCGGCGGCATGCGTCTCGAATGCCCCGTCGTCATCACCAACGACGGCAGCGAGGTCCTTACCAAAACCCAGATCGAAACCACGATAATCGATCATTGAGCCGGCGGCGCTGAGAGGGGAATCGGGATTGGGCATTAAGGCGAAATACGTCCATACCAATCTCGTCGCGAGGGACTGGAGAAAGCTCGCCGAGTTCTATGTGCGGGTTTTCGGCTGCAAGCCTGTGCCCCCGGAGAGAAAGATAAGCGGGCGATGGCTCGATGATGCCACGGGTGTCGCCGACGCCGAGATCAAAGGCGTGCATCTCCGGCTTCCCGGCTTCGGTGACGAAGGCCCGACGCTCGAGGTGTTCCAGTACGCCAATGCCGCGCCGGGACAGCAGACCGCCGCCAATCGGCCCGGCTTCGGACATATCGCGTTCGCCGTTGATGACGTGCAGGCCGCACGTGACGCCGTCCTCGCCACTGGTGGCAGGGATGTCGGGAAAATCGTGACCACCGAGATTCCCGAGGCAGGCAAGATCACCTTCGTCTATCTCGCTGACCCCGAAGGCAACATCATAGAGCTGCAGAAATGGGAGCAGTGAGACCGCCGATATCACTGCTTGAACGCCGACAGGCAATAGTGGGCCGTCGTGTCAAGATGGATGTCCGTCACGTTGAAGTCGCTGAATAGCTCACGGAGTTCTTCGGCTGTGAAGTAGTGGTGTGGCAGCCCTTTCTCTATGCCATCGAGCGGGATGAACGTGCCAGGCTCGACTTCCTTGAATGTTATTCCTTGAACCCTGATTTTCGGAACCGTAACGAACACGAATCCGCCTCTCTTGAGCACGCGCGCTATCTCGCCGACGATACCCCTGATTGCCGCCACCCTGGCGTGATGAATGACCTGTACGGAAATGACCGCGTCTAAAGATGCGTTGTCATAGGGTAGCTTCTCGGTCATGCTCCGGATCTGCAGGTCGGCGGCGAGCCCCTCGTTGGCAAGCCGTCTGCAGGTTATCTCGATTCCCTCCGGTGACTCATCCAGGCCGAAGACTGAAAATCCGCTCTTTGCGAGATACACGGTGTGCCTCCCCGAGCCGCAACCAAGGTCCAGCACGGTATCCGCCGCATTTTGCTTCAACAGGTCGACAATTCCCGGTATGTCCTCATGCGGCTCGACGAAGAATGCCCCCTCTTTCTTGAATATGTCATCCCAGGGATTAGCCATGCAGAATCTGCGTCGATCTGCGAAATCCGCGGATGGAGACCCAGTAACTCGAAGGTTTGGTTTCTGTAAGCATCAAAGCACCTCTTCCTTGCGTGCTTTCTCGTATTCCTTGCGCTGGGCCCTGAGGTAGGTCGGGATGGGTACGTCCCACCAGCCGACGGCCGGGCTGCCGGTGTGCGGATACTGGCGGTTGACGATGACCTCGACGACGGCCGGCTTGCCGCTCGCGAGCGCGCGCTTGAGCGCCGGCCGTATCTGCGCGGCCTTCTCCGCACGCTCGGCGTGACAGCCGAACGCCTCGGCGACCTTCCTGAAATCGGGCGTGTACGGCTTGCCGCCCTTCTCGAAATCGGTCGCATACGCGCGGTCCTTGCCGAATGCGGCCATCTGCAAATCCTTGATCGAAATCCAGCCGGAATTGTTCACGAGGAACACGACGACGGGGATGCCGTACTGCACGGCAGTCGCCATCTCCTGCATCGTCATCATGAAGTCGCCGTCGCCGATGGCGGCCACCACGGGCACGTCGGGCTTGGCGAGTTTCGCGCCCATCGCGGCGGGCAGCGCCCAGCCCATCGTCGAGAAGCCGCCCGTCGTCAGCAGCGTCTTCGGCTTCGTGAAAGGGAATTCCTGCAGAATCTGCGCCTGCGAGTTGCCCGACGAGCACGCGACGATCGCCTCCTCCGGCAATTCATCCCGCAGTTCCTTGAGCGCGCGCGAGATGGTCGGCGGCGTGCGGTCGGCGTTCTGCAGCTTGGCGACGGCGGTCAGCCATTTCTTCCTGAGCGCCTGTATCTCGCCGTAGTATTCCGCTTTCTTCTTGATGCGCTTCGGGGCTTCCCGGACGATGGCGTTGAGCAGGTCGGTCAGGGTGCTCTTGGCGTCGCCGACGATGCCGACCTCGACGGGATAATTTTTTCCGATCTCCGCGGCGTCGATGTCGGCGTGTATCAATTTCGTCGGCGGAATGGCGAAGCTCACGCCGTGCCGGTACGACGACGCCGTCTCGTCCGCGAAGCGGCAACCGACCGCGAGCAACACGTCGGCCCGCGAGCACAGCGTGTTGCCGACCGTCGTGCCCTTGCTGCCGGCATGCCATCCGTAGAGCGGATGATTTTCGGGAAAACAGCTCTTGCCCATCATCGTCGTCACGACGGCGGCGCCGATGTATTCGGCCAGCGTCTTCAATTCCTCCCACGCCTCCGACGCGATCACTCCGCCGCCGGCGAGTATCACCGGCCTCTTTGCCGAGAGCAGCAGACGAGCGGCCTGCTCGATGGACGCCGGGTCGGGCTTCACCCGCGCGGAGCACTTGCGTTCCCCGGGGCTTGGCATTTTCACGTCCGCCGAATCCGCCTGCACATCCATCGGAAGGTCGATGAGCACCGGCCCTCGCCGCCCGCAGAGCATCTGGCTGAAGGCGCGCTGCATGATGTGCGGTAACTGCTCGGCGCTCACCGCCTGCCAGTAGCGCTTGACAATCGGCTCGAGCACTCGCGGAAAGTTCGCGCTGTGCGTGCGCTCGATTTCCTGCAGGACGCCCCGCCCGAACATGTGCACGTGCGTGTCGCCCGTGAGCGCGAGCACGGCGGTCGAATCGACGAACGCCGTCGCGAGTCCGATGGCGGTGTTGATCGCGCCCGGCCCGATGGAGGTGAACACGGCCAGCGGCTTGCCCGAGACGCGGTAGTAGCCGTCGGCCAGGTGGACGGCGCTCATCTCCTGACGCACCTGCAGCACGGAGATTTTCTCTTTCGCCTTCATCAGCGCGTCAACGAGCGCGAGGCATCCGTGGCCGGGTATTCCGACGGCGTAGGGCACGTTTTCTCTCACCAGATATTCGACGACGATTTCGCCACCGGTCATCTTCATTTCTTGGACCTCCGCTTTGGATGTGCCTCGCCGAGCCGTGCGCCATCCGACGCGCTTCCGACAATTTGCTGATAGATGCCTAGGAACCCCTTGTCCATTTTCGGCTCCGGCGGTTTCCATTTCTTCAGCCGCTTCGAGATTTCGGATCTCGTGAGATCGACGTTGAGTTTTCTTCCCGGAATGTCGATCTCGATCATGTCGCCGTTCCTGACAATTGCTATCGGGCCTCCGCTTGCCGCCTCGGGGCACACGTGGCCGATGCACGGCCCGCGTGTCGCGCCCGAATAGCGTCCATCGGTCACCATCGCGACCGAGTCGCTCAGTCCCATTCCGACGAGCATCGCCGCTGGAATGGACATCTCTCGCATGCCCGGACCTCCCTTCGGACCTTCATACCTTATGACGAGCACGCTGCCCGGCTTCACCCGGCGCTTCATCAAGTGGTCGCGCACGTCCTCCTCGCATTCGAACACCACGGCGGGCCCTCTGTGCGTCAGCATCTTCCGGCCGACGCCGCTCGTCTTGACGACGGCGCCCTCCGGCGCGAGGTTGCCGCGAAGGATGGCGATGCCGCCCTCTTTCGCCAGGGGCCTGTCGAGAGAAGCGATGACCTCTCTCACGTGCACGCGCGCGGAGCGAGTAATCTGTTTCAGCGTTCTTCCCGAGACGGTCATCCGGTCCAGATGGAGGAGAGGCGCGAGCTCCCGCATCAGCGCGGGCATGCCGCCGGCCTCGTGGAAGTCGAGCAGATTGAACGGCGAGGCGGGCTTGAACCTGCACAGCAGCGGGGTGGACCGGCTGAGCCGGTCGAATTCGTCCAGCGACAGTTTTATGCCAAGTTCGGCGGCGATGGCCGGCAGATGCAGCAGCGCGTTTGTCGAGCCCCCGAATGCGAGAAGCACGCGGATTGCATTCTCAAGCGACGCACGCGTCACGATGCTCAATGGCTTCATCTTCTTCTTGACGAGCCCGACGATTTGCTTTCCGGCCGCGCGCGCCAGCCGCGACCGGGCGGGGTCAACGGCGGAAAGGGTGGCCGTTCCGGGAAGCGCGAGCCCCAAGGCCTCGAGCAGACAGCACATCGTGCTGGCGGTCCCCATCATGTTGCACGCGCCGACGCTGGCGCACGTGGTCGATTCGATCTCTTCGAGTTCCTCTCGGGTTATCTTTCCGGCGGAGAACTCTCCGATGGCTTCCTTGATGTCGCAGGTCACCATGTCGCCGCGCGGCTGCATGATGCCGCCCGTGAAGAAAATGGAGGGAACGTCGAGCCGAAGCGCGGCCATGAGCATGCCGGGGATGATCTTGTCGCATGAGCCGATGAGCACCAGCCCGTCGGCCCGGTGAGCGCCCGCCATCAGTTCTACCGAGGCCGCCACGACGTCGCGCGACGGAAGCACGCAGTGCATCCCCCGACCCTGCGCGATGCCGTCGCATGGGCCGATGGTATTGAATTCGGCGGGCATGCCGCCCGCTTCCCATATGCCCTCTTTCACCCGGTCGGCGATTTCTCGGAGATGAGAGTGGCCGGGGTTCAGTTCCGACCAGGAGTTGGCGACCGCTATCAGCGGTTTCTTCAAATCTTCGTCGGAATATCCGGCCGCCTTGTAGAGGGCTCGAAGGTACACCTTCTGCGGATCGTACGTTTTCATGGGCGATTGAAAACAGGAGAAATGAATCTGCCCGATAGTCGGGCCGCGCGCTACTCCGATTTCTTGTTCAAGATTTCTTTCAGCATTGACGAGACAGCTCTGCCGTCCGCGTTGGAATGAGCGGACATGAACGCCTTCATTACGCTGCCGAAATCTTTGGGCCCGGTCGCGTTCAGCTCGGTCACGAGAGCCTCCAGCGCCTGTTTTATCTGGCCCTCATCCATCATCGGAGCCGACATGAAACTCTCGATGACCTTCATGTCGCGCTCGTAGTGCTCGGCCTCGTCGCGTTTGCCGAGCGAAACGTATTCTTCCTTCGCCTTCTTGTATTTCCGGAGCATCTTTTGAAGCGCCTGGTCGGCGGCGGAATCGTCCAGAGATTTGCCCGCTTCCTTTTCCTTCAGCAGGAATTCGGCTTTGATCATTCTCAGGGCGGAGAGTCGTTCCTGCTGCTTGTGTTTCATCGCGTCCTTTATTCCGGCCTCGACCTTTTCCTTTATTGTCATGACGGGTTCTCCGGTATGGTTTGTGTCTTGCGCGACGGGCGTCATTCTAGCACTGTCGCAGCCAAATTTCAATCGGCACAGCAATCTTCGGAGCGGTGGGACCGATTGAGAGATTGCAAAAGCATCGTTGAAAAGCTATAATAACATCGTATTCAGGATACGTAACGGTTATTTATCGCAGGCAGCAATTCGGAGATAAACTCACTATGCTTCTTGATTTCATGCGGAGAAACACGAGGAATTTCCTCATCGCCATTATTGTGCTCGTAGTGCCGGCGTTCATCCTGTGGGGCGCATTCCCGACGATGGGCAGTAAGGAGAAACGCACGCTGATCAAGGTGGGCGACCAGAAAGTTTCGCTGGAGCAATTCGTAGCCTATTTCCACAACCTCCGCGAAACCGCCCGAGCCAACTTCGGCTCCAACTATACGCCCGAATTGGAGAAGCTCCTGAACCTCAAGCAGCAGGCATTGGACAGGATGGTGCGCGACATAGTGCTCAGACAGCAGGTCGACCGCCTGGGCATCGTCGTCTCGGACGAAGAGGTGCAGGATACGCTGAAGAAGAACCCGGTCTTTTACACCGACGGCAAATTCGACCCCGCCAAATGGAACGCATCGCTCAACAATCCCCGCATCAACTGGCCCCAGCTTGTCGAGCAGGAAAGGGAAAATCTGAAAATTCAGAGGCTCGCGGATATGGTCAGTTCCGAGGCCCGCGTGACGGAAGATGAGATACGGAATGAATATCGACGCCAACACGAAAAGGTACGGGTCGAATTCATAGCGCTCAAGGCAGCCGACCTCATCGACAAAGTGAAAATCACACAGGACGACCTCGCCTCTTATTACGAGCAGAACAAGAAGCGATACGCCGAGCCTGCCCGGGTCAAGCTCTCATATGTCGAGTTGAAGAAAGAACCAAGCCCGCTCGACTACGCCGACGTGAAACGGTTTGCCGAGAGCGTTCTGGAGAGAGCGCGCGCGGGCGACGACTTTGCCGAACTGGCGGAGAAATATTCCGACGACGACGCCACGGCGTCGAAAGGGGGCGACCTGGGTTTCTTCCCCAGGGGACGCATGGTGAAAGCGTTCGAAGACGCGGCCTTCTCGATGAAACCCGGCGAGATAAGCGACGTGATACAAACCCCGTTCGGCTACCATATCATCAAGGTTGAGGAAACGAGGGGCGAGGGCAAGAATAAGGAGGTCCGCGCACGTCACATCCTCATCAAGGTCGAACCGAGCGACGATACGCTCCTTTCGCTCGAGGAAAAGGCCGCGCGACTGGCGCTCGACGCGCAGAATTCCTCGCTCGAACAGGCGGCATCGGCACTGAAACTGAACGTTTCAACCACGCCCGAGTTTGTCGAGAACAGCGCCGCCATTCCCAACATCGGGCCGGTGCCCGAAATAACTGAAATACTCCCCGGGCTGGGCGAGGGGGCCGTCTCGGACGTGATCGAAACGAAAAACGCCTTTTACGTGGTACAGCTCACGAAGCGGATACCGGAACGGATACCGGAACTGTCGGAAGTTGAACAAGAAGTCCGAGCGGCGGTCACAACGGAGAAGGCTCTGGAGATGGCGAAAACAAGGGCGGAAGAAATCGTGAGAGACGTCAACGACAAAGGGCTTTCGCTGGACGATATCCCCGGTGCGCCCAAGGCTGAGGAGGCCGCTCCCTTCACCCGTCGGGGCCGCCCGCCCGAACTGCCTCCTCTGAGGGGGCTGGTCGAGACCGTCTTCGAGCTGACCAAAGGAAAGGCCGCCGGTCCGTTCATGAGCGCCTCGGCCGCATACGTCGTTCAGCTAAAGGAAAAGATAGAACCCGACCCCGCCGGGTACGAAGACCAGAGGGACGCAATCAAGAACAGGATGCTGATGGAAAGGCGACAGCAGGTATTCGAAGACTATTACGACAGCCTCAGGAGGAAGGTCGAGGTTAAGATAGATAGAGACTTGCTTCAGGCGGTTTGAGTTCTCACCTCAGAAACGAACCTCGAACGGCTCTCCATCGTACTCCAGCAGAACGCGTCCTTTCTGGATTGCGAGGACGGTTGCGCCCTCTATCACGTCGCCCACGTAAACAGGCTGTTTGTTGACGATTGCCCTCGGTTCTTTTCTCCTCCACGCGATGGCGTTGATCTTCAGCTCCGGCCTTCCCTTCTTTATTGGCTTTGCCTCTTTCTCGACATGGACCGCCGGCTCGGGCTCCACGGGCTTTGCTCTGGAGACAATGTCTTCCGAAGGCTCTTCCTTTGGCTCAGGCGTGGCCGGCGGCGGCGACTCTACGGCCGCGGCAGCGGTTTCAATTACAGCGGAAGCAGCAGCGGTTTCGACGGGCACAGGGGCCGGCGCCTGAGACGGCACGGCGGCGACAGGCTGGCTCTCCGGCGGCATCGGCTGCGACACGTTCACGGCCTGCGGTCCGGCCTCCCCCGTATTGGCGGCGAGCTTGAGATTGGAATAAATGGTGCTCACAAACCACCCCGTCGTGAATACTCCGAGGACGACAATCAAACCGAGCAGCGCCTTCGGGGCAGTTCCGAACCGGTGGCGTTCAACTCCGGCCTGCGGCGCAATGGAGGGTCCCCGGCCGGCTCGCGTCGTGCGGACCTGAAACGCGCCGGCATCGGCGGGCTTCTTCCTGTCCATTCGCGCCGGCGCCACCGGGGAGACGGCCGCACCGGAAGGCTCCGAACTTTTCTCCGGCCCGGTTCCCAACGGCCTGGGCTTCGGCTCTTCCTTCTGCTCCTGGATTCTTTTCAGTGCTTTAAGGATAATGCTCATATGCTTTCGCCGTTCAGCCGGGGCATAGAATACTGTGGCAGGTTGGCGTAGAGCGCGAGTTTCGTTTTCGGGCCCACTATCCCGTCGAGCAGGAGGCTGTTTTGTCGCTGGAACTCTCGAACAGCCACTTCGGTCGGCCCGTCGAATTCTCCGCTCGACAGACCGTTGTAAAGGCCGAGCGTTTTGAGACCAGCCTGAAGCCAGACCACCTGGTCGCCCGAGTCGCCCATCTTCATTATTTCGTTAAGGTGCTCGAAGTCCTTCCAAAAAATGAACGCGCGCCGGAGCCAGAATTCGTCCAACAGATGAAGTGGCACGACGAGCGGCTCGGAGTCGGCCGATAGTATCTTCGCGTCGCTCTCGCCCAGTTCGGCCAGCACCACATACCTTGGCCTCAACTCCTGCGGGATAAACATCTCCAGTATGCAGGGCGCGTTGGAACAGCGCAGGCCGTCGAAGTTGGTCCACAGCTCCGTGCAGCGCATCTGCCGCGACACCGCGAGACCATACAAACTCACCACATCCTCCGCTCCCAGTTCCGAGCTGTCTCCCCAGAGAGACAGAAGGTTGCGCGCGGCGCTCAAACGCGACTGTCCATAGCTCTGCGCAAGAAGCACCTCGGTCAGCTTCTTCTTTTCTTCCTCGGAGTAAGGGGCCATCGGGGGTGGCGCGTCCACAACCGGCTGTTCAGCGGAAGCCGGTTCGGCGCCGACCGGAAGGGCGGGCGATGGTGTCTCCGCCCCGGCGGACTCCACAAGCGCGGAGGCCTCCGTGCCGCGCTCGAAGGGCAAATCCGGTATCAGCTCGGCCTCAGTGACGCCCTTGTCGGGTGACCGCAATGCGCCGAGAGTCGTAATGCCGTACCAGCCCAGGAGGGCGGCAAGCGTGAGCGCAAACATGATCACAAACAGATATGCGACCGCCCTTGCCGAGGTTCCGATAAAAGAGAGTCTGCTTCGAAGAGGGAACCTCGGGCCGGTGACCTCGCGAATGGCCTGTTTCACTATCTTTTTCGGAACCGGGCTTCCCTGTCCGACCGCAAAAGCTCCCAGCAGTGCGCGGTCGCACACGACATTGATGAGCCGGGGGATGCCCTTCGCAAACCTGTACACCTGCTTCATCGCCGCCCGCTCGAACGCCACGTGGTCGCCGTTCGTGGCCACTTCGAGCCTGTGCCGAATGTATTCGTATGTTTCCTTCCGGTTCAACGGTTTGAGGTGATAGCGGGCGGTGATGCGCTGGTCGAGCTGCCGCAGTTCGGGACGGGCCAAGAGCCTCTTCAGCTGTGGCTGCCCCGTGAGGATTATCTGTATCAGCTTCTCCTTCTCGGTTTCGAGGTTCGAAAGCATCCGTATCTGCTCCAGAACGGCAGGATGAAGATTCTGGGCTTCGTCGATTATCAACACCATGTTCTTGCCGCGCAGCCGCTCTTCGAGCAGGAACTGGTTCAGCTCGTCCACCAGTTCCTTCTTGGTCTGGCCGGTGGAGATGATGCCGAAATCCTCGTTTATCGACTTGAGAAGCTCTATTTCGGAAAGGTTCGGGTTGAAAATGATGGCGCCCTCGGTGCGGTCGTCCATCTGATTGATCAGGTATCTGCAGAGGGTGGTCTTGCCGGTGCCGATCTCGCCCGTGACGACGACGAAGCCGCCCCTTTCCTGAATCCCGTAGAGGAGATGCGCGATGGCTTCCTGATGCTGTTCGCTCAGGTACAGGTACTTGGGGTCAGGAGTTATGTTGAAAGGTTTTTCCTTGAAGCCGAAGAAGGATTCGTACATTGATTTCGCCCTGCGATAGGCCGCTCCCGATTGCTACAATTCTACCCCATGAATGCACCACAGTCAAGGTTATTCCAGCATCTGAGCGGATGGGGGTGTGAATAGCGCGCAGTTAGAGCGACAGGCGTCGCGTGAGATTCCGCACCGACAAAAAACCCCCGGCGGAGGCCGGGGGCCGAAAACATCTCAATATCGTTATTGACCGTGAAGGTTTGAGTGGCACGCTCCTGGAAACTAACTCGATTTCTTGGACCGCTTCTTGCGCTTCTTTTTTGCGGTAAAATGTTCGCGTTTCTTATATTCGGTGAGTATTCTCTCGTCGGTTACTTTCTTGTTGAATTTTCTCAGTGCTCTTTCAAGATCTCCGTTTACCTCGACTCTTGCCATGTGGTTTCAATTCACTCCCTTTCTACGAAGTATGAAGGCTTGCATTCAAGCGGACGTTTTCCGTCGTGTCAGAGGGCACAGCGCCCTTTTATGTGCGTCGAGGCGCTTCCGCCTGCCTCCGCGCAGTGCTGATAAGCAAGTTTGTCAGGTATCGACCCCCTCGCTACTCGAAATAGTTGCCTCTCTCGAAGTCTTTTCATATTACCAGAGATTGGTCAAAAAGTCCAATTTCCGCTCCGCGCCGGCCACAGGGCAAGCAGGGGCGAGGGACGGCGGCGATTCTCCGCCTCGTGCACGGTCGTTCCGGAAACGGGGAGCCTCATGCGCGCATCTCGCCCTTCCATTTGCCGAAATAGTCCTTCTCGAACGCGCGCGGGTCCTTGCCGAGGGTCATCATGTGGTAAATGATTCGCGAACTGCTCTCGAGTACGCACGAATAGTGGAGCGCCTCCTGGAGCGATTCCCCGGCGGCGAACGCCCCGTGTCCGCGAGACAGCACGATGCTCGACCCTTGAAATGCCCCGGCGATAATGTCCGCCACGGCCTCGGGGCTCCCGCTGTAGTCCGGCGCGACGACATCCACGCGGGGGAAATAATAGGCGCCCTCCACATCGATGGGAACGATTTTTTCCCAAAGAAGGGAAAGGGTGGTGGCTACGGGCGGGTGGGTGTGCACAATGACTTGCGCACCGGTGCGGGCATAGATGGCGCGGTGTGTCGCCGATTCTTTCGATGCGCGGAGTTCTGGGTCGATTTCGCCCTCAAGCGGAACCTCGACGAGGTCGTCTTCGTTAAGATTCCCGAGCATCGTGAAGGTGCGTGTGATGACCATCCTCTGGCCTCTGCGGACGCTGAGGTTGCCGCTGTGCGAGCCGTTCAGGCCCATCTGGCAGGTGAGCCGCCCGACCAACCGAAAATCCTCCAGGAGCCTCTTTGGAATTCCCATCGCCCGCCTACGCTCTTTCCGCCACTTCTCTATTCAATCCGTCCATCAGTTCCGCCGCCGCCTGCGAGGGCCAATCGCCGACCAGCTTTAACTCCATCTCGCGCGTTTCGGGGCCGGTGATGGTGAATTCGATGGCCACATATCTCTCGGGAAGGAGCCCCCGAACCTTGTCGGCCCACTCGATAATGGTGACGCCGTTGGGATCGAAGTAGTCCTCGTATCCGAGCGCAACCATCTCAGGCTCGTTTCGGAGGCGGTAGGTATCCACGTGGAAAATCGGGACGCGGCCCCGGTACTGGTTCACCAGAGCGAACGAGGGACTGGAGACGTACTCGTCCGGCCCCACACCCAGCCCGCGCGCGAGTCCCTGCGCGAAGACCGTCTTCCCGCTCCCGAGCTGGCCTATCAGGGCGACGACGCTGCCGCTCTGGAGCAGGCGTCCGAGCGTTTCGCCCAGCTTTCGGGTCCACTGCTCCGAATTCGAAACCATCCGCATTCTGTCAAACCCAATCGGAGCGGTCGGTCTTCATGCGGGACAGGATAATTTTGACATCCGGGACTTTGCGCTGGAGATTTTCAGCCAGCACGGGGAGCGCGATGCGTTCGGTTGCTCCGTGCCCGGCCTCGACCAGACACAGGCCCATGGCGTCGGCGCTGAGCATCTGATGGTAATTGACCGCTCCCGTCACAAATGCGTCTGCCCGTGCGGCCAAGACGCTGGGGATGAGGCTACCGCCTCCGCCGCCGCAGGCGGCGACGCGGCTTATCCTTGCCTGGCCGCGGCCGACGACCTTGGCCCGCTTGATTCCCAGCCTCCTCTTGACCAACTCGACATAGTCCTTGAACGGGACGGCCTCGGGAAGCTCACCGATCCGGCCCATGCCGAAACGACGGCCCGAATGGGCAAGCCGGTACACGTCGTATGCGACCTCCTCGTAAGGGTGCGCGATTTTCATCGCCGCGACGACGTCGCTCAACAGGCCTTCGGGGACGAGCATCTCGAGCCGCAATTCGGGCTCCTTGTTGAGCTTGCCGACCTCTCCGGAATAAGGACTCGCTTCTTTTGAAGGCATGAATGTGCCGGTTCCCGGCGTCTGGAAACTGCAGGAGGAGTACTCGCCGATTCTGCCCGCGCCGGCTTCGCTCATGGCGGCTCGTACCTTGTCAACGTGGTCTTCGGGAACAAAGACGGCCACCTTACAGTTGTTTTCCTCGTGCGAAGGCTCGAGCAATCGCACGTTCTGGAGCGCGAGACGGTGGGCGAGCACGTCGGTCACGCCCCCAGGCGCGCAGTCAAGGTTGGTGTGAGCTATAAAGATGCCGATTTCGTTCCGGATGCTTGCCATTACCACTCGTTCCGACAGGTCGGTCCCCGTTATTTTGCCCAGCTTCCGATAGATGACGGGATGGTGCGCTATGATGAGACCGGCGCGCCGCCTCTTCGCCTCGCTCACGACACGCACGGTGACGTCGAGCGAGAGCAGTATCTTGTCCACGCTCGCAGCGCACGGCGTCTGCAGCCCAATGTTGTCGCCCTCGGTCGCCATCCACGACGGCGCTAGTTGTTCCATCGCAATGAGTATGTCGGATAATGCTGCTGTCACGTGTATCACCCCGTCTTCTTTATTTGCCTGCGTAACAGGAAAATGAACAGAGGGCCGCCGCAAAGAGCGGTGATGACCCCGACCGGTATTTCGCTTCCCAGCACGCCGACTCGTGCGACCGTGTCGGAGACGATCAGGAAGATTGCGCCTCCGAGAAAGGCCGCGGGGAACAGCAGCCTGTGGTCGGGACCGAACAGCATCCGCATCGCGTGGGGTATTATCAGTCCAACGAACCCTATCGGACCACCCTCGGCCACCGCTCCGGCCGTTATCAGAGAGGTTGCGACGAAAGCTATCTTCTTGAGCTTTTCGACCTCCACACCCAACTGGCTGGCCGACGCCTCACCGAGGCTGAGCAGGTTCAGGTCGCGGGAATACCTCAGCAACACCGCCGAACCAATCACGACATATGCGCAGGAGGTCAGAATCGTGGAATAGCTGTACTCTATCTTGCCGAGGTTGCCCATCAACCAGAAGACGATGTCGCCCATCTTGTTGAAATCCACAAGAGACGTTATCAGCATGATGATCGCGGCGAATACGTAATTTATGATCACGCCCGTGAGCAACAGGGAATGAGTGATGACGCGCCCGTAGCTCTGAGCAATCCCGTACACGAAGAATATCGTTAAGAGCGCTCCCGCAAAAGCGCAGATGCTTATCGCATTGAAACCCAGTATATTATACTGCGCGTTCATCAGAATGCCAGCGGCCGCGCCCAGGGCCGCCCCGCTGGAGACCCCCAGGACGTAGGGTTCGGCGAGCGGATTGCGGAGTATCGCCTGGAACACGACTCCGGCGCCCGCAAGAGCGCCGCCGATGATGCTGGCGAGCAGAATGCGAGGGAGACGTATGCCGAAAAGTATCTTCGCTTGGGGATTGGGCACGAGCGAGGTGTCGAACGCCTGCTTTAGGTCGAGCGGCGTCGGCCCGATGAGAGAGCAGACGACTATCGAGACAAAGAGCAGAACCGCCATGACCCCGACCGTAAAAAGCCAGCGCTTCACGGTAAGCCGCTTCACTGTGCAGGTTCCTCTCGCTCGAACACTTCGGGATGAATCGCGCGGGCCATCTCCTCGACCCCAAGCACCAGCCTGGGGCCGGGAAGCGTGACGTCGTCGGCCACCAGCCCGTATATTCGCCCTTCCCTGACGGCGGGAAGCGACGGATATGCGCTCCACAGCTCCTTCGCCCGCGCCTCTCTCTGCGGAGTCAACTCGTAGTTGAACGATGTGTACAATATCACCTCGGGCGCCCTCGAGACAACCTCCTCAATGCTCAGCCGGGGATATTTCGACAGGCTGTCGCCCGCGATGTTGGTTCCGCCAGCGATGGTGATGAGCTCGTCGATGAACGTGCCTCCGCCAGCGACAAACAGGGGGTCCTCGCCCACGACGAACATGACTTTTCTCCGAGGGCTCTTTGCAACCTTCTCGCTTATCTCCGAAAATTTCGCCTGCAGACGGCCGACCAACTCCTCAGCGGCTTCCTGTGTCGAGGTCTCTTTGCCGATTGTGCGGATGGTGTTGAACAAATCTTCGAGCGTATC
Source organism: uncultured bacterium (assembly GCA_964607485.1). GTDB lineage: Bacteria > Abyssobacteria > SURF-5 > SURF-5 > SURF-5 > CAZSKP01. The sequence goes on along the minus strand of CAZSKP010000003.1, from coordinate 127,314 downwards.
GTTCGGGAGCGTGAGCACCTTGATGCCGAGCTGATTGAGCGACCGGAACAGGCCCTGATGACTGGCGATCGGAAGCGCGATGACGAGGTCGGAGTTGAGCGCGACGATGGCCTCCATGTTGGGATTGTTGACGCCGCCTATCGAGGGTTTTTCCCGCGCCTCGGGCGGATAGTCGCAGTAGTCGGTGACACCAACGACCCTGTCGCCGAGCCCCAGCGCGAAGACCACCTCGGTGATGCTGGGCGCCATCGAGACGATGCGGGCCGGATACTTCTTTTCGGCAGTGGCTTCCGGGGCCGGCTCGGCCGGCTCGTTCGCCCGCTTCGCGCATGAGGTGAGCGACCAAAGCAGAATAATGAGCAGCGCGCAGCGAACGAGCCTTCGCAGTCTCATATATATTTTCTCCGCTCGCGTATCTCGCGCGAGACCCGGGAGGCCAGCGTGAGAATCCGTTCCGCCTTCTTCTCTTCGGGGATCGGGCCGACGCCGCAGCTTGGAGTGACCAGCGACTGTCTCCACAGGAGTTCTTCGTCGATCCCTTTCGACGAGAGGGTCTTTATCTGGCCCTCGAGTTTGTCGGCAAGGCCGGCAACGGTCTCCGAGCCCGTGAACGCGATCGTGGGCACGATGCCCCACGCCACCAAGCCGCCGCGTTCGAGAAACTTCGCGAGGTCCGCGTCGTAGCATGCGAACCCGTCGAAGTATCCGTCGGCGTCGAAGCTCACGATGTCGGCGTCGGTCTCGAGGAGCATCGACCAGTCGGTATTGCCGCAGCAGTGTATGCCGACCTTTGTGCCGGCTTGCTTGACCGGGCGGATGAGGTCGTTCAGAATCCCGATTACGCGCTCGCGAGTCAGGCTGATGAATGGAGAGCCGTAATTCGAGAGATAAGGCTCGTCGACAATGATTATAGGAGTCGGGCCGATGCGCCTGAAAAGCTCGGCCTGCCAGCGCGCTTTCATCTCGAGACATTTTACCGCAATGTCGGCGGCGATCTCGTCGTATATCAGCCCGCGTTCGGCCTCGTTCAACACGCTCAGGCCGAACGTTATCGGCCCGACGACATGGCCCTTGGCGAACGGGGGCACGGCCCTCTCTTTTGATTGCAGGGTTTCGACGAAGGCGTGCAGGCCCGCCGCATACTCGGGCGATATACGAGCAAATTCGAGGTTGGCAGCCAAATAGTTCTCGTAGAATTCGGCCTGGGCTTCGGGCGAGGGAGTCGAGAAGCGGATAGCTCTCGCGGCCTCGTCGACGTGTATTCCGGGCATGCGTTCGGTGAACTGCACGAGCATCTGCTCGACGAAGCGCCTGCGGTTCAACTGCGGCCAGAAAGGGATATCGACGAAATGTTCGAAAATCAGTTTTGTCGCCTGGACGGCGTCGGTGTGCGGAACCGTGCCGATACCCGTCGCAACGGCATTTCCCAGTAGCTCCATAATCAACCACGCCCCAGTAGCTTACACTCGACTCTTGTCGGGAAAAGTTCCCGGTGTCTCCTCTGGCGGGTGCATGCGGCGGAAGAGGTCGCCGCACGGGACGCGTCGTCCGCCTCCCCCGACGTCCACGAGACCCGGTTTCTAAGTATAACACACCATAATTTCGCGCTTCAACACAGAAAGCGCCAGATGGATTCAATTGTCCCGCCGGCCATTTCGGGCTTGGTTCGTCCGGCTGTTTCTGAGGATGAGCACAACTGGCCGGGTTTGTGCGCGTGTTGTACGGCGTTGGACAAGACACTTTTATTTTGCGGTAATTTCCCAGCGCCTGCGAGCCAACGGGCCCTCCCAGCCATTGTTCATGTGGGAATTTCAGCCGGAGAGTGTGACTTGACCTTTCAACGCCGATGTAGATATAATCGACGACCGAGGGTCGCCAAACTATTCATGTTACGCAATTTTGATGGAATGAACAGTTGAAGCGTCTGGTCGTACTGGCTCTGGTCGTCGTCGGCATTTCGTGCTTTCTGACGAATTCTCTGTATCAAATGAAGAGGGCGGGGGATGGGATTCCTCCCCTCGACTTGTATGCTCAATATTTACCGCTACTAACTCTTGCCAAACGGGAAGTTCTGTCTGGGACGCTCCCGTTGTGGAATCCCTATCAGGCGGTGGGCCGCCCGCTCTTTGCTGTAATAGGATACGGGCTTCTCTACCCGATTAACTGGGTAATATTCCTGCTGGACGTGCCTCGGGCGATGCTCGCAATACAGTTTCTGTCTGTCGCTATCGGCATGGGGGGGGATGGCGCTTTACATGCGCTATCTGAAGCTTGAGTGGCCCGCCGTCATCCTGGCATCTTTGCTTTTTGGGTATTCCGTTTTGGGACAGACCTTTTGCCTCTGCGTTGGCTCGGCTTACTGTTGGCTGCCGGTCATTCTGTGGTTGGCTCACCGGCTTCTTGACGGGCCGGGGCTGGGGGCGTGCCTGGCGCTGACGGCATTGCTGGCTCTCTGTTTTCTGGCGGGATTCGTCCAGCACTTTTACTACATCTGCATCATTCTATTCGTTTACCTTTGTGTTATGCTGCTCCTCTCATGGTCCCGTTATGAGCTGAGAGGCGTCTCGTTGAGATTTGGCCTGTGCGGTCTCGCCCTTCTGTTCACGGCGGGGCTGGTCGCTGTGCAATTTTTGCCCACGCTGGAGCTGTCTCTTCATTCTGTCCGTAGTGTGACGAAGCAGATGGAGCCGGGAAAAGTTCTTTTGCTCGGAAGGTTCTCCGTGCTTGGGATGTTGTGGAGCACTCTGACCACATGGACGCCTCACTCGTTCACGCCCTATTTCGGCAGCTCGCTGCTACTCATCCCTTTTGCGCTTTGGTCTAAGAGGCACAGGCAGGTTGTGATAGCGCTGTCAGCCGCCCTGGGCTATGCACTGCTGTTTGTTCTATCAAAGCACAGGCCGGAGTTGGCCGTCTTCGGCAGGGTCCCTCTTGCCGACAGTTTCCGTTGGCACGAAAGGTTTGTGGCTCTCACTCATTTCATGATCGTGGCCCTCGCGGGGATCGGCCTTTCTGTTCTGTTGAACAGGGAATTCCTGAAGTTGCGCAACCCACGGACGAGGAGCTTGGACTGGTTCTCGGTGCTGGCGGTCTTGTACCTGCTCTTCCTTTCGTACCCGGCCTGCGTGACCATCGTTAGACTGTTATTTCGTTCATCAAGTTACATGGTGATTCTGCTGCCCTTGATACTGATCGGTTTCATCTTCCTTGTGATAGCTTCCAGGTATCCTCCTCGGGTGAAAGGGTTCCTGGCGGCGGCGGTGCTATTGGCGGGTCTGCTAAGCGTTGTCTCATTCAAAGACACGATGTACATGGCAATCGACCTCATCGGCATTTCGCTCTGCATCCCCTTGATTATCGTCGTCGTTCTGTACGCTTCCGATGGCTCTCGCCGGATGAAGAGATTCGCAGCGGGAATGGCGGCGGGGCTAGTCGCGGTGAGTATTGTGTTCAGGAGCCAGTTCGAGCCGACGGGATATTTCACAGTCATTATGACAGCCGTGCTCGCTTTCTTCCTGTATGCTCCCGAACTTCCCCCCTGGACGAGGAGGGCGAGCATGTGGGCGGTGTTGCTGTTGATACTGCTCGATGTCGTTCCACGGAGGCAGGCGCTCGCGCCGGTTCCCGCTACCACTACGGTCGCCTCAGCCAATTTCTATTTCGACCAAAGGGTAAAGTGGACAAAAGCACACGCGGGGTACGACCGTGTGCTCATTTCCCCCTCCGATTCCTTACTCAACTCTAATATTGGAAGCATGTTTCAGTTTTTCAGTATCGACAGTTACGACTCCTTGACGCTGGCCCGGTGGAAAAACTATGTCCGCTGCATCGCAGGTTCCGAAAAATTCGACGAGATCACCCGGGCCGGCCCCTTCTACGGCATCCTCGTCGGGCCTTTGACGAAATTATTCCTGGAGCAGCCGCAGATGGTGGGATTGACATCTCTTCGCTACTTTCTCGCCTATGAAGGTTTCGACGAGGACAAGATAGGAGAGGGTAATCGCAACGGGTGGAAGTTGACGCACGAAGGCATCGATAAGAACTCAAAGTTTTACGTACGCGAGAACACATTCGCCCTGCCCCGAACCTATCTGGTCAACAGCTACGCAATCACACGCAACGAGCAGGAGAGCTTGCAGGCGATCAGGGACAATGTCTCGAGCCTGTCACACTCGGTGATACTCGAAAACGGCGAGCCCTCGTTTCCCTCTGCCGCCGTGCCCGCAAATCCGGGCCGGGCGCGGATCGGCAGGTATGGAATAAACGAGGTCGAATTGCAGGTCGAAGCCGGCGAACCCTCGCTCGTCATCCTGACCGACAGCTACTATCCGGGCTGGAACGCGTTTGTGGACGGAGAGAGGAAGCCCGTATGGCGCGCGAACTCACTGTTTCGAGCCGTCGAAACTCCCGCGGGCAATCACACGGTTCTCTTCAGATATCAGCCCGCCAGTCTGCGCCGGGGAGCGGCCATCTCCCTCGGCACCCTCACGGTTATTTTGTGTGCTCTCCTGCTTGATGTCTCGAGAAGGCGAAGGAAAAGATGAAACGGCTACTCAAACCATCCTTGATCCTCCTGGGAATTCTATTCTTTCTGGCAATGCTCCTCTATGACGTACTGAAAGCGGGAAGCACTCCCGTCCTCAATTTCATAAATAGCGACATGTATTCTCAGTTTTGGCCGGTCCTAACACTCTCCAGGGAGTATGTTCGGGCGGGAGCGCTTCCATTGTGGAACCCCTATGATGCGTTGGGTGGTCCCCTTTTCGCCATTAACGGGCAGAGCCTTCTCTCTCCCATCAATTGGGTAATGCTTCTGCTGGACGTGCCGCGCGCCATGCTGGTCATCCAGTTTCTGAACACCATCATTGGTATGGTGGGGACGCTGCTCTATATGCGTTATCTGAAGCTTGACTGGCCGGCTGTTATCCTGGGTACGATGCTTTTTGGATATGCGGTGTTTCTGGATACCTTTGTCCCGAATAAGGGGGCCACGCTGTGTTGGCTTCCTCTTATTATCTTGCTGACCCACCGTCTTTTCGACAGGCCGAGCTTCGGCGCGTGCATCGCCCTGACAGCTTCTCTCGTTCTTTGCTTCCTGGGGGGCTTCGCCAATTACTTTTACTATATCTGCATCATCGGGTTTGTATATTTCTCCTTTGTCATTGTGTTTTCCTGGTCCGAATACAAGCTTAAGGGCACGCTGCTCAGATTGAGCTTGGTGGGACTCGCCTTTGTGTTGATGCTGGGCATAGTCTCCGTGCAGTTTCTCCCTATGGTGGAATTATCCCTATCTTCCGTGCGGAATATAACCAAGGAATATGTTTCAACGGGACATGACCCTTACGATGTCTTTTCAATCAGTCTGGTGTTTAATAATTACCTGAACAGCAGGGGGGCGCATATCTGGGGCGACAGAAATCTCTTTGTGTCCGCGGCCATTTACTACTATGGCAGCTCTCTTCTGTTTGTCCCTTTCTCAATTGCGTCCAAGAAGGACCGGCCCGTCGTGATCGCCCTGTTCGCGACCATTGGTTATACCGTGCTTTTCGTCCTGTCGAAACATGTGCCTTCGCTGGCCATCTTTGGCAAGTTGCCCTTTTCGGATTCCCTGCGTTGGCACGCCAGGATGATCGATATGAATCAATTTGCGCTAGGCGTCTTGGCGGGCATTGGCCTCCTCGTTCTGTGGGAAAAAGGGTCGGTAAGACTGCGGGACACGGAAACAGGCAAGTTGAATTGGTTTCCAATCCTGGCAGTTCTGTACACACTTTTCGTGGCGTACCCAACCTGCAAGACCGTCCCCAGATTGTTATTTCGCTCATCCGGCTACTTCGTGATCTTGTTGCCCTGGATAGTGATTGGCGCCGCTTTCTTAATACGCGCTTCCCGTTATTCCTTCCGCGTGAAAACGGTATTGATGGGAATGGTGCTGTTGACCAGTCTGCTGGGCGCCGTCCACCTGTGGGACGTGCTGGATGCGGTCATCGACTTGATAATCCTCCTGCTCTGCGTCTCCTTGATTCTGTTCGTGTTTATATGTGCCCTCGACGGCGTCCCCCGGATGAAGAGATTCATACTAGGCATGACGGTGGGGCTGGCCGTGCTGGGTATTGTGTTCGGACACAGATTCGAACCAACAGGATGTTTCGTACTTTTCATGACGGCCGTTTTCGTCTTCTACTTCTTCTATGATTCCGGGCTTCCCTCGTGGCCGAAAAAGACGGGCGTGTGGGTATTGGCGCTGCTAATACTGGTTGAGATTGTCTCGTACCGACATATCCGGAGCACCGTTCCAGCCACCACTGTCAAGAGCTACGCCGGCTCTTCGGATGTGTCGTGGAGAAAGTGGATAACAGAACACGCGGGATATGACCGTGTATATCTGAAATACGCAGTGAACTCACCCGAAAAGAGTCGCGGGTCTGGAGACCGAATTTTTAACATTAGCAGCTACACATCGTTCACCTTGGCGAGATGGGGAGATTTTGTCGAGTTTATGATAGGGGACAAGGAATTTGAAGAGATTGTCACATTTTATGGACTCTTCGTCGGTTTCGAGAAGGACCTGCCGCAACGGGCAAAAGAGATGGGGCTTGCTTCTTTGCGGTACATGGTTACGGACAGCGAAATGTCAGAAGAGGATAGCCGGGATTCATGGAAATTGAGATATCAAAACAGCACGGAACCGGAAATCTGCATTTACGAGAATGAATTCGCCCTGCCCCGAACCTATCTGGTCAACAATTATATAATCACGCACGGCGAGCAGGAGAGCCTGCAGGCAATCAGGAATAACCTCTCCGAGCTGTCGCACTCGGTAATACTCGAAAACGGCCAGCCCTCGTTTGCCTCCTCCGATGCTTCCACACGTTCCGGCCGCGCGCGAATCGACAGGTACGAAAACGACGAGGTCGAGCTGCATGTCGAGGCCGACAAACCCTCGCTTGTCATCCTGACCGACGGATACTATCCGGGCTGGAACGCGTTCGTGGACGGCGTGAGGACGCCCATCTGGCGTGCGAACTCGCTGTTTCGGGCCGTCGAGACGCCCGCGGGCAATCACACGGTTGTCTTCAAGTACCAGCCCGCCAGTCTGCGTTGGGGAGCGGCCATCTCCCTCGGCACCCTCTTGCTCATTCTGTGTTCATTTTCTTTTGTGGTCTTGAGAAAGAGGAGCAAAAGATGAAGCGGCCGCTCACGCCGATTCTGGTCATAATCGGCATCTTGGGTTTTTTGGCAAACGCCCTGTATCAAATGGAAAAAGCGGGGGACAGACTGCCCCAACTTGATGTGTATACTCAATCTCTTCCTTTCCAAACGTTTGCCAGGCAGAGTGTTCTGGCGGGATCGCTTCCGTTGTGGAACCCTTATCAAGCGATGGGCCGTCCCTTCTTTGCAATGATCGGAATGGGACATCTCTACCCGATTAACTGGGCAATATTTCTTCTGGACTTGCCGCACGCGATGTTGCTCATCCAGTTTGTGGGCGTCGTTGTTGGCATGGCGGGGGTGGTGCTTTATATGCGCTACCTAAAGTTCGACTGGCCGGCCGTGACCCTAGCCACCATACTTTTCGGATTTTCCGTACTGGCAGAGACCTTCAGCCCATGCGTCGGCGCCACCTATTGCTGGCTGCCGGTTATCTTCTGGTTGGCCCACCGGCTTCTTGACAAACCCACCTTCGGGGCTTGCCTGGCTCTGACTCTATCCCTGACCCTCTGCTTCTTGGCGGGATTCACACAGTACTTTTACTACATTTGCATCATTTTATCCATTTACGTTCTTCTCGTTCTCCTTCTCTCATGGTCCCGTTATGAGCTGAAGGGTGTCTCCTTGAGACTGGGCCTTATTGGTCTCGCCTTTTTATTCACAGCGGGCCTGGTAGCTGTCCAATTTTTGCCCACGCTGGAGCTGTCTCTTAATTCTGTCCGCAATGTGACGGAGCAAATGGACCGGAGCACAATGCTCCTGATCAAGGGATTTTCACCCCTCAGAACATTGCAGAATTCCATAAGCAGATGGTCGGGTCCTTCAATTATGCCCTACTTCGGCAGCTCGCTGCTTCTCGTTCCTTTCGCATTTACCTCCAAGAAGAACCGGCGAATCTTGATTGCCTTGTCTGCCACCTTCGGCTACGCATTGCTTTTTGTTCTGTCAAAGCACAGGCCGGCGCTGGCAATTTTTGGCATGATCCCTTTCTCGGACAGCTTTCGTCTCCCCGAGAGGATTATCCCTCTGGGGAGCTTTGCGATTGCGGTTCTTGCAGGAATCGGCCTTTCCTCTTTACTGGACATGGGATCTATGAGGTTACGGAACTCGCAAACCGGGAGCTTGAACTGGCTCCTGGTTCTGGCGGCCTTGTACACGCTCAGCTTATCGTATCCGGTTTGCTCAACCAGTGTCAGACTGCTATTTCGCTCAGCCGGTTATATTGTGATTGTACTCCCTTGGATGCTCTTTGCCTCCATCCTCTTGATATTTGTCTCCAGTTATTCTTTCCGGATGAAAGGGATTCTGACAGTGGCGGTGCTATTGGTCGGCGTACTCAGCGTTATTTTGTTCAAAGATATGATGTATGCGGAAATCGATCTCATGGTGGTCCTGTTCTGCATCCCACTGATTCTCCTCGTCGTTTCATGCGCTTTCGACTGTTCTCGTCGGATGAAGAGGTTCGCGGCGGGAATGGCGGTCGGGCTGATTCCGTTGAGCATTGCGTTCGGAAGTAGGTTTGAATCGACAGGATACTTCATTTGCGTCATGACCCTGGTTCTGGTCTTCCTATTGCATGCACCCGGACTTCCTTCCTGGACAAGGAGGTTGAGCGTATGGGCGGTGATGCTGCTGATACTGTTCGATGTTGTTCCACGGAGGCAAATCCGGTGGCCGGTTCCAGCCACCACCAAACTCGTCTCCGCGGATTCTCTTTCCGACGAGAGGGTAAAGTGGACAAAAGCGCACGCGGGGCAAGATCGCGTACTCCTTTCTAACGTCATCATCACTGCCATCATAAATCCCAATCTCGGAAGCATGTTCCAGTTTCTTGATGTTAATAACTACGATTCTCTTACACTGGCCAGGTGGAGGAACTACGTTCGATCCATGCTGGGTCCCGAAGAGTTTGACAAACATAGCCGTCTTGCGCCATTTTACGGAATCATAGGCGGCCCCTTTATGGAATTGTTCCTGAAGCAGGCACAGATGGTAGGCTTGGCCTCGTTACGCTATGTCGTTACCAACGACGTGCTTGGCGAAGATGTGGTGAAAGACAATTATCACGAGATTTGGAAATCAAGCCATTCCGGTAATGATGCAACCTCGGAGATCCATGTTTACGAGAACAGATTCGCCCTCCCCCGAACCTATCTGGTCAACAATTATATAATCACGCACGGCGAGCAGCAGAGCCTGCAGGCAATCAGGGATAACCTCTCCGAGCTGTCGCGCTCGGTAATACTCGAAGACGGCCAGCCCTCGTTTGCCTCCGCCGACGCTCCCACACATCCCGGCCAGGCGCGGATCGACAGGTACGAAAACGACGAGGTCGAGCTGCATGTCGAGGTCCAGTCGCCCTCGCTCGTCATCCTAACCGACAGTTACTATCCGGGCTGGAACGCGTTCGTGGACGGGGTGAGAACACCCATCTGGCGTGCGAACTCGCTGTTTCGGGCCGTCGAGACGCCCGCGGGCAATCACACGGTCCTCTTCAAGTACCAGCCGGCCAGTCTGCGCTGGGGAGCGGCCATCTCCCTCGGCACCCTCCTGCTTATCCTGCTGGGGTTATTCATCGATCGACGTTATGTCGGCAGGCGCTTGACAGATGCCGATTCAGCCTGTAGAATCCATACGGAATAGACGCTTCACAGGGTTTGAGCATGTGAGGAACCGCCAATAAGGAAGCATTTTGGCTGCGCGGCGAGATCCGCTTCCGAGAGGGATTGATTCTCCCCTTCCTTTCTCGGCGCGGCGTGAACTTGGGAGGAACCTTTCGGGTGGAAACCAGGGCTGGCAATCGTTTGCAACATCCTTCTTTGGACAGCCTCATCCTCAAATATAAATTCCCTGAGCCGATCCTGGTGACGCGTCCGAGCATGCCGAGCCTGGGCCAGTATCGTGAGAAACTCGAGGGAATCTGGAAGCGTCAATGGCTCACCAACGACGGAGAGCTTCACAGGGAGTTAGAGGCCCGATTGGCCCAATATCTGGACGTGGAACATTTGTCCCTCTTCTGCAATGGCACAATAGCTCTTCTGGTGGCGCTTCAGGCGCTGCGCATAAACAGCGGTGAGGTGATTACCACTCCGTTTACCTTTCCCGCCACCTCCCACGTTCTGTACTGGAACCGGGTCCGGCCCGTTTTCTGCGACATTGACGAGAAAACCTTCAACCTGGACCCCAACCGGCTGGAACGTCTCATCAGCCCCGACACAAAGGCTATACTGGCGGTGCACGTCTACGGAACTCCCTGTGATGTGGAGGCCATCCAGGCAATCGCGGACACGCACGGTTTGCATGTGATATACGATGCCGCCCATGCCTTCGGCGTGCGCTACAACGGCCGGTCGATCCTTTCGTACGGCGACATCTCCGTGCTGAGCTTCCACGCGACCAAGCTCTTCACGACTGGCGAGGGCGGTGCGCTGATCTCCAAATCCGCAGACCAAAAAAGACGCATCGGCTTCCTGAGAAACTTCGGGATCGCCGGCGAGGAGACGGTCATCGGCCCGGGAATCAACGGCAAGATGAACGAGTTTCAGGCGGCCTTCGGCCTCCTTCAGCTTGACATGGTGGACGAAGAGATTGCCAACCGGGGCAGGCTGAGCGGAATCTATCGAGACGGATTGAGGGATATTCCGGGACTCTCGCTCCTCGAAGAAATCCCGCACGTGCGTCCCAACTACGCCTATTTCCCCATTCTCATCGATGAAAAGCGTTACGGGATGAGCCGGGACGAACTCTACACGCTGCTGAAACAATTCAATGTTCATCCGCGCAAATACTTCCATCCGTTATGCAGCCACTTCTCCTGTTATTCCGCGCTTCCCTCGGCCGCGCCGAGCAACCTGCCGGTAGCCGAACGCGTCGCCCGACAGGTGTTGTGTCTGCCGCTTTGCGGAACACTGCAGGAAAGCGAGCTACGAAACATCTGCCATGTGCTCAAGACTCTCCAAACCCTGGGATCCGAGAATATGAGGTGACTGTCTCATCTGCCGAGAAGGTCACTCCCTGACTGTTTGAACGATCAAGGAATTTCTCACCAAATAATTATGGAGTCCGGAATCTGTTCACACGCCTTGTTCCGGGAACGACATCTCCGCGGGCTGAATTTCCTCATCTCACAATTCTCCCACATTTTATGACTTTCGGAATATTCCTCGTACTCGACTACGGAAGTCCGTGCTTATCTGTCGTGCGCAGTAAGCGGGACTGGCTGTGTCTCACCTTGAAACATTAAATCAAATCAATGCGCGTCGTGATGTAATGAGGCAACTACGTCCTCCCATGCCCTGAACCGCTTTACCATCGACCAACAAGGGTATATCTGTGGAGAGAAATCGGACGATTCGGCGAAGAGCCGGACGCGGGATTCGAAAGAGTTTGTCGTCCACCCCCTCGCTACCAGGTTTTTCTTATCGTGGGCGTTAAGGCCTTTGTCAAGAACTTTTGGAATCTGCCCTCCTCTGTCAAAGTCCTTTTTCTTGTCCGAAATGCGGGTCTGCGAGCGAGGCGGATATCTTGACATCCCGAAAGATGATATGATAGAATTCACTGCATTTGGTAAGGTCATAAGTTGGGGGAACATAAAGATATTGAGCACAATTAAGTGAAAAAAATATTCACTTCTCGGAGCTCGGGACTTTGCTCGTGAAGTAGAGGCCATTCTCCAAGATCTTGCCAAGGCGGACGGCGTCGAGTATGAAATAGCTGCTCTTGCCGACATGCCGGGGGCTGTCGATCCTTTCTTTCGAGGACCTGCGTCACTACATTCGAGGCTCTCGAGCTTTCTCCTCCGGAAGTGTAGCAAGTTGCTACTTGCGTCGATGAACTCTGGGCTGTTCAACACCTGTATAAGCGTTTCCACGGACAGGGGATACGGTTGTGCGAACTTTTGTCACCACGATGCAGCCCAGTCCATCGACGAAATCGCAGGTGATTGTATGATAGTCCCCGGGGCTTGGGCAGGAGAGGCAGCGCTAGGATTCATTTGAAGGCAAAGTCTGCCAAGTTCTGGCACGTTCGGCCTTGAAAGGACTGGAAGAGGTAAGCGACATGAAAAGAATCGCTATAACCGGGGCTTCATCGGGAATCGGACTGGCCATTGCCAAACGGTTGACTGCGGAGGGTCATGTAGTGCACGTTTTGGCACTTGATACCCGGGAGCGTTGGCAAGAGGTGGGAAAAGATCTTGTTAACAATACCACCTACCATTCCGTCGACTTGATGGAATTTGAGGCTGCAAGCGCTGCTCTTCAAGCCGCAATCGAAGAGATGAAAGGCATAGACGTTCTGATAAACAACGCAGGTGTCATGTCGTTTGAGAATGCGCATGACTCGACCTTCGAGTCGGTTCGCAAACATATCGCGGTTAACCTCGAAGCTCCCGCTCTTCTTACTGCCATTGCGCTCAAAGCCATGCTCGAACAGGACTCCGGCGGTCACATTATCAACATCTCGTCTGTAGCCGGCCTGAAAGCCACTCCGAAACTTGCGGTGTATGGAGCAACAAAGGCGGGATTGCTTCATTACACGAGAGCAGTTGCGGCAGAGTATGCCTCGAAAAAAATCAGAGCTAATGTGATCTGCCCGGGGGCCGTCAAGACAAGCTTGACGACTCCTATCATGTTCAGCCTGGTGAAGAAGGGAATTCCGCTAGGAGAGCTTCAAACTCCGGAGGAAGTTGCCGCACTAGTCATGTGGCTACTCTCCGAAGAAGCCAGAAACGTGACCGGGTCCGTCTTCTCGCTAGATGGTGGCATGAACTTATGAGCTGGGTGCTCATCGGCCCAGCGCTCGCGAAACGGACTTGCGTTAACGCGCAACCTTTCTCTTTCTTATGTGGGGCGGAGTTTTTGAAAGAATAGTATGCATAGAGCCGGCCGGATGAAGAGAGACAAGATTTATTAAGGAAAATATTTTGTGAAAACCATTGAGCGCGTAGCGAAGGTGTTTAGCGAGGTTTTTGCCGTGCCCGCTGAAAGCATCTCTGCCGAAACCACTCCAGACGACGTATCAAAATGGGATTCTCTCGGTCATATGAATATGGCTGGGATGTTGGAAGAGGAATTTGGTCTCCAGTTTGAGATAGACGAGATTATGCAAATGGCTTCTGTCCGAGATATTCTGGACGTTCTAGCGCAGAGGGGTGTGCAGTAGCAAATGCCTGATGCTTCGGCCAACATAGCCGCGGTTCTCCTTGCCGAGGGAAAGGATGATTCGCCGGCCATACTATTCCGCGATTACATACTGACCTATCGCGGCCTCCGCCGGAAAGTCGATAGCCTTGCATGTGACCTGTTGGCGTCAGGGACTCAGAAGGGAGACTGCGTCGGCCTGTACAGCGACAATATCCCCTTCTTTGTCTTGGGATACCTGGCAACGATTCGGGCTGGTCTGTGTTCAGTTCCCTTTCCCCCCAGTACAGATGAGCGAACGTTTTCCAACATTGCAGAGACCGCAGCTTTCAGACATGTTCTCGTGCAACGGAAATATGTCGAGCAGGTGACAGAATGGTCCCGAAGAGCGGGAGTTCACGTGTGGCCTGAAGAAACAGTGTGTGTGCACAACGATGGAGAAACACCAGCCGTACGGGCGAAAGATATCTCTGCCCTTGACCGTATCGTGATCGATCCTGATTCTGACCTGGCTGCAATCATGTTCACGTCCGGTTCCACGGGACAACCCAAGGGAGTGATGGTGACTCACCGGAACATAGGGACCAACACGAACGACATAGTTTCATATCTGGGCCTTACAGAAGAGGATTGTGTGCTGGCCGTCTTGCCATTTTCTTATTGCTTCGGCCTCTCGTTACTGCATACTCATCTTCGTGTAGGCGCCTCGGTCGTGCTTTGCAGCAGTTTCATGTTTCCCGAGAAAGTGTTGGATGAACTCGAAGCAAAAGAATGCACCGGCTTCGCTGGAGTTCCGTCATCCTATCAGATATTGCTCCGGCGCACCCACTTTGCCCAACGCCAATTCCCCGCCTTACGCTGGCTGCAACAAGCAGGAGGCAGGCTTCCCGCCCCCCTTGTTAAGGAATTGCGGGCCGCACAGCCGAATGTCAAGATTTTCATCATGTACGGACAGACGGAGGCCACGGCGCGCCTGTCTTACCTGCCACCCGAGCTTTTGGACATAAAACAGGGTTCAATCGGTCGCGGACTTCCCTCAACCAAACTCGAAGTGATTCGAGAAGACGGCAAACCGGTTTGTCCCGGGTCGGAAGAGGTGGGTGAGATAGTGGCATCCGGACCGAACATCACCCATGGGTACTGGAATGACCCTGAGGAGACTGCCAAGTTTTTCCGGGGATGCAAGCTTTACACGGGTGACATGGCACGAGTGGATGGAGACGGGTTCATCTATATTGTCGATCGAGCGCGGGACTTCATTAAGTCCATGGGCAACCGTGTCAGCCCCCAGGAAATTGAAGAGATAATCGCCAGCCATCCGGATGTGTTGCACGTGGCCGTCATCGGGATTCCGGATGAACTATGGGGAGAGGCGATTGCTGCCTATGTGGTTCCTCGCAAACCCGGTGTCGTTACCGACCGCGAGATCAGACGGTTCTGCAACGACCGTCTTCCGAACTACAAGGTTCCGCACGTCATATCGATTCTTCATCGACTGCCGCTCAATGATCATGGCAAGATAATGAAAGCCGAACTTCGTTCGTCCAATCTGCGGACCGAGTCGTTGGAAATGGGCGGACTGAGAGATAGTGGGAGGCAGGAAGTTAACTGAATCTTCGACATGCAGAATCTCTCATGTGAAAACGCATTGCTGGATGAGCGCCGACTTGCAGAGCGAGTGGAATGCTTGCTGAAGGGACCCCAATATTGCACACCTCAGCAGGAAAAGAGTACCGGATTGCTTCCGATACTCCAGGCGGAATGCCAATTGATGGCCAACAACTGCGAAGCGTATTCCAGATTCCTTTGTCGAATCGGCAAGCCAGTGACAGAATGGCAATCACTCAATGATATCCCCCCCTTGCCGGTAGCCATGTTCAAGCGGTTCGAACTGCGGGCGGTAACTCCTGAGTCTATTGTTAGAGAACTCCATTCTTCATCGACGACAGGGCAAATGCCCAGCCGAATATTTATTGACAAATCGACTGCTTTCCGCCAGGCCCGAGCGCTTACTTCGGTTCTGAAAGAACACATCGGGGGCACACGTCGGCCCTATCTTGTCTTGGACGCGGAAAAGGCAATAGGGAAAGGCGAAGAAATGACCGCTCGGGGCGCCGCCATTCGAGGTCTCGGAAATTTTGCCTCAGTGACGGAATTTGCCATGGACCAATTGGATAACGGGCTTCTTGTGCCGGACTTCGATAGAGTGGCTGAATTTCTCAATAAGCATCAGGATCGTTCGATCTTGCTTTTTGGGTTCACGTACATTGTATGGACTCGCTTTGTGCTCGAAGCGGAAAAGCTCGGCCTTTCCTTTAACGCTCCCGGCGCAAGGCTCCTCCATTCAGGAGGGTGGAAACGACTGAAGGAGCAAAGAGTCTCGAAAGAGACCTTCTCAGAAAGAACGGCAGCCATTCTGGGATGCCCCCCCAATTCCATAGTTGACTTCTACGGCACGGTCGAACAAGTCGGGACAATTTTCTTGGATTGTGAGGCGGGCAACAAACACGCCCCAGCCTATGCCGATGTTATCCTGCGTGCTCCCCATACCCTCGTCCCCGTTGGACGGGGAGAAGAGGGGATTATTGAAATCCTTAGCATTCTTCCCACAAGTTATCCCGCCCAGGCAATAATGACAGATGATAAGGGGCAGCTGATCGGGGTGGATGATTGCCCTTGTGGCCGGAAGGGTCTCTACTTCCGATTCACAAGCCGTATTGAACAGTCGGAAATTCGCGGCTGCGGGGATACGTTCGCTCACGGGGAACGGGAATGAGAGGCTTGCGATATCTTCCGACCGGCCAGCCCCAACAGTTCGACTTCCTCGAACCACTGATCGAGGACCTGAACCGGCAGCGTGAAATACTCGCGCGCGTTCCGGTTCAAGCCATTCTTGCTTTACTGGACAATTTTTCCCACAGGATCATCCGCGACCGTAAGACACAAGATATTGAGGGTGTGGCATTCCTATCAGCATGGCTACGCTCTTCTAATCTGGAAAAAGTGCTGCGGCTGAACGTGGGGGAATCGTTGGAATGTCTCGACGGTTTCATATCGGTCGGAGCTGCGAAGATCGCTGCGAAACCCCGAGGGCTGGTATCGATGTGGATGGCCGGCAATGTTCCCACGTTGCCTTTGTTCTCAATTGTTCCCGCGTTGTTAGCAAAGAATGCCTGCCTCGTGAAGCTGGCTTATCCCGACCCAAGAGGGCTGGATGCTCTGCTGACGTTATTGGCTCAATCGAGTGCTGACGGGCTCGAGGGGAAGGACCTGATAAGAAACATAGCAGTCGTATGGTTCGATTATGCAGAGCATGACCTGAACGAGACGATGTCCATGGCCGCAGATACAAGAATGGTGTGGGGCGGCTCTCAGGCAGTGAGAGCCATATCCGTATTGCCACATCAGGAACACTGCACGGAGATTGTCTTCGGCCCCAAATATTCCATTGGTCTCATCGATCGGACGCAGCTCGAAAGCCCCGAAGGCCTGGAACAGCTGATAATGAAATTTGTGAGAGACATCGCTGCATTTGACCAACGAGCCTGTTCCTCTCCGCAAACGATCTTTGTGGAGAGAAACTCGAGACTGTCGTTGCGGCAGGTTGGTGAGCTCTTTGCGACACACCTCGCCCACCTGCCGCCTAAACCCGGCCTCGACCCTTATACCACCGTTGGCATCATGAATGCGCGTAGCGAGTGGGCCTTAGATGCTGGGCGGGATGTCATCGTTTCAGGACCTGAGGCAAATTGGACCGTTTGTATGGACCGGGAAGTCTCGCTTAAAGAAGCGGTTCAATCTCGCACCGTGTTCTTGACCGAGATCGCTTCGTGGAGAGAAATCCTCCCTTTGCTCGGCCCGAGAATCCAGACAGCGGGAATCGCTTTTGGCGTTTTGGAGGACGCCGAATCGTTTGCCGAGGAAGCGACAACACGTGGAGTGGCGCGCTGTGTCCGGCCAGGGTTTATGAACGCTTTTGAATCACCTTGGGATGGCAAACTTGTCATCAGTGAACTGGTTCGTTGGGTCATGTTCAAGCCTTGACTTTGCGAGAACGGGATACGATCCGGGATTGCTTGGGAGCGTGCTGTGAAAACATCATTTCTTGAAGAAGCCGAACTTGCTGAATCGGGAATAAGAAAATACGGCAAAAATGTACTCATAAGTAGGAAAGCATCCATCTATTCGCCCGAGAGACTGACCGTCGGGGACAATGTTCGGATCGACGATTTTTGCATACTGAGCGGCGACATTCAGCTTGGTTCGTACGTCCACATTGCCGCCTACTGCGCGCTGTACGGTGAACAGGAGAAGATTTCGATAGGCGACTTCGCCGGTTTATCCGCCAGGGTCTCGGTGTACACGTTTTCCGATGATTACGTTTTTGGCTCTTCATTGACAAATACTACCATCCCGGACAAATTCAAAGTCAAATTCGATAAAGGACCCGTAAAATTGGAGAAGCACGTAATTGTCGGCGCGGGATCGATAATCATGCCGAAAACGACGATTGGAATCGGCGCGGCGATCGGTGCCCTGTCTTTCGTGCGGGGGAAGATTGAGCCCTGGACGATTTGCGGGGGTAATCCGGCAAGGCCGATAGGCAAGAGAAGATCCGAGAGGATAATTGAATTAGAGAAAAAACTGTTAGGAGGCTCATGACCGAGCAAATGGACGTGAGTTCGTTGGCCTTCTCCTGCAAGGTTGGAGGCGTGAACCGTTCACGTCGGCTCTATATCTTGAGCTCGCCGCGAGGCGGCCGAAAACCAGTCGGCACAACCGAAAGGAGAAAACGGAGATGTTGACGGACTTCCTGAATTCCGTAAAAGCGTTCGCCCTGGCTCGAGTTCTGATGGCGGCAATCGAGCTCGACCTTTTCAGGCAACTGGAGCAGGCACCTCTCAGCCGTGCCGAACTGAAGAAGAGAACAGCGATGGAAGACACGCTTATCTCCGATGCTGTCCTTGACGTGCTGGTCGCGTTCCACATGCTTCGGGAACAGGACGGAAAGCTTGAATTATCAGACCTGAGCCGTTCGATCCTGCCCACGTATCAGAGTATAAGAAGCTGGAACAGGGAAATGCAGCAATTCTATGACTCGCTCTGTGACTTGACTGGATTGCTGAGGACTGGCCGGTATCAGGACTCGGTGCTTTCCGCATACTGGATCTATAAGAAGTCTTCCGAGCCGAAACAACTGCAAGCTTCCGCGGTGGACGACTATTCATCCGTGATGGATGCTTCTCAGGCGCAGTTGAGCCAAGCCATCGTGGAGCACTACGACTTCGGAGCGCACGAGCGTATCATCGACTTCGGCGGCGGACACGCTCGCCTGGCGATCACTCTGGCCAAGAAATATCCCCATTTGCGAATCACCATTGCGGATCTTCCCGCCGTATGCGAAGGAGCCCGTGCCCGCATCGATGAGGCCGGGCTCGGGGCAAGAATCAAGCTTCTGCCGGTGGATTTTTTCCGCGACGAACTGCCGGCGAATGCGGCCGACGCCATACTTTTTGTGCGCGTCTTGCATGATTGGAACGACGAAGAGGTTTCGAACTTGGTAACGAAGGCTCGCTCTTGTCTGCGAAGGCCCGGCACTGCGCTCATAGTGGAACCCATGAATGATGACACGCTGAAGCACGACCCAAGCTCCGTACTGACCTCTCTGATGATCACACTTTTCGGGGGACGGCGCCGCAGTGTTCAGGAGTATGCGGCGCTCATGCAGTCGGCGGGCTATACGAGTCCTTCTTGGCGTGACTGCGGGCTGTCGCTTTACAGGATGGTCGTGGCGCATACACCTCGCGATAACGACTGATTGATTTTATAGGAACCGAAAGATGCCGGACAAGCCAGCGATGCATCGGGCTCAGGACGATGATCAAGCTCCGGAGTTCTCCGTGCTCGTAACTTGTCACTACGAGGAGCAAAGCATAGAAGAGTTCTACTCGCGTCTTTCCGCCACAATGGAATCCCTGGGACGCTCGTACGAGATCATCATGGTGAACGACGGCAGCACCGACAAGACCTTCGAGAAGCTCAAGAAGATATTCCAGCGTGACCCGAAGGTGAGCGCCGTCATAGATTTTTTCAAGAACGCCGGCCAACAGGCCGCCGTGACGGCCGCCATGTGTCAGGCCCGCGGCAACGCCTTCATGTTCATGGACAGCGACCTGCAACTGGCTCCCGAGGAAATTCCGCTGCTCGCGCAAGAATACGACAGGGGCTTCGATGTCGTCAGCGGCTACAGGGAAAAGCGGGAGGATTCCCTGCTCAGAATCATTCCGTCAAGAATCGCCAACATGATTATGCGAAAGGCGTCGCAGAGCACGTTTCGGGATTTCGGATGCACCTTCAAACTATTCAATGCAAAGCTGGTCCGAGCTTTGGAGCCGGGGCCGTTTCACGTTTTCAGCAATATCGACGCTATCTCCAAAGCGGGGCGATGTCGGGAAGTCCCGGTCACACACTATCCACGGAAATACGGAAAATCCGGCTACACGTTCAGGAAACTCTGGAAATACAACATGGATAATATCGTCATCATGACGGAACGCCCCTTTCAGATACTGGCGTTTATCAGTTTCGTCTTTGCGTTCCTCTTTGGGGTCAGGGTGGTCGTGGACTATTTTACGCCGTTCAAGATTCTCGGCAAGGTCTCAACCGGCCTGTTGCTCAACGCGATCGTGATTTCCTCATTCGTCCTCGTGGCGATACTATGCATGATAGGTGAGTTCACCGTTCGCTCCTTCATTGCCTCGCGGCACCTTCCGAAGTACATCATCAGGGAGATTCTCGAACGAAAAGACTGGCCGATTCCGAGTTAGGAACTTCCGGTTGGGGGAACGCCGTCGGCTTTCATAAGCCAGGAATATGTCACAGGAGCGGATAATAATCGACACCGACCCGGGGGTAGACGACGCGCTCGCCTTGATCCTCGCGCTTCGGTCGCCCGAGCTCCGGGTCGAAGCGATCACGACCGTCAACGGCAACACGGGTGTCGGCCAATGCACCCGGAACGCGCTCCAGGTACTGGAGATCCTGGGCATGCCGAACGCCCCGCCCGTCGCGCAGGGTGCCGACCGGCCCATTTGGAGGGAACCCTTTCCAAGCGTTTCCATCCACGGACGCGACGGATTGGGAGAGATATCGTTCATCAAGGACCGGCGCGGGAAGAGGAAATATCCGTCCCCCCGCCTGCGTCCTGTTAAGAAGTATGCGCCCGAGCTCATATGCGAACTCGCCCACCGGCATTCGGGCGAGCTGACCGTCGTCACGCTGGGGCCGCTCACGAATGTCGCGCTCGCCCTGACGCTCGACCCCGGGTTGGCGCGGCGCATCAGGAAGATTGTCACGATGGGCGGCGCCTATTCGGTTCCGGGCAACGTGACTCCCGCCGCCGAGTTCAATTTTTTCTGCGACCCCGAAGCCGCGCGCGAGGTCGTATCCTCCGGCATCCCCATCACGTTAGTGGGCCTCGACGTCACTCGCAGCGCCCGCCTCAGCCGCCACTCGCTTCTGAGCGCGACGGAGAAGCGGACGAAGCTCAACCGGTTCCTGAGGGACTCGACGGAGCACGTCATGAACTTCTACAGGGAGAGGGAAGGGTATCATGGCTGCTGTCTGCACGACCCCCTGGCGGTGATGGTCGCCATCGACGGCGGTTTCGCGGGCACAAGACGCGTGCATGTCGAGATTGAGACCGACGGGAAATTGACAACGGGCATGAGCGTTGCCGACCTGCGTCCGTTCGCGCGCGGCAGGACGGCGGAGCCGAACGCGGACGTCGCCCTGTATATTGACCCGAACCGTTTCGAACAGTTCTTGCTCGACCGAATCGCCGACGCGTGACACCCGATCATCGGACCGCAACCAAATTATGACGCCTTCGGAATCCACGGTTCACGGTACAAGCGGAAAACTGAGCCCGCCTCTGCGCAATCTCATCGTCCTCTTGGCCTATCTGCTCCTGTCGGCCGTGTACACGTACCCTCTGATTGTCCGCATGAACACGATGCTTCCCATCGACAATACCGGCATCAACGACCAGTTCATTTTCGTGTGGAACATCTGGTGGACCAAGACCGCTCTGCTGGCTCACAGGAACCCGTTCTTCACGGACTATATCTATTATCCTTTCGGCACCAATCTGGCCTTTCACACGTTCTCATTCGTCTACAACCTGATGGCATTGTTCATGAGCGCGCTCAGCTTTGGCAAGTTGAAGCTGATCCCTTCATACAACTTGCTGGTTCTCTGGTCTTTCACCGCGGCCGGATTCTTTCAGTACCTGTTGATGCGGCAGCTTCGGACGAGCAGGAAGGCCGCTTTTTGCGGAGGAGTCATCTTCTCTTTCAGTGCGGCTCATCTCTCCATGGTGCCTCGTTTCCATAACCTGTGCATGGAGTTCCTTCCGTTGGTCCTGTTCTTCTGCTACAGGTGGCTCGAAAGCCGAAAATTGCGGCACCTGATAGCGATCGCCTGTCTGATGAGCGTTCTGCTTTACAACTCATTCGTCTATTTTTTTATTATGGTTATCATCCTTATCCCGGCGTTCGGCTTTCACGTTATCAAGAAGCGTATCTCCATCGACGGGAAACTGCTGAAGCATTTCGCCGTGGCCTGCGCGGTCTTCGGAGCGCTTTCTCTGCCTCTCTTGGCGGGAATCGTCGGCGACCTCGCTAATAGGGAAGTGGCCGTTGAGAGATTCCCTTTTTACATTGGCGCCGACCTCGCCAACTATCTCCTTCCGTCGGCCGACCACACGCTTTTCAAGTCCATCGGCTTTTTGCTACGAAAGACCAGTCAGGCGGAGTTCTGGGGCGAACTGTTCCTGACGTATTCGTTGCTGTTGTCCGTGGCAATCTCCGTCGTGCTTGTCAATAAGAAAAGAAATATATTTTGGTTGATTCTCGCCTTGTCGTCCCTGTTATTGTCGTTCGGCTTGTACATGACATGGAATGGCACGCCCATCGTTAATCTCCCGATGCCGTTTGCATGGTTCGTAATTATTGCGCCATTCTTCAGGATGTTTCGCTATCCGATGATTTTCGTCGTTCCGCTGCTGATGGCGCTGGCCGTCATCGTGGGAACGGCCATGGATGTTTACTGGGCGAGAATACCCGCAAGAAAGTGGCGCTGGCTCTTCCCTGTTCCATTCGTAATCACGTCGCTCATCTTTGTCGAGGGGCTCAAGCTCCCGATACGTCTTACCCGGCCGTCTGTTCCCGACATATACGCCGAACTGCTCGGCGACGACTCCGAATACGGTGTGCTCGAGTGGCCCCTTGTGTCTTCGATTCCTCTCAGCCGGAGCGTGCTCTATTACCAGACGTTCCATGAGAGAAAGCTCGTCACAGTCGCCACACACACGGGCATTTTCCCCAGGTCCAAGTCAAAGACGACGCAACTGATAATGGACAGCCCGTTCTACCGGTTCGCAGATTCCCCCGATACTTTCCTTCCCCTCACCCCTGCGGCCCGGAGGTCCATTATCGGGATAGACAGCCGGTTTTTCAGAGAAAGCCGGATTAAGTACCTGGTGGTCCACTTTGAAGATATTGACGAAGCGCAAAGAGAGCCGCTGATGTTGTTCATCAGGGAGCACGAGCCCGTAAGAGAGACTCAACGGGGCGGCATATACCTGTTCCAGTTCTATAGGTGAGATATGCGAAGCATTAGGGCTCGGAGCGTTTCTTGCGCCGTGAGATGATTGCGCGACCGCATCTCTTTTCGGGCGCATATTCTCTGAATATGTAGTCGGTAATCTCCGGATAGCGCATTTCAGGGGTCAATCCCAGAGAAGGTCCCTGCATGAT
Organism: uncultured bacterium; assembly: GCA_964607485.1. Lineage (GTDB taxonomy): Bacteria > Abyssobacteria > SURF-5 > SURF-5 > SURF-5 > CAZSKP01. The sequence goes on along the minus strand of CAZSKP010000003.1, from coordinate 104,147 downwards.
GTAAATCACGTAGCGGACTTTCTCCTCTTCCAGTTTCTCTATTGTCTCTTCACGATATTTCCTCGTAGTGGTGTGGGCGACCGGATACTTGACGGGACTCACGCGATCGGCCAAGAAGTAATACGTCGGTGAAAAGGGAAACACATAAACCGGCTCTTCGGGCGTCGTCTTTTCCTTGATATAATCGACGACACATCTGATTTCGTCCGCCTCTTTCGGCGGTACGTAGATGTTTCGGGCCCGGGGGAGGTCCAGGGGCACAAATCCTTCGCTGCTTCTTTTCAGGTGGGTCAGGTAAACAAGAGGGCGCGCCGCGGGGTAGAAGGCGCGCGCCTGTGAGTAGCCGTACAGGCCGGATGTTATGAATACGAGAGCCACGACGTAGAAACTCGTCTCAATCGTTCGCCCGGTCACGCTTCCATTCTCAAACAGCGTGCGCACTCTCGGCCAGGCCATATCCAGGTATGCGACGCTCAGAATCACCAGCGGATAGATGAGGGTACCTATCTGGAAGAGATAGTATATGCCGAGAGCCCGCTGGAAAATCATCCCACCCAACGCAGCGATACCGAAGTATAAGATGTGTCTGTTGCTGAATGATTTCCTGAGAAACAAGGCCAGGAAGAAAAAGACACTGCAGACATAGAATAGTATCGGCCAATAAGCGAGCAACGTTTCGACGACGTCGTACCTGCTCGCCGCCGGATTCTTGATGAGCTGGAAAAGACTCGGAAAACTGTATCCCCAAATTCCCAGCGTATAGTATCTGGTGCCGGCAATCACCGTCTCGTAAAGGTCGCCCAGAGCGCGGTGTAACGCAAAATAGCCCAATACGGGAAGCAGAGCGACGAAAATTCCGGCGCCGATAAGAGAAAACTGACGCACCAGGTTCTTTATCGTCTCTCCCTCCCGATAGTCAAAAGCGGCCAGCATCGCCAGCGCCGCGATCAGCGCGCTTATGCCCAGCTCCTGGCTGAAAAGAAGAGCGAGTCCGGAGCATACGCCCGATATGAGCAGGTACAAACGGCCCTTCCGAAAGAAGTATTTGTACAGAAAATAGAGCGGAAGCAGCGCGAAGGCGAATCGCCCCAGCGAGCGATGGAAGCCCGGGAACATGGGATAGTAGAAATACACGATCAGCACCACGCCGACCGACAGCACTATCCTGTTTCTTATCGTTTCGCGCAGGACTTTGAACACGATTAAATAGCCGACGAGGTAGCAGAAATAGACATAGTACCTGTTGATGGCAATGGAAGGCCCGCACAGCTTCATCAGCCAATACTGGGGCCAGAGCATGAAGGGACCGCCGTAGAAGTAGATGTCCTTGTATAGAATTCTCCCCTTCAACAGGTCATTGATCCAGCGCAAATAGATGCCTTCTTCGAAGAAAAATCCCCAGTCCGACCAGTACCAATTCTTGTATATGAAATCCGTATGGAAAGTGGCAAGGAACAATACCACGACCAGGGCTCCCCAGCGAAGCAGTCCCATTCGAGGTTTTGGCATCTCCCCGTCATAAACGAAAAGGCTCTCCTTGGCGGTACGCTCCAGGCTCCTCTTCTTGTAGTGAGAATACGTAATCCCCAGAAATATGGAAAGGCCGCTCAGGAGGGAAACGATTACGCCGAGGACATAATATTGAATTTCCGATGCCTTCGGATACCCGTCAACGACGGACCGACTGATGATGCCCAGTTCTCGGGCCTTTTCCAACGAAGACAGATTCCGCGGCAGCAAATAGATGACCGCTCCCGCAATCAAGACGCCCGAAAGAATCGAGCCCAAACCCGCTAATATCTGGAATGATTGGCTGTCTTTGCGAGATAGGTATTCTTGATAGTCGCGGTAAGCCAAATTCTACCTGCCCGGAGGGATCCACTGGAGTTTATCGGGTGGGACCATCCTTCCATGAAGCCTTCGGCACGATCTTTCACATTCGCCGAAGAGCGCCCTCCAGCCCGTTTGCGCGACATCTTAACACAGTTAATTTCGAAAAAGCAAGGAGGTTCAGTGCTTGCAACCATACGCGCGTGCATGGTAAACTTGCCGCTGAGCACATATTTGACATCGAATGTTTGCTGCGGTTCGGATTTGTTCTCGCGCTCTCTTTTCTCGCTTTTCTTGATTTGAGAATGCTGAACGCCTCATAGAGGATTGTACCTTCAATTCTAAGTCCGGTAATCGGCTATGAACCTACGCCAAAGAAGCAGCGCCGCTCCGATAAGGATAGGAATCTACTACCTGGCCTGGCTGGTTGCGGCAGCGATGCTGTCTCTGCAATTGATCGGCTTCGAACCGTTTATTGAACGTGCGAGCGAGAACAAACCCTATTCGTACCTGTTCAGCAAGCGCTGGTATGATAAATTGTCAGATAACAAAGGCAATCCACTGAAAGTCATTTGTCTTGGCGATTCTAATTATTTTCCCGCATATGATGGCATGTCCAAGCTGCTTGATGAGGAAATAAGCAAGAGAGCAGAGTTTCAAAACTTGATAGTCTCTCAGTGGGCCTTTGTAGCGGCCGACATGTTTGACTATTACTGTCTGTTTTACGAGGCAGAGAGATATTCCCCCGATTTGATCGTAATACCCATAAATTGGAGAACGTTTGGATCCTCTTGGTTAAGCGAGAAAAGCTATTTCAACCCCGAGTTGTCAGCGCTTGCCCCCCTCCGTGGCGGGGTCCTTTCGGAGCATGAGAATCCTGTCAGGTCAAGGGGCATATCTTTGACGAAACAAATTGAATACAAGTTCTCCATCTACTCTCTCTACCCCATGGGAATCAAGATGTGGGTTTTGGACAACCTGAGGGCCCATTTGCGTCCTCAACCCCAAGCCGCAGTTCTCCCGAAAGTCGCGGGAGAAGAGAACGCCAGTATTGAGACGCCCTCCGAATCGATCGAAGACGGGCAACCGGATGCCGAGGAACAGCCTCCCTCTGACCTGCGTTCGACCTTTGAAGCGAATTTCCCGATGGGAGTTACGAATTCCAATCCCATGATGAAAGACCTTCGAGCCCTTGCCAGTGTCGCATCGAAACACGGAACAAAGGTCCTCTTCTTTGTCTGGCCGTTGGACCTGGAATCCTTTGCCGACGTCGGAATCTTAGACAAGCCCGCCCTTGAACATTCCATGCAGATGGTTATGAAAGCGACTGAAAAGGAAAACGTCTACTTCGTGGACCTTTCCAATCTGCTCGAACACAGGTACTTCAAAGACAAATGGGGACATTGCAAAGCAGCGGGCCAGAGGAGGATCGCCGCCGCCCTGGCACCCACGGTTATTGCGATTCTAAAGGAGAGTTCCGCACCCAGCCACTGAAGTCCTCTTATCGGAAACGCCGTCGGGAGTAGAACCGGTTGAACCGACGGATGCGCATACCCAAACGGCGGACGGACAGGCAAGATTTGTGCGCGATGAGCCCGGTTGTGTCGATAGTCTTGTACGCTCCACCCGGCCGGGATACCTGGTGCCTTCCGATTCCCACTATCCGGGCTGGCAGGATACGGTCAATGGGAAGGCGTGCCGAATCTATCTGGCCAACTTCATGCTCCGGGCAGCGCCGGGAGGAATGAATGTCATTTTTCCCAACCTGCATTCACGGCGGCCAACTGCTCAACCCAAACACACCCCCAGCACAGTGGGAAATCCCGACGCAATGAAGAAGTAAACGATCGGCGGGTGTTTCCGGGAAGGGATGCTAGGTACGTCAGGCTTGCTCATTTGCGCCGAGCGCCGTTCTCACTCTGGACACCAGCTCGCCGAGCCGATACGGCTTCTGAATGAATCCCCTGGCGCCGCTTTCCACGGCCTCCTGCACATCTCCATCCTGGCCATAGCCGGTGGAAAGGAGCGCCCTGACTGTCGGGTCAATCTCTTTCAATTTCAGGAAGGTCTCGCGGCCTCCCATCTCCGGCATAATCATGTCGAGAATCACCAGGCTTATGTCACCGTTCCTCTCGCCATACACCTTGACCGCCTGCGGGCCGGTTTCGGCCAGCAGCACGCGATAGCCGTGGGCCTCGAGCATTTCTTTCACAAGAAAGCGGAGAGGCTCCTCATCGTCCACGACGAGAATCAGCCCCTTCTGCTCGTGAGCGGTCTCGACGGGCGCAGATTCCGTCGCCTCGGCTCTGCCGCTCACGGGCAGGAAAAGCTCGAACGTCGCGCCCGCTCCAGGTTCGCTGTGCACCAGCACAAACCCGCCGTGATTCTTGACGACCCCGTATACCATCGGCAATCCGAGCCCCGTGCCCTTGCCGACTTCTTTCGTCGTGAAGAAGGGGTCGAATATTCTCTCCATCGTTTCCTTGTTCATGCCCACTCCGGTATCGGTCAGAGACAGGACGACGTACTCGCCTTCTTTCGCCTCCGCGTGTTTCTCGACAAAGTCGTGGCCGAGCGTCGCGACGCTCGTCTTGACGGTCAGCGTCCCTCCCTGGGGCATCGCGTCGCGTGCGTTCACGCAGAGGTTCATCAGCGCCTGCTGCACCTGGCCGGCGTCCGCCTCGACCGGCGGAATTGGGTCGCACAGAAGGATCTCGATTTCTATCGATTTATCGAACGTTCTCCCGACGATCTTCACGGTTTCTTTAATGATGTCGTTCAGGTCAACCGCCCTGACGACGTATTTTCCGCGCCGGGCGAACGCAAGGAGCTGCGCCGTGAGCTCGGCGGCGCGGGACGCGCTCTTCTCGATCGTTTCGACATAATCGAAGAACTGATGGTCTTGTGAGATCTTTGATTTCATGAGTGAAACATACCCCAGGATTCCGCCCAACAGGTTGTTAAAGTCGTGGGCGATGCCGCCCGCCAGCGTTCCGATGCTTTCCATCTTCTGCGCCTGGAAGAGTTGCTGCTCGAGCTGCTTGCGCTCGGTGATGTCCCGTACGATCGCCGTGAAGAAGAGGTCGTCTTTCGTCCTCCACATGGCGAGGGAGAGCTCTATGGGAAACTCGCTGCCGTTCTTCCTGAGCCCGACGAACTCAGTTGTCCTGCCGACGACGACCGATTGTCCGGTTGTGACCGCCCGTTTCAGGTCGGTTCGTTGCTCCTCCCTGAGCCTTTCGGGCATTATGTCGGTGAACTTCATGCCCGCGGCCTCATCGGCGGTGTGTCCGAACATGGTCTGCGCCGCATTGTTCCAGAAGACCACTGTTCCGTTGCTGTCGATGCAGATGATTGCGTCGTTCGCCGTTTGCGCCACAGAGCGAAAGCGTTCCTCGCTGTTCTGGAGCGATTCCAACGTGCGGGCCCGTTCGACGGCGTAGCGTATCGAGCGCTCGAGCAGCAGCGGGCTTATCTGTCCCTTCGCGAGGTAGTCCGCCGCTCCCGCCTTCATCGCCTCGATGTCCACCTCGCGGTCTCCCTGGCCCGTCATCAGAATCATCGGGGTCTTGCAGCCGTTTGCAATCGCCTCGCGCAAGAGTTCGAGCCCGTCACGCTCGCCCAGACGGTAATCGAAGATGTACACGTCGTGGTGATTGCGACCAACCGCGTCCAAAGCCGCATCGTACGTCGCCAGCCATTCGAGGCTGTATCCGTGCCCCGGGATCTCGGAGATCATGTCTCGGACGATAATGTAATCGTCCTCGTCGTCGTCAACGAGCAGGATCTTAAGTTTGCGGTCGTCCATATCGTTTTCAATAACTCTCGTCGGTGGGAAGTTTGACGATTTCGAACCAGTACTCGCACAGAGTCTTCATCACATTGACAAGCCCCTCGAAGGATACGGGTTTGACGATGAACGAGTTTACGCCGAGGTCGTAAGTTCGGCAGATATCCTCTTCCGCCTTCGAGGTGGTGAGTACCACGATTGGAATCCGCCGCAGGTTGGGGTCTTCTTTTATCTCCCTGAGTGCCTCACGCCCGTCCTTCCGGGGCATGTTGAGGTCGAGCAGGATCAGGCCGGGCGTGGGCGAACTGTCCGGACCGGCGTACTTCCCACGATGACGTAGATAATCGAGCAACTCCTCGCCGTCCCCGACGAAATGCAGGTCGTTGGCCAATCGGTTCTCCTCCAACGCCTCCTTGGCCATCAGGCAATCGTCCGGATCGTCGTCGGCCATCAGGATCGTGATGGGGGTTCCGTATCGTTCCATTGTATGTTTCCTCCTTTGGGTTGTTTGACAGGCAGCGTGACGATGAATGTCGCGCCTTGCCCCGGCACGCTCTTAGCAGTGATGCTTCCGCCGTGTCGCTCGGCAATCTTCTTGCAGACCGCCAGCCCGACGCCAGAGCCCTTGTATTCGCTTCGTCCGTGCAGGCGCTGGAAAACCTCGAAAATGCGGTCGCAGTGTTTTTCGTCGAATCCGATGCCGTTATCCTCCACGACAACTTGACAAAGGCTGTTCGAGGATTCCGCGCCCGGGCGTCCCTTCTCGCCGTTGAGCATTTGGGCGCTTACTTTTACGAGAGGAGTCTCCTCGTTCCGGTGGAATTTCAGCGCATTGCCAATGAGGTTTTGCAGCAGTTGGCGCATCTGGAGCGGGTCGGCGTCGATGGTGGGCAGGTCCCCCAGCTCCACGCGTCCCCCGGTCTGCTCGATGGTCACCTCCAGGTCGGACAAGACCTCCCGCGCCACTTTGGTGAGGTCGACTGGGCTGAAGGGCTGCGCCTTGGTCGTGACTCTGGAGAACGTGAGCAGCCCGTCGATCAGGTCTTGCATCCGCTCGGACGCGCTCTGCATGCGGTCCAGATAATCGCGCCCCTCTTCGGGGAGCGATTCCCGACACTTGGACACGAGTCGGTCGCCGAAGGCCTGAATCTTCCGAAGCGGCTCCCTGAGGTCGTGGGATGCGATGTAGGCGAAGTGTGTCAACTCGCGGTTGCTTCTCTCCAGCCTCGCGGCGAATTCCTGGAGCTCCTTTTCGGCTCGCTCGCGTTCGGTGAGTTCCGATTTCAGCCTTTCGTTTGCCCTGGCCAGCTCGGCCGTTCTTTCCTCAACTTTTCTCTCCAGGGTCCGGCTGTATTCTTCGACCTCGTTCCTGGACGATTTCAGGTCTGCGACCATCTGGTTGAAGGAATGGGCGAGGTCGCCGATCTCGTCTTTTGTCCTCGCTTCTACATTCTGGCTCAGGTCTCCCTGCGCGATCTTTTGTGTGGCATCCACCAGTTGCCGGATCGGCCTGACGATAAGCCGCGCAAAGGGTATGGTGAGCAGGACGCCTGATACGATCACCGCAAGAGTCAATATGCCGACATTCCGACGAATTTCCCGGAGCTGCGCCAGAGGTTTTTCGAGCGAAAGCCCCAACTGTACGTGGCCAATGACGCGTGTTTCCGCGCTCGCGCCGCCTGCGTCGCCCGTTTCCCACATCAGCTCCAATTCTTCCCTGTGTCTGGCCACTTTTTCGATCAGGATGGGGCGAACAATATCAAGGGCGGGAATACGGTTGCTGCCATATTCGAAGTAGGTGACGATTGCTTCTTTATCCTGTCCTTGTTCCCGAACGATGCTTCTCCTGCTTCCCTGTTCCGGATAGGGCACGAGGGGCTTCCCATGAACTTCGGCAAGCACGACTCCTTTTTCGTCGTAGATTGTTACGTAACTCACGTCCACGTCCTCGGCGGCGACTTTGGCGAGGAGCTCAAGCTGCGGGATGTCGGAGAACAGCACCCCGTACTCGCAGTTCTGCGCGAGGGAAAGCGCCAGGGTCTGCCCCTTTTCGCTGATTTCCTCCATCTCATCCTCTTTCCAACGGATGAAATAGTAGGCGCTCAGCAGTCCCGAGGTGAGAATCACCGCGCAGGATATGAGCGCGATGAATCTCCTTTGCACGCTGAATCTCGGACGCGGCATCGTTACTCTTCCCTTCCGAATTCCTCCGTCACGCTACCTGAAGACTTTCTGAGCCTCGTTGATAATCCTGTCGGGAATGTCCAGGCCGATATATTCGGCGACCCGAAGGTTCAGCGCCATTTCGGTCTCGCGGGGGCGGGCAATGGGAATCTTCGACGGGCTTTCTCCTTCCAGAATGCGGAGAGCCAGCTCTGCGGCCTGCCTCCCGTTGTCCCGGTAGTTGCACCCGAGGGCTATCAATGCACCCGACTTGACGAATTGGTTGTTCGGACCCATGAAAGGCATTCCTCTCTCGACGGTCTTCTGGATCAGGAACTTGAAGGAGGAAACCGTGAAAACGGTGCCGTCGGCAACTCCCCACAGGACCTCGGCTCCTTTGGAGTTCAGATTGTTCATGGCAGCCAGCACGTCGGCCTCGGAGCACACCTGCTCGGCCACGAGCTCCAGCTTCATCGACTCCGCCACCTTCTCAGCCTCGCTGATTATCGACCCCGTCTCTTCAGGATTGTAGAGCACCCCGATCCGCCTCAGCCGGGGAACAACCCTTGAGAGGACCTTGAACTGAGCCTCTATCGGCACGTCCATCGCCGCCCCGGTGAGGTTTTTCCCCGGGGAGTTTATGTTGGGGACAAACCCGCTTGCGACCGGATACAGAACCATCGAGAAGACGATGGGGATGTCGGAAACTCGCGAGGCGATGACCTTCGTGGCGGGCGAGCCCACGGTGATGATTACGTTGGGCCGAGCGAAGCTGATTTCCGCAATGAGTGAGTCGATACCCTTGGCTGAACCCTTGAGCGTATAGCGCTTGATCATCGGATCGAGCTTGCTCTTGCTTATGACCTCGAGGAATCCCTTCTCGGCTTCATCGTACGCGCGGGCATCGTAGCTGAACACGATCGCGATGCGTGCCTGGGGCGCCGGGAAGGCGTCTTCCTGCCAACCCGTCCAAAAGAGGCCGAGCCACATCACGAAAAACACCAGAACCCTGAACCTCATTGCCCGCCTCCACTCCTTGTCGCGAAGAGGTCGGTTCGACACGCTAGAACCTGCCCGTGACGTTGATCAAGAACTGCCGCTCGAATCTCTCCCCGCCTTTGGCCGCGGCCCATTCCCTGTGAACGTCGTTCAACAGGTTGTGAACGAGGAGTGACACCTCGATGTCATGCTTCGGAAGCTTGTATCCTATCTTCGCGTCCACGCGGAGATAGTCATCGACCTTCTCATGGCCGAAGATGGCGGCCGGGTCGGAGACGGCGCTCGCGACATCGAAGAAGAACGCCTCGATCTCGTCCACGTAGCTCGCGTCAACGCTCATGTTCACGCCGCTGTCGAACTCGGCGTATGCCCCCGCATTCACCTTATGTCTTGGAGAAGACTTGATCCGGTCTCCCTTCTTGACATCCTGGAACTGCACGCCGTCGTCCCTGGCCTCGACGTACTCGTATGAATAGTTGAAATAAGCGCCGAGCCAGTCGTTGATATGGTAATCCACGCTGAGCTCACCTCCGTAGGCGATGGCTTTCCCGACGTTCGCGTGGTCGATCTCAAAGGTGATGTCGGGCGGCGGAGTGGGACCGCTCACGAAAACGAATTCGATGATGTCGTCGAACATGTCGTAGAAGGTATCGAGCTTGACATGCAGCCTTCCGTCGTCGGTCCGCGTCTGATAGCCGAGCTCGAAGGTAGTCACCTGTTCAGCGTCAATGTCATCGTCTCCGAGCAAGTTGGTGACGACGAATACGCCGGGCATGGGAGTCGGATACGTGAAGGTTGTGTCCAGGTAGGATTCTATGAATGTCGGATTTCTGAATGCCTGTCCGACGGACGCCCTGAACATGTGGTTTTCCCACGGCTCATACACGGCGCTGAACCGGGGGGAGAAGTGAACTCCCGTGTCGGGATGAGAGTCGACCCTGAGCCCTCCCGTGAACGCCAGATTGTCAAAGGGCCGAAATTCGTCCTGTACGAAGAATGAAAAGAGGTTAAAGCTCGGAGCATTCCTAAAGGTTTCATGTGCCGTCGGTCGATTATATCGGTAGTCGGCGCCCCATATGACCGTGTGCTCGTCGTTGGGCCGAAAGGTGTGCTGGACCTCGAAGTCGAATACGTTGTCGATGAGCGATTTGTAACCGTCGATGGAACCCTCCGAGGAGGTGTCGATATCCGTCAGAGCGTAAAAGGCCTGGAACTTCCAGTCGTCATGGTCGTAGTTAAGCTTCAAGTAATTGGAGATACCATTCCAGACAACGGGCACGCTGTGGGAAAGCGAGGTCATGTCCGTGTAGATGAACCCGTTGAAAAGCGTCAACTTTTGGTCCTCGTCGAATTCGTAGCCGAGCAGGACGTTTGCCTTCTGCGTCTTCAGGACCCTTTCATCGTTGAATTCCATCGAATCGAGTTCGGTCCAGCTTCCGGTGACCCTGTAGCTCCACTTGTCCTTCACGCCCGCGTGTATCACGGTGTTGATGTACGTTTCGAATTGGCCGAGCGTTGAAGAGACGGTCGTTCCCTTGAGCTGTTTGGGAGTCTTGGTGATGATGTTGACGACACCGGAAAAGGCGTTTGCGCCGTACAGCGCGGAGCCCGGCCCCCGGATGATCTCGATACGGTCGATCTCCTCCAGCACGACGGGCAGCGACTCCCATTCGACCGTCCCATAGTAGTCGCGGTACACCGACATCCCATCGACAAGCACCAGCACCGTCCTGCTCGCCGGCCTGGCAAATCCCCTGACCGCCAGGTTGCCATTGCCTCCGGTAACTCTGAAGATGTCCAGTCCCGGCACCCTGCGCAACAGGTCCAGCAGGTTGGTCGCGCTCGAGCGGCGTATCTCGTCGGCGGTTATGACCGTCGTGCTGGAGGGAGACCAGTTTATCGGCTGCTCCATCTTGGCGGCGCTGAAGACGATCGGGAATTCCTCGAAGAGGAGCTGTTCCCTCTTGTAGGAATCTTCCATGAACACGGCTCCCGATTCAGCTTGCGTCTCCGGCTCTGAATTAGCGGGCGCGGCCAGCAGCAGCAAGACGATGAGCAGCGATACCAGTGCCGCTCTCCGGACCCATGTCGTATTCTTCGTCATGATTTTCCCCCTTGAATGTCAGAATCGCGCTTCATCCTTCTCCGCCTGCATTGGGAATTGACCGCGCGGAGTGCATTGCCAGCAAAAGGTTACGAAACAATAAATCAAATGAGGCCTTCAGCATTTCTTGCGCCAAACGTGGAATCTCCAACAAGGATTCTCCTGCCTCTGGCTGTAAAGCGTTGCTATATAATGGAGTACATTCATGCGAGGCGGTCGCCCGTTTCCCCCGGACACGATCTTCCCTCATCTCAGAGCATCAAGGGAGTGACGTAATGCCGACACCTATCTGAACCTGAGGAGGCGCGGGTGGGATGGGGGAGGGTCAAGGAGTTATTGTTCGGTGCACTGTTCTTTCAGCCCGCTGACGCCGTAAACGATAATGGGGTCTTTCTTCCCTTTAATCTGGACGGGGCCGTACCGGGTGGCGTGGACCTTCTCGCTGACTTCGGAATACGTGAGCTCGCCGATCAGGATGGGGGAGGGGAGGACCTTCGTGAGACCTTCGATCCGCTGTGCGTAATTGACGTGCTGTCCGATGACGGTGTAGTCCATTCTCTTCTTGGAGCCGATGTTTCCCACGACGACCTCTCCCGTGGAGATGCCGATACCGACCTTGATCTGAGGCTGGCTCGTTCTGGCCCATCTCTCGTTCAGCTTTTCCACCATCTCCTGCATCTCGACGGCCGTCGTGACCGCCCTTAACGGGTCGTCTTCATGCGTGTAGATCGCGCCGAACAACGCCATGACGGCGTCACCCATGAACTTGTCCAGGAGCCCTTCATTCTTCAGAACGACCTCGACCATCGCCTCGAAGTACTGGTTCAGGAATTCCACCAGCTCCTCCGGAGGCATGTTCTCCGCCAGCGCGGTGAAATTCCTGATATCGGAAATCAGGATCGTCACTTCTTTCTTCTCGCCCGAGAGCGAGACCGGAGTGGAGCTTTTCAGAACCCGCTCGACCAGATGAGTGCTCACGTAGCGCTGCAGAGAGACGCTCAGCAGTTCCTTGGCCCTTTGCAGGTTCTTGTTCAGTTCCTTCAACTTTTCGTTTTGCTTCCTTATCTTTCTTTCGAGCCTTCGATTTTCCTGCTCGATGTCGTAGTTTTCGAGCGCTCTCCTCACCGTGATCTTGCACTGCTCATCGTCCCACGGTTTCCCGATGTACTTGTAGACCGCCCCGCTGTTGATCGCGACGATGGCCGTCTTGATGTCGGTGTAGCCTGTCAGAAGAATGCCCACCGTGTGCGGTGAAAGGGCCTTGATGCGGCTCAGCAGTTCCACCCCTTGCATTCCCGGCATCCTCTGGTCGGAGATGACGAGAGAGACTCTCTCGCTGTCCAGCTTTTCGAGAGCCTCCTCTCCACTGGAGGCGGTTATGATTTCATACCCCTCATCGACGAAAATCCGTTCGAGGGATTTCAACACATTCTCTTCATCATCTACGAACAACACTTTGTGCCGCGTCATATTCGGGGTTCCTCATGGCTTTCTCTTGACCCGAGACCGAACGCCATGTCACATTGCCGTATCGGTCGGTGTATCGACTGAAGGGCTGAAGCATTTCTTGGGCCAAGTTTGAAACCATCGCCAGGTCTCGTCAGCCCCCTTCCACAACTCTTTGTCAACTATCGATTTAAGTCGTCACGCGTATGTTTCCCATGCCGACTTGCCACGATTTCCGTTTGCAGAGCACCGGAGAAGGTGACGCTATGCCGACACATCCCGTGCCCGGCTCGCATACGTGGAGGAAAAGGCAACGGGTAAAGGGGAGATGTCACCACGGAGCGCATCACTCTGAGGGCGGGAGCATAAGCTTAGTGATTGCCGACAGGGTGGAAAGGCGGGAGGGGCGCAGCTCTCAGTGAGAGTGTTCCTCTTGGGAGGACGACGTTTTCGATGTTACTCTTGCATCCAGCACCTTTCTTACTCCCGACAGCAACGCATCAACCTGATAGGGCTTCTGAACGAATCCCATGACTCCACTGTCGAGTATTTCCTGCGCCTTCCCATTCTGGCTGTAACCGGTGGAAAGGAGCGCCTTCACGTTCGGATTGAGCTCCTTCAATTTCAGAAAGGTCTCACGGCCTCCCATTTTCGGCATAATCATATCGAGAATAACCAAGCCGATCTCACCGTCAAGCTCTGTATAGATCTCGATAGCCTTTGCGCCGTCCTCAGCCAGGAGCACACGGTAGCCATGAGCTTCGAGCGTCTCCCTTGCAACAGACCGTATCGATTCCTCGTCATCGACGACAAGGATCAATTCGTTCCCCTCGGGAGGCGATTGAAGTTCCGACAATTCCTGCGCCTCGGGCATTCTGCTGCAGGGCAAATAGAGCTTGAACGTCGTCCCCTCGCCCGGCTCGCTGTACACGCGCACGTGTCCGCCATGATTCTTGACGACGCCGTACACCATCGACAGGCCAAGTCCCGTGCCCTTTCCCTGTTCTTTCGTTGTGAAGAAGGGCTCGAATATCCTCTGCAAGGTTTCCCTGTCCATGCCCGTTCCGGTGTCGGTCACCGACAGACTCACGTATGAACCCTCCTTCGCGCCCATGTGCGTTCTCACATATTCCTCCGAGAGCGCCTCAACGTTCGTCTCGATGATCAGCGTTCCTCCGCCGGCCATCGCATCGCGGGCATTAACGCAGAGGTTCATCAATGCCTGCTGTATCTGTCCGGCGTCACCCTCGATTGCGGGGAGGGAGGGGCACAGATGGGTCTCGATTTCAATCAATCTGTCGAACGTCCTGTCGATGAGTCTCAATGTCTCTTCGACGATGCTATTCAGGTCGATGGACTTGGTTTCGTACTTTCCACCCCGGGCGAATCCGAGGAGCTGTGAGGTGAGTTCACCTGCCCGCATGGCGGTTCTTTCAATTGTCTCGACGTACCTATAGAAGGGGTGGTCCGCCTCGATTCTGCTTTTCATAAAAGAGGCATAGCCCAGAATTCCCCCGAGAAGATTGTTGAAGTCGTGGGCGATTCCGCCGGCCAACGTGCCGATGCTTTCCATCTTCTGGGCCTGGAAGAACTGCCGCTCAAGGTGCTTTCGCTCCGTGACGTCGCGAGCGATACCCAACATCAACGGCTGATCCTCAATTGTCACGGGAAATGTCGTTATCTCAACTGCGACCTCGACGCCGTCCTTCCGCGTGAGGGTGAGCTCGTCAGGTCCGGTGGCTTTTCCCTCGGCATTTTCCGCCACGTGCATGAGCGCCTTTGAGAACCGGTCTGGAGGAAGCAGGTTCAATTCGGCGAAACTCTTCCCGGTGAATTCGTCCTTGCTGTAACCGAACAGTTTTTCGGCGGCCCTGTTGCCATCGACAAACCTGCCCTCGAAATCGGTCAAGTAGTAGGCGTCCGGCGCAAATTCAAACAATATCTTCAGTCGCTCCTCCGAACTCTTCAGTTTCTCCTCCGCCCGCTTGCGTTCGGTGATCTCGCGCGTCAGACCTCGGAAGCCGACCGGCTCGCCCGAATCGTTCCGGATGAGAGATACGCTGAACTCGACTGGCATCTCTCTGCCGCTTTTCGACCGGATGGTACATTCAAATGACTTGTCCACCCGGCCCGTCCTGTAGACGGTGTTGAAGGCGCGGTATATTATATTGCCGTTCTCCTCGTCGGTGTACTGTCGGTAATTCATCCCGGCAAGTTCTTCCTTCGAATATTCCAGGTCTTTCCTTATCGTTTCGTTGAAGAAGAGGAAGTTGCCCGCGAGGTCGGTTTCGTAGAAACCGGTGTCGATGCTATCGAGCAGCGTGCGGTATTTCTCCTCGGATGCCCGCAGGTGTTCCTCCGCCCGCTTGCGCTCGGCGATGTCGCGGGCCAGACCCCGGAACCCGATGGGCTCTCCCGAATCGTCGTACACGAGAGAGACGCTGTACTCCACGGGTATCTTCTTGCCGTCCTTCGAGGTGAGGGTGCACTCAAAAGACTTTTCCGCAAGCCTGGTCTCGTAGATGGCGTTGAAGGCGCGGTAGATTATATCGGCGTTCTCCTCGTCGGTGTACTGTCGATAACTCATCCCGGCAAGCTCGTCCTTCGTATAGCCGAGAAACTTGCTCACCGTGTCGTTAAAGAACAGAAGGTTACCCGCGAGGTCGGTCTCATAGAAGGCGACCTCGATGCTGTCGAGCAGCGTCCGATATCTCTCCTCCGACGCCCGGAGGTGCTGCTCTGCCCGCCTGCGCTCGGTGATGTCGATCAAATTAACCAGTACTGCGGGCCTTCCTTGATAGTCAACCGGTGTCCCCAGTGTTTCGATCCACAAAATCTCTCCAGTCTTGGTGACCGCACGAAATTGATAATGACCGGTCAGATCCTCCCTTGATATCCTTTTTGCTATCGCTTCCTGAGCAAGCTTCACGTCGTCGGGATGCACCAGGAGGTCGAGCGACGCCTCCTCCAGCTCTGCCAGACTGTATCCCGTCATTTCGACGAGCCGTTTGTTCACAAACCGATATTTCCCGTCCTGAATGAGGCACGTACCGGTGAGCGAGTTGTCGACGAGCGTCCGATAGCGTTCCTCTGACTCCCTCAATGCTTTTTCGGCCCGGTGGCGCTCGGTGACGTCCCGTATGATGCCCACGAAGGTCTCGGGATTGCCTTGGGCATCGTAGGTGACGGCTCCGTTAACCTCCACGTTCATGTAGGTGCCGTCGGCCTTTCGGAGCCGTAACGGGAAATTGGGCGACCGTTTCCTCTCGGACGCCAATTCCTGCAATCGGCCGATCACATTTTGATGGTCCTCGGGGTGGACCATCTCAAGAAAACTGAGCTTGTTCACAACAGCTTCGGGTCTGTATCCAAGCGTGTTTGCAGCAAAGCTATTGACGCTGGTGAGGATGCCCGTCTTCATGTCGATCGTACAGATTATGTCTTTCGCTTCCTCAACCAGCATTCGATAGCGTTCCTCAGACTCCTTCAGGGCTTCTTCTGCCTGCATGCGTTCGGCGATCTCTCTCCGGAGCTGTTCATTGGCGTCCGTGAGCTCCTGAGTGCGTTCCGCCACGGTGCGCTCCAGGTTGCCCATGTGACCTTCCAGGGTCTTCTGCATCTTCAATATATCCGCGTTCCTTTGCTCCAGGTCGTTCTTGCTCTGGATCAATCGTTCGGAGAGTAATCCCGCAACCGCGGCGGTGATGAAAAAGAGAACGTTCTCGCTCACGAGCTTTATGTTGAGATAGAACCGGTCGCCGTGCAGGTAGGAGCTGTTCACAATGTCAAAGTTTATGTGCGGAACGACGTTCGAGAATTCCGCCAACAGAAGGGAAGAATAGAGCAGGGAACTGACCGCTGCCGCGAACAGGCCAACCCTCATTCCATATAATGACGCATAGGCGAGCAAGACGATGGCGTACACCCATGAAAGCGTCGTCTCGATTCCGCCGATGTAATGGATCACAACGGTGACTAGGAAGAGGTCAACGACCGCTGCGAGATAGATTCGCTGTCGGGCCCCTCTTCCCGTGGCCATCCAGAAAATGCAAATGAGGTTGGTGACAAACTCCATTGAAATCACAAACAGAACTGGCGGAAGGATAAACTCGATATTCAAGAGCGGGGTTGCTACAACGGCGATGAGCAGGAGGAACGCGATGATGGCAAAGCGGGCTTTTATCCCTCTCATCCCCGGAGGATCTTTTCTCCCGAGCTCCCTGTAGAATTCCGCTACCTTCACCCGACGCTCCCCTCCGCGGTGGGTTCCGCGGTCTCCCCTCGCCGAAGGCGATTACTCCGGGCTGCTCCCCAAACCGCTTACCACTTATCTCAATGCGATTGCGACGGAAATATCGCACGGTACAGCCCTGAGTTTTCCTAGCGATGCATTTTTTATACCGATATGGGCCTCGGACTCGATTTTTTGTGGCCGTAGGTTATAACTTATTGCTAAACAATGCCTTGTGCTTGGACACACCGGTCGAAGTCTTCTCGGCGGCGATGGGGGCTTGCACGTGTTTGAACACCCACGGCGCACGGGTGGACCAGCCCGGCATGTCGGGGCGGGAAAGGGATTTGGCGGGGAAGATGATATGTCAATCGAGGGGGCTCATTGCCGGACAGATTCACACTCCCGGATTCATGAGCCACATGCCGCGCTCGCCCCGGACACGTCCGCGACGGAGAGAGCCGGTCGAAACGAGAGAGTCGATTGCGGGCAGAGTCTCGACGGATGACCAGCCGAACATTCGGGGCAGAAGGTCCTCGGGAACGGCTCCGGCCGTGTTCAGAAAGGCCTCGGAGATTCGTCGGATGGCTTCATCTCTGGTCATCTTCTCCGCGCTCCGCTCGATCTTCGGCGGGACCCAATTCACGAACAGGTCGAGCACGCGCACGCCCCAGCTCCTGTCCTCGAGGCCCACCGACGCGATTTTGAATTTCGATTGAAGCTCGAACAGGGCCGAGTGAAACCGGCGGGTGTGTTCCTTGCCCTGCGGCACGACGGCCCGGCGGAGGACATCGGTGGGGGTGGGGCCGTTTCGGTCGAGGTACTCGGCCACCGTGTTGGCCAGTTGCCCGAGCTTTCCCCAGTAATACTCCTCTTCATGCATCGCATATCCGCCGCCGGTCAGGTAAACGGCAAGGAAGGCCGGCAGCAGCTCCATCGACACCAGCGTCGCCTTGCGCCTGACCAGCCGGCCGTTGTACGCCAGCCTCCTCACCTGCAGAAGGTCCTTCCATGCCCACCAATCGGCGTCGTCCGCAGCACAGTCGTAGAGCTTCGGCAGGGGGATGTCGTCGCAATAGAAGAGGAGACACATGCCGACCTTGTCGAGGAATCTGCCGGTTTGCGCAAGCGTTCGCAGGCGCGCGTTATGCCCTCCGCGCCACCTGCTCCGCCGATAATCGGATATTCGCTTCTTTGACAGGAGTGTTTCCATTGGGATGCGCATGAGTGCTGAAGGTGTGCCGCGCTTGCGACCGGAGACTGTCTCGCCGCATTCCGGCATCTCCGGAATTATATCACCACAGAGGCGCGCGGTGCGAAATCGGGGGAGGCGAAGCGCCCGAGGATTGATAGCAAGAAGCCGCCTGTCGAACCAAGAATGCTCGACGGCGGCTCGGACAATTCACTTGCTCCGGCATTGTCCAACCAGGACTATCTCACAGCCGCGCTCAGCCTTCGGATTCTAGCGGCTTAGTACCCGTTGTAATAGCAGTACGGGTTAGCGTAGTACCCATATCCGTAGTACCCGGGACCGTAGTATCCGCATGGATACCCGTAATCGTAATATGGGTATCCGTAGTAATAGGACGGCCCGTAGTAGTAATCATACGGATAAAAGCCTAACCCAAAGCTGAAGAACGTGTGATCCCGATCGCGGTCGAAATGGTGGCGGCCGAAATGCTCATGATGGTCTCTGAAGTGACGTTCGCCTCTGAAATGGCGTCCGTCTCTGAAATGGCGTCCGCCATCGAACCGGCCACCTCGGTCCACGAAGTGCCGTCCGCCTCTATCGAACCCGCGGCGGTCCGCGAAGTGTCGCCCGCCATCAAACCGGCCACTACGGTTCACAAAGTGACGGCTTCCTCCATCAAACCCACGGCGGCTCATGAAGTGACGGCTTCCTCCATCAAACCCGCGACGGCTCATGAAAGAGCGTCCGCCCATGTTTCGCCCAAAATTCCCTCTGAATTGGCTTGAGCTCACATGATGGCCGCGCATGCCTCCGCCGTGTCCATCCCTGGCAACCGCCTCGCCGGTGAGGCTGAATGCCACCAGACCGGTTGCCAACACGGCCGACAGCACCAGGTTGCGAATGTTCAGGTGTCGCATCATCTTGACACCTCCTATCCATCAATTCTACCGTTTCATTACCCCTTATTAACTATCTCAAAAAATCGACCATTCCGACAGTACATTCTGTCTTACTTTTTAGACGCATCCGGAACATTGAATATTCAATCGCTCTATTCAAGCAATCCAATGCTTGACAATGGACGCCTTCAGGCCGTATTATTCACCTGCATACGACGCCGTCTCCCGCCCTTCTCGCACAGCCATATCCGGAGAAACCATATGCTGAAAGAAATACATCATACGGGCTTGAGCGTGAGCGACATGGAACGCTCGCTCGAACTCTACCGGGATATCTTGGGCATGGAGGTCGAATTCGACGTCACGGTTGAAGACATCCCCCAGTTCGGAACAGTCATCGGCCTGCCGGGAGTCAGGGAACGAATCGTCATGCTCCGGCTGAACAACTGCCGCATCGAGCTCTTTCAGTTTTTCCACCCAAAGGGCAGGAATATCGAGCGCAGGCAATGCGACCTCGGCTATATGCACGTCGCGTTCGGCGTGGACGAACTTGACGAGATTTGCCGCAGGCTTAGGGAAAAGGGCATCGAGTTCTACTCCGAGGCCGAGGACCTCGGGCCGTTCAAAGTGATCTTCTTCAAGGGATTCGACGGCGAGACCATAGAATTGATGATGCCCACGGCACAGTAGCTTTCGCGCAGACACGACATCTCGCCTCGGGTGGCGACAGCCGGGGTCGTCTCAGCCGTCGCCCGCGAGGGGAACACACACGGAGAGGAGCATGGAGTTCTTTTTCAACCCCAAGAGCGTGGCCATCGTGGGCGCGTCCCGCAACCCGATGAAATTCGGCAGCATCATCGTCGCGAACC
Organism: uncultured bacterium; assembly: GCA_964607485.1. GTDB lineage: Bacteria > Abyssobacteria > SURF-5 > SURF-5 > SURF-5 > CAZSKP01. The sequence goes on along the minus strand of CAZSKP010000003.1, from coordinate 84,624 downwards.
TCTTCAATCTCGGGTACGAGGGCAAGATATTTCCCGTGAACCCGAAGGGAGAAGAGATCGCCGGCCTGAAGACATACACCTCGGTCACGCAGATTCCTGACGAGCTCGACCTCGTCATTCTCGCCATACCGGCCTCGGCCACGGTCGACGTCATGAGAGATTGCGCCCAGAAACGGGTGAAGGGCGTTCTCATCATCTCATCCGGGTTCAAAGAGGCGGGCGAAACGGGAACCGCATACCAGCGCGAGCTTCTCGAAATCGCGCGGGGGGCCGGAATCAGGATCATCGGCCCGAACACCACCGGCATACTGAACCCACGCGACAGATTCACGACCACCTTCGTCCCTCTCCGGGACGTGAAGCAAGGGTCCGTCGCCTTTATCGCCCAAACCGGCATGTTTGCGGGAATGCTCCTGGAATGGATTCTCTCCTCGGAGTGCTTCGGCATCAGCAAAGTCGTCGGCTTGGGCAACAAGTGCGACGTCGACGACGCGGAGGTGCTCGAATATCTGGCGAAGGACGAGCACACGAAAGTCATCATGATGTACGTGGAAGCCATCAAGGATGGCAGGCGCTTCATCGAAGCGGCCAGGACCGCCACGCGGCGCAAGCCGGTAGTGGTCGTGAAGGCGGGACACACCGGCGAGGGCGCTGTGGCGGCAATGTCGCACACCGGCTCTCTTGCGGGCAACGACGACATCGTGTCGGGAGCGTTCAAACAGGCGGGAATTCTGCGTGTCCGTTCGTTTCAGCGGCTTATCGACCAGGCGAAGCTGCTCGCCTATCAGCCCGTCGCTCGCGGCAACCGGCTGGCAATCGTTTCCCTTTCGGGCGGAGCCGCCGTCATGTCCACCGACGCCGCGATAAGCGCCGGCTTCCGTCTCGCCCACTTCTCCGAAGAGCTTCTGGCGGGCATACAGAAGCATTATCCCGATTGGGCGACTGTGAGGCATCCCTTCGACATCGAGCCGCTCACCGAGACGATAGGCTTTCAGCCCGCGTTCGAGATGACCACACGCTGCGCGCTGAGCAACCCGGAGACGGACGCCTGCCTGATGATAACATGGTCGCCGTTTCCGGAAGCCGGCATTTCGTTCGATTTCATAAGAGACCTCCAGGCCGAGTACCCCGGCAAGCCCGTCGCATTCTGTTCGGTTGGATTCAGGGAGTACCACGACATTCTGTTCCAACACTTGGAATCTCAGCAGATTCCCGTTTACGCAAGCTTCTCGCGGGCGATAGAGTCGCTCGCGGCATCCGTCGAGTATGGGAGATACCTCGGAGCCAGCGAAACGGCTCCGCAACCGGCTCTTCGGGCCTCGGCGCGCAAAATGGAAAATCCACACAAGCTGGTGATCCACTTCGACGGCGCCTCTCGCGGGAACCCGGGGCCTGCCGCAATCGGCGTGGTGATAACCAACCCGGCGACGGGGGAACCCGTCCGCGAACTGGGCGAGGCCATAGGCAAGGCGACGAACAACTACGCCGAGTACACTGCCCTCATCCGTGCTCTCGAAGAGGCAAAAAAGCTCGGGGCCACTGAGGTGGAATGCCTTTCCGACAGCGAGCTCGTCGTCCGTCAGATGACGGGGGCCTATCGCGTCAAGAGTAAGAAGCTCCTTCCGCTCATCCAGAAAGCGCAGGCGTTAAGGGGCCAGTTCGCCGAGTTCTCCCTCCGGCACGTGAGCAGGTCGCGGAACCGGCGTGCCGACAAACTCGCGTCCGAGGCCCTGAAAAAAGGGAAGACCTGATTCCTGTCAGCTCGTCGGGCAAAGGCGCATCTCGCACGCCTGCAAGGGATTAACGCTCCGCCGGCTCCTATTTCCCATCCCATCCCCACGCAATAAACATACTGCATCCATGCATGTCCGCGGTTGCACAAAGAGGCAATCGGGGCATGACCGGCAAACCCGGGTCTGTTTTGTAACAACCTGGTATAAATGTGGTTATGAATTATCTCCCCCTGCCGCGAAGGGCTGGCATGCTTCTTGTTCTTCGAGTCCCCAAGCACTGCGATGACTGGGGGGGAAGACAGTGAGCAAAAAGGTTAAGAACACCTTAAAGGTTTCTGTCGGAACCGCGCTGGGCGCACCTGTCGCCTTCGCGTTTCTGAACTACGGGAGTTTCGGCATGGACACTAATTCCGCTTTCACATTTACGCTTGCCGTGAGCCTGTTCTCGATGGTTGTGATAGTCAGTGCGGCGCTCATGGGCGCGTACAGATTCCTGAAGAACGTCGGCCTGTTCAAGGGACACTACTACTACTGAGAGCAAAGGGCCCCGGCCACGACGATGGGATGGTCGAGCCTGCCAGGGCTTCACGCTCGCCCCAAAGGGGTTGAGATTACTTGGCGGTTGCAACAGGCACAGGCGTGAAGAAGCGTACATTCGCCCCGGCGTTTTCCTTTGTCAGGGGGCCGGTGGGGTGTCTCTTGGTGCACGGGTTCGGCGACACCGCCGCTCTCATGGAACCGATGGGCACTCACCTGAGTACTCAGGGGATAAGCACGAAGGGAATAACCCTGCCCGGCCATGGAACCTCATTGGAGGATTTCGCCGGCATCTCCAACCAGAGGCTGCTCGGAATGGTGGAGATGGAATATGCGAAAATGCAGGAAAGCTGCGAGTCGGTTGTGATCGTCGGCTTCAGCATGGGAGGCCTGCTGGGCCTCCAACTGGCCGCGATGCGCGACCTGGGCGGCATCGTAACCATCTGCGCGCCCGTGTTCCCCCGCGGCGGCTATGCGAGCGAAAAGGCGATAAAGATTGTCGCAAAGCTGGGCGCGGTGTTCGGCGCAAACATCCCCAAGTTTGGAGCCACCAGCCTGTCCGATAAAACGCTCGCAGAATACCTCGTCGGTTACAAGAGCTATCCCTCCCGGAGCGTGCTCTGCCTCGTCGAATCGATGGAGATGACGCGCGCCGTCATCAAACGCGTGAACGCGCCGATACTCATCGTGCAGTCGCGCCGCGACGATGTCATCTGGAAAAACAGCGGAAAATACATGTTCGATTCCGTCAGCAGCAAAGAGAAACGCCTCATCCGTCTTGAGAACAGCCGGCACAAGGCTCCCATCGACAGAGACCGCCATATCCTGTTCGATGAGGTGAGCAGATTCTGTCTCTCCCGAGTCGAGCAACCTGCCTCGTATTTGCCAGAGAGGAAATGACGTCCGCCGAGCGAGTTGCGGAAGCCATCGCCCTGCGAGAGCCCGACAGGGTCCCCGTCTCGCCCTTCATCATTTACCACATCGCAGCCGTCACCGGAACTCGAATGAAAGATTTCGTGTGGGACGTCGATGCGTGCCACCGCGCTGCTCTTGGCGCGTTCGAATTCTATGACGGCCTCCCTGACACCATGAACCTCACTCCGATGCGTTTCGCTTTTTCCTCCGTCGTCCCGATTCTTTACAGCGCGCTCTACTATGACTGGCGCTTCTCTGACCTGGAGATGCCGCAAATCCTCGAAAGCGTCCAGGCCGGCCCCGACATCTACGATTCCGTTATGCAAAAGGGGTTCTCCGCCATGATGACATATGACCGCATCGGGCGATGGGACACCATCAAGACAATGAGCGTGTACCTGCTCAAGCACCTTCGCTGGATGAAACGCTGGAAAAGTACTCGCGACGTGGTACCCTGGCAGGAAATGATTTCGTATCTTCCGGCGGAACTCATGCTGTTCTATCGCGGCACTGAGGGATTCACCGACCTGATAGACATCCCGGAGAAGATAGGCGAGATAAACGAGAAATACAACCAGAAGATAATCAAGGCCGTCCTCCGGCTGGCGCGCCTGCTCAGAGCCAGAAACATCTGCATTCCCAGCCTGAAATTCTCCAGCTCGATGGTCTCGCCCGCCATGTTCGAGCGGTTCGCCTGGCCGTGGCTCAAACAGCAGGTGTTGGCTTACTCCGGGGCGGGATATCTTGTCATTCTCCATCTCGATGGTAATTGGAACCCGCTCCTGGAATACTTCACCGAGCTTCCGGCCGGTTCGGCCGTCGTCGAACTCGACATCTCCGACATGTTTCTTGCCAAACGCATATTGTCTAAGAAGCTCTGTATCAAGGGCAACGTGTCTCCCGCGTTGCTCGCGTTCGGCCCACCCGAAGAGGTGGAAGATGCCTGCAGGCAACTCATCGACGGCTGTGCGCCGGGCGGCGGGTTCATTCTCAGCTCCGGATGCGAGGCGCCTCCCAACTCCCGGCCCGAAAACATCCGCGCGATGCTGCGCTGCGCCTTGGAATACGGCCGATACTGATTCGTTCCACGCCCTTCCCCTGTGGAAAATCCCATCGCCTTTATGCTATAATGCGAACAAACGCAAAAGCTTTGGCGCATTATCCTTTTGGGACTCGTCGCGCAACCTTTTCTCGTTATGTCTGCCACAAGCTTACGTCGCATTCTGGCTGAAAGCCAGGCCGACATCTTCTCCCAAATCTCCTCAGCAACCGAGGGTGCTCCCCGACTCCGCCCGCTTCAGGAGGCGGCTTTTTCCTGTGTGCTGTCGATGCTCGAGGGCGAAGACCCGGAGGCGCTCGAGGTCAGGATGACCGCGGCCTCACAAAATGCCGCCGCCTCCAACTGCCTCGCCGACCAGATCGCCGCCCTGGACAGCCTGGAGAGGGCGATGCTCGAGCTGCCGCGGCGCGACTCCTCCGAGCAATCCATTCTGCAGGAGCTGCTGCGAGCGGCGAGTTTCTTCTCCGACGCGCGGCGAATCGTCGCAGCCGCATATCCCCCCGGTCAGCCGACAACGGGCCGTCGCGCAGAGGAAACCGTCACAGACGAGTCGCAGCAAGGAACCCGACAGAAGCTCCTCTCGATACAGCTCTTCGACGAAGTCATGCATCGCATGCTCGACCCCTCCATCGGGACCGACGAGGTCCTCAAGACGATATGCGAGGGCGTTCTGCAAACGACCGTCGCCGATGCCGTCACCATACACATGGTGGACAGGGAAACGGGAGACCTCGTGCTCAAGCAGTCCATGGCCGGGCCCGCGCTTGAGGAGACGATACAGAAGAACCTCCAGGAGTTCCTGGACGAGTTCACACTGATACGACGGCGCTCCAGGGGAGCGGAGGGACTGTTCGACGTAGCACTGAGGGAAAAACGGCCGGTCTTCAGCGCAGATGTCATGCAAGACTCCCGCATCCACGCGCCCGGAGCACTTGCCAACTTGGGCGTGAAGGCGACGCTCGTGGTTCCGATGTTCGAATCGGGCGAAGAATTCGGCTTCATGACGGTGGTGCTCGCCACGACGCGTACGTTCACGCCGGCGGAGATCGAAAGTCTCAGCCTGTTCGCCGACCAGGCGGCCGTGGCGTGGAGAAACGCGGAGCTTTACGGCGAGCTCCGAAGGTCGGAGCAGAGGTACCGCAACCTGATCGAAAATGCCATCGATATTATCTTTATTCTCGACACTGAGGGACGATTCGTTTCGATAAACAGGAGGGCCGAACAAATCACCGGCTTTAAGGCTGAAGATTGGATCGGCCGCCATTTCGCCGACATCGTCAGTCCCGAGGATTTGCCCGAGGCGATGGCGGGATGGACGCGAGGACTCAAGGGCGGCGACGACGTGCTGCCCATGCGGATAAAGGACACGAAGGGTGAGGACGTTTACCTGAAAATCAATAGTTCGCTCGTTGAGGAAGACGGCGAGCTGAAAGGTGTGATGTGCATCGCCCGCGACGCGACCGCCGAGACAAAGCGCGAAGAGGAATTCAGGAAGCTCCACGAGTCGGTCGTCGAGACAAACCGCAAACTCGAAGAATCGATGGCAAAGCTCAAGGCGACGCAGGCCAAGCTCGTTCAGACCGAGAAGCTCTCAGCCATGGGCGAACTCATATCGGGCGTCGCGCATGAGCTCAACAATCCCCTGACGGGCATCATGGGCTACTCCCAGTTCCTGCTCGAACTGTCTTTGGAATCCCAATACCGAGACGCTCTCGAAAAGATCAACCGCGAGGCGTTGCGATGCAAGAGAATAGTCCAGAACCTGCTCGGGTTTGCGAGGCGTGACAAGCCTCAGAAGCTGCCCATGAACATGAATGAGATCGTAAAGAGCATTGTCGATTTGAGAGAGCAGCAGGTGTGTATGGACGGCATCCGTCTCGTCGCTCGACTCGACGACGACCAGCCCCACATCATGGCGGATTTTTACCAGATGCAACAGGTGGTCCTGAACGTGCTCAACAATGCCCATCAGGCCGTTGCAGCCGGCAAGACGGGCGGGAAGATAGAGATAAGAACCGAAACGGACCGACGCAACAACTGCGTGCGCGTCTTCATCTCGGACGACGGCCCCGGCATACCCCAGGAACACCTGTCCAGAATCTTCGACCCGTTCTTCACGACCAAGGAAGTCGGAGAGGCCACGGGGCTTGGGCTGAGCGTCGCATACGGCATCGCGCAAGAACACGGCGGACATATCTCCGCCGAGAACACACATCCCCACGGGGCCACGTTCAGGCTCGAATTCCCCCTGGTCGACGCTCGGACGGAGGCCGTGGAAGCGGACGCGTCCGCATCGGGAACATCTTCGGCCGCGCCAAAGAAGGGTCTGGCGCTCGTGGTCGACGACGAGGAGGTAATCCTCGACCTGCTGACCGATATCTTAACGCAGATGGACTTGAGCGTGGAAAAGGCCCACAACGGCGACGAGGCTCTGCAGATGATTGCGACGTCGCAGTTCGACTTCCTCATCTGCGACCTGAAAATGCCCGGAATGGACGGCAAGGCTCTGTACCATAGGATTCGGGAAGTGAATCCGGAATTGTCGAAGAAGATGATCTTCTCAACGGGCGATACTCTCAGCGAGGAGTTCAGGGAATTCTTCGCCGCGATCGAATGCACGGTGGTGGAGAAACCGTTTCTGATAGAAGACCTGAAACGCGCAATCGAAGCATTGGAGGGCACCTAGGTCGACTGGAGAATGAAGCCATGGCGAAACCGAAGGTCGAACGACGCAAGCATCCTCGGGCCAGAGGCACGGCTGGCCTGAGGCTTGGCGCGGCCCCGCATGCGGCCGGGCTGCAGGTCAAAGACATCAGCCTCTCGGGCCTCAGTTTCAGGATAGGCCGGCCCATCGAGTTCATGACCCGTCTCATGATGACCCTGATGCTCCCCATTCAGTCCGACCCGGCCGGCCGGCCGGAAGCTCCAACCAGCGTTCAGTGCGAAGGAGCCGTTGTGCGGTGCGAACCCGTCCATGGCGGCGACGCGCAGCAGTACGAGGTGGCCGTGTTCTTTACGGATCTGGACGACACTGCAAGGAAGGCCGTTGAAGAATATGTTAAAGCACATCTGTAAGCCTGAACGAAGAGCCCTCGGCCGTGTCCGCCGGCATTTCCTCCCGACGGTCATCTGCGCCGCTCTGTTCGCCGCCGTCCTGAACACTCCCCTTTCCGCCGACGAGATATATTTCAAGACCGGATACTCGCGCACCGCGGTCGTCATACGCGAAACCGAAGATTCGATCACGTTCAAGACGGAGATGGGAATATCTACCATAGCACGCGACAAAATCGATTTCGTGGAGGAGGCCACGCGGGAAGAGAACCAGTTGCTGCTCAGAAAATGGAGACAAAAAGAGCTGGAAATCAAGGAAGCCCAGGAGGCGAGACACGCCGCAGAAAAACGGTTCGAGAATGCCCAGCTGGCCAAAGGGCTCGTGAAGTTCGAGGGCAATTGGATGACGCCTGAAGAAAAGGAGGAACTGCTCGATACCAGAAGGCGCGCGCGAGAACATCGCAGGCAGTTCGAAGCCGACCAAAAGGCGAAGGGCCTCGTGAAGTTTCAGTACATCTGGGTTACTCCCAAGCAGGCGAAGGAACTCGACGAGATGGAGCCGGAAATCTATCGGCTGTATGAAGAAATAACGGCCCAGAGACGGATGAGCGGCGCGCTCCGCTCTGCCATGGCCAAAGTGACCTCCGTAGAAGAGGCCGACGAGTACAGCAAACGTATCGAAGAGGTTAACAAGAAGATCTCCGAAAACACCGCAAAGCTCGGCAAGCTCCTTAAGAGGGCGGACGAAATCGAGGCCACAAGCGTCCGATACGAAGTGCCCGAAGAATTCCGGGGCGCCTTGAGGCCGCAGGCCGAATCCGAGTGAGGGCGGATTCCCCCGTCCGTCTGGGAAAGCCATGATCGGCAAAGAGATCGGAAACTGCAGAATCCTCAAGGAACTGGGCAAGGGAGGCATGGGCGTCGTCTACAAGGCCAACCAGCTCTCCCTCGGCCGGATGGTGGCCATGAAGGTGCTTCCCCAGCACCTCACCAGCGACCCTTCCTTTATCAAGAGGTTCGAGAACGAAGCGCGAGCCATCGCCAAGCTCAATCACCCCAACATCGTCCAGATATACGACATCGGCCACGAGGATGAAATCTACTACTACACGATGGAATTCATCGAAGGCCCCGCGCTCGACGAAATACTTTACAAAGAAGGCTTCTTCCAGCTCGACAGAGCCATGGGCATCGTCCTGCAGGTCGCACGGGCGCTCCAGTATGCGCACAGCCAGGGGATAGTACACCGCGACATAAAACCGAGCAACATCATGATAGACAAGTCGGGCCGGGTGAAGGTGACCGACTTCGGGTTGGCGCTACAGGAGCGCACCACGAGGCTCACGGTGGAGGGGAGCATCGTGGGCACGCCCGAATACATGTCGCCCGAACAGGCCGCGGGACAGGTGGCTACCGCCCGGAGCGACATCTACTCGCTCGGCGTCGTCTTCTACGAGCTTCTTACCGGCAAGGTCCCCTTTGAGGCCGAATCGCCTCTGATGGTGCTGAACAGGATACAGACATCCGAGCCCGAGTGGCCGCGCTCCATCAATCCCGACATTCCGGTCGAGGCCGAAAAAGCCATCCAGAACATGATGGCCAAGAAACCCCGAAATCGTTACGCGAGCTGCCAGGAGCTCATTCAAGACCTCCGGCGGCTCAAGACCGGCCAGCCGATTTCGACACAGGCCCGACGCAAAAAAGGCCTTCGGCTGCTTGCGGCCGGTGCGGGCCTTCTCATTGTGGGGATTGTCATCGCCCTTAAAATGACCAACGGCAACGGGCCGTCGCCTCCGCCGCCTCCGAACGAGTGGGAAGAAGCGCTCGCTCAGGTGGACCAAGATGTCGCCGCGCTCGACGGTAGGCTGAAGGAGCTCGGGCAACGATGCGAGGGAGGCGACGCGGCCGCGGCGAACGATGAACTCGACCGGACAGAGCAACTGCTCGCCTCGCTCGACGGCAGGCTGGAGGGTATCCGCCAGGCCGCCGGGCCGGCGCTTGCCAAGGCTTCGATCGACAAGACCGACGCTCAGCTCGAACTGCTCGGAGAACAACTCACACGCGTCCGGCAGGAATGCACGCCCGCCGAAGAGCCCCCGCCGATTAAGGACCTGTTCGGCGAGATGAATGTTGAGCTCGGCACGCTCGGGGAGCTGTTCTCCCGCATCCGGCACCAGTGCGAACAGGAAGACGTGGCGGCGTTGGAGGGAGGGCTCGCCGAGGCGGAGGCGAAAGTCGCCGCGCTTCGTGAACGTCTGAAAAACATCGGGACGCCGCTGGAAGGGGAGGACATGCCGGCGTTGAAAGACGCGCTCGACCAGTTGAAACGCAGGGCCGCTTTGCCCGACGACTATGTGAAGGGGCTCCAGGAGTACATGTGGCCTGACCGTCTGGTGCTCAACAACGGAAACACGATATGGTGTGAAATAGTGGGGGAATGGCTGGAGAAAGTCCGCATCCGCAAGGCGCGGGCGCAATCGGAAACCCAGGCGGACATTTCCCGGAGCGAAATCAAACTCACCGTTTACGCGACCGACGTTCAGAAACAAATCGCCAAGACGCTCCGGAGCGAGATGCAGAAGATCGAGCAGGGAATCAGGGAGTTCAGAGGCGAGTTGGCCGAATATGATATAGGACCCGAGCCGGAGCCCGTTCCCGAGAAGGTCGCCCTCTCCGTTGAGGGTGAAACGGGGCAGAGCATCGGCGAGGAAAAGCCTCCGGAGGAGCGCGGCAGTTCGGAAAAGAAGTCGATACAAGTTCCCATGCTGGAGGAAACCTGGCATATCCTGTCCAACTGCAGCGAGGAGTCAAAAGTCACTTTTGAGGATGACACCATCTCCATGTTTGTCGGCCATCCGATCCAAGAGCCCCTCTGCTCCATAACGGCGTGGACAAAGAGCCCCATCGAGCGAGCGCCCGCTTCAATCGAACTTCTCGTGGAAGTCAAGCGGCTGATACTGCCACAAGACGGTCGGGTCGTCTCCTCGTTTGTGCTGACCTTCTCCGACGGAAAGCGGCTTGAATACCCCATCTTCGATTCGCAATCCGACCTGGCCACCGGAGTTCAAGAAGCCCCGAACACGCTCCGCATAAGCCGACCCCAACTGTTCGTCCTTCTCAACAAGGGTTGGCATACGCTCGTGTTGCCCATAGCCGAGGACGCCGCCAAACTCGAAGGAGAGCACACGCTTGAAACTATATCGCTGGTGCAAAGTCAAATGGGACAGACGGCAGGGCTCTTTGTGCTCCGCTGCAGAGCAATCATTCTGAGTACAATGTGAGGCGCCGTTCGATGCCCTAAAGATAAAGAAGGGGAACAGCAGATGGAAGCAAACGACTCTATCAGAGATGAAGAGAAGAAGATGCGGCGCCTGAGAACTATCGTGGATCTCACCGCCGCAGTCCTCGCACAAGAAAAAATGACCATAGACGAGGCGCTGGACTTGATTAACGCCACCAAGCGAACCGTGCTGCGCCTTTTTCCGGGAAAAGAGCACACGTACAACATTATCTACGGAAGACGTTTCGAGAGAATTCTGAGAGAGAGGTTTGAGTCCGAACGCCGGGAGCGTGAACACACCGAGGGCAAGGGCCAATGAGCGCCAAAAGGCGCGCCATTGATTTATGCGCCGGGAAATTGTAAAATGAATCGTCGGCTACAGCATCGAGCTGGGTTCGAGTGGGAAAAATAACGACAAAGAGAAGATTCAGGACACTGGTCTTCTATATCTGCATCCTGATTCTGTTGGCGCTGCTATGGATACACAGAGTCACCATCTGGGTCGGCGCCATAAAGCTGTTTAATTTTCTGGCCGAAACGTTCGATTCGCTCGCAGGGAATTAACTCAAAACAGGGGAAGGCGGATGCTGCTCGATTTCCTGGCGATGGTAATCCTCGTATTCATCCTGAGCGCTCTTGTGATCATGCTTGCCGTCAGAGCGCCCTCGTCCGGGTTGCAGACCGAGGCATACACCCCGGTTGAGCCTGAGCAGCACCCGGAATTCGAAGCGCTCGGAGAACTGGCACAGATGATTGAAGGGGACACAGACCTGTTCGCACCGGCGCCTCCCGTGCAGGTCCCTCACATTTCTCTTCCCGATGCCATTCTCGGCGGCGGCGCGAACGACGAGGCCTGTTCCAAGGCGATAGGCACAATCGTGCTGAAGGTAAATGAAGACCCGGGCGAAAGGAGAAAATACAATCGCCGCTTGAGGGAAAGGCGCACATCGGACATTCCCACGGATGAAGAAAGAAGAATCGTGCAAAGGCGTGTGTGGCTGCGCCGTCGGGAGGACCAGCGGGGTAAAATGTTGCTCACCGTGGCCGATGCCGCCGACACCATCGGCGTGCCCGTCGAGCAGATTTACAAATGGCTGGATGAAAGCGACATCCCCTTTTACCAGGTGACCGAAGGCAAGAAGAAAGCGATCCGATTCGAAATCGACGAACTGCTTCAGTGGTACGGCGCATTCACCGCCAGCGGAGGCGGTCCCAGGGAAGGCGAAGGGAAAGGAGTGTAAGCATGATAGCGTCGGGCAAAGTCTTGCGACGGTTGTTGGCGGTCGCGTTGGTCGCGGCGGTTGCCACGACGACCGCTCAATTGTGCCTCGCGGATTCTTCCCAGCCTGCTCCCGAGGAAATGACGACGCGCACCGGCCACCCCGTCGGCGACACCGTTGCTGCAGGTATTCAGTTCGTCCTCGAACCCGTCCACGTCGGACTCAGCCGAGCATATTTTTGGGTTCTCAAGCCTCCGACGCCCCGCCGTATCACGAGCGTAAGAAGGCTGAGTCCTCCGCCGGAACCCGCCCCGCAGCCCGAACAATAATGCGCGCCCGCCACAGCCGGTGAGCCTTTTCCGGCCAAATTCCGCCGCTACATCAGCCGCAGGACAACAATGCGAAGGCCCGTCAGAGGGCCCCAGGGCTGCTCGAACACCTTCACGACCGCGAATTTCCTCCGATAGTCGGGAACTCCGCCGAGCACCTCGAACGAGGTGTCAAGCGTCTTCTCCATGTCTATGACGTACGTGATCCGCTCATCGTAGAGGTAGCGAATCAACTGCCTCTTCTCAAGTGCGGGCAGCACGCTGTCGTTCATCACGCCGTCGAGGTTCACGATGGTGCGCCCGGAGAAGTAGCCGTATATTCCGCTATTGAATGCGCCCACACGTTCGTGAGGCTGCACGTTCGCCTTTATCCATGGCAGGACCTCGTTGTACATGGTCCAGTGAATGCTGTGCGTCCTCGTCGAAGTCGTCCCCTGCCTCCACGTCTTTACGCCCTCCAGCGCGAAATTCACCGCCACAACAACTCCGAGAGCCGTGCCCAGAAGCCGCGCAAGCCGCCGCCTGCGGTTCGCGAGCAGCCAGCACCCGATGACCGTCATCATCCCCGTGAAAACCAGCAGGTGAGCGGGGTAGAGGTAACGATTGTACAGCCTGAAAAAAAGGCCGTAGTATAACGCGTGCGCCAGAGGGTACACCACGAATATAATGACGGGAAGCCCGACCGCCCTCTTCTCGCGTCCCCCAAAAAGGACCACGAGGAAGGCCGCAAGAAGAATGAGCGCCAGCGCGGACAGCGGCACGAGGCCGTACATTCTGGCCATCAGCGGCGCGTGGCCCGCGACCATCTTCGCGAGCCCCGGAAGAACGCCCTGCCTGAAGTGATCGATCGGACTGTACCACAGGTTCACCGCCCGGTGGCTGTGAGGAATTATCGTCCCCGACACGCTCCAACTCCACACCATCCACGGCACCATCATCGCCGAACCCACGAGCGACATCGGGACGACCCGCGCCACGATTCGGCCGAACGACTCCCTCTTGCGCAACCCCTGCCAGAGCTGGTCGGCCGCCACGGCAAACCCGAGCAAAGCGCCGTCGAACCTCGCCAGCGCGGTCAGGCCCAGCAGCAGCCCTACTCTCACGCTCTGCCCGGCAGACATCTCGTGGCGTCGCAGCAGGTAATAGTACACCGTGGTTATCACAAGAAACGCGAACAGCGACGTCTCCAGCCCGCACATCGCTATTCCCGCCACGTTGTAGTTGAAAAGCCATGCCAGCGCGGCGATCACGGCCACCATGCGGTGTCCCCCCAGCAGGACCGTCTTATAAATCATGAATGCCGTCAAGACGTGGAAGATAGCGCACAGAGAGAGCAGGAGATGGACGGGCGTCGCCGAGCCGGCCTCAAACGGCCATACCAGCAGCATGGAGACGAGCATCCAGAGCGGATGGTAGCCGTTGGTGGCATGGATGCCGTCGAAGCTCGACCCCTTGCCCGCGACGAGGTTGCGGGCGACGGACAGGTAGTAGAACGAGTCCTCGAACACGAACCGCGAAAGCGACACGCTCAGGGGCAGCCATGCCAGGATCATGCAGAGCACGAATCCGACGGCCAGGCCGACGTAGAGAATCGTTCGTTCTCGGTCGCTTGAACTATTTGACGGTTGGTCCGACAAAGGGCAGGTCCCCCGCAGGGGTGCATTGTGTTCTTATTCAAAAAGCTATTCGGGAATACTCCGCAGGAAATCGATGAGCTTTTCCAGATTGCGTTGATGCTTGTTCTTCATATGCCGGAACGTCATTCCCATCACGTATCCCCGTTTTTCTCCCGGAAGCTTTTTCGACCACACCACTCGGGCATCCGTCTCGATGGAGGGCGTGGCAGGATTGTCGATGGCCATCTTCACCAACATTCCTTCCGGGAGAAAGTGTTCCAGCTCTATTGCGATACCCTTCTCGCTGATGTCCCTGATTGTGCCCGCCTCGCCCCGGCGGAAGACTATGGGCGGCAGTTTCCCCAAAGCTCTGCGAGCGACGTCGGGATTGAAATCGATTATGGCCTTCAGTTCCGTCCTGCAGGCGTACCTGATAAACTTACGCCGTTCTCCCGTGGCCGGCCTTTTCTCCTGTGCCATCGCACCCTCTCCCCGTGCGTCACTAGATCCTGCCCCTGAAGAAGTCTATCGTTTGCGCGAGCCCCTCCCGCAGAGACACCTTCGGCTTCCAGCCGAGCGTTTCACGCGCGCGTGAAGTGTCGGGCTGTCTGACCTTCGGGTCGTCAACGGGGAGCGGCTGCATGACTATCTCGCTCTTGCTTCCCACGAGTTCCTGCACGAGCCTCGCCAACTCCAGCACGGACATTTCATTGGGGTTGCCCAGGTTTACCGGCTCCGTCTCGTTGGAAAAGAGTAGGCTCGCAATCGCCTCCACCATGTCGTCGACAAAGCAGAAGCTGCGCGTCTGAGTTCCGTCTCCGTACACGGTGAGCGGCTCGCCCTTGAGAGCCTGCGTGACGAAGTTCGAAACCACGCGCCCGTCGTTGGGCCGCATGCGCGGGCCATACGTGTTGAATATGCGGGCTATGCGCGTCTCCAGCCCGTGCACGCGATGGTAGGCCATCACGAGCGCCTCGGCAAACCGCTTCGCCTCGTCATAGACGCCCCGCGGGCCTATCGGGTTCACGTTGCCCCAGTACGATTCGGGCTGCGGATGTATCAGCGGGTCGCCGTACACCTCCGACGTCGAGGCGAGCAGCAGGCACGCCCCCTTGTCCTTTGTCAGGCCCAGCACCTTGTGAGTTCCCAGCGCCCCCACTTTCAACGTCTGGATGGGCAGCTCGAGGTAGTCGATCGGGCTGGCGGGCGAAGCGAAATGGAGAATATAGTCCAGCGGCCCGGCCACGTACAGATATTCCGTCACATCGTGGTGCATGAACTTGAAGCTTTGGTTGCCGAAAAGATGCGCGACGTTATCGCAACTGCCGGTGATAAGGTTGTCGACGCATATCACCTCGTGGCCCTCGCCTATGAATCGGTCGCACAGATGCGATCCGAGAAATCCGGCGCCGCCCGTTATCAGGACTCTTGCCAAGAAGAGCCTCCTTCAGTTGATTCCCCGCCAGTATCCGATTAAATCCTCCAGCGTCTTCCTAAGAGGCATGGTCGGTCTCCAACCGGTCGCGCTCTCGAGCTTGCCGAAATCTCCGCGTATTTCCTCGACATCGCTCGCGCGCGTGCGTTCGGAAGATTCGACTATCATGAGTCGATTTCCCGAAAGGGCCAGCAGCTCATCCAGTATCTCGCCCACTCCCACCGCTTTTCCCGAACATATGTTATAGACCTCGCACGGCTCGCCGCGCCTCAGGACCTCTCGGTAAGCGCGCACCACGTCCCTCACATCGGTGAAATCCCGCTTCGGCCTCAGATTGCCCACCCGTATCTCCGGCGGGCGCCGCCCCCTCTCGGCCTCGACTATCTGGCGCGCGAAGTCGGAACAGACAAATTGCGGCGACTGCCGCGGCCCCGTATGGTTGAAGGGCCGCACCCGGACGACATGCATCCCCTCCGAAAGGCCGTACTGATAGGCGAGCATGCTGGCGCCCACCTTGCTGACCGAGTATGGGTTGGCCGGCCTCAGCGGGTTCTGCTCCTTAATCGGGAGTTCGTCTTTTCTGACTCGCCCGTACTCGTCTGCCGACCCCACAAACAGGATGCGCGGGCGCGACGAGAGCTTCTTGGCGGCTTCGAGGAGGTTCAGAGTTCCGTACAGATTGGTGTCGAACGTCAAGCGCGGGTCGACCATCGAGTCGGGGATAAACGTCAGCGCCGCGAGATGGTATGTTTCCTCCGGCCGTACTCGCGCCATCAGCTGTTCGGCCGCCTTGGCATCCCGCAGGTCGCACGGAACCAACTCCGGCTGAGGTCGAACCGTTTCCAGGTTCCGGGTACTCTCACCCGGCAGGAGCGTGCCGAATACTTCTTCCCCGTCATTCAGCAGGAGCTCGGCAAGATGCGACCCTGCAAAGCCGGCGATCCCCGTTATCAATACTCTCATCGCAGCCAACGTATCCGGGCGCCATCGCGGCAGCCGAGTTATCCGCGCCCACGAGCGCTTCCATCCTATTCCTTAAAGTATTCGATCACCCGGCGCAGAAGTGTGTCGAGGGATGTCTTCGGCTCAAAGCCCACCAGCCGCTTCGCCTTGCTGATGTCGGGAACGCGGCGGCGCAAGTCCTCGAAACCCTTTTCGTACGCCTGCTCGTACGGAATGTAGCTGATGGGTGACGAGCTGTTCGTCATCATCACTACCTTTTGAGCCAATTCCTCGATGCTGATAGCCTCGGTGGAGCCGAGGTTGAATATCTCCCCCTCCGCCGCCGGATGCTCGGCGAGGGCGAGCGTGCCGTTCACGATGTCGTCCACAAAGGAAAAGCAGCGCACCTGTTTCCCGTCGCCGAACACTTGGAGGGGATGTCCCAGCAGCGCAGCCTTGACAAACCGAGGGACGACCATGCCGTACTCGCCCGTCTGTCTCGGGCCGCACGTGTTGAAAAATCTCACGATCACGACGGGCAGCTTCTTTTCGCGCCAGTACGCGAGCGCGAGGAACTCGTCGAACGTCTTCGTGCAGGCGTAGCCCCACCGCGATATGGCGGTCGAGCCCAGGACTCTGTCGTCGTCCTCGCCCAGGTTCCCCTTCTCGTTTTTTCCGTACACTTCCGACGTGGACGCGATGACCACCTTGCGCTTGTGCCGGTTGGCCGCCTCGAACACGTTCTCTGTGCCCTTCGTGTTAATCCGCAACGAGGCGAGCGGGTTATCGATGATGTATTTCACGCCCACCGCGGCGGCCATATGGAAGATGACCTCGCACCGTGAGACCAGCTTGTCCACCGTGTCGTAATCCATGATGGTGCCGAGCACAAACTCGAAGTCGGGATTTTGCTGGAGGTGGTCGATGTTGTCGCGGCTTCCGGTCGAGAGGTCGTCGAGCACCGTCACACGGTATCCCCGCCCGAGCAGGGCCTCCGCCAGATGAGAGCCGATGAAGCCGGCGCCGCCCGTTACCAACGCGTGGGCCATGGATGATTCTCCCCGCTGGGTTTTATCTCAGTCTTCCGCTCGATCTGCCTCAAGGGGAAGGCCTTGATGTTGAACAGCACCATCACCGAGGTGGCCTCCCGCCTGTCCCTGAGCCTGACGAGGACCTCCCAGCAATGCAGGTCGCGCCACACCCAGAACTCTTGGTACGAAAAATCGTCGGTGGCGAAATCGTAGCGCTGCTCGAACCCCGCGCGCCACAGCGGTCCGAATGCCTTGCTGAGCGAATACACCACCTGCGTCTCGAAGGGCCTGAGCACGGTGTCCTCGTGTATGACGCCCACCGAGGCCTTGAACGAATCGGGCTTCGTGTATCCAATGACGGCGCTCACCAGGTCGCTGCGCCTCTCGTCTCTGAAGTCGTTCAGTGATTTCAGCGCCAGTTCCCAGTTGGGCACCGGCCTGAGCAGGAACTCGTTCTCGAGCTCGGCCAGACGGTCTTCGCCGTCGTCGAATTCCAGTCCCGCCGTCAGAGTATATTGTCCCAGCTCGACCTTGCTGCCGTCGGGTCGCTTTGCCTGGAGGTAATTCCTGAGTTCCACCTCGACCATGTTCTCCCGGTCGATCAGGTCGATCGAATCAAACTGGGGCAGCTCGTCCGGTTGCTCGTCGGGAGTCGGCCTGTAGCGGTAGATGACCGTGGGCACAAACAGATGCCTGAACGCGGTGTATTGGGGGAAGGGAGAGTTGAAGACACGCTGGAACCGCGCCTGCGAGACCACGCCCGTCTCCCATGAGAGCCGATACTCGTCGTCTTCCATTGGCGTCTTTGAATAGTACGTGGCGTCGCCCTCGATGAACGGCACGAGTTCGAGCCAGTTCCAGAGACGCTTGGGGTAGGCCAGCCGCGCCTGGGAGAAGTTTCGCGCGGACTCGGCCCCGTGCGGCTCGACGTTGAGGTAGGCGGTTTCGTTCGCGGCGCTCAGGAACAGGCCGGTATCGCCTATCCTCTGTTCGAGCAATTCCAGCCTGAGCTGGGGCAGGCGTTCGATGTCATCAATATAATCCACCAGCCTCACGCGCGTGATGAACGATATCACGCTGTGCTCGCCCGTCCGCTCGAGATTGAAGAACGTCTCGGGCAGCTCCCGCTCGGAGAATTCGTCAAAGTCGAACGTCTTCAGGAACTCGCGGTCGCTTACGTATTCCTCCTGTATGAGCGCGGTAAAGTCGTAGGGAAGCTCCTGACGATAGTAGAAGTCGAGCTTGCCCCTGTCCTTGTCGATGCCGGCTTCGTCCGTGTTGCTGTCGTTCATGTCGGAAATGTAGAACGAGTCGAACGTGCCGCGTCCCCTGCCCTCGAACAGGTCGAGACGGCCGTCCACCCCTCCTCCCAGCCCGCTCTTCGTGAACGCCTCGATATGCGGATAGAGCGAGATCTCTCTGCTCAGTTCGAGGTTGTAGCGCAGACTGGCGTATGCTCCCAGGTCGGTCTGCGTGCCCGCGTCGAACTCGAGCGGCGGACGCGACG
Source organism: uncultured bacterium (assembly GCA_964607485.1). Lineage (GTDB taxonomy): Bacteria > Abyssobacteria > SURF-5 > SURF-5 > SURF-5 > CAZSKP01. Next base: position 65,965 of record CAZSKP010000003.1, on the reverse strand, counting down.
GGCCCAGTCCCTGGGAATAGTAGGGTATGTAGAAGAGCGGCACCGGGCCTGCGAAGAGGGTGATGTTGCGCGCGATTACGCGTTCCTCGGGCACGACGGTGATCGAGCCCGCCTTGAGGCCATAGTGGGGATGCGGGCGGTCGCAGGTAGTCAGTGAGGCGCCGGCGACTGAGTACTCCCCCGAACTCGCGCGCTTGATCTTCTCGGCAGTGACGTACCAGGGATCCGAATATCCCCGCGCCTCGTAGAAAACGCCCGTCTGGTTCTCGAAATCGTACACTCCGCGCGTGCCCTCGACCACATCGGCCCCTCGCGTGGCCACGACATCTCCGTCTATCTCCGCCACCTTCTTTGAAAGATTTATGATGACCTTGTCGCCCCGCAGCGTGCTTTCGTCCTGAACCACCTCGATGTCGCCGCTGCCCGTGACGACACCTGTTTTCAGGTCATAGCTGAACCTGTCGCCGGCAAAATAAACGGGCTCCGTCTTGCTGACGACGTCCGATTCCCGGATGTCGGAAAGCCCCTTTCCCGCCTCAACCGGCGTGGTTACGCAAAAGACGAGAATAATCGAGATGAGAGAAATGATGCCATTCTTACTGTCTCGCAGGCTCGCTCTCAACGCCGCTCTACTCCTTCGCTGCACATTCAAGCCTGTACATTCCGCCTCCGAAAGCGGGAGTCACACGTTCCGGCGGCTCTACTGCATCCGGTTTCAGGAGAGACATCGAGCGATTATAACACAGGGTCGCAAATACTTCAATCTTCACCGATGCGAGAAGTTTCACCTTTTTTTCACTTCTCCCCCCTTTTTTTCGCAAAAAGAGGGAAAAGAGCAAGAGGAGGGAGACGATTCGGAGCGGCACTGACTTTGGCCATGCCGAAGAAGCGCAGATTGCTTCCAAAATTAGCCGGGTGAATATCGCGGGGGAACGAGCCGTCTATTATTTAAGGATTGGGCCAACCTGTCGATTTTGATTTCTTCTATTCAGAATGTATAATAGAAGGTGGCATGGGAGCGAGAGATAAGCTCGTCCAAAAAAGAACCGTTGCCAAATAGAGTAAATCCCAAGGGGGATACGATCATCCAGGTGAGTCCACAGAACACGAAAGGTTTCTTGGGCAACATTCTCATTCTCACAAACGCCGTTATTCTGGCATCCATAGCCATTCCCGTCCATGCCGCGCCTGCCGAATCGGGGGAGAAGCGCCTTTCCCTGGCCCAGAACGAAGAGCAGCAATCCCCCATATTCGTCGACATCTTGAGCACGACCCAGGAACTTGTCTACGCCCTCGAACATTCCAAATTGAAGCATCAACGTCGTTACGCGGCGGAACTTCTCGGCGACCACAAAGACAAGGAGGCCATTCCCGCCCTGATGCGAGCGCTCAGGGACCCTGAAGAGGTGGTTCAAAAGGCGGTGGCCGAAGCGCTTGCGAAACTGGGTGACCCCAGCATTTTTGAAGAATTGGTCGCGAACTTGAGCGACCCGAACCCGTGCGTGCGGAAATACTCCGCCTATGTGCTCGGCAGGCTGGCGAAGAAAGAAGATCGAGCCGTGGTGGAAGGCCTTGAAAGTGAGGCCGGCGACAAGGATACGAGCGTCAGGGTGGAGGTCATATACGCGCTGAAGGAAATAGGATCTCCGTCAAGCAGGGACATCTTTATCCAAGGCCTTAACGATGAAGACTCGAGAATTCGCATCTACTCCGCAACTGCGTTGGGCGACCTCAAGGGTCCGGATGCGGGGTGGGCGCTCGGCCGCGCTCTCGAGCAGGAGACCGACGAAGACGTACGGCGCATAATCGCCTCGGCGCTGGGCAAGGTCGGGAGCGTGTATTCGGTGGGGGCGCTTGTGAGCGCGCTTCCGAACGAAACTCCGTCTGTGAGAGCGGATATCGCCTCGGCGCTGGGCGACATAAAGAGTCCGGAGGCCGTTCACGCTTTGGTCAGGCTGCTCTCCTCCGACTCGAGCCCGGAGGTGCGCTCAAAGGCGGCCATCGGGCTCCTCAAAGCCAAAGACCCCTCGACAGTCCACGCCCTGGCGGATGCACTGAAAGATCGCACCGTTATCGTGCGCAGGCCGGCGTCGGAAGCCCTGATATATGTGGCGGACGCGTCCGTGATAGACGAGTTGGTGGACGCGTTGGGCGACACAGACGCCACGGTCGCCGATAACGCCGCGACCACATTGATCAGATTGAACGACCTTCAGGCCGTCCACAAGTTGATAACCGTCATCAACAGCCCAAACTCGTCTCAGGCCGTTCGCGCGACCACCGTTCTGGGAGAGATCACTCACCGGCCATATGGCCATAACGTCGAAAAGTGGAAAGAATGGTATGAAGAGAATTTCAAGATCGGCAGCTAGGTTTGCGTTTGCGTGAAAGGAAGAAAGGTGAAAAAGGAGTCCCAAGCGGATGCGACGGATGTAACGGGAAGAATGCTGGCGCAGCTTGTGAACTGCCAGAAACTTGCGCTGGTGGGCCGGCTCTCCTCGAGCATTACTCACGAAGTGAACAATCACTTGACCGGCGTGACGGGGTACGCGCAACTGTTGCTCGGACAGGACCGGGCAAAGCCGGTCACGAGGGAATTGGACAAGATCAACTACTCTGCCGAACAGTGTCGCAAACTGATTCTGGATTTCAAGCGATTCAGCCGATTCGGAGGCCTCGAGAAAGAGTTTGACAACATAAATTTCATCATAAAGGCCTCGCTCGACCTGCTCCGCCACCAGTTCATCAAGAAGTCGCTCGAGCTTGTCGAGAACTATTCCGCAGACATTCCGCCCATCGAGGTTGACACGCCCGCCCTTGAACAGATATTCTTGAACGTCATTCAAAATTCCCTGGATGCCATCGAGGAAAAGGGCGGCTGCCTCTCAATCACGACGCTTGCGGAGGCCGAACAGGTCGTCGCGCTGTTCGAGGACGATGGCCCCGGTCTGAGCGAGGACGCGCGCGCGCACCTCTTCACGCCGTTCTATACAACCAAGCGGCAGTCGCGGTGTCTCGGTCTCGGTCTCGCGGCGGCGAAGATTCTTGTCGAGGCGCATGCAGGGACCATCGAGGTCGATAACGCGCCAAAAGGGGGAGTTTGCGTGAAGATTTGCCTGCCCTCGTCGGCAGGCCAAAGAGCAGGCGGGTGAACATGGCGGAAACGAAGATCACTCCCGAAATTGTCGAGAATTTCCTCAGGAGCCTGGAATGCCGGTACGAGAGGGAAAAGATGTCACTCGCCGGTGTCGAGAATGTGGAGATACGTCTGTTCAATCATTCGACGGGCGAACAGGCGGCCCGGCTCGAATTCATAAACAATGTCCTCACCAAGATCGACTACTGGGATCAGGACAAGAAGGTCATAGAAACCATAGAGTGGGAATAACTCCAGCCGGGAAAGGCGGCCCCGGCCGGCGAAATATGGGGACAGAGCCCGTATTCCCACGTGAGTTCGTAGGGGCAGGCCCCTGTGCCTGCCCTGGATGCTTATTGGTGCAACCAAACACTAGCCGCTCACGTTCGAGTAACCGACAAGTTTGAAGCCGGACTCCTCGATGGCAGTGCGGACGCGCCTCGAACACAACGCCGAGAGCTCTCGCTGCCACCGATACCCCCAGGGATGACTTTGGCTCAGCCGCGCGTCGTCCGAGCCGGGATGACATGAGAGCTCGGCAATCCCGTCGGGCAGATTGGCGACAATGTGCTCGATCTCTTCCTCGAGCAGTCGTCCGGAGAAATCCACGCCGACGTAATAATGCGCCGAGCGCAGTCCGGCGCTCGCCATGATGGGCGCATCCCGCGCGGCAAGCCAGGCCAGTATCTTGCTTTTCAACCGCCCAAACGCGCCGGCCCTCGGACCGCTCCGTGGCAGGGAGCGCCCGATGGGCAGCCTCAGCCATTTCACCCCAAACTCGCAGGCCAGCTCGACGACGATGCGAAACACCGGCGGCGCCATGTGAATGTGCTGATGACTGTCAATGTGCGTGATCCGGATGCCCGCCGACGCTATCTTTTCCATCTGAGCCCTCAGCTCTTTTCTTATCTGGGAACGGCTCACGAAACCCAGAACGATTCGGGCGGCGAGCGTCGTCGGATTTTGAGAGAACAGGCCGTCGCCCTTGACCAGCGAGGGGACCTCGAGTGGGTCGAGCAATGGGCCTCCCACAAGCGACGGGCCCCGCGTCAACGTCAGGTGTGCGCCCACGTCCAGTCCCGGGTTCTCACGAGCGAGCGCGACAGCGTGCTCGAACGCGTCGCCGTTGGCGATGAGCGAGGTGCTCGTGACCACGCCGTGGAGGTGCGCCTCGATGATGCCGGAGTTTACCTCCTCTTCGAGCCCGAAATCGTCGGCGTTGACTATCAATAGCTTCGACATTGTTGTCAGCCCGCTCCGTGTCCGGCGGTGACGCCTTCGGCGAACTTCAGCCTCGTGAGCCGGAACAGGCGGAGCGATTTGTACTGCCAGACCGGCTCGAACGTCGCGTCGATGCCCGGAAGCTGAAAATGCCGGATGAGCTCACCCGTTGCGAACACCGGCCGCCCTTCTCTCAGACGTTCCTGCGCCAGACGGAGCGCGTCGGTCCTCATTGCGACTTTCCCGGGACTGTATTCGGTCACCAGATACACCGTCTCGGGCGGATTTTCGCGGTTGTAGTATTGTATCATCGGCTCCGACGAAGTAGTGAACAATAGATTCCGGCCCACCAGCTTGCCTATCTCCCTGGAGGCAACCTCGTCGTCATTCACGCTCCTCAGATAGAGGAGGTCAGGCAGGCTCGGCGCCAGCGCCGCGAGCAGGAGGAGCACGACGACCGCCGCCTTGGCGACGTGCCCGAATCGTCTTCGTCCCGCCGCGAACAGAGCGTCGAGTTCGTCGGCGCCCGCAAAGCACAACAGCAGGCAGGGAGGAAGCAGGACCAGGAAGTACCTGTGCATCGAGTACATCCCGGTGTAGAACAGATACGCGGCCGATATCCAAACGCCGGCAAACAGGGCGATGAAGAACTTGCGACGCACCACGAGCACGCTGCAGCCGGCCGCCGCGAGGACCACCAGCGCGGGCGTCAGCGATTGCACGGCGATGAGAGTGGTGCTCTTGATGTATCTGCCAAGTTCGTAGTACGTGAACAGAAAGCTTCCCGACTTCGAGGCCAGGTGGGTGACGAGCGCCGGCCTGTACACGGCGATAAGGCATACGAAAACACCCAATAAGGCGAAGAGCAGCAGCTTTCCCGTGTCAGCCGGCCGGGACTTACGCGCTCCATGAAAAAGGAGCGCCAGAAGCGGGGGGCCTATGAACATCGCCCCGTTCGGCCTGGCAGCCCACGTCGCGCCAAACGAGAATCCGAACGCGGTTGCCGCGAGCCTGCTCCGTTCCGCAAGCGTTCGCTCGAACAGATACAGGCTCCACAGGGCGAACGCGAACCCGACGACTTCGTGAGAGAGGTACGTCGAGAATTGAATGAAAGCGGGCGACAGGATGAGGGCCGTCGATGCGAAGGCCGCCGTCTGCCAGTTCACCAGCCTTCGCACGAGCTGATAGAAAGGCCACACGCTCAACGAACCGAACAGGACGGCGAGCGTGTTCAGCACAGCCGTCTGCCTCCAGCCGAAAGCGAGCGAGAGGCGCGTGGCCGCCACAAACACGTACATTGTCAGCGGATGGTCCCAATAGGATGAGTACACGCCTTCATCGATGTACTTGAACGCGGACAGCGCCTCTCGGTACGAATCGGGCTCGCCCATGTTGGGCCTGATGAAGAACAGGCCGATCAGAAGACTTATCGCTGCGATGAGGAGCGGAATCGCTGTATGGCGGAGCCGGCTGCGGGCGTCAACCTGGCTGGACGATTCATCGGGGAAGGTTTCCATCGAAGCACGCCTCTGACCGCGCGGGTTTTCACACATTCTGCTCAGCGCCATGCGCTCTCAAGCCGACACGGAGCCGCCGGAACGAAAGAGGCGACGCACTATGTACAAGGACATCTCATAGAGTATCTTCAGGATTACCGAAGGTGAGGCGAGGGTGGACTCGCCAAGTGTCCTTGGGTAGTACATGATGCCGATCTCGGTTATTCGCGCGCCGTTTCGCTTCGCCTCTACGAGCATTTCCGCGTCAATGAACGACCCTTCCGAGCGAAGGTCGAGTTTCTGGAGAAGTTCGCGCCTGACCATCTTGTATGAGAAGTTCACATCCTGGATATTCAGCCGAAAGAGCGTCCGTATCATCATGTTGTACACTGCGGTGTAGATGATGCGTTTGACCGAAGGTTCCCGCGTGAGACGGCGTCCGTTCACAACATCGTACTCCTTCATCATCGGAATCGCCTTCTTCATGTCATCCATGTCGATGGGATTGTCCGAGTCGGTGAGGAAGATCAGTTCCTTCCGGGCGGCGGCGATTCCGTCTCTCAACGTTCTGCCGAACTTGCAGTTCTTCCCGTGGTGAATCACTCTGAGTTCGGGAATGCTCTCGCTCAACCTGTCCAGCATCTCGCTCGTTCCGTCGGTGCTCCCGTCATCGACGATCACGATCTCGAAATCGTCACACGCGCTCTTGAGGGTATTGAGCGAGGATCTCACCGCCTCCTCGATGTTGTCCTTCTCATTATAGGCGGGCATCACCACGGAAATGCTCGGCCGAACAGCGTCTTCCACTAAGCGGCGTCTCCAGAAGGTGCGGGGAAATGGCCGAATCAACCAGAAGAGCTTAAGCGCATAAAATGATACATGTCGTCAAACCATAAAGTCAAGCGTCTCCAGTTGCTCTGGCGGCCCGTTGCTCGAATGGTTCGGAGTCATTGCGAGCGAGAGCGACAGACTCGGCCGAAGCAATCTCGGAGACGTTTCCCCGCTTTCCATCGGGATTGCCTCGTCGCCCGAGCTTGCAGCTCCTTGCTCCTCGCAATGGCAAGGCAGGGGAACACTGTTGGGTGAGGAGCCGTTTGGGCTACATGCCACAAAGACCAGGGTTGCGGCTGCACGTTCTTGCTGTTGTCGTCCCATCTCCGGGGGGCGCAGAGGATTTTCCTGATAATGCGTGCCGCGTATCACGCGGCGGGTGGGCGCAGCGTCCTGTTGATGACCAGCCGGAGGTCTCTGATTGAGAATGGTTTGAGGAGGAATGGCCTGCCGGTTCCCTTCAGGAACTTTGCCGTCTCGTCTTGCATTATGTCTCCCGTGATGAAGACAAACCGCTCAGCCGTTTCCGGGCTCTCTTCGGAAAGCTTGAGGAAGAGTTCTCGGCCGTCCATCGCACCGGGCATCCTGAGGTCGGCAATGACGAGGTCGTAGGTGAAGGGAGAGAGCATCTCGTATGCTTTTTCTCCGCTTGATGCGCAGTCAACCGAGAAGCCGTCTGCGGACAAAGCCGTCTGCATGACATCTGCGATGGCTTCTTCGTCGTCCACGACGAGGATCTTTGCCGCCATCGCGGAGGGCTCGACGGTTTCGGTCTGTACGCCTCGCTCTTCAGCCGTCGGGCAGGTGTGGACAATCGGCAGGGTGATGACAAACTTCGCCCCATCGTTATAGCTCTCGTCGAGACAGAGGTTTCCCCCGTGTTCCTCTATGATGCCGTAGCTTATGCTCAGACCCAGCCCCGTTCCCTTGCCCACCTCTTTTGTCGTGAAGAAGGGTTCGAAGAGTTTCCTCTTGTGCTCCTCCGTCACTCCGGGGCCGTTGTCGATGAATTCGATTTGCATTGTTAAATCCTGCGTGGTTCGGGTCCTGATCTCCAATCTTCCTCCGGTGTCGCGGCCGGCAATCGAGTCGAAAGCGTTGTTAATGATATTGAAGAACACCTGCTCCATCTGGTTGGGGTCGACGGTCATTGTGACGGCTTTGTTTCCATAGTCCCTTACAATTTCGATGTTATTGATTGCGAAGTCGGAAGCCCTGCGCTCGAGAGTCCGGTCGATTATCTCGTTGATGTCAACCTCTCGTTTCTCCAGCACCGTCCTGCGGGAGAACGACAGCAGTCCCTGCACGATTTTCTTGGAACGCTCCGTGCAGTGGATCAGCCTTGTCATCATGTTCCGGCTCTGTTCCGACAGCGACTCGTCTTTCAAGACGAGCTCGCCGTATCCCATGATTGCCGCCAACGGATTGTTCATCTCATGGGCGACTCCCGAGAGCATTTCTCCGAGCAACGCCAGCTTGTCGGACTGTATCAGCTTGTGCTTGGTTTCCTGCAAGTCCCTGATGTTCTGCTTGAGTTCCTTCACGACGATAGCGTGGCTGAGCGCCAAGGAGACGGTGGAAGCTATTATGTTCAGCGCGTGTTCCTTCCTGGCATCGAAGGCTCCCGGTTCGGAATTGCTCAGATTGAGAACTCCGTGCAGGCGGTCGATGTGGATGAGAGGGATGCTGAGGATGGACCTGACGCTCACCTTCTGCCCGCGGGTCTTGACGAAGGCCGGGTCTTTATCCGTATCGTTGATGAGGACGCTCTTTCGGGTTTCGGCGACTTTGCCCGCTATGCCTTCGCCTAGCTTGAACGCCTTTCCCGACCACTTGCGGCCGGAGAAAATCGTGCCTTCATTCTCATAGAAGCTCTTGCCTACCAGCAGCCTGAGTTCTCCTTTTTCATGGTCCATGACCATGAACGACGCGTTCTCAACGTTCATTGTCTCCGTCACGAACTGGACGAGCTTGTGACAGATATCCTCGAAACTCAAGCCCGCCTGAAAGGAATCGTTAAGCTGCCTCAGCACCGATAGGTCGGCCACAAGCTCCTCGTAATCGCGGGTGGCCTTGCGAAGTGCCTCTGCGTACACGTGCCGTTCGATATCTTCCTGCGATCTGTCGTTCATAGTCTGCGGGTAACCTCTTCTTCAGGTAATCGCCGCTGTGATTAAATCAATTTCTTCCCTCTTCTCCTCCAGCTTCCCTTCAATTTCAGACAGACCGCCGTCGTCGAGGCCGACGACGGGGTGCTCCGCCGGATTGAGAGAATACATCTTCGTGTTTCCGCTATTGCCTATCGGCAATCGATTGCAGAAGATGTCGGCCAAGCGGACTATGCCGGCCGTCGCATCCGTGTGAGAGTTGTGAGAGATTTCATCGTGATGATTTGCAATCGCACACACCAGTCTCTTCGGAAAGTGCCATCGGTTGCACAGCCACTCAGAAGCGTCGCAATGGTTAAAGCCCAACACCGCCGTCTCGGCCTCGTACAGGAACAGGTCTTCTGATTTCAATTTTTCAAACACAGCCGCATAGCGGCCGGGCAAGTAGCATATCAAGACGAGCTTTCCGATGTCGTGAAGCAGACCTGCCGTGTACACCAGAGCGCCGTCGGCCGACTTGCCAATTGTATCGGCAATCATCTTGCCGGCGGCCGCCGTGGCTATCGAGTGTTTCCAAAAGCCATACACATCGAACGCTCCGCGGAGGGGCATCCGGCCGAACAGGTTGAACACCGAGGTGGCAAGCATCAGTTGCGCGATTGAATCAAATCCCAAAACTACTATTGCATGTCCTATCTCAAAGATCGTCCGACACTGTGCGTAAAAGGCCGAATTCGCCACTCTCAGCACCTTCGAGCACAACGCCTGGTCTTTTGACAGGATGGCGGCCAGCTCCTCCGCCGAAGAGCGGTCCGACGCCAGCGCGGCGAGCACGTCCTGCATCACCTCGGGAAGCGTCGGAAGCTCTTTTATTCTGTCGAGTTTTTTTAAAACACCAGTATCCGTGATCATTGCGGATACGTCCTCGAGAAGTATGCGGTTCCCCCAGAAGTGCCCAGACGAAGAAGGCAACTATCGTGCCACAAATTGCAGCCCGGGGAAAATGGAGCGACGCAAATCGGCGGATTTTCTTAACATATTGAAATGCTTAGGGTTAGCCATTGAGCGCCTCATTGTCGTATGGCTGCCGAGTTGGGGCAAAGGCCGCATTATTCAAAAAAATTAACAAAAAATGTTCCTCAAGACACGCAAAATGCCCCACACCGGCGGTTCGGGCCGGAGCCCTTGACACTCCGAATACTCCGCTTTAGAATAGGGCTTGCCACGGCGGCTTACGTCACAGGAATCAGGCATGAGCAAGGCGGCAGAATTCATAACGGAAGAGGCCAGGCGCATTTTCCCCGATGTCGTGGAAATCCGCCGCGACATCCATTCACATCCTGAACTCTCTTTCCAGGAACTCCGCACCTCCGACAAAGTCGCGTCGGCGCTTCAACGGCTGGGGCTCGATGTCCGGCGCACCGCGGCAACGGGCGTTGTGGGGCTTCTGAGAGGTTCCGCCGACGGCCCCACTATCGCGCTCCGTGCCGATATGGACGCACTCCCCATCACGGAGAACACGGGCCTGCCCTATGCGTCAAGAGTGCCCGGCGTCATGCACGCCTGCAACCACGACGGCCATGTGGCGATGCTCTTGGGCGCCGCGATGGTGCTCGCGAAGCTCCGCGGCAGGGTGCGGGGCAACGTGAAATTCATCTTCCAGCCGGGAGAAGAGGGATATGCGGGAGCGAGATGGATGATAGAGGAAGGTGTGCTGCGGGAGGAGCCTCGGATTGAGGCGGCATTCGCGCTCCACATCGACCCGCTTTCCCCTCCGGGCGTTCTCTCGATTCGAGAAGGACCGATGATGGCGTGCGCCGATGTGTTCACCCTTTCCATTGTCGGTAGGGGAGGCCACGGCGCGGTCCCCCACAAATCCGCCGACCCCATATTCATATCCGGCCACGTGATAACGGCGCTTCAGGGGCTCGCGAGCCGTCAGATAGACGCGACGGAGCCGGTGGTTGTGAGCATCTGCACCATCCATGGCGGGACGGCGGTGAACATCATTCCTGACAGTGTCGAAATGTCCGGCACCGTCCGCTCATTCGACCCCGACCTCCGCGACAGGCTGCCGTCCATGATGGAAGAAATCATCAGGGGCGTCACCGCCGCGTTCGGCGCGACGTATGATTTCAACTACACGCGCGGATACCCGGCCACGCTGAACGATCCCCAGTTCACGCAGACGGTGCGTTCGGCGGCGGACCGAATCCTTGGGAAGGAAAACGTCCGCCCCCTCGGCCGCCCTCGCATGCCGTCGGAGGATTTCTCGTTTTTCCTCGAAAAAGTGCCGGGCGCCTTTGCCCTCCTCGGAGCGAAGCCGCCCGAGGGAGAGCCCCACCCCTCACACAGCGCAGTGTGTGTCATTGATGAGGCGGCATTGGAAGCGGGAGTGAAGGTGCACGCAGCCGTGGCGCTGAGCTATCTGGGCGGGGATATCTGAAGGGTGTCGCGGCGAAAGCGCTCAGAGGCAGGACCGCCGGCCTTGCGTCTATAACCACATGATGTGCGGACGGGCCTCGTTGAACGCCTCCAAGGTCTCGGCGAGAAGGGTGTCGATGCTCTCCGTACCATACTTGTTCTGCTGCGCCAGGAGCACATCCCAGGCCTCGCTGTTCCTGACGTCGGAATATCCGGAATCGCCGTCCCAGCCGATCCCATACTGTTCGCAAAACGCCTCGGCTATGTACGCGAGCGACACCAGCTTCGGGTTCTTGACCGTATTCCACTCATCGATCAGCGGCAAATCGTGATGATGCGCGATAGCGTCGCACAGGGTCTCGGGCAGGCGCCACTTCTCGGCGAGCCATCCGCCGACTTGCTCGTGCGATTCGCCGAGTATTTCCCGCTCGGCCTCGAGCATGGGGGGCTTGTGCTTGAACGTTTTGTTGAAAATGGCGACGAACTTGCTGCTGAAATATTCGTCGATGATTATCTTTCCGATGTCGTGCAACAGGCCCGCAATGAAGTCCGTTCCCTCTCCCCGGAAATTCAGCTTGCGGCCGAGAATCCTCGCGACCACGCCGCACCCTGTGCTGTGAATCCAGAACTCTTCCCTGTCATAGTTCACGTTCGATTTCAATTCCTTCATGACGTTGAGTATCGTGATGCCGAGCGCTATGTTTCGCACTTCGTTGAGCCCAAGAATCACGAGCGCGAGCTGGAGCGAATCGACCTGGCGCGACATGCCGTAAAACGGCGAATTCGCAACCTTGAGCACGCGGGCGGCGAGAGCCGGGTCTTGATGTATCGCACTGCTCACCTCCCTGACCGAGACATCCGGGTCCGACGCGATCTCGAGTATCCTGACAGCCACCTTCGGCAGGGTCGGCAGATTCTGAATCTTTTCGACGGTTGACTTTATCTGATCTTTGGTGTAACTCAGGCGGACATTCCTCCTCGTATGAAAACAATCACCCTAATAGGGTGTATGAAAGCCATTACGGGATGTAGGCAAGCAAGTTTCATACCAGCGACGGGCAAGAAGTTTGCCTAAGACTGCCCCGCGACGAGCCCCTCGCAATCCTTTAGGAGACAACAACTTCGGTTTCTTTCAGGAAAACTTGACGCGACTCCTCGGGGGAAGAGACGCCTCGCCCATAACGAAAAGGCGCTTTTCCCGCACACTTTTGAAAGCAGAGCCGTTTCGATGTTTGAGCGGGACGTGCAGAGAGGAACCGGGCGATATGGGTTACGTGGAACGCTTGGATTCTTTGCCCCGCTCGCCTTTCTTGAGCATTCCCCTGCCCGCGAGGATGCCCGTGGCCGAGGCGTTGACAATGTCGCGCGACAACCCGGTTCCGTCGCCCGCCGCGAACAGGTGCGGAATGCTTGTTTCGAGCCGGGGGCTCACCTGAATTTTCATGGAGTAGAATTTGATTTCGGGCGCGTAGAGAAGCGTGGAATCGGACGCGACGCCCGGAATTATCCTGTCCAGCGTTTCGAGGCTCTCCAATAGATCGGCCACGATGCGCTGCGGCAGGGCCATGCCGATGTCGCCCGGCGTAACGTCCCTCAGCGTGTTATGCACCGAGTTTCGGGCGATCCGTTGAGCGGTGGAACGCTGGCCGCGCCGGAGGTCGCCCATCCGCTGAACGATGGGTTTGCCGCCGCCGAGCGTGTATGCCAGCCTGCCGATGCACTCGCCGTAGATGGTCGTGTTCTCGAGCGGCTCGGTCAGATTGATGGTCACGAGCAGCGCGAAGTTTGTGTTGGGAGAATCTTTGTCACGGAATGAGTGTCCGTTGACGCCGACTATGTCGTCGTATCGTTCCTCGACGACGAATCCATGCCGGTTCGCGCAGAAGGTGCGCACGGAGTCGTCGTGCCGTGAGGTGCGGATGTAGAATTTCGGGTCGCGGTTGATGCGGGTCACCCACTCCATGACGATGCTGGGAACCTCTATCCTGACGCCGACGTCGATGGGCGCGTACCTGGCCTTTATTTTATTGAGATCGACCAGCTTGTTCATCCAGTTTGCACCCACGCGGCCCGGAGCAAGCAACACGTTGTCCGCGCTCACCCGCCGGCCATTTTCCAGCAACACTCCGCAGCAGACCCCGTCCTTCAGCCGGATGTTCCGCACCTTTGCCTCCAGCAGAAACTCGACGCCCGCCTTCTCGAGGTCTTGTTTGAAATTGCTGACGACCTTCTGGGTGAAGTCGGAACCGATGTGCCGCTGTCGGATGTCCACGAAGCTCACGCCAACCGACGCCGCGCGCATTTTCAGTTGCTGCACGTCGGCATCCGAAGAGCCAGCCAGCTCGTTGCGGACGCCGTAGTGTATGAACGCCTTGTCAACCTCGTCCACGAGCGCCCACGCCGCGTCGTCGTCCCGCGTGTAATCGCGCAGATTGCCGCCGACGTCGGGCCGCAGATTTAGCGTGCCGTCGGAAAACGTCCCGGCGCCTCCGACGCCGCACAGGACGTTGCACGGGTCGCACTTGTGGCAGACGCCCGCATATTCCATCTCGCAGCGGCGTTCGTTCGTGTCCTTGCCCCGGTCGATGATGAGCGTCTTCAGCTTATTGCGGGCCAGCTCGCGGGCGGCGAACATCCCCGCGGGCCCTGCGCCAACTATCACGGCGTCGTATTTCTTGGCCATGTGCTCCTTCCACTGCCGGCGAAGAGTAAGATCTCTTTGCGGCAGCACGCTTCGCAGTTCCTCTTTATTCTAACACAGCGCCACGCTTCGTCACAATGCTCCGCAGCATACAGCCTCTTGACCGTAGAGTTTCTCTAAGAGTTTGCCCAAGAGAGTTCTAACGTCTTGGATCACCAACCCGCAAAGGCACTTAATCATTCTGAGCGAAGCGAAGAATCCCCATTGCGTTGGCGCAAAACGAGATGCTTCGCTGTGCTCAGCATGACATCCAATTGAGCTGAAACCCCGATGCGAAAGAATGGAAACTCTGTCTTTGACTATCGTGCTCGCGATGTGCTATCTTCATTCGGCAATGGTGAAACGCGTTCTTCAAATAAGGAGCGAAAAGTGATCGACCCCATGCTGAATGCAATGAGGCTCTTTCAGGCGATAAACGGCCAGCAGCCCGACCAGGTGCCCGTGTTTCTGCCCATCGAGAGCGGGTTCATGGCCGAGTACGGAGGAGTGCCGCAGCGCATATATCACGACGACCCCCGGAAGATGCTCGAATGCCAGGCGAAGGTGCAGGAGCGCTTCGGCGGACTGACTCCCCTCTACACCGACTTCGGCGTCGTGACTGAGGCGGCGGCGTTCTGCGAGATATTCTGGCCGGAAGACGATTCGCCTTGGACGAAACCGGCGCTGCAAAGCATCGACGAGGTGGACAAACTCAGTGTTCCCGACACAAAACGCGACGGCCTGTTTCCGAGAATCATGGAATATTTCGAGGCGATGAACGACATGGCGACGGAGCAGGGCCTAAAGATGGGCGTCGGCAATCCGCGCGGGCCGGTCGGCTTCGGCAGCCTGCGCGGGCCGGTGGTGCTGGCGGCGCTCATACGCGGCATCAGCGAGCTGATGATCGACATGTTCGAGAAGCCCGACAAATGCCACCGCCTGCTCGAAATCGCCACCGACACGCTGCTCGCCTATCTCGACATGCAGAAGCAGACGCTCGGCAGCCTGGCGGCGGTGTTCCTGTGCGACGACATATCGGGCCTGCTGTCGCCGTCGCTTTTCAAGGAGTTCTTCATCCCCTACACCGCGCGCATCTTCGAGGCGCATTCCGACGCGCTCACCATCTATCACTGCGACTCCGACATGCGCGACCTCACCGGCCTCGCGCCCGAGACGGGCGGCAAGTCGTTCCACATGGGCTTCATGCACGACATGGCCGAGCTGAAGCGCACGATCGGCGGACGCATGTCGCTCATCGGCAACGTCGCGCCGGTGGGGGTGATGATGCGCGAGGGACCCGAACGAGTGCTCGAAGAATCGCGCCGGTGCATCGAGGGAGCCGCCAAAGGCGGCGGGTTCGCGCTCTCCAGCGGCGGCGTCATCGACCGTGGCACCCCGCCCGAAAACATCGACGCCCTCATCCAAGCCACAGAGAAATTCGGGAAGTATTGATGTGGTTGGCGAGGAGTGTTATTAGAAGTGGCTATGGCCACTATCTTGTTTCTTCATAACATCCTTTGGCCGCGTAATTTTCATCCTGTCTGTTGAACTCTCCATCCAGCCCTTATTGGCTGTCTTCTTTTTCTGTCATTGGAAGATCGCTCTTGCCTATGTTGCATCGGTCACAAAGTGTCTGCAGATTGTCTATCTCCTTTGATCCACTTTTGCTCCAAGGGTGGACATGGTCAACGTGAAGGACCAGGCCTGGGGTCAAGGCAGGACTATTTCCACAACACCGGCATTTGAAATCATCTCGGCGCATCACGAGAAATCTATCTCGCCACGAAATGTGACGGGACTCACCAGGCGATGGAATCTGCGGGTTTACCCTTAACCCTTGCCCTTCTTCCTGACCAACGGAAGCTGTATGGGGTCTGCGTCGGCCTTCCTGGTCGGGTTCTCGATTCACGAATGCAACAAAGGCTTCAAGGGCATTCCGCCATGTTCCAAACCGCTTCGTGTATGCCTTTGCTGAGTATCGAGAAAAGGGCTTCCGAACCTCGCCGTAATGAGGTTGTCGCCCAAGATGAACCCACATTTTTTCAAGATTCTCGAAATAGTCTTCCTCCGTCAGATGAAGGTTCCGAGTTTTCTTAAGGCCCGCAGCATCAAGGGTGGCAAACCAGCTCCCGAAGTGGCGAATAAATGGTGCGAGGCTGAAATTGCCAAGCTTCCTGTATTCTTCCGTCGTGACGGAAGGTTTCTTAAGTTTTTTTGCGACCCTCTTCAAGTCTCTAAGGCAAGTCTCTTTCGGAACGCCAAAGTTTCGGCTGGGCCGAAGTCCTGCCCTTCTGAGCGCTTCAGACCATGACCCGCATCTGCGCAAGGCTGTGTCAGGACTAAACCTGCCATGCATGGCATACTCTCGCTTTGTCAAAGTGCTCTTGCCAAGGCGCTCTGCCACACTCTTTAAATCGCTGATGGCATCTTCCACAGAGGCGTTACGGTTGAATGGTCTAAGTTCGAATTTCATTTTTCAGAGGTTGCGGTATAGGTAAGTCAGGACCTGTACGTTTCAACCGAGACACGTTTGCTCAGGCCGAGTATCTCGATTCCGACCATGTTGTCGTTCGCATCATAGTCGAGAATCACGCCGGGCTTGATTTCCTCGGACTCTACGATATCCGATTCATCTAATCGAAAATATAAGGCGTCATTCTTATGATCTACCTTCAGTCTCATCGCATCTCCTTTGTTCACCGTCAGTATATATTAGATGTTGGAAGGAAAGCAAGGCAAATTGGCAAATTCCGGGGACATAATACCGATTTCCCGTCCGGCAAATTCGTGCCACATCTCCGGAAATTGGCGAAGATTTCAACCGCCCTATTCCCTTCGGTACCACACTCTGAACCGACGGACGGGGGGAGTTTCGGTGTCCATGTAGTCCTCGAAGCAGAGTTCCCTGAGACCGAAAGATTGGAAGGATGCCACCTCGTCTCTCGTCAGCGGCCAGGGCATGGCGCCCTCGGGATCGTCGATTTCTCGGGCCCGCGCGATGACCAGCAACATCCCCTGCGGAGCGACGAATGAGGCGATACGCGCGATCGCCTCGGGCCTGAGCGCCGGCGGCAGCACCTGAAGCGTGTACGATTCGAGGACGAAGTCGAACTTCCCTCGCCACTCTGTCGGCGGTTGAAACAGGTCGGCCACGAGGTACGTCACCGAAGAATTCGGATAACGCCTCCGGCACCACGAGATGGCCGTCTGTGAGATGTCGAAGGCGGTGGTCTCGAATCCGCGCCGGGCGAGTTCCTCGGCATCATCGCCCAGGCCGCAGCCTACCTTGAGCGCGGTCCCGCCCTGGGCGCGTGGGGCCTCCCGGTCCAGCCACGCGACAAGGTTCGGGTTCGGCTTCAGGTCGGCCCACGAAATGATCGACGCGTCCCCGTCGGCCTGAGAATACAGCGCCTCGAACCAGCCGAGCGCATCGCCACGCGCCAGGTATCGCTGTGCGATCTCTCGTGCGGTCTTCCTCTGTGCTTCGTCCTTGTTCACTTCAGCCGCTTCAAGAGACTGTCATACTCTGCGTGCGACCCGATCCAGAACCATATGATTTCGTCTCCTTCGGCGACCCCAAGGGCCCGATACTGGAGACTCACTCGTACGGAGAAGATCGGCCGAGTTGAATGGATTCGTTTGAAGCGCAGGCCGGGATGGTAGGGGTCTCTTGCGAAAAGGGCGTATGCTTCTCGGGCCTGAGTCTTGACCTCGGCCGGTAGCGCAGCATAGCACTTCCAAAATCGCTCGGTCGCGGTCGAGTTCATAGGCGGTCGGGGTTCAGCGGTTTGGTTTTGCCTTTTCTTTTTTCTTCTAAAGCTTCGTCCGCAAGCTTCTCAAGAACATCTTCCGATTCCGCGAGGGTCTTGGCCCATTCCCTCTCAGAATGGAGTTCATCGAGCAGCCATTTGGCAAACGCATTCTGCTCCGTTTCAGGGAGCCTGGAAGCTTCGTCAAAGGCCTTCTTAAGCAGTTTCGTCATGTTTCACCCCTCGTTGTCTCTGCACGATGATTATACCGCCTGCACAAACCGGGGTCAATGCTCATCGACCAACCGCCCGATATTGTTTGGAGCGACCCGTAATTCACCGACAATATATAGGAGATGTTGGAAGGAACGCAAGCGGGTTTTGGAAGGGTGAGGCGGAGGTGTTACTGTGGGGAGCACGAAGCACTTCACATTTTTGTCATCCTGAACGAAGGGCCGAAGGCCCGAGTGAAGGATCTCGTGTTTCGCCGGCCCTGTCGCAATGTTTGAGATTCTTCGCTGCGCTCAGAATGACGACTGATACCTGTTCCTAATAGTAATTACTTATTCTCGCGAGAGGCGCTCGAGCAGCGCGCCGAGGCGTTCGCCTTTCTTGCCCTGGGTGAGAAGCAGCTCAAGCGTGCGGCGGAGGCATTCGACGGCCTCGTCGATGTTCTCGAATTCGCCCAATGATTGCGCCAGTCGGGGGTGACGCCCGAGCTTGCCGCCGACCGTGACCTCGCACGTCCGGCCGACGACGCTGAGCGCGTCGGTCTGGCACGAACGCACGCAGTCGGAGCATGCGATGCAGCGCGTGCCGTCGACGCGCGGTTTCCCATCGACGAGCGTGATCGCGTTCTCCTTGCACGCCGCCGCGCACAGGCCGCATTCGCTGCACAACGACTCGGCGAATCCGATGCGGGCGCGTCCGATGACGCCGAAGTCTCTTATCTGCGGCTGAGCGCATGCGTTCGGGCAGCCTGTCACCGCCGCGCAGAACTGGCTGTGGAAGTTGAACGGCTTGGCGAGCAGCTCCTCCAGCGCGCGTTTGCGTTCGGGCTCGGCGAGCACGTCGGCCAGCTTCGCGGCGATTGCCTTCACATCTATGACGGCCATCGGACAACCGTCTGCGCCGGCCCGGCACGTCACGACCTCGGCCACGTCTTTCGTTTTCGGCATCTCGGAGTTCATAGGCAAACCTTTCCTCTTTCTTCCTCATTTTGCTCCGAAATGCGGCGACGTGTCTGTGACTAACATCACAAGACGGCCCGGTCTATTCTCGGACACGGCTACTGGTTGAGCCGCCATCTTACAGACCCGAGCGCCGATTGATGGGTGAGAAGTATTTCAGGCGCTGAGAGCGTCCCCAGAATCTTAATAGGAATCTCTCTTTTCGATGCCGAGAGAGCGTTCAAGAGGTATTGCGCGCCTTTTCCAACCACTCTCGTATCTGTCACGGTCGGCGATTCGTTGAAAAGGATTGAGAATGAGCATTTGACTTGGCTTTGTTCCAGCCGGTTCGCGAGGAGAATGATTCCGCCGCCTTCCAAGCTGTACGCTGTTCCGTCGAGCCGCAAGCTCTTTATGACGACGGCTCCTTTATCCGCTGAGAGTGTCGCGGTGACCGTGGCTTCCTCGTTGGGCGGGACAACAAGCATCGGCGTGGCGAAGGGGGGAATTGTCACGTGTTCGGCGATGACTTGCGCCTCGCCGCTCAACGTCCGCGGGTCGCGTTCGTCCAGGGAGGCGTCGACGGACGCATTGCAGAGGCCGGACGCCGCGACGGGCAGCCGGAGGAAGTCGCTCAACTGAAACAGGTTTATCTGTCTTCCTTTCGCCTCGAAAGCGATGAACGATGCATTGTCCGAGTTGCCTCTGGCGCGCTCTTTGCTCCGATTTTCAATGTGAAGCGTTCCCCCGAAGAAGTCGGCGTCAACAGTCTTCGTTTTGCGCACGAGCGCAAGCAACGATTCGAGCTTCTCGCGGTCGGTTCTCTCATCGAATGATTGGCTACCAGGCTCCTCCGGCAAGGGTTTCTCAGTTGCCGTCTGCGTCGAAGCTTGTTCGGACTCTTTCGGCGCGGGCTTGGCCTGCATTCGGCGCGCCCTTTCTTCGGGCGTAATCCAAAGCCCTCCGTGGCGGACCAGCCCCAGGGACACAATTTCGTTGGCCCGTGCCATCGCGAGCTTTTCCGTTTCCTGCCTCACGTCTTCCGGCGAGCGGTGTTCGACGCTTTCTATCGCGTCCCGATTCAGAGTCGTCGTCACTCCCCTGTGGCTGATGGTGAGCTGAGCGTCGGACCGGCTGATTATGTCGCAATCGATTTCCCTGCCCGACTTGAGGTGTATCGTGTCGGCGGTTATTGTTTCTTCTTCGAGAAGCTCCTTGAAAATCTGAGCGCTGATGCGCTGTACGCGTTCGCGCCGCTCGCGCTCTTCCGAGGACGACTCTTTCGATTCGGTGGAATCCGCCTGTTCCTCCGACGACGCAGCCCCGTCAGGCAAGGTGGGATTCTCATGAATGCGAATGAACGAGGTCTTCCCCGATTGCGGCGACGCTGCGCCCAGGCGTTCCGGCTTCTTGACCGCCGCAGCCGGGCTGCTCGGCAATTCGCCGGCCTTGTGTTTAGCTGCTCCGTTCGACATGAACCGAGCAATGGAAATGGTAATGACCGCGGCCAAGTAGAGGAAACAGCACAACGCGACGACAAGAAGAGCCTTCCGTGTGCCAGAGGGCAAAACCTTTCGGCTGGGTTTGTCCACGGGGGGCTCTGCGGTGGGGGCGAGCCGTTCCCATTCCTGCTGGTCCAACTCTGCAAGGGAACTGCCGCAGTGAGGACACATGTGGCTGCTCAACTTGACGGCCTGTCCGCAATAGTGACAGGTTTTCATCTGCTGATGCATGTCGCTCATGAGCCTTGTTCGCCTTGTGCGTCTCGCGATTCGGAGTTCACAAGAGGGATATCCCGGTGGACTGTGTCGAGGAGGCGCATGGCAGTTGGGAGAGCCCGGCGATGCTCAGTCCACGTAGCCAAGCGCCTTCAAGTTTCGTTTCAGGTCTTCATCGACTACTCTCTCTTTCTTTCCACTCGGCTGGTATTCCTTCTCGAGTGCCGAGTGTAGCCGCAGAGAGGTCGCCAACTGCTCGCTGAGCAGCGCGTGGTATCGATCGGCCAATTGCCTGTTTTCTGCGTAGATATTATGTTTCTCGTGAGGGTCCTCGGTGAGGTTGAAAAGCTCGAACCGATTCAAGTTTCGATACGTCACCCTGTGGAATTCGTCCGGCTTCTCTATCCATATATACTTGTATCCGTCCTTGCGGATCGCCTTCCGCTCGGGGCCGGTTCCGGTAAATTCGCTCAGGGCCGGCGGGTCCTCCTCTCTTTCTCCGGTCCGCATGAGACTCATCAGGCTGGTTCCCTGAATCGGGGCCGCGTAGTCTATGCCGAGAGGGTCCAGAATCGTCGGCATGACGTCGATGAGGCGAACCTGATTCTCCAAAACTCTCTTCGGCGCTTTGAGGCCGGGGATGTGGAAGATCAACGGAACCCTGACAAGCTCCTCGTACAGTGAGTGGTCGTGGTCGATGGCGGATATCTCCGGTGTGAGCTTTTCGGTGAACGGAGGAATAATGTCGGTTTCGCGATAGTGGTCGTAGAAATCGTCACCGTGGTCGCTCAGGAAAACAACCAGCGTGTCAGCCATCAGGTTGAGCGACTGAAGCTTCTCAACAAACGTGCCGAAGTAGGAATCCGCGTGCTTGATATCGCCGTCGTACAGCGCCTTCCTGCGATCGATTAAGGACTTGGGAGGTTGTTTCGAGACAAAATGGGTCCCCTCGTAAGGCATGTGGCATTCATATGTGTGCAGGAACATGAAGAACTTCGCGTTCTTGTGTGCTTCGAGCCAGCGGGAAGCTTCATCGAAGATCTGCTCGATATGAGACTCGTATGCCCACTGCGTTCCCGCCTCCGGGCGCTTCGTCACGCTGAGGTATTCCCTGTATGTATTGAACCCTTTCCCGAACCCATACACCGACGACATCAGGCCGCCATCCGTAATGGCAGTCGTGTAAAAACCGTTTTGCTTCAGCACGCTCGCGAGGGTTTCCCGTGAATAGAATATCCCGCTGTCTTCGACTCTGGCCCGATTCTGATGGGCGGACGGATTGAGACCCGTGAAGAGACTGTAATGGGCGGGAGTAGTCCATGGAGCGGGACTCACGACCTGGGTGAACAGCACACCCTGCTGCGCGAACCCGTCGATATTGGGGCTTGTATCGCGCCCGTAACCGTAGCAGCCTAGGTGGTCGGGACGGAGCGTGTCGAAGGACACGATAATTACATTCATCTCGCCGGCTCGTCTTTTCTCGCAGACATTGGGGGCGAGCAACGCAAAATCACGGTACGGTTCGTATCCTTGTTCCTCATGCTCATCCGCCTTCTCTATCTTGAGAAGAATCTTCTGACGTCGTCGCTCTCCCCCCAACTTAGCTCCGTCGATGGCGAGACTCACACGCCGGCCTACGGGGAACTCTCCCGTTGTTTCGGCGAGAACTTCTTCACGGAGCCAATCCCCACGGGAGGCCGAAAAACGGATTTTGCCCGAGAACCCGTTATAGAGGGAAGGAGTTTCGCGAATTCGAACAAAGCCTACTTCAATTATCGAATTCTCTCCCGCCGCTACCTCGATGGCGGTCCGCTTCTCCCGCAGAGGCCACATCACCTCGAATGTTTCGTATGCGGCCTTTTCACCAGGCACCGGAAACCGCTCGTAGCTGGCGACGGCTTCTTGTTTCGGCTGAAGTTGCCCCATCACTGCTTCGCGCGCGCTGAACAGGATGATGGCTCCAAAGCCGACGAACAGCAACGGCGGCAGAAGAATCCGATGGCGATTCACGAAAGCCCTGATGGATTTGGCGGGTCCAGTGAAACCCACGCCTTCCATCGAACACACCTCCAAGACTGCCGCCGGCTCGGTCTTATCCGGCGAAGCGCTCTTGCGAAACACACGCATACCGGCTCCGTCTATTCAAAGCAGAGCCGATGTTTGATGAAGAAGAATCAGATTCGCGATTCATTGTCCTGCTCAAGAAGATGCTATGCCGCCGTCAGCCTATCTTGAACAGGCGCGCGGCTGCGGACCCCAGGATGATGTCTATCTCCTCCTGGCTGAACGCGAATTCCGAGCTGGTCGCGTCTTGCACCGCCGCGATCCAGTCTTTCGTGGGCAGCATGAGCCTCAGATAGGGATTGTCGGTGCCGAACATGACGCGCCACGGGCCGATTTCGTCCAGTGCGACCCTGAGCATGTGATAGAACTCGCGCGGGCGAAGCATGAATGTCCTCTGCCACCCCGAGAAATCAACGCAGAGGTTCCACTTGGTTCCGGCGAGGGCGAGCGCCTCCTCCCACCAGCAGTGGCCGACATGCGCCATGACGATCTTGAGGTCGGGAAAATCCCCCGCGACGCCGTCCACGAAGATCGGGCGCGAATACTTCGCCTTCATGGGCGCGGGCTGCGTTCCCGTGTGGAAGAGCACGGGCACATCCAGCTCCAACGCTTTCCGGTACACCGGATGGCAGACGGGGTCGTCGGGATAGAAGCCGGCGGTCGGATGCAGCTTCAGGCCGCGCGCACCCTGCTCCGTCACTCCCTTCTCAAAGATTGCGACGGCATCCTTGCGGCGCGGGTCCACGGCCGCGAGATGCGCCACGCGCTTCGGATGTCTCTTGGCGACCTCGCCGAAGATGCGGTTCTGCTCGACGATGGGGACGCCTTCGGGCGTTCCGGAAGAGGATTCCTCGACGGCCAGCCAGTAATCGACCGGAAAGGCGATCGACATGTCCACGCCGGCCCCGTCCATGTCCTCAACCAGGCCGTCTCCTGTCGAGTCCCTCAATTGCTCCGTGGCTCCGGCCGCGATGGCGTCCGGGTCGGGAAACTCGCCGGTTGTCTTCGCGAGGGTTGCCGAGACTACCTGCCCCAATCCGCGTACGAAGGGTTTGGGTATCCAGCCTTCATCATACAAGTGCACATGTGCATCAACTATCATGAGTCATGAACCTCCTGTTTCACCTATTGCCCGGCCAACAATTGTTCCATTCAACGGTGATGTCCTGCCGGGAGAACCTTGACGTGATTATACCGCAGTATCGGAGGGGCTGTCTATCCTAAAGGGGTCACGCAGCCTGTTGTCTAAATTATTCGGAGTCATTTTCCTCATGCCATCGGGATTGCTTCGTCGCCCGAGCTTGTAGCTCTTGGCTCCTCGCAATGACGGGGCAGGAAACGTTGGTGGGTGAGGAATCATTTGGGCAACGGGCTGTCAGGGCCTCAGTCCCATCTCTCGGACCACCCCCGCCATGCGTTCGGGATAGTCGGTGAAGATGCCGTCCACGCCCATCTCCAGCAGCCTGCGCATGTCGGCCTCTTCGTCCACCGTCCACACGTGCACCTCGACGCCGAAGCGGTGGGCGGCGTCGAGCAGCTCCGGCGTCAGTACCGGAATGTCATGGTACGACTCGGGGATCTGAAGCGCGCTCCCGGGCGGGACATACTCTTCCCAACTGTCTTGATTGAGCCGCTGGAGGAATTCGAGCACCTCGGTCGAGCAGAAACTCGTGGCCAGCCCTGAATCGAGAGGGCGGATTCGCTCCATGATCACATCCATCTCGGCGGCGAGAAGCGTTATCTCTGCGTGGCCGAGTTTTTCCAAGAGCTCGAACACCGCGCGCTCGATGCTCGGCTCGCCCTGTTTCACCTCGATGTTGAACGGGATGCGGGGAAACCTCTCGGCGACCTCGCGCAGCGTGGGCACCTCGATTCCCTTGCCCTTGTAAGGATACGTCTTCCCGCCGTCGGGCGAGAACCGCCGGCCTGCGTCGAGCCGCTTCAATTCCGCGAGCGTCAGCGCCGACACGGGACCCGCCCCGTCGGTCGTCCGTTCGGTCATCGGGTCGTGCATGACGACGATGTGTCCGTCGCTCGTCGCATGCACGTCCATCTCGAGGACGTCGGCGCCCGCACGGGCAGCCATATCGAAGGATGCCAGCGTGTTCTCGGGCGCATGGCCGCTCGACCCGCGATGCGCGAATATCCTCGGCTTCGGCCCGTCAAAGAATCTCGTCCGCATGCGCATCACCTCTGTGACTGTATGGGAAATCCAGCGGATGAATGGACATAGCTTACGCCCGGCTTCTGCAGTGGTAGGGATTCTCGCCGCGTCTTGATACGCTAGACGCCTTTCAGCGCCTGGTCGAGGTCGGCGATGATGTCCTCGGGGTCCTCGAAGCCGACGGCCAGCCGAACCAACTCGTCGAGCACTCCGATGGCGATTCGTTCTTCCCGCGTCATCGTGTAGTAGGTCACGGTGGCCGGATGCGTGATCAGCGATTCGGGTCCGCCCAAGCTCGGCGCGATCAGGCACAGCTTGAGTGCATCGAGGAACTTCAGTGTCTGCTCCAGGTCTCCGTTCACCTCGAACGTGACTACTCCGCCGAACCCACGCATCTGTTTCTTTGCGAGCTCGTGGTGCCGATGGCTCGGCAGGGCGGGGTAGTACACCCGCTTGATCTTCGGATGCTTTTCCAGATGTATGGCCACCTCGGTGGCGGTCTGGTTCTGCCGCTCCATTCTCAGCGAAAATGTCTTCAGGCCGCGCAGCAGCAGGAAGCACGAGTTGGGGTCGGGCACGCCGCCTGTCATCTTCTGGAAATCCTTGATGCGCTCAAAGTATTTCCGGCCCGTCATCACGGCACCCGACAATATATCGTTGTGGCCCGCGAGGAATTTCGTGCCGCTGTGAATCACGATGTCGATGCCCGACTCGAGCGGTTTTTGATTGTACGGGCTGCCGAACGTGCTGTCTATCGCCGTGATCACCTTGTTTTTTCGGCCCATCCCGGCGACTCGTTCCATGTCCGCGATGTTGAGGTACGGATTGGTGGGCGATTCCGAGAACAGGAGCACGGTGTTCTTGCGTATCGCCTTCTCCATGGCTTCGTAGTTGCCCATCGGCACGACGGACACCTCTATCCCGAAACGGGGGAGAAAATTTTCGGCGAAATTGAGCGTCTGTTTGTAGGCGTCGTCCGTCAAAATGATGTGGTCGCCCGATTTCATCAACGCGAACACGGTTGCACTTATCGCGCTCATTCCGCAGTCAAACAGCAGACAATGTTCGGCGCCTTCGAGCAGCGCGAGCTTTTTCTCCGCGGCTTCCTGCGTCGGGTTTCCATACCTGCCGTATTCATAGTGGCTCTTCTTCCCCGACGTGTATTGGGCCACCTCCTCCATGTTCTTGAACACGAACGTGGAGGTTTGCACAATGGGCGTCGTGATGGAGCCGCGCCACCTTCTCTCGCCGCCGTGGACGGCGGTTGTTGATTCACCACTTCTCGATTCCTTCTTCTTCGTCAACTCCGACCTCCTGTTTCTTCAGCGGTTCGTTCTCATTAAGATATATTACCGACGATCTTGTCCCGGATCGGCGGAATGAATGGAGTATAGGCTAGCACGAAACAGGCCTACACGTCAAACCTCACGCCTGCCACGGCTGCGAGGTTGACAAACGAGGCTCGAACGAATAGACTAGGGAGTGAGGGCCCATAGCTCAGTTGGTTAGAGCAGCTGACTCATAATCAGCGGGTCGTAGGTTCAAGTCCTACTGGGCCCACTAGAATAACGCGCTGAAAACAGGCGACTTAGCGTCAAGGCGAAGTCGCCGTTTTCGTCTCTGCTTCAGCCCTGTGGCCCAGTCTGAACCGGCGGCACGCTCCATCTCCTCAATAAAACGACGTGAGCCCTCTTCTCCTGCGCCGAATGCGCCATTGACAGCATGGCGGAGCTGTGCTAGAATTTTAAATGCTTCGATGTGCTACGCGCGCTGATTTGCAGCCAGCCGAAGAGGACACCGCATGTCCAGTTTTTCACAGAAAATCTTAGTGACTGT
Source organism: uncultured bacterium (assembly GCA_964607485.1). Classification (GTDB taxonomy): domain Bacteria; phylum Abyssobacteria; class SURF-5; order SURF-5; family SURF-5; genus CAZSKP01. The sequence continues at coordinate 39,369 of CAZSKP010000003.1, read as the reverse complement.
GGCGGCCGTGGCGTTCGTTTGGGCCGGCTTATGGTATTTGCAGCGCGGGTGGACGTCGGAGGACCCGGAGACAATAGAGGTCAGTCCCGAAGTCGAGAGCAGAATATGGAAGCTGCTCGAGAGGTCGAAGACTGCCGGATACCAGGAGAGAATAGGCATCTTCTACGAGATTCGGGGCATCGGCCGGCAAAATGTGCCCGTTCTTGTCGAGGCGTTGCAGCATGAAGACGCTCGGATACGCGCGTTCGCGGCAAACCTCCTGCAGTATTCAGAAAACCCGCGCGTGATACCGCATCTTGAGCCCATGCTGGGCGACGAAGAGCCAATCGTGAGAAGGGCGGCCCTCGTGGCACTTGGCTACCTCGGCGCGATTGAAACTGTGCCGGCCATTATTTTGGTGCTTGACGATGAGGACAACTTCACCCGCTGCCAGGCGGCGCTCGTCCTGGGCACTCTGGGCCGCGACGGCGCGGTGATGCCTCTCATCGAGATTCTGGAAAAGGACTCTTATCCGGTTGCAAGACGGACCGCTGCCAACTCCCTCGGCGAAATAGGAAACGAAAAGGCCGTGCCACCTCTTATTGACTCGCTGGAGGATAGGGACTATCAGGTCCGTTCGGCGTCGCTTGTCGCGCTCAACCGGATAACGGGTGAGTCGCTGGGGCCGAACAAGGATGACTGGGCAGATTGGTGGAGCGAAAAAGAGGCCGCCGCGGTTCGCGAATGAGATGCTCATCCGGTGGAGAGGCACTTTTCCCCTCCCCTTTTCGACCATGACGTTCACGAGATTCAAATCGCACCTGCTCCTCATATCCCTCGCGGTATTTTCCTTGGCCTTGCTCTCTTTCTCATGCTCCGAAAAACCTCTCTCTGAGAATGCGAAGCTGTCAATCGAACCGGCCGAGGCCGATTTCGGCAGCATACCGGCGGACGACCCGATTGCGTTCCACGATGTGTCGCTGACGGCGAAAAACCTGGGAAAAGAACCGCTGGTAGTGGACGACATCGAACTTCCCGAAGGTTTCAGCTATGCCATCATACCCCGGGAAAGAATCAGGGGCGGCGAGAGAGCCATGCTGAAAATAACGATGGACATCCGCCAATTCTCCGGCCCGGTATCGCAGGTCGCCTATGTGCTCAGCAACGACCCCGCCCAGCCGCGCACACCTATCAAGCTGGTCGCGAAAGTAGTCGGAGAGCGCACTGGTGCCAAGCCCGCAGTCGCCAATGCCCCCGACATCAGTTATGATCATAAGACCGTCGATTTCGGCACCATCGGGCGCAGCCAAATGATCGAGCACACATTCCCCCTCCGAAACCTCGGAAGGAAACCGTTGAAAATCTACAGCATCGAAACGAAGTGCCTGTGCCTTACTGCGACGCCCTCCGCGTGGGAAGTGCCGCCCGGAGGCTCGGCCGAGATCGTGGCGAGGCTGGAAGCGTACAAGTATGAAGGGAAGACTCCATTCAAGTCTCTCGAGATCGTCACAAACGACCCCGATGAACCCGTGACGTACCTGACCGTTGCCGCGGAGATAATAGACGAGGCCGTGCTTGAGCCGGAAGTCGTCCTCATGCCCAACGTCCAGTTGGGCAAGCCGGCATCCGCCGAGGCAAAACTGATTCAGGGAGGCAGAAAGGAACTGGTTATCACGGACATCGCTACTTCCTCACCCAACATCTCCGTGACGACCTCTCCGCTGGAGGGGAAACAGAAAGGGTATTTGCTCACAATCGTCGTCGGACCCGATATGCCGGTCGGCAAGTTCAATGAAGTCGTCAAGATCTACACCAATTACGAGAATCTCTCCAAACTCGGAGCGATAACCGGCAAGAAATCGGGATTCTACAAGGACTACTCCAGGCTGCAACTGCCCGTGAAAGGGACGGTCACGGGCGCCGTATCGGTCTCCCCCCAGCAGATCAACTTCGGCTCCTGCGCCCCGGGCACACCCGTCCATCGGAAGCTCATCGTCTCCAGCACCGCGTCCACCTTCGACATCGAGTCGGTCTCCCTCCCCGACCCGAGTTTTCGCGTCTCTCACTCTCCTGTGGAGCCGGGAAAGAAGTATGAGGTCATCGTCGAGTTTCTTCCCGAGCCGCCGGAACGGCAGATCGAGGACAAGCTGGTTATCGCCACAACGAGCACGCGACTGGTTGTGCCAATCTTTGCGACCGTTAAATCCGATTCATAAGTTGAGCCCTGTTTCTCGCTCTGTGACGGGTCGGTCGCCCGATACGAGGACGCGCCACCCGGGAGAATATCGCCTGCCAATGCAATCCCCCGCTCGGTCTCGGTCAAAAAGGGCTTGACAAGTAGTGGGGCATGTGATATATTCTTCGACGCGTGGTTGACTGGCTGGCCAATTTAAAATCTCTCCCGCATCAAACCGCCTTCGCGCCTCGCTGCTTGGGTTCAGAGGGAGCCACAATGACCAAGACGGCAGGGAAACTGACCTCTATCTCCGGAGCACAGGCGCTCATCGCATGTCTCGAAGCAGCACAAACCAAGAGAATCTACGGAATCATCGGCACCTCCAATTTCGCCTTCGTCAACGCGCTCTACGATAAACGCGAGGAGATTCGCTACATCACCACCCGACACGAGCAGGTCGCGGCGAGCATGGCCGACACCGAAGGCCGCCTCACGGGCAGACCCGGCATATGTCTGGTTCACTCCGGACCGGGCGCGCTCAACGCGATGATAAGCGCCGCCAACGCATACAAGGACTGCTCTCCCCTCATCATCATCTCCGGCGCTGTGAGAACCGCCCTCAAGGGCACCGACGGCATGCTCGAGGTGGACCATTGCAGGCTTTTTGAACCCGTGTGCAAGGCTGTCTTCCGGGTCGATAGCGTGGCAAGCATCCCCTCGGTCTTCTGCTCCGCCTACCGTATCGCCATGACACCGGCGAAGGGGCCGGTTCTCATAGAGATGCCCGAGAACTTCTGGCAGGCCGAGGGAGAGGCGGACCTTGACTCCATCGACATCGCGGCTCCGCCTCCGAAAGCTGTGGCCGACGCCGACGTGCAAGAAGTATTGCGCCTTTTCAAGGAATCCGCGCGGCCGGTCGTGCTGGCGGGTGCGGGAATCTTCGAGTCGGAAGCCGCTGACCGTCTTCGTCGGTTCGCGGAACGTGCAAACGTCCGCGTGGCCACCACCGGCAACGGAAGAGGCGCGCTTCCCGAGACGCACCGGCTCTGCCTCGGTCGCACCGGCTTCGGAGGAGGCAATCCGGTAGCCGACGCGGCGATGGAGCAGGCCGACCTGATTCTCGGGCTCGGATGCTGCCTGTCCGACCTCACCACCTACGAGTACTCCGCCGACCTGTGCGGAAAAATTGTGATAGTGAATGCCGACCCCGCCGCCCTTCGTGCGCTTCCGGTTTCCTATAAGTTGGACCTTCATTCGATAAACGCCGACGCCGGCGATTTTCTGGCGAGACTCGTGGAAATGCTGAATGCCCACCCGGTCGAAAAATCCGACGACTGGATGGATTCGCTCCTTCCCGTGAAGGAACAATGGGAGGAGCAACTCGAAGCGGCGATCTCATCCGACAAGGTTCCGCTCTCGCCCGGGCGGGTGCTGAGAACGCTTTCCGACCTCGCTCCCGAAGACGCCATCTTCGCCTGCGGCGCCGGACTCAACGCGGTGTATGTATGCGACTTTATCCAGATACGAGGCCCGCGGTCCTTCATCGCTCCCAATAATTTCGGGGCCATGGGATTCGGCTTTCCCGCGGCGCTCGCCTCGAAAATCGTCAAGCCCGAACGACCCGTTCTCTCCATACTGGGCGACGGCGATTTCATGATGACCATCCAGGATATCGAGACCGGAGTCCGGGAAGGAGTGGTCGCCACCATACTCATCCTCAACGACAACAGCTACCGCGCGCTCCGCTACAGCCAGCAAATACTATATGGCGGCAGGGTATATGGAAGCGAGTACGAGAACCCCGATTTCTCCAAGCTGGCCGAGAGCTTCGGCGCGGCAGGATACATCATAGAGACGCCCGAGCAAATCGAACCGGTGCTGAAGGAGGCGATGGCCTGCGGAAAACTTGCGGTCGTGGATGCGCGAATTGACGTTGACGACATCGTGCCCACCAACATGAAAGCCATACTCAAGATGCGTGGGCTGGCGTGATGAACGAAGACACAAGAACGGGACCGGACAGAGCCGCAACCTCGTCGTTCGTCGGCGACGCGATTGGCAAAATGAGGAAACGTCTGATATAGTGCTCAGTATCCGGCTGCGGTCGGAAAGGTCCACGCCGCGAAGAAGCGGCCCAGAGCACGTTGAAGCATGGATGAAAGAGGCGCAAAACCGCAGCCGCTCGAATGCACACAAGTATTGGACACGGGGCTTAGGAATGGGTGAGGTCGAGCCCGATGTCCCGATTTCCAAGCACCCGCGGGAAGAGTTGAAAGCCCGCAGTGGGCGGCATCGTGGCCCGTGGGGAAGACTAGAAAATGAAAGGAGGTGAATCCGAATGGCCGAATCAGTGAAGGAATCCTTTGACTCAATGGAAGGGAACTTCAAAGCCGACAAGGCAGCCGGTATGAAGGCCGTGTACCAGTGGGACGTCACTGGTGAAGGCGGCGGAAAATGGCATGCCGAGATCGCCGACGGCAAGTGCTCGGTGAAGGAAGGAGCGCACGCTTCGCCCAACATCACCATCACTGTGGGTGCCAAGGATTGGCTGGACATCGTCAACGGAAAGCTCGACGGCCAAATGGCATTCATGAGCGGCAAGCTCAAAGTTAAGGGCGACATGAGCCTGGCGATGAAGCTGAAAACCTTGTTCCTGTAACAACGGCTGAGAGCGGAGGGGAAGCAACGCTTCCCCTCCCACTTTTTACGGCAACCATCTCGCACGCGATTGCCCCGGCGCAGGCCGGAAACCCACGCGATCATGGCATTCGAGACCATCATTTACGAAAAAAGCGAGCAGATTGCGGTAATAACGCTGAACCGACCCGAAAAGCTGAATGCGCTCAGCCCGAAGCTGATCGAAGAGCTCTACGCCGCACTCCGCGAGGCGGATAAAGACGAGTCGGTTCGCGTCATCATCCTCACGGGCGGCAACACCGTCTTCGCGGCGGGCGCCGACCTCGAGGCCATGGCCGCAGGAGGCCTCGACGTCGTGCAGGTCTTCAAAGCGCGCTTTGCCCAGAACAACCCATTCGATTACATCGAGCAGATCGGCAAGCCCGTCATAGCGGCCATCGCCGGTTATGCGCTCGGAGGCGGCTGCGAGCTCGCGATGTGTTGCGACCTGAGAATCGCCGCCGACACGGCGCAGTTCGGCCAGCCCGAAATCCGCGTGGGCCTTATCCCCGGCTCGGGCGGCACGCAGAGGCTCCCGCGCCTCATCGGAATGACCAAGGCGAAGGAGCTCGTCATGGTGGGTGAATTTATCGGAGCCGAGGAAGCAGAGCGGCTCGGTCTCGTCAATGCCGTCGTTCCCGTTGACAAGCTCCTCGACGAGGCCAAGAAGCTGGCGGCAAAGCTCATTCAAAGGCCGCCGTTCGGCCTGAGACTGGCCAAAATGGCGATGAACATGGGAGCCGGCAGGGACCTGCCGTCGGCGCTCGCGCTCGAACGCGAGGCATTCGCCATGCTGTTCGCCACCGAAGACCAGAAGGAAGGCGTCCGCGCCTTCACCGAAAAACGCAAGCCCGAGTTCAAAGGAAAGTAGTCGTAAACCGCAGCTCTCATTCCTCCGCAGTTCTTCGTGTCGTTCGTGCACAAATCTCTCGACCCGGGACCTGAGTCTCTCGCCCGGCGAGCGCTTGACGCTGTCGGACGCGAATGATACAATACGTTGCTTCAAGGAGATATTTAAGTGACAGACCACGTCCGCGCTGAAAATCATGCCCTCTGGCGAGGGTGGGTCGTTGGGGGAATCGGGCTCGCCGCAGTTGTCGCGGGCGTGGTGCTGAGTCCCGATTTTGTGGCCGCCAATATCGTCCCGGATGGGACGCTTGAACCGATCGCGATACGAACGATTTCCGCTTTGAGGACACTTTTCCTCTTCGTCGGGCTCTTGCTGACTGTCTGCTCGGCGCTCTTCCTGGTCAACCCCGCGCGGTTTTCTTCGTTCGTGAAACAGCGGCTTGAACTGCAGACGAATTTTTTCGACCAGCAGGGACGGATTCAAAGGGCGCTGAGTCTGTTTCTCATAAGTTTCCTGGGTCTGTACTTCGAGATCTTGGTCATCCGCTGGCTTTCCACCGAACTCCGCGTTTTCGCTTATTTCACGAATTTTCCGTTGATGGCGTGTTTCCTCGGTCTTGGGCTGGGTTTTGTGCTTGTCAACCGGTTCCGTCACCTGCAGTTGGCTTTTCCGATATTGTTCTGCCTGTTCCTTTCATTGGTGATCGTGGCCACCGTCGCTGTTCCGCTGCTCTCTTATCCCGGTTCTTCGGAGGAATATATATGGGGACTGAAAGAAGGCCCGTCGCTTCACAGCTTGGTTTTCTACGGCGTCATACTGTTCTTCTTCTTCTTCAATGTTGTGTGTTTCATTCCGTTGGGATACCTGACGGGCCGACTGATGAATTCGTTTGCTCCGCTGGAGGCGTATTCGGTCAACATAGTGGGAAGTCTGGTGGGAGTCTGGGCATTCTCGGCCATATCTTTCTTTAATTTCACTCCCATTGTGTGGTTTGCGGTGGGGTTTGTTCTGTTCCTCTGGCTCGTTCGGGGCGAAAGGTTCTTTTTGCTCGGGACCGCCGCGCTGTTTGGAGCGTGCATGATCTTCCTTGCGTACTTTCTTCAACCCGCCTATTGGTCCCCCTATTATCGAATAGATGTCTGGCCGGTCAAGGCGCCGAGCGGAGAAGGTCGTGAGACGCTGCTTGGTTACAGGCTCGACGTCAACCAGGATTACCATCAGAACATAATAAACCTCTCGCCCTCCTTCGTCAGCACCTATAAGGAGAAAGCCCCGATATTGAAATCGGCCTCTTTTGCCTACAATGTCATCTACGAATTGTTCCCGGCGGAGGACGTGTTGATTGTCGGCGCGGGCACGGGCAACGACGTGGCGGCCGCTCTGCGTCACGGCGTCAAGAGAATCGACGCTGTCGAGATAGACCCTGTCATTCTCGACCTCGGAGGCAGGCTGCATCCGGAGCTTCCGTACAAGTCCGACCGCGTACGCCTCGTGAACGAGGACGCCCGGTCGTACTTCAAGAAGACACAGAGGAAATACGATATCATCGTGTATGGCCTGCTCGACTCGCATGCGCTGTTCTCAAGCATGTCCAACCTGAGACTGGACAACTACGTGTACACGCTGGAAAGCTTCGAGGAAGCTAGGAATCATCTCAAGGAGAATGGAGTAATTGCGCTGACCTTCTCCGTCTGGAAGGAATGGATAGCCGCGCGTATTGCGAACATGCTTGAGGAGGTATTCCATGAGGAGCCGCTTTGCTTTGAAACGGATTACGACAACGGAATTATGTTTGTGGCGGGACCCGGACTCAACGGGTTGCGGAACCACCCGCCGCCCGACGTCGATCCCGGAATATTCTCGAGCCGGGTGATAAAGGACATACTCGCGTCGCCCGCGGGCCGGTTGCCTCTGACAACCGACGACTGGCCCTATCTCTACCTGAAGGAAAAGAGAATTCCGGTCCCGTACTTGAAAATGCTCGCAATCACTCTCGGGCTGTCTCTCGTGCTGATCCTGTTGATTATTCCCGAATCCAAGAGGATTAGCCCTCCCTTCTTCTTTCTCGGCAGCGCCTTCCTGCTGATCGAATTCAAGAGCATCACCGATATGGCTCTCATGTTCGGCTCGACCTGGCTGGTCAACTCGTTCGTGATTTCTTGCATCCTTCTGATGATACTCGGGGCTAACTACGCCGTCAGCCGCTTCGAGCCGAAAAAGCTGACGCTCGTTTACGCTCTCCTGGGATTGGCTCTTCTTCTGAACTATCTGATCCCGGTGAGCAGCTTCCTGGAGCAGTCGCTTCTGGTGCGAGGCATGCTCGGGGGCGCGTTCCTGTCACTGCCCATTTTCTTTGCAGGCATTATCTTCGCCACACTGCTGAAGAGGTTCCCTCGAATCGAGATCGCCTTCGGCTCGAATCTTCTCGGAGCGGTTATCGGCGGACTGCTCGAATACTCCTCTCTCATCTATGGCCTGCGGAACCTGTTCATATTGGCTGGGTTGCTGTACGCGCTCTCTTACATATTCTACCGAAGGACCGCCATTCTGCGCTGACGCCGGACGGACAAAACACTCGCTTGGCGGGTTAGTCGCTGAATTGCAATTATTCACTGAATCTGGTATATTGATATTTGGGATTTCTCCCGCCCTCAACATGCACGAATCCCTTTAAGATTGCCCAATGATGAGTGGGGACAAAAGTTCTTAATTAACGGAGGCCCGCTATGGCGTCAAAAGTTTACTACATGGACGACCGCGCCAAGGCGATTCAGGACAGCCTTGTCGCAAAGATGCTCACCGTGTTTGAGGCCGCTGGGCTTCAAAACACCATCTCGCCCAGCAATGTCGTTGCGATCAAGCTTCACATGGGCGAATACAACAACACCGCCTACCTGCGCCCGGTGTATGTGCGCGCGCTTGTGGACAGGGTGAAGCAGCTGGGAGGCGAGCCGATGGTCGTCGATACGACGACCCTGCCTTACACTCCGTTCGCACACCGGGCCACCGCGCTCGACTATCTCCACACCGCTCAGCGCAACGGCTTCACTCCCGCCACCGTCGGATGCCCGATCGTTATCGGCGACGGATTCCTCGGTTCCGACGATGTCAGGATCGACCTTCCCGAGGGATTCATACTCAAGGAACAGTACGTGGCGACGGCCATCGCGATGGCGGACGCGATGATAGCGCTCACCCACTTCAAGGGACATCCCATGGGCACCTACGGCGGCGCCATCAAGAACATCGGCGTGGGCTGCGCCTCGAAGCGGGGCAAATACAATCTGCACATGGGCGGCCATCCGAGGTACGGGCTGCATCTGCGGCCGTTCTACCCCCAGCTCTGTAAGGGGGCCGAATGTGAAAACATGGCGCTCTGCAACACCATCTGCCCGGAAGATTCCCTTCACGTCACCGAAGACGGCATGACCTGGGAACAGGAAAAGTGCAAAGGATGCCAGGCGTGTTTCGGCGTGCTCGCTCTGTGCGGCGTGGGACTGTTCCCCGACGACCACTTCGACGTGAGCGCGGCCGCGATGGCCGACAGCGCGCTCGCGGCCATGAAGACGTTCCAGCCCGGCAAGGTCGGCTTCATCAATATGGCGATCGACATGTCGCCGTGGTGCGACTGCGTGAGCTTCAGCGACAGGGCATTCGTGCCCAACCTCGGCGTGTTCGCCTCGATGGACCCGGTAGCGCTCGACGTTGCGTGCCTCGACAAGGCGACTCAATCCTGGGGAGTGCCCGGCTCGGCGGCCGAGGACAAGGGCGTCATGGAACCGGGCGTGCGCAAGCTCACTTCCTGCGGCTCGTTCGTCGGCGTCGATGAGATGATACAGCCGAACACGGCCGAAAAAATCGGACTGGGCACAAAAGAATACGAGCTCATCACCGTGCCTCAGCCGGAGGACGTGGTTCCGTTCGTGCCTTCGATAATGCCTATCGGAATGAAGCTGCGTCCGTTCTACGGAATACAGCATGTGGTGCCCAAGGGCGGTTTCAAGAGAAAAGACGAGGTTAACCTTGAGGAGGTAAGAGGAAATGGCGTTGGGGTACATGGGAAAGCTCATTCGAGCAAAACTGTCTGAGGGCAAAGTAGAAATAGAAGACCTGAACATGGACGACGCCCGCGACTTCATCGGGGGCGCCGGACTCGGAACAAAGATCGTTTACGACGAAGTACCCCCCGACGCCGATCCGCTCGGACCGGAAAACAAGATAGCATTCGTCACCGGACCCGTCACCGCCACAAAATTTCCCACAAGCGGCCGCTACGAAGTCTGCACGAAATCGCCGCTCACCAACATCTGGGTCGATGCCAGCTCAGCCGGCTACTGGGCGGTCGATTTCAAGAAGGCCGGATTCGACGGCATAATCGTCGAAGGCGCTTCCCCGAAACCCGTCTATCTGTGGATATCCGACGGCAAGGCCGAGCTGCGCGACGCCTCGAAGCTGTGGGGTAAGGACAGCTACGCCACGCAGGAGGCGATAAAGAAAGAACTCGGCGACAAGAGGATTTGTGTCTCGTGTATCGGCCAAGCGGGCGAGAACAAGGTGCTCATATCCGCCGTGATGAACGACGAAGGCCGCGCCGCCGGACGCGCGGGCGTCGGCGCCGTCATGGGCTCGAAGAACCTGAAGGCGATCGCGGTTCGCGGAAAAAAGAAGGTGGCCGTGGCCGACGCGGAAGCCCTGGGCGAGATGTCCAAGAAATTCCACCAGGAGCTCGCGGAGAATCCGCTGCTCGAACCCATGCGCACTCTCGGCACCGCCTCGAGCATGGACACCGCGTGGGTCACCGGCGACATACCCGTCCAGAACTGGCGCAAGGGCCTGTGGAAAGAGGGCTGCATCTCCATCGGCGGCAAGAGAATGGCCGATACCATCCTGCGCCCGCACAAACCGTGCTACAACTGTCCCATCGGCTGCTCGCGTTGGATTAAGATCGAAGACGGGCGTTTCAAGATGGAAGGGCCGGGCCCCGAATATGAAACGCTCGGCACCTTCGGCTCCATGCTGCTCAACGACGACCTCGAATCCATCTGCCACCTGAACGATTTGTGCAACGCATACGGCCTCGACACGATCTCCGCCGGCTGCGCCATCGCGTTCGCGATGGAGGCCTATGAGAACGGCGTCATCACGAAGCAGGACACTGGCGGCGTCGAGCTCACGTGGGGCAACGTGGACGCCATCATCGAGATGACCCACCAGATAGGCCAGGCGAAGGGGCTCGGCGCGCTCCTAGGGAAAGGCGTGAAGCGGGCCTCGGAGGAACTCGGCAAGGGAACCGATAAGTACGCGATTCACGTCAAGGGCCTCGAGGTGCCCATGCACGACCCGCGCGCGTTCCACAGCATGGCCGTCAACTACGCCACATCGCCCCGCGGCGCATGTCACCTGCACGGCGCGGCGTTCATATACGATATGGGCATCATCGCGCCCGGCTTCGGGGCGCTGTATAAGCAAGGCCGATTCGACAAGAAGGGCAAAGGCGTCAACACGAAGGCCGCCCAGGACCAGGCCTCGCTTATCAACTCGCTCGTGGTCTGTCAGTTCTGCGGGCTGGGCCTGGCTCCTTTCCACGTGGTACAACTGCTCGGCATCACGTCGGGCATGGCATACCAGTCGAAGCACATCCCGCTCATTGCCGAGCGCATCACCAACCTGCAGCGCGCATTCAGCGTCAGGTGCGGCGTGAGCGGGAAAGACGACACCCTGCCCGAGCGCTTGCTCACTCCGACCACCGAGGGCGGGCATGCGGGAAAGGTCGCCGACCTCGAGAGCCAGCTTGTCGAGTACTACGCCGTTCGCGGATGGAACAAGGACGGCATCCCGACCAAGGAGAAGCTGACCGAGCTCGGCCTCGAATACGCAATCAAAGACCTGTATTGATGGTTTGCGGTTTTCGGCCTGCGGTTTACAGTTCTTGGTCTCTGGTTGCGAAAGGGATTGTACTACTATTTGTGAAAATGAACTCTTGTCGTGATTCTCATGCCGCGTCTTGTTGTAGGGGCGCACGGCCGTGCGCCCCTACAGAGTTGTCAGACAATCTCTCAGACAATCTCACTGTTTCCGCAGCGAGGGCTGAGGCGGATCCATGAAGGTCAAGGTCAATTTTATGGGAATGCTCTCGAATTATGCGGGCGTCGAATCGGTCGAGATCGAACTTCCCGACGGCGCGCTCTACGACGACCTTCTGAAAGAACTGGCGGCACGATACGGCGACAAATTCCCCAAGAAATGCTGGGACGCCGAACGTGGCGAATTCATAAAACCGGTCTCCGCGATAGGCTCGAGCGGCGATATCGAAACTCGCGACACATCTCTGTCGGAACATGAGGAAATACATTTCCTCATACCCGTGTCAGGAGGATGAGAGCATGGGCTGTGTTCTCGTGACGGGCGGCGCCGGCCGCCTGGGCGCAAACCTTGCGTACGGCCTGCGCGAAAGCGGCCACCACGTGCGCGTCATGGACATCGAGGCCGCCGATTTCTCTCCGTTTGAGGGCGAAGAAGGGTTCGAGATTTTCAAGGGCGACATTCGCGACCCCCGCCTGATAAAAGACTGCGTCAAAGGGTGCTCCACCGTGTTTCATCTTGCCGCCATTCTTCCGCCGGTCAGCGAACAGGACCGCTCGGCGACGATGTCGGTGAACGTTTACGGCACGGGCGTCGTCATCAACGCCTGCAAAGAGGAGGGCTCCATTCCGCTCGTATTCTCGTCGTCCGTCTCGACGTACGGCGACACATCGAAAGAGGAGCCGCCCGTTCGCGTTGACCATCGGCAGCAGGCGCTGAACGTGTATCCCGAGAGCAAGATTACGGCCGAGAAGCAAGTGAGAGAGGCGGGAATCCCTCACGTCATCCTCAGAGTCGCGGGCATAGCCGTGCCCGCATTCCTCGACCCTCCTGACCCGTGGCCGTTTATGCCCGGCCAGCGCGTGGAGTTCATCGCGCTCAACGACCTCGTCACCGCGCTCGTGAATCTCGTCGACAACTCGTCCGCGTATGGCAAGGAGTTCAACCTCGCGGGCGGAACGTCGTGGCAGATGACCGGCGAGGAGTATGCGTGCCGCTATTGCGACACGCTCGACATCGACTTCGATTCGCAGAAATTCTACGAAAAACCCGGCTGGCTCGACTGGTACGACACGGCGGAATCGCAGAAGGTTTTGAACTACCAGAACACCAGCTTCGACGCATTTCACTCGATGCTGAAATCCGCCATGGATGCCGCGCTCGGGGAATGACGTTTCGGCGCGACATTTCGGCGATATTGTGGTAAAATATTTGTAGAAGATTCCGACTGCAGGGGTCAGCGAACCGCCCCTGCAAGATGAGCGAAGGCATTATGAACGATCGACGAAGGGGGTCATCGAAGTGAGCGAACCCGAAGCGAAACAATACGTGCTCGACAGCATCGAGAAATGCCGCGAAGCTCTGTCCGCGCTCGATTCGGTGGACGATTCGAACCTTGACGGCCACAAGAAGGCCATCGAAGAGGTCGCCGAGCTTCTTGAGGGACTCAAAGAGAAAGTGTTCTTGAAAACCAAGAAGGCGATGCAGCCCGCGTTTCTTGTGCTCGAGGCGAGCCAGGCCATTGCCGACCAAGCCGAGGAATTGAGCGACGCGGATGACGATGGCATCCGGGAATTCGGCGAGGCTGTGAACCAACTGACGGAAAACGCGGCAAAATTGCAGGGAGCATCGAAGAAGCACTCGCTCATCGTAACCTGAGTATTGGGCGCGCGCGGGTTTATTGAAAACCGCCGTGCGCCTTCGTTTCCCATCCTTCTTTACCCTGACGAGAACACTCCCCTTTATCGAGGTCGGTTGACAAAGGTGCGACGCATGGATATTATTTAGCCATGCGGGTCGCCGTATATTACAACAATAACGACGTTCGCGTCGAAGAGCGGCCGAAGCCAAAGATCGGCCCCGGCGAAGCGTTAGTTCGGATAGAGGCCAGCGGCATCTGCGGCAGCGACGTGATGGAATGGTACCGTATAAAGAAGGCGCCGCTGGTGCTCGGTCACGAGATTGCGGGCGAGATAGTCGAGGTCGGAAGCGGCGTCGAGCGCTATAAGAAGGGCGACCGCGTCTCCGCCTCGCACCACGTCCCGTGCAACACGTGCCATTACTGTCTGACGGGCCGCCACACGGTGTGCGACACGCTTCGCAGCACCGGCTTCGACCCGGGCGGCTTCGCCGAATACGTGCGACTGCCCGCCATCAACGTGGACCGAGGCGTGTATCCGCTTCCCGATGAGCTTTCTTACGAGGAAGCCACTTTTGTCGAGCCGCTCGCGTGCGTGCTGCGCGCGCAGCGAATCGCGCGGCTTCGGCCCGGCCAGAGCGTGCTCGTTGTGGGCAGCGGCATGACGGGCTTGTTGCAGATGCACCTTGCGCGCGCCTCGGGCGCGGGCCGCATCATCGCGACCGATGTCGTCCAGTATCGGCTCGACGCCGCGCGACGGTTTGGCGCTGACGCCGTCGTCCGCGCCGACGAAGATGTGCCCGCCAGGGTGCGCGAGCTCAACGACGGCAGGCTGGCCGACGTGGTGTTCGTGTGCACCGGCGCGGTGAGCGCCATCAATCAGGCGCTGGAATCGATCGATAGGGGAGGCACGGTGCTGCTGTTCGCGCCGACCGACCCCGGCGTGACCGTTCCCATCGATGTGACGCAGCTCTTCTTCCGCGACGGCGTGACGCTCACGTCGTCGTATGCGGGCAGCCCCGCCGACCACGTGACGGCGGTTGAACTCTTGCGCTCGGGCAACTTGCGGGTGCGCGAGATGATTACTCATCGACTCGGCCTGGCGGAGACGGGGTTGGGATTCCGACTCGTCGCCGACGCGAAGGAATCAATGAAGGTAGTCATCGAGCCGCAACGATGACAAGCACCGAGAAGGTTACAGCATCCGTACAGGGATGTGAGGGCGCACGACCATGCGCCCCTACGATGAGCGAATAGCATACGTCGAAGGGTTCATGAAACGTGACAGCAGGCAAAATAATGACAATCAAAGGAGGTTGTTGAAATGGATTGGGGAATTCAGAACCGTCTTTCTCGCATAATCAATCCGAAGACCGGCCGCACCGTGATGCTGGCAGTCGACCACGGCTACTTTCAGGGGCCGACCACCGGCCTGCAGCAGCCGGGCAAAACGATCAAGCCGCTCATTCCCTACGCCGACTCGCTCATGCTCACTCGCGGTGTTCTGCGAAGCTGTATCGACGCGCGTACGAACGTACCGATTGTTCTCCGCGTGTCGGGGGGCACGAGCATCCTGAAGGAACTCTCGAACGAGGGGCTCATGACGTCACTCGAAGAGGCGATACGGCTCAACGTGGCCGCTATCACGCTGTCCATCTTCGTCGGCGGCGAATACGAGCGGCAGACGCTGCTCGCGCTGGGCGAGCTGGTGAACCAGGGCAACAAGTTCGGCATCCCCGTGCTCGCGGTCACGGCGGTCGGTAGAGAGATGGCGCGCGACGCCCGCTACCTCGGCCTGGCCTGCCGAATCGCGGCCGAGCTGGGCGCGCACTTTGTGAAGACCTACTACTGCGACGATTTCGAGAAGGTTGTCGAGGGCTGCCCGGTGCCTCTCGTCATCGCCGGCGGTAAGAAGCTGCCCGAACGCGACGCGCTCCAGATGGCGCACGACGCCGTCAGCCGTGGCGCCTCGGGGGTGGACATGGGCCGCAACATCTTCCAGTCCGACCATCCGGTGGGCATGATCAAGGCCGTCCGCGCCATCGTTCAGAAGAACGCCTCCATGGACGAAGCGTACAAGATTTATCAGGACGCCAAGAGCAAGAAACCCGCAGTCGTCGCGTAGCCTCTATCGTTGTTTTTGCACGGAGCCGATTAACCCGCCGCCGATGACGACGTCGCCGTCGTAGAAGACGATGGACTGGCCGGGGGTGACGGCGCGCTGTGGGCGGTCGAACCGGACGAGCACGCTGCCACCTTCGAGCAGGCTCACGATGGCGGGGCTTTCCTCATGTTTGTAGCGGATGCGTGCATGAGCGCGCATCGGTTCGTTGAGCTTCTTTATCGCGATCCAATTCATATTCTCCGCGACGAGTTCGTCGGCCCATACGTGCTCCGATTCGCCGACCACAACCGCGTTCCTTCCGATGTCGAACCCGACGACGTACAGCGGCCTCGGGTGAGCGACGCCCAGCCCGCGCCTCTGGCCGATGGTGTAGTTCGCGATGCCCTTGTGCGTTCCCAGAATCCTTCCGTCCACGTGCACGATCGGCCCCGGCGTCGGCCTCTCGGGCGCGACGCGTTCGAGGAGCTTTCGGTAGTCGCCCTCGGGCACGAAGCATATCTCCTGGCTCTCCGGCTTCTGCGCCGTGGACAGGCCGAGCTCGCGCGCGGTGCGGCGCACCTGCGTCTTGGTGAGCCCGCCCAGCGGAAACAGGATGTGCGCCAGTTGGCTCTGGGTGAGGCCGTAGAGGAAATAGGACTGGTCCTTGGAGGTGTCGCGTCCCTTCAGGAGGAGCCATCGGCCGGCCGCCTCGTCGCGTTCGATGCGCGCGTAGTGACCGGTGGCGACGTGGGTGGCTCCGAGCGCGCGCGCACGGCGGAGCATCAGTCGGAATTTTATCTCGGTGTTGCAGACGACGCACGGGTTCGGTGTCCTGCCGGCAAGGTACTCGCTGCAGAACGGCTCGACGATGTGCTTGCGAAACGCAGCTTTGGCGTTGGAGACGTAGTGGGGGATATTCAGGCGGGCGCACACTCGGCGTGCATCTTCGGCGTCGGCGTCGGAACAGCAGCGGCGCGTGAACTCGTCGGCCGTCCCCGCGTCGTCCCACACCTTCATGGTGATGCCGACGACCTCGAGGCCCTGTCGGGAGAGCAAAGCGGCGGCAGTCGAACTATCGACGCCGCCACTCATCAGCGCCAGTACTCTTTGAGGCATCGAGACGCGAGGCATCGAGGCGCCGCAAAGGGGGCTTAAGCCGCTCCACCCTTGCTTGCGGCCCCCACCTCCTGCTTTTGCTCGGCCTTTTGCTCGGCAGGCTGCGACACCTTCGGGAGACGCTGCTTGGCCCCGTCGGCCTGGCTCATCGTGCAACGCCCCTCGAAGATCACGCCCTCGGCAACCACGAACTTGGCGGCGGCGGTGGTGACATCGCCGTACATGCGTCCGGTCGAGAGTATCTCCACCTTCTCGCGTCCGTTGACGTTGCCGTGAACGGTTCCTCCGACGATAATGTGGTTGGCCGTCACATTCGCCTTCACGACGCCTTTCTCTCCTACAATGACTGCGGCGTCGGCGCGTATGTTGCCCTCCACATTGCCGTCCACGCGCAGCGAACCGCGCGAGTGGATGTCGCCCTTCACCATGAGGCCGGGACCGATCACACTGTCAACCTTGCTCGTATCAACCATCTCTTGCTGCCCTCTGGTTTTGATGAACACCGGCTGTTCTTCACTCGTGTCATGCTTCTTTTTTCCGAAGAAATCTCGCATAACAACTCCCACCAGCTCTCTTGGAAGCCCACGCCCCCGGTGGGGTAGATGCCTCCCGTTTGCGCGTGGCCGCTCCCGGCCGAGTCACGGACTATCCCTTGCGGATTGTTCCCGGCGCCACGGTACGAAACGGCCGTCCTCCCTCAATCGACTTGCTGAATAGACGCGCTCTGTGTTGGACTAAACGGGGACTTTCCCGACCTGTTCGGGCAAAGCTGTTGTGGAAATCATTCCACCAAATACTTGTAAGGATTGACAAGCTTCCCGTTGAGGCGAACCTCGTAGTGGAGATGTGGGCCGGTGCTTCGACCGCTGCTTCCCACCCGGGAGATCATGTCGCCGCGTTTCACGATGTCTCCCTTCTTCACAAGAAGCTTGTCGTTGTGGCCGTACACGGTGGTGTATCCGTATCCGTGTTCTATCTCGATCATCCTGCCCATTCCGTCGCGCCATCCTGCGTAAGCCACGATGCCGTCGGCGGGGGCGATCACGGGGGTTCCGCGCGGAGCCACGATGTCGGAACCTTCGTGAAAGCGTCTCTTGCCATTGATCGGGTCTTCGCGGTAGCCGAAGCCCGAGGAAATCCACGCCTCCTGCGAGGAGACAGGATTGATGGAAGGGATGCTTGACAGCCTGACGCTTTCGCGCTCGAACACATCCAGGACCTCCGCGAAGCTGTCCTTGAGCTCAAGAGAGCCGTCGAGAAGTTCCTGCACGGAGTGCTGGGTGGCGGGCTCGGGCATCGCGTAGGTGGGGGACTGAACCGAGACGTCGCCGGCGGAAGCTTCCCAATCGGGTCCTCCCTGGCCGCCCGCGGCTGCGTCGAACTTCGAGCGCTCGCGAGGCTTGAGGCCGGCGATAGTGCGCAGCTTGTCCTCCAATTCCTCGAGGATGGTGAATTCCCGGTTGAGCTGGGAAAGCTCCACGTCACGGGCTTCTATCTCCGACTGCAAATGCGTTATTTGCGTCGACTTCGCTTTCTGCCACTTATGGCCGGTGTACAGGATAACGGACAGAGTAAGGATAAGGAGGGAGGCGGCCGTGATGCCTGCTATGGTGAGTGAGCGCAACGAGATATGAAAGCTGAGGATCTCCCGTCCGGGCGAGCTCGGGACGATCATCACATTCCACTTCTTCTGCATTTCCACCCCGGTGGATCTTACCTCACGCTACCCCGTGTCGTTCCGATCACTCCAGTACTGCTTGTAAACCAACTACTTACGCAGGACCCGGATGCTTCGGAAAAGACATCCGCCCGCGTTTGGCTGATTATAGCATACCCACCCGTTTTCGGTCAAGCGGAAATTGGCCGCCCCCGACAGGTCGGGGGAAACGGGCGGGCCAGACTCGTTGACAACCTTTTCGGGCCGATGCTATTATAGTCGGGCGAAAGGCCAAAGACACGTCCGACATCGAGAAGCGGAGACGTCGGGAGGAACAACCAATGATTAAGGTTGGGGACGGGATTATCTGTGAGACCGAATGGGAGGGGGCCAACGTCGGCGCCATCGGCACCGGTGAGGGCGTCGTGCTCATCGACAGCCCGATGCTGCCCCGCGACGCGCACGCGTGGAGAGAAACGCTTGCGCGAACACTCGCTGAAACGGTCGTATTCCTGATAAATACCGACTATCACTTTGACCATATGATGACCGACTGCCTCCTGTGCGACCGTGTCATCGCGCATCAACTGGCCGAGCCGGCCTTCGCCGCCCAGGACGCCGAGGTGTTCGAGCAGATGGTAGGTGTGTTCTTTCCCGATATCGACGCCCAGTCGAGGAACGAGGTGCGCAGCCTGCGCTCCGTCTCGCCTTTCATAACGTTCAGCGAGACGCTCGTGCTTAACATCGGTTCCCGAAGGATGGAGATAATGCACGTCGGCGGACACACTCCCGCCACCGCTGTCGTTCACCTGCCCGAAGATGGCATACTATTCACGGGCGACGTTCACGTGCATGAGCGGCACCCGTTTCCCGGCGACGGCAACCTTCTCGAATGGATTGAGGCGCTGGGCCGTATCGAGAGGATGGACGTGGCCACGATCGTTCCGGGCCATGGGGGCGTGTGCGGCCTCGGGTCGGTGGCGCGACTGCGAGCGTATTTCGAGGAGATGAGAGGGCGCGTGCTCGAGCTTGCCGGGCAGGGATGCGACCGAGAGGAGGCCGAGGAGCGGGTTGACCTGCTCTCTTATTTCCCCGTGGAGAAGGGGAAGGAAGCGCGCACGTTGAGTTTCATCAAGCTGGGCGTCGGCAAAATGTTCAGTCAACTGGTCGAATCGTCGGCACATGTGAAAAAAGCTCATGAAAGATGATTCCCCGATACACGTTCTGTGGCTGCCCACAATCCTGGCGCTGGGTATCGCATACGTTGTCAGCATGCTGGACTTCGTGCCGGACACCATCATAGGAATCGGATGGCTGGACGACATAGCGGTCATCATAGCCTTGATATGGTTTTTCACAACGTGGCTGCCCAGGAACCGCCACAGAATCTATTGGTTCAACCCCCGGCCGCAGCCCGGAGCGCAGGCCCGGAGCGAATCCGGCGGGCAGAGCGCGCGCAACGAAAGCGCCCACAACGCCACAGCGGAATTCAACCCCTTCGAGGTGCTCAACGTCCGCCGCGGAGCTTCGTCGGATGAGATCAAGCACGCGTACAGGGAGATGCTGGCCAAGTATCATCCCGATAAAGTCACCCATCTGGGAAAAGAATTTCAGGAGATGGCGCACAACAAGGTAATCGAGATCAGGAAAGCGTACGAGATGCTTTGCGGAAAGGGGTAGAGGAGTGCCTTATTGTCCGATTTGCAGAAGCGAATACGAACAGGGAATCGAGAAATGCACCGACTGCGATGTCCCGCTTGTCGAAAGCGTGCCACCGGAGAATCCGGACGCCGAGCCAAACGCCGCGCTGGTCGAGGTCTATAAGGCCGAAGGCGACAAAGAGGCCCTTGTCATAAAGGGGCTCCTCGAGAGCGAGGGAATCATGTGCTCGCTTAGTTCCGACATTCCTCACACCGTCGTTCCGCTTAATATCGACGGGTTGGGCGCGGTGAGAATAACGGTCTTGAAAGAGGACGCGGAACGAGCCAGGGAATTGATATCCGCCCATAAGGAGGAGAGTGGCGACGAATGACGGCTTCGACGCGCCGCCTTGCCGCAGATTGAAAATGGCTTCCCACGCGGACACTCGTAAGAATGGAAAACGACAGAGGGGCCTCATCCTCGTCGTGGACGACCACAGGCTCACGCGTGAGCTGCTCAAGACATACCTGGCCAACGCAGGCTATGATACGACCGAGGCGGCGAACGGCAAAGAGGCCCTCGATATGCTGGCCGAATGTTCGCCCGATCTCGTGCTTCTCGACCTGCTCATGCCAGTGGTGGACGGCTACGAGGTCTGCCGGAGAATCAAGGAGGACCGACGCACCGCGCTCCTGCCCGTCATCATGGTCACGGGGCTGGAGGACTTCGACGCCAAGATGAAGGCGCTCGCGCTCGGGGCCGACGACTACATCAACAAGCCCATAAACGAGAAGGAGCTGCTCATGCGCGTCAGGAACCATTTCCGCATAAAGCAGCTCACCGACGACCTCGAAAACGCGGAGAACGTCATCATCGCGCTGGCGCGAACCGTCGAGGCGAAGGACCCGTACACGCGCGGCCATTCGGAGCGCGTGGCTGAATACTCGCGCAGGCTCGCCGAGGCGCTGGACCTCGGCGACGACGAGCTGCAGGTTCTCCATCGCGCCGCCATGCTGCACGACGTGGGCAAGATAGGGGTGGACGACGCCATCATTCGCTCGCCGGAAAAGCTCACCCGTGAGGAACTCGAAAAAGTTCACAGTCACCCCTCGATAGGAATCGAGATCATCAAGTCGCTCTCGTTTCTCTCCGACGCGCTCGACCCCATCCGCAGCCACCACGAACGCTTCGACGGGGCTGGCTATCCCGGCAGACTGGCGCGAGAGGACATTCCCATCGCAGCCCGCATCATAGCCGTCGCCGACACGTTCGACGCGCTCACGACCGACCGCCCGTATCGCAAAGCGGTCGGAACGAAGGAGGCGCTCAGCGAAATGAGGAAGAGCGCGACCTCAGGCCAACTCGACCCGAAACTCGTCGAGAAGTTCATCGAGGTGATGGGCAAGCCGGCCCGGGCCGGCGAAGAAACGAGAGGAGGAGAGGCGAAATAAGGTTGGAGCTCGCGGCAAAGCCGTGCGCGAACGAGATTTTTCTTGACAGGAGTGCTCATTTTTGCTATCATTCCACCGCATTTACCTTTCACCCCAAAGTGATGCAATAGCCTAAATCCGGACAGGGAGAAAAAAACAGGCCTCTATGAGTGTGTATGTTCCCATATTTGCGATGTTCATCGTCGCGTTCGTGATAGGCCTGGGATTCCTGGCGGTCTCGATGCTGCTCGGCCCGAAGCGGCTGTCGAAGGAAAAGCTCGACCCGTTCGACTGCGGCAATCCGCCCCTGGGCACGCCCCGCATTCCCGTGTCGATTAAGTACTACGTCGTCGCGATACTGTTCATCCTGTTCGACGTGGAGGCGGTATTCCTGTACGCGTGGGCGATAATCTTTAAGGAGCTCGGCATGTTCGGCCTGATCGAGATGATGATTTTCATCGTCATATTGGTCGGCGGGCTTGCATATGTGTGGAGAAAAGGAGCGCTCGAATGGGAATAGAGACGGTGTTCGGCGAAGGAATAATCACCACTCGCCTTGACAAGATAGTGAACTGGGGCCGCAGATGGTCCTTTTTTTGTTATCCGTTCGTGACGGCGTGCTGCGGGATGGAGTACATGTCGGTGGCCGCCTCGCATTACGACATCGCCCGGTTCGGCGCGGAGTTTCCCCGTTTCTCGCCCCGTCAGGCCGACCTCATGCTCGTCGTGGGCACCATCTGCCACAAGGTTGCGCCCGTCTTGAAGCTGGTGTATGAACAGATGTGCGAGCCGAAGTGGGTCATGGCGGTGGGCGCGTGCGCGTGCTCGGGCGGGTTCTACCGCAACTATTCGGTCGTGCAGGGCGTTGACCGAATCGTTCCGGTGGACGTGTATGTGACCGGCTGTCCGCCCAGGCCGGAGGCCATTCTGGACGGCCTCATGAAGATGCAGGCCAAGGTGGACACCGAGTCGGTGCTCCAGCGCAGGAACTGACTTCGTCGCTGAGAGGTTTAGATGGCTGAAGAGAGCGTAACCATAAAGAAACTGCGCGAGACGTTCGGAGACGGCATCGAGGTCGTCCCTGCTTCGCTCGACATGACGACGGTGAAAGTCAGGCGCGAGGACATATTGGAAGTGTGCATGTTCCTCAGGCAGGACGACGAGCTCGATTATGACATAATGCGCGACCTCACGTGCGTGGACTACATTCACGAGAAGCCGAGGTTTGAAATCGTCTATCACCTCTATTCGATATATCACGGCCATGCGCTCAGGCTGAAGGTGCGGCTGGAGGAACAGGACGCGACGATCGACACGGTCACCCCGGTATGGGTCGGCGCGAACTGGTACGAGCGCGAGGTGTACGACCTTTACGGCGTCAAGTTTGACAATCATCCCGACCTGCGCCGGATACTCCTGTATCCGGAGTTTGTCGGCCATCCTCTCCGGAAGGATTATCCGATAGACAAGGAGCAGCCTCTGTTCGAGGAGCGCGAGGAGACCAAGGGCGTGCGCTAGCCCCTAGGGAGCGGCGCGCCGTGTGAGCGAAACATGAGGGACCTGACCAAAGTACTTCATACTCAATGCATGACGCTCCAGATGGGCCCGTCGCATCCCGCCATGCACGGCACCGTGAAGCTGCTTCTCGACGTTGACGGCGAGGACATCCACAGCGCTGTTCCGGACGTGGGGTACCTCCACCGCGGCTTCGAGAAGATGTGCGAGAACAGCACCTACCATCAGGTCATCCCCTTCACCGACCGGCTGAATTACGTGTCGCCGTTCATCAACAACGTCGGCTATGCGCTCGCCGTAGAGAAGCTCTTGGGGATAGACGTGCCCGAGCGGTGCAAGTATCTGCGGGTGTTGGCCTGCGAAATCTCCCGCATCACCGATCACCTCACGTGCCTGGGCGCGAGCGGGATGGAGCTGGCCGCGTTCTCGGTGCTTCTGTATTCTATCGAGGCGCGCGAATGGATGTGGGAGCTGGTGGAAGCGCTGTGCGGGGCGCGCCTGACGACCACGTGGACGCGCATTGGCGGCGTCGCGTACGACATGCCTGAGGGATTCGAGAAGAAGGCGCGGCAGGAGTTGGAGAAGGTCAAACGGTTGATAGAGGACATACGCGGCCTTCTGGAAAAGAACAGGATATTCTACGACCGCATGCGCGGCACGGGCGTGCTCGAGGCCGACGACGCCGTGGCATACGGAGTCACGGGGCCTTGTCTGCGCGCGGCGGGCGTGTTTTACGATGTCCGCAAGGCGATACCCTACCTGGTGTACGACAGGCTCGACTTCGAGGTTCCGCTGGGCAAGTACGGCGACAACTACGACAAGTTCATGGTGCGCGTGCTGGAGATGTACCAGAGCATCAGGATAATCGAGCAGGTGTTCGACCAGATTCCCGAAGGCCCCATCGCGGTCGATGACCCGAAGGTTACGCTTCCGCCCAAGGAAAAGGTGTACACGTCGATAGAAGCGCTCGTGCACCATTTCAACATTGTCATCAAGGGAATCCGCCCGCCCAAGGGCGAGGTGTATGTCGCCGTCGAGGGCGGCAACGGCGAGCTCGGCTTCTACATCGTGTCAGACGGATCGGACAAGCCGTGGAAATGCCGCTGCCGCGGTCCGTGCTTCCCCATAGTACAGTCGCTTCCCAAAATGCTCGAGGGTGCGATGCTGGCGGACATAATACCCACGTTCGGAATGGTGAACATGATCGGCGGCGAGATGGATAGGTGACATGTCGGCAGTCGTGATACTGACAATCAAGATCGCAGTGGCGACCCTCTTCGTGCTGAACCTTGCGGGCCTGCTGACGTGGGCCGAGCGGAGGCAGAGCGCCTTCATTCAGGACCGGCTCGGGCCGAACCGCGCGAGCCTGTTCGGGTTCCGGCTGATCGGGCTGCTGCATCCCGTTGCTGACGGGATCAAAATGATGATGAAAGAGGACTTCGTCCCCGCCGGAGCCGACCGCATTGTGCACACCATCGCGCCGTTCATCGCGCTGGTTCCCGCGTTCGTTGCGTTCGCCGTGATTCCGTTCGGCGACAGGCTTCCGATTTTCGGATACGAGGTGAACCTGGTCGTCTCGGACGTGAACATAGGTCTGCTTTTCGTGGTGGCCGTAATGTCGGTCGCTATCTTCGGCGTGTTTCTGGGAGGATGGGCGTCGAACAACAAGTGGTCGCTGCTCGGCGCGCTGCGTTCGGCGGCGCAGATGATTTCTTACGAGGTCACGCTCGGCCTGACCATCATAGGCGTGCTGATGGTGTACCAGTCGCTCAGGCTCGACGAGATAGTGCGCGCGCAGGGAGCTCTCATGTGGGGGTTCATTCCGAAATGGGGGATAGTCACACAGCCGGTCGGGTTCCTGCTTTTCATGACGGCCTGCATGGCCGAGACGAAGCGCACGCCGTTCGACCTGCCCGAGGGCGAATCAGAAATCGTCGCGGGCTACTTTCTCGAATACAGCGGAATGAAGTGGGGCATGTTCTTCATGGGCGAGTTCGCCGAGATTGTCGTCATCGCGGGCGTCATCACTTCGCTCTTCCTCGGAGGATGGCAGATACCGTGGGTCTCGACGGCCGCGCTGTTGAGCGTCTTCCCCGGATGGCTGGTCGCGCTCATTCAGATGGGCGTGTTCTCGGTGAAGGTGGTGGCGCTGTGCTGGCTGCAACTTACCGTGCGCTGGACGCTGCCCCGGTTCAGGTATGACCAACTGATGCGGCTCGGATGGAAAATGCTGCTGCCGATTTCGCTCGCGAACATTTTCGTGACGGGCGCCGTCATCCTGATGCTTCAATAGGAGCGCGTGGAGATTTTCTCATGGCAATCAAGACGAAGCTGAACTTCTGGGAGCGGCTGTATTTCCCCGAAATCTTCCGGGGGATCGCCATAACCTCGCGCCACTTCTTCAGGAACATAGCCAGCCCGTTCAAGAATCCGGTGACCATCCGGTATCCGGATCAAAAGAGGTTCATACATCCGCGCTGGCGCGGACGGCACCGCCTGATGAGGCGCGACGACGACTCTCCCCGCTGTGTCGCCTGCATGTGCTGCGCAACGGTGTGCCCGGCCAGATGCATATCCATCATCCCCGGCGAGCATCCCGACCCGGCAATAATGAAGTATCCCGTCTCGTTCGACATCGACATGACCCGCTGCGTCTTCTGCGGCTTCTGCGTCGAAGCCTGCCCCGTGGACGCGATCCGGATGGATTCGGGCATCGTCTCGGTCGTCGATTACTCGCGCGAATCGCTCCAGTTCCACAAAGACGGCCTGCTGACAAAGACTTCATAAGAAAATTCCCGACAGAGCGAACATCCCCTTTTGCCGTTTCCCCTTTTCCCCCGGGCCAAAGGCCCTGCTTGCTTGACTTGGTTGAACGATGATAGTACCTTAGATTATTCGAGAGACGAGAGTGCGCTGAAACAACGCCCGACCCAATTCCTCGCGGAGGCAGATGCGCGGAAAGCTTTGGACCGATTTCATCTTCGAGGTTGGCGCCGGCATATATGTCGTCGCCGTCGTCGTGTTCTTCTGGCGCAGGCCCGGCTGGTTGAGCCTGCTGCTTGCCGGAGGGCTCGGCATGCAGCTCTGGTTCTGGAGGGAAAAAGCCGATGCGGCGACGATGGCCGCCGCCGCTCTTCTCGGCACTCCCGCCGAGATACTCTGCGTGAAGCTGGGCGTGTGGACCTACCACGCGCCGGGACTTATCTTCGACATTCCGGCGTGGATACCGCTGGTATGGGCCTTCCTGTTCTGCTTCTTCCGCAGGGTGTCGCTCAGCATTCATGCAGTGGCGCTGCTCCTATGGCCGAGCCGGCAGATGTTTCCCAGAAAAATCTTCTTCGGGGTGCTCGGCGGGATGATAGTGGTCTATTATCTCGTCACAGTCGCCGTCATCAGGCGAATCATCGCGGCGGCCTACACGACGCTCATGGTCCCCGCCGTCGTGTTCTGGCGAGGAGAAAGAGACATACTCATCTTTCTCATCGGCGCGGCGTGCGGCACGTTGGGAGAGTATATCTGCATGCGGCTCGGCTTCTGGCAGTATCACTATCCCTTTTTCAGGTTTGTCGGAATGCCGATATCTCTTCCGCTTGCGTGGGGCCTCAGCGCTGTCGTCATCGGCAGAATCGCCAGCACTTGGGAGCCAAAGGAAAAACCCGACCCGCAGAGAAACGGGTGAGGGGCAGGCTCCTGCGCTTGCCCAAATACGACTTGTTTGACACAGGTTGGTAACAATTAAGGGTCAGTTGCCTATAAGGGTCAGTTGCCTAGATGGTTTCGAGTTTGCGAGATTGGTTCGTACCTGCAGCGATCATTCTGCTCTGCATAGCGGGATGGATTGCGTTTTCGCATTTGATTGCATACATGAGCGGATGGAGGCGGTTGGCCCGCTTCTATCTGGCAAGCCAGCCTCCCTCGGGTGAGTTGATACATCCCTGGGCCGCGTCAATGCGCTGGGGTGTGAACTACAACGGGCTCATCACCATAGGAGTGAACTCGCTTGGAGTCTATCTCTCAGTTTTCTTCTTATTCCGCCCCGGGCATCCTCCTCTTTTCATTCCATTCGGCGAGATTGCGGCAACAAGAGAAAACACACGATGGTTCAAACTGGTGAGGCTGCGATTCGAGAAGTATCCCGCTACCTACTTGCTTATACCATACAAGAAAGCCGAACAACTGTCCCGGCTCAGCGGATTTCAGTTGCAGATCGAAGAAGGCGGCTGATCCAGCGCCATCAGCACCTGGTCCGCTTTGACCGCGTCGCCGACCTCGACGCAAATAAGAAACGTGCGAGATGTCATTCCCGCTTTCGCGGGAATGACAATGGAAGAACCCTTTGCGTATGGCAGCGCCGCGTCCTCTTAAAGAGTCCGCTTGAACGATGCGATGGCGATAGTCATCGTGACGAGCGTGAAGATTACCAGGAAGGATATGTCTCCGGAAATGCTGCCAAGACCCTCTCCCTTGAACAGAATCGACTTCATCGCATGGACGGCATACGCCTCCGGATTCACTCGAGCAAAGGCCCTGAGCCATTTTGGAAAGCTTGCGATGGGATAGACGGCCCCGCTCGGAAAGAAGAGTATCACGTTGAGAAATCCGCTGAGGATTCCCACGATTCGAGGATGGTTCGCCCTGCCGATGATGATGAACATCAGGCTCAGCAGGCAGAGGGTTGTGAGAACTATCACAAGCACAAGCGACGCGACCTGCGCGATCACGCTTGACAGCGGGATACCCGAGATGGCCATGCTCAAGGAGAATATCAACAACGCGATTATGGTCGTAACGGTCAGTCCGCTGATGACCAGGCCCGCCACAATGTGCCACTTGGAAAGAGGAGTCAGGAAGTAGCTCTCCTCGATGCCCATGAATCGGTCCATCACAAGATTGAAAGCTCCTGTGGTCAATGTTCCCAAGAAGATGGCCATGATGACGACGCCGGGCACGAGCGATTGAATGTAATCCACCTGTCGGTACAGGTCCACTCCTCTGAGGTACACCTGGTTCGTGGGTTCCCGTATGGGCACGTAATCGACTTTGATTGATGCGAGCGCTCCCGTGACGGCTCCCTGAATGGCTGCGGCGGAAATGCTGTCGGTGTTGTCGAGGAAGAGGCCCACTTCGGGCCGGGTCTGATTGACAATTCGCTTGCTGAAATCGGGAGGGATAATCAGTCCGGCCTTGTACTCGCCGCTTCTGACTCCCTCTACCGCGTGTTCGCTGTCTTCCCCTCTAATGATGACGATGGTTCGCGCGTTGGCTTCGATGGCGCGCAGGTTTTCGATAATCCGTCGAGCATACGGGCCGAGGTCCTCATCGACCACGATGAGCGGGAGCCCGTGCAGCTTCCCTTGGAACGAATTGCCGAGGATTACAAGATAAATCAGCGGCATCAGAACGCTCATCGCGATGACGAGCGGATTCCGCAGGAATTTCTTCAAGTCCCGCTCTATGACCGCCATCAATCTCACCATGTCGCGCTCTGCTCCTTCTCATCCTCCCCATTTCCGAGGCACTCCGGCGCCGAGGAGGAAACTCACCTTCTTGGCTTCCTCTTCCCTGATGGACTTGCCGGTATGATGAATGAAGACGTCTTCGAGCGATTGCTCATGAACGGTCGCCGACAAGACTTTTCCGCCGCTCGCCCTGACGACGTCGATCAGCGTGGGAAGATTCGCCGCGCCGTTGTCAACGTACACCCTCAGGTCGCCGTTCTCGACCTTGATCTTATGCACGAAGGCGACGGCCTTTATCTTCTCAATGATATCCTCCGAGAGATTCTCGAAGCTCAGGGAAATTATGTCGTTTCCCGGTATCTGCGATTTCAGTTCGAGCGGGCTTCCAAGCGCTATTATCTTGCCCGCGTCTATGATGGCGACCCTCGTGCACAGCGCCTCCGCCTCTTCCATGTAATGGGTTGTGAGGAACACCGTCATCGAGTCCGTTTCCTGAAGCTTCCTGAGAAACTCCCACACGACGCGTCTGGACTGAGGGTCGAGTCCGATGGTCGGCTCGTCAAGAAAGAGTATCTTGGGCCTGTGAACGAGGACGCGCGCAATTTCGAGCCTTCTTCTCATCCCGCCCGAATACGTCGCGACAAGGTCTTTAGCTCT
This sequence comes from uncultured bacterium, assembly GCA_964607485.1. Taxonomy (GTDB): domain Bacteria; phylum Abyssobacteria; class SURF-5; order SURF-5; family SURF-5; genus CAZSKP01. The sequence continues at coordinate 10,389 of CAZSKP010000003.1, read as the reverse complement.
CCCTGCCAAGCCCACCATATCGAGGATGTACGGGATTCTTTCTTTCCTGTCCTTTGACGAGATACCGTAGAACCTGCCATAGATGTCCATGTTTTCGAAGCCCGTAAGGTCGAGGTCGCTCGTCATCGCCTGTGGGACAACTCCGATTTCGCGTCTCACCTTCCTCGGTTCTTTGGCGACGTCGTAAGACGCCACTCGCGCGCTCCCCTTCGTCGGCTTCAGCAGTGTCGTAAGCATCCTGATAAGCGTCGTTTTTCCGGCTCCATTCGGCCCGAGGAACCCGAATATTTCGCCCGCGACCACTTCGAAGCTCACGTCATCGACGGCGACGAGCGAGCCGAATTTCTTTACGATCCCGGAAACCTCTATCGCTATGTCCCGTTCCATAAACTCCTACTGCTTTCTCGGTATTTCCACTCCCACGGTCATTCCCGGCTTCAGTGTTCCACTCGTGTCGCCCACTTTGATTTTGACCCTGAAGGTCTTTATGTCCTGACGGCCGCGGGTCACGTCTTTCTGCGTTGCGAATTCCGCGTACCTTCCTATCTCGGAAATTTTTCCCTCGAACGTTTTTCGCTGATTTCCCTCTGTTCTGATGATCACCTTACCATTAAGTATGACATCGCCGACCAGCGTTTCATCAATATCCACCCTGACATAAAGATCCTGCAAGTTCACGATTGTCAGAATCGTCATGCCCGGGCTCACTATTTCACCTTTCTCCAGCGACTTGAACACAACGGTTCCCGTGATTGGGCTCGCTATCACCGTGTCGGCCAGCTTGGCCTGCGCATACGCCAGGCTCGCTTCCGCCTGCTTGAGGCCGGCCTCGGAGGATTTGAGCTTGTTCTCGGAAGAGCTGAGCTGCGCCAGGGCGGCGTCCCGTCCGGATTCTGCGGCGGCCAGCCGCGATTCAGAAGAGGCGTAGTCGGCCGAAGAGGCGTCGTAAGACTTCACCGCGACGTCAAAGGAATCTTTGGAGATGATCCCTTGCTCGTGCAGAGCACTGGACCTGTCGAGTTCCTTCTTGGCAAGCTCCGCGGTTACGCGGGCCTTCTCCTGAGCGGACTGGGCGGCCTTGATGTCGGCCTCGGCGCTTTTCACGTTCGCTCTGGCGCTGTCCACGGCGGAGCGCGACACGTCCACCTCTTTCTGCGCCTTTTCGACACCTGCAACCGCCTGCTCGACTGCCGCCGAGAGGTCGGCGCTCTCGAGCCTGACGGCGACCTCGCCTTCCTTGACTATCCCCCCCTCGTCACAGCACAGGTATGAAATTCTTCCGGCTACCTTGGGAGACAGGTTGACCTCTGTTCCTTCCACGATTCCGGTCGTCTTTATGTTCTCGAGAGTCTTTTTCCTGGTGGCTATCACGACGACGACAATCGCGGCCACAACGATCAGCGCAATCACGAGGAAAACCAGTTTTCTCTTCATAATGGGTTCACATTTCCTGGGTTCTGCCCGGTTTCACGCGGCTCTTTGCTGAGATTTCGGGGACCGTTTCCCCTGCGCCGGATGTCTTCTATTCCCGCAAGGGAGAAGTCAGTAATATGGTGTACCAATTGATTCAACTCTTCCACTGAGGGGGTTCCCTTCCTCACCATCGGGGGCGCATGGGGAGCCCTCAAATGCGCCTGGAACATCAATTGTCCGATCACGCTCTCGACGCACAATCTGACGTCGTCGGCCTTCGCGCCGGGCCCCAGTAGCTCTGTCACGATGGAAGACAGGAGGGTGAGCGTCTTCTTGATTTCTTCCTGAATTATCGACAGGATTGTGGGTCGGGGGTTCATCCGTTCCCATGCCAGCAGTGTGCCTTGCCACGCGGGGCGCTTCGGGTCGTTGAATCGGTAGAGCATGTTGCGAACGACCGTCCGGAGCCGGGACTCGGGGGACATCGCGCCGTCGATGTCCTTATCGACCGGAAATTCTTCTCTGATATTGTTCAGAATAGAGAGGATGACCTCCTCGTAGAGCCCTTCCTTATCCCGGAAATGGTAGTTGACCGCCGCCAAATTGGCGCCCGCCTGTTCGCAGATACTCCTTACCGTAGTCTCCTTGAACCCTTTTTCCGCAAAAAGCCTCCCGGCCGCCTCGATGAGCCGCCTGCGGGTGGAATAATCATTTGCGCTTTCGGGCATGTTGGCCCCCGTTAGCTTGACTGTATGTTTCAATCAACTGTTCTAAACTAAATTATAAAACATTTGTTTGAATTTGTCAAGGAGGTTCTTGGCGATTTTTGGTCCAGTGGAGGAATTTCGAGAATATTCAGCGCGATGTCATCGGCAGAATCGGCGGCATCTGGAAGCCAAAGGAAGAACCCAAATCGCAGAGAGCAGGTGAGTGGGGGCAGGTCCCTGTGCCTGTCCTGCTCGAAGGGTGCAGCGGAACGTGTAAGGTGTCATTCCCGCGAAAGCGGGAATCCAGACTATTTCGGCCCACTATTAAGATCCTGGACTCCCGCTTTCGCGGGAATGACGATGGAAGAAAACGGGAACAGACCCATCTTCCCCATTACAAAATCATTCCATCGTTTCCTCGATGTCGATGTCGTCTTTGATGTCTATGCAGCCGATGACGCTCTGAGCGGCGGGACAGGAGGTCAGGTAGCGTGAAAAGGCTTCCTTCGCATCTGCAGCCTTGCCTTGGGGCGCCTTCAGGTGATACAGGACGTTGATTCGGGTGATTTTCAGGATGTTGTTGACGTTCTCGATGTGTCCTTCCACCTCGGCCCAGTAGCGGTCCTCGGGGGTGGGAATCTTCTTGCCGGCCAGCGCCGCGGCCAGTGTTCCCATCATTCAAGACGCGGTTGCGGCCACGATGTGGTCGAGTGTGGCGGCGTGCTCCTTGTCGGGCTCCACCTTGTAGAACTTCTTGATCCCGCCGTGAACGCCGTAATAGACCGGTTCGTCGAATCCCTCGATCATGGCCCTTCTTGTCGGGCCCTTTTCTCTCACAATTCTGACGCGCGACGTGTGGACGATCTCTCCCATGGTTTCATCCTTTCACTTCTGTGTCCCTTGCGGCGTCATTCGTTGAACGCATACGCTGACACCAAAACCCTAGCAAGAAAGTTCGAGACTCGCAAGGAACGCCGAAGGGAATCGGGGAACGAAAATGTGAACAGGCGCCTCCTTTCCTGTTCCTATTTCCCCTTGAAATCGGCGGAGCATTTCTGTATGAAGACCATGATTTTTTCCATAGTTCTACTTCGCGTACTTTTGGGCCGAAAAATAGAAAAGCGCCCATACGGCAACACCGATGATAGCCCCCACAATGATGGTACGCCAGCGGTGAGTGATAAAACCCAGCACAATGAGGAACGCGAAGGCGCAGACTGCGGCCACAATCTTCCAGATCCGATGATGCGACGGCGCCTGCTGCGTTTCTTCGAGCTTGACCAGCACGTATCCGCGCCGACCGCCGATGCCGATGATTGCGCCGCATATCGCACCCGCGAGCAGGCCGTATATTAATGGATCGGAATGGTAAAGAGAGTGTAATACCGGAACGTTCCGAAAAAGCCATACCGCGAGCATCAAGATTGCGGCAGCCAGCGGCCAGCTCCAGACGGCGTTCTTCCATGATATTTTCGGGCGAGATACGTGGCCGCAATGGGAACATTCGACATCCGGCTGCGAGAGAAGTCCCCTGCGCACCTTCCGCGAAGGCGAGATGAAGAACGGAAACTCTTCACCGCACGAAGGACAGACGTAACTGTTCAGCAGAGACACTCTCGATACCCTCCGTCTTCCGAGTCGCGAAGAGGCTCTATTTCCCCTTGAAGTCGGCGGGGCGTTTCTGCATGAAGGCCATCACGCCTTCCATCGCGTCCTCGGTCGCCGAGACGGCCGTGATGTTGTCGGCCTCGATTTCGAGGCCCTTCTCGATGGTCGTCTCCAGCCCGCGGTTCACGCTGTCGATGATGAGCTTGACCGCGATGGGGGCCTGTTTGGCGAGGCGGCCGGCCAGCTCGCGCGCGTCGTCCATGAGCGAGGACGCGCCGGAGACCTTGTTGACCAGCCCTATCTCGAGCGCGCGCTCGGCCGAAATCCTGTCGCCCAAAAGAAGCATCTCGTATGCGTAGGTTCGCCCCACGAGGCGCGGCAGCCGCTGTGTGCCTCCGTAGCCGGGGATGATGCCGAGGTTTATCTCGGGCTGGCCGACGGTGGCCGTGTCGGCGATGAGACGCAGGTGGCACGACATAGCCAGCTCGCAGCCGCCCCCGAGCGCGTAGCCGTTGACGGCGGCGATCACGGGCTTGGGGAACCGCTCGACGCGCGTGAACAGCTCGTGGCGCGTCATCACAAGCTGCTTGACGCTTCCCTCGCCGAACGCCTGGCCGAACTCGGCCACATCGGCCCCGGCGCAGAACGCCTTGTCGCCGGAGCCGGTGAGTATCACGGCCCGGATTTCCGAATCCTTCTCGATTCCGTCCAGAACCGCGTGCAGTTCCTCTATCATCAGCGTGCTGATGGGATTCATCGGAGGCCGGTTGAGCGTGATTGTGGCGATGCGGTCGGCCCGGTCCACGGCTATCGTTTCGTAAGGCATGGCGGTCTCCTGTCGCTGTGCCGGCGCAGAACACACCCCCGGCGCGCTCCGTTCGAGAGAACGTGCCGAATGACGGCCCGCTATTTCTTCTTACCGAAAGAGAGCCATTTGTTCAGGGCGTTCAGGTACGCCTTTGCGCTGGCTTCGATGATGTCGGTGCTCAGGCCGTGTCCTGCGACGACGTCGTCCTCGAACTTCACCTTCACGAACGCCTCGCCCATGGCGTCTTTGCCGATGGTGACGGCGTTGATGGAGTACTCCATCAACCGGCCGCTGACCCCCGTGATGCGTTCTATCGCCTTATACGACGCGTCCACGGGGCCATCGCCGACGGCGGAATCGAGGACCGACTTGTCGTCGGAGTGAAGGCGTATCGTGGCGGTCGCCTCCGTCTTGCTCCCGCTGGTGGTCTGCATATATTCCAGCCGGTACACTTCCTCGACCAGGTCGAGAGCGTCCTCGACGATTGCGACGAGGTCGTCGTCGGTGACCTCCTTTTTCTTGTCGGCGAGGTCGATGAATTTGTCATAGACTTTCTTGAGGTCCTCATCGGTCAGTTTGAATCCCAACGCCTCGCAGCGCGCGAGCAGCCCGTGCCTGCCCGAGTGCTTGCCCAGCACTATCGAGCTCTGAGGCACGCCGACCGATTCGGGCGTCATGATCTCGTAGGTGAACGCCGCCTTTATGACGCCGTCCTGATGCACGCCCGATTCGTGCGCGAACGCGTTCTTTCCGACGATGGGCTTGTTGCGCGGTATGCTGAGGCCGGTGAGTGTGCTGAGCAGCTTCGAGGTCCTGTATATCTCCTGGCCCTGGATGCCGGTGTAGAACGGGAGCTTGTCTTCGCGCGTGCGTATGGCCATCACGATCTCTTCGAGGGCCGCGTTGCCCGCCCGCTCTCCGATGCCGTTTATCGTGCACTCGACCTGCCGTGCGCCGAACCGGACCGCGGCGAGGCTGTTTGCGACGGCCATGCCGAGGTCGTTGTGGCAATGGGTGCTCAGCACTACCTTCTCGACATTGGGGACGTCCTCCCGGATCTTTCTGAACAGCGCTCCGATCTCGGCGGGAGTGGAGTAGCCGACCGTATCGGGCAGGTTGACCACCGACGCGCCTGCATCGATGACCGCGCGCACAATCTCGCAGAGGAAGTCGATGTCGCTGCGAGTAGCGTCCTCGGCCGAAAACTCGACGTTGTCGGTGTACTGGCGCGCGTGCTTGACGGCGCCCACGGCGTCTTCGAGCACCTGCTCGCGCGTTCGCTTCAGCTTGTGTTTCAGGTGAATGTCCGACGTTGCGATGAACAGGTGGATTCTCGGGTGTGTCGTAACCTTTATGGCGTTCCAGGCGGCGTCGATGTCGGCCTTGTTCGCGCGCGCGAGCCCCGCAACGGTGACGTTCTTGACCGCGCTCGCGATTTTCTGGACCGAATCGAATTCACCGCGCGAGGCAATGGGGAATCCGGCCTCTATCACGTCCACTCCCAGTTTCTCGAGCTGGATCGCCATTCGTATCTTCTCATCCAGCGTCATGCTCGCGCCCGGCGATTGCTCGCCGTCTCTGAGAGTGGTGTCGAATATGTACACTTGTTCTGTCATTTCTCAATACCTCTCTCTAATCATGCTCCGACACGGTCGTGCCGGGGCATGCGTCGTCTTCGGATTTGCGTTTGATGGTCGGATAATGGATATGTCGGTTCGTCGGTTCGCGGGCACAGCCCGCGCAGCAACAGCAGACCGAGAAGGAGAGACCGGAGTTCCGGTATGATGTCGGCAGGTCTGAAAACCTGCGGCATATTCCATGGACGGAAGACCGCCCGATGGAATCCGCTGGTTATGTCATTCATGAAGTATCTCACTGCTTTTCCTGTCACGAGATAATTCCCTTGAGGCGGTTCAGAACCGCCATCCGGAAACAAAGAGCACCGCGTCTCTGGAGACACGATGCTATTTATTCTACTCCATTCGCCGTCCGTTTGCAAATGTAGGCGGGCGCCGCGCAGGCCTTGACAGCCTGCGCGCCCGCATGGTAGCGTGATTCCGCGGGACTGAAAGTTGGCGTCTTCATGGGTTACAAGGAGCGAAAAATGAAGGTATTAGGATTCAGCGCGGGCGGAACGGGCCGCGAGGGAAACATCGACCGTATGGTCAGAACAATTCTGGATAAGAGCGGCCGGGAGGCCGAGTTCGTCAAACTCTCGGAACTCAGCTACTCGGCCTGCCGGGGCTGCGTGCACCTGTGCGCGCGGCCGCAGGTCTGCAAGCATGAGGACGACCTGCTGCCCTATTACGAGAAAATCAAGCAAGCCGACGCCGTCGTGCTCGGCGCTCCCGTGTACTTCGATTCGATAAACGCAATGGCGCTGAGTTTCGTCGAGCGCTTTTTCGGGTATCGCCATGTGAACATTCCGATAGCGGGCAAGCCGTTCGTCCTCGTCGTCACGGGGGCCATGATGCTCGATTCCGCCACGGAACAGCTTCGTCGGATGCTCGACCACTTCGAGGTCAACGTCATCGACGTGGTTCGCTTCCAATCGCGCATTCCTCCGTGTTTCAGATGCGGCCGCCACAAGGAATGCACAATCGGCGGCCTGTACATGATGCTCGGAGACGCCGCCCACGAGCTCACGATAACGCCCGAGATGTTTAGCCAGTGGGAGAACGACCCCGATACCGCCTCTGCGGTCGAGAAGGCGGCCGAGAAGCTGAGAAGCCTTTGACGCGCGATTGCGGCAATTTAGCCCTCCGTTTTGGGATCTTTGAGCCTCGGTTGAGGAGCCTGCCGGCAATGAGCCGAGCCGGTGGTCATCCTCCCTCGCGCGGCGCTTGTTGTTCCAACGGCCTGTTGTCCAAATGGTTTCTGATACGAGATCGTTCCTTCGCCTTGTCATTGCGAGGAGCGATGGGCCGCAGGCCAAAGCGACGAAGCAATCCTGACAATATAGGAAAAACGTCTCCGAGGTTGCTTCGCTCGGGCCGTTGACCCTCCTTCGCAATGACCCACAACGTGTAAATAACAACCGCCAATAGTTGACCAGCCGAAACGATAGTGGTATAATTCGGCTGGAGGGACTATCGTAATTATTTGAATATAATTCATAAGCTGAAAGCCGCGGGAGACGGTCCCGGAGGAGAAGTCATGGGAGTAGCAGAAAGAAAGGAACGAGAAAAGAAGGCGCGCCGACAGGCAATACTCGACGCCGCCCGCGAGTGTTTCTTCAGGGATGGTTTCGAGGCCACGACGATCTCGCAGATAGCCGATACCGTCGAACTCAGCACCGGCACGCTTTATCTCTACTTCAAGAACAAAGAGGAAATATACGTCTCGATCCTCGAAGAAGGACTCGAGATCCTGTACGCTCTCATGAAAGGGTCCGAACGACCCAATGCGACGGCGAGGGAATTACTCGACTGCTACGCCAAAGCTTACTACCGCTTCTACCTCGATTACGGTCAGTACTTCGACATCATGTTCTTCCTCAGGAGGCCCGATAAGACAATCGAGCTCGAGGGCGAACTGAAGGAAAAGCTGGACCGAAAGTCGCTCGAATGTCTTGCTCTTGTTGAGTCGGCGATCAAGAAGGGAATTGCCGAGGGCGACTACCGCGTGGTCAACCCTTACGAGGCGAGTCGTGTGCTGTGGGGGACGATGAACGGGCTGATGGTGCTGCACGAGAAGCGCACCGAGGAGATAACGCGCCAGAAGCTGCCCCGGCTCATCGAGGTTGCCGTTTCGCTTCTGCTCGACGGCCTCAGGGCGAAGAAGGCCTGAGGGCTACGCGGGGTAGGAATCGAGAAACTGCAGGAGTTTTTCGCGGTTTTTATCCAGGTATTCCTGAAGCTCGTCTGAAGAAATGCCGAACTCCTCAAGGGCGGTCGCTATCTGCTCTTCGGCATCCTCGTCCAGGTTGTCCTCGCGTTCGAGCCCTGCCTTGACGACCGCCACTGCAAACAGCCATTCCTCTTTTCCCTTGCGCTGTTTCCAACTCTCGAGGAATTCCCTGCTGTCAAAAGCTTCGGTCAATTGACGTTCTCCCGCAGCTTCTTCTCGTTCCCGGCGGGAAACATTCTAACGGAACAGTGTGCTTGATTACAACTCGCGGGGTCCATGGTGGGAATGCGTTCACTTCTTCGTGAGGTCGGCTTTCGTGGCTGCTCCGCCCGTTGAAAGCTCCTTTGGATGCAGCACGCGCATGAAAATGAGGTAGATGCGGTGAGCGACTGCGTCGAATAGGTAGTAGGCGGTCGGGATGACGAGCAGGGTGAGGGCCGACCCGACGGCAAGCCCCCCGATGAGGGAGACCGCAAGCGGCCTGCGCATCTCGGACCCTGAGCCGCCCATCACCGCCATCGGGATGAGCGCCAGAATCGTCGTCAGCGTCGTCATGAGAATCGGCCTGAGCCGCGTAGAGCCGGCCTCGATGAGCGCTTCTTTGATCTCCATCCCCTCCGCCCGCAGTTGATTCACATAATCGATGAGAACTATCCCGTTGTTGACGATGATGCCCGCCAGCATGATGACGCCGATGATGGAGTTGACCGACAGCGTCATCCCGGTCAGATACAGCGCCCATATCGAGCCCGTGAAGGCGAACGGAACGGAGAACATGATAGTGAACGGATGGATAAGCGACTCGAACTCCGCCGCGATTATCATGTACACGAGAACGACCGCCAGCAGGAAGGCCAGCATGAGCTGCTTCTGCGAGTCCCTCATGTCCTCGTAAGAGCCGCCGTATTCGATGTAGTAGCCCATCGGCAGGCTGAGCGTGGACAGGCTCTTCTTGATATCCCTGACAATGCTGTCGAGGTCGCGCCCGAGCGTGTTGGCCAATATGCTGACCGTGCGCTTCTGGTCGTCGCGGAAAATCTTCACCGGGCCCGAGCCCACGTCCACGCTCGCAACGTCGGCCAGCCGAACCTGGCCGCCCGCGGGAGTGGTCAGCGTCGCGCTATTCAGGTCGAGCACGCTGTCCCTGTCTTTTTCGCCCAGCCGCACTCGTATGTCGATTTCCTCGCCCCTCTCTCTGTATCTGCTTGCGACGGTTCCCTTCACCGCCGTCTCCATCACACGTGCAACGCGGGAGACGTCGAGTCCGAGCTGGGCCATTCTTTCACGGTCGAAGTGAATCTGGAGTTCGGGGCTTCCGAACGTGAACGTCTGCTCGACGTCCACCAATCCGTCTATCTGGTTCATGCGTCGGGCGGCTTCCTCGGAGAGGTTGCTCAAAACGCCCAGGTCGTTGCCGAAGATTTTCACCTCGATCGGTTTGCCGCCGCTCGTGCCCAACGAGCGGCTCTGGAGATTGACGAAGTTGTACTTCACTATGCCGGGAACCTTAAGCACACGCTTGCGGATGTCGTCGTTCACCTGTTCGACGGTTCTGACTCGTTTGGACTGATCGACCAGATTAACGATGAAAAACGCCAGCTTGCTGTCCATGGTGTCGCCGCCCGAAGAGTGGCCGACCACCGAGTGCTCCGAGTCCACCTCGGGCATTTGCAGGATCAGTTTCTCGACGCGCTTCGCAATCTTGTCTGTCTCCTCCAGCCGCGTTCCGCGCGGGAGTTCTATCTCTATCATGAACGTCTCATCGTTGGCCGTGGGCATGAACTCCTTGCCCATTATTATCAGTATGCCTATGCTCGATATCCAGAGCAGATTTGCCACGCCCACGGTCGTCCACTTATGGTCGAGTACCCACGCGATCACCCGCCTGTATCTTTTCTTGATGCGAGAGAAGAACCTGCCTTCTTCCTGGCCGCCCTGTTCTGTCGCGAGCAGTTTCGACGCCATCATGGGAACGAGCGTCACCGCGACGAAAAGAGACGAAAG
>CAZSKP010000002.1:146619-209257 GCA_964607485.1 uncultured bacterium | reverse complement strand
CTCCGAAGGACGCGCTCTGCCAGTACACACCTCCGGCGCCGGAGCGCCAGGCTTTTCGATTTCGGATTTGGGATTGCGGATTGCGGATTGGAAAGATCTATCCACGAAGAACGCGAAGGATCACGAAGGGCGAAGAGCGAAAAGGTTCAGGGTTCAGAGTTTGGGGTTCAGGGTTCAAACCGAAAACCTGAGACTTTCTTCTTCACCACGGGGAGCACAGGGAGGCGCGGGGAACAGATCAAGTTCTCACACGGGCCATTCGAAATGTGTCCGGCGACTCGCCGGTTCGTGTCATTCGTGTAATTCGTGGTCATAGAATGCGTGCAAATGCGCGGCGGGTTTATGCGGTGAAGAGTTTTCGGATGGCGTCGATGAGGCCGGGAATGTCGTGCTGAGCGGCCTCGATGTGGATGGGGATGCCGAGCTCATCGGCGGTCTGCGTGGTGATGGGGCCGATGCTCGCGAAGCGGGTCTTCGACTTGGCCTTTTCGAGCCGGTCTTTGCCGAGTATCTGCGCGAAGTTGCGGACGGTCGAGGAGCTGGTGAACGTGACGAGGTCGATGCCGCCGTCGAGCATTCGTTCGATGACATCTTGGTCGGCCTCCTCTTCGAGGACGGTCCGGTACACATCCACCTCGACGGCCTCGCCGCCCAGCCGCTTGAGCTCGTCGGGAAGCAGGCTGCGCGCGATGTCGGCGCGAGGCAGGAGAAATTGCTTCCCCTTGATCGCGCCCGTTTTTTCGAGCGACTCGACAATCGATTCGGCCACGTACTTCGGCGGAACGAGGTCAACGCGCAGATGATACTTCCGCACCTCGTCGGCGGTGGCCGAGCCGATGGCGCATATGTTGATTCCTTTGAGGTCGCGGATGTCGCGGCCGCGCTGGAGGAGCCGGTCGATGAACCGGCCGACCGCATTCACGCTCGTCAGCACTATCCAATCGAACGTCTCGATGGTGTCGATTGCGTCGTCGAGCGGGCCGAAGTTTTCCGGGTCCGCGATTCTTATCGTCGGCATCTCGACGGCCTCGGCGCCCAGCGCCTCGAGCTGTTCGACGAACTCGCTCGACTGCGCGCGCGAGCGTGTGACGACGATTTTTCTGCCGAACAGCGGGCGCGACTCGAACCAGTTGAGCTGCTCGCGCAGGCTGACGACCTCGCCGACTATCGTGATGGCCGGCGCCTGCAGGCGGGCCTCTTTCACCCTCCGCACGATGTCTGCGAGCGTGCCCACGACGGTCTGCTGTTCGGGTTTGGTGCCCCATCGAATGACGGCCGTGGGCGTGTCGGGACTGCGTCCGTGCTTGATGAGCCGCTCCACGATGCGCGGCAGGTTTTTCACGCCCATGTAGAACGCGAGCGTGCCGACGCCGGTGGCCAGCTTGGCCCAGTCGATGGCGCTCTCTTCCTTCGCGGGGTCCTCGTGGCCGGTGATGAGCGCGAACGTCGAGGTGAGGTCGCGGTGGGTGACGGGGATTCCCGCATACGCCGGCGCGGCGACGGCGGCGGTGATGCCGGGGACGACCTCGAAGGGGATGCTCGCCTCGACGAGCGCGAGCGCTTCTTCGCCGCCCCTGCCGAACACGAACGGGTCGCCGCCTTTCAGCCGCGCGACTGTCTTTCCGGCCGACGCCTTTTCGACGAGCAGCTTGTTGATGTCGTCCTGTTCGAGCGTGTGCCGGCTGCCCTTCTTGCCGACGTATATTTTTTCCGCATCGGGCCTGCAATGGGAAAGGAGGCGGGGGTTGGAGAGGTAGTCGTACACGACGACGTCGGCCCTCTTCAGGCATTCGAGTCCCTTCACGCTTATGAGCTTCGGGTCGCCCGGCCCGGCCCCTATGAGGGACACTAATTTCCCGTGGGTGGACATTCCTCGTACCCTCTTATCTCGTCCAGTATCTCCTTCGCGCCCATCATCATCAGGCGGGCGGCGACGCGTCTGCCAAGCTCCTCGGCGTCTTCGGGGCTGCCCGCATCCTGCGCGTGGACAATCCTGTCGCCCTCCAGGGAAGCGACGACACCCCGAAGCACGAGCAGGCCCTCCTCCATCCGTGCGTGGCCGCCGACGGGAACCTGGCATCCTCCCTCGAGCTCGGCCATCAGCGCGCGTTCGGCCCTGACGGCGCTTTCGGTTTCGGCGTGATTGAGCGGCGCGAGCAACTCCTCGACGAAGCGGTTGCCCTCGCGTATCTCGATGCACAGCGCGCCCTGTCCGACGGCGGGAATGATCACGTCGAGGTCGAGGATTTCAGAGATGACTTCTCGCCTGCCGAGCCGCCTGATGCCCGCGCATGCGAGCACTATCGCGTCGTACTGGCCTTCCGCCACCTTTCTCAGGCGGGTGTCGAGGTTTCCCCGCAGGTCGGCCACCTGCAATTCGGGCCGGATGGCGAGGAGCTGCGCCCTGCGTCTGAGGCTGCATGTGCCGACGACCGCATCGTCGCGCAACTCATGGAGCTTTGTGTCGCCTCTGGAGACGAGTGCGTCGCGCGCGTCCTCGCGCAGCGGCACGGCGCCCATCGTGAGGCCGGCGGGCAATTCGGTCGGCAGGTCCTTCATGCTGTGAACGGCGAGGTCGATGTCGCCGGAGAGAAGCTCGTTCTCGATTTCCTTGGTGAACAGCCCCTTTCCGCCGACCCTGGCGAGCGGCACGTCGGTGATCTTGTCGCCGCTGGTGGAAATCTTCTTTATGTGAAAGTCGAGGTCGGGCCTGAAAAATTTTATGCGGTCCCGCACCCACTCGGTCTGGGTCATCGCCAGCTTGCTTCCGCGCGAGCCGATTATGACGAGCGTCTTTTCCTCAACCTTTCCCATGGATGCTCCTTCACTTCAGCCCGAAGAGGTCTTTCAGCGCTTCGATGTACCTGTATCCCGCGCCCCGGGACGCCTCCTTCTTCAGGAACTGCGTCGGCTGATTCAGTATCTTGTTGACGATGCGCTCGGTCAGGTATTCTATCTCCTGCTTCTCGGTCTCGCGCAGTTCGGGCAGCTTATTCAACGAGCGAGCCAGCTCGTCGCGGCGAACGTCGTGGAGCGCCTCGCGGAACTGCACTATCATCGAATCGACGTCGAGTATGCCCAGCCATCCCATAAAGTTATCGGTCTCGACCTCGATGAGGGAAGAGCATTGCTCGAGCTCTTTTTCCCTGAACGCGATGTTCTCGTTGACGACCCTCTGCAGGTCGTCGATGTTGTAAAGGTACACGTTATCGATGTTCTCGACGTCCGGGTGTATGTCGCGCGGAACCGCGATGTCGATGAGCAGCATCGGTCTGTTGCGCCGTGCGCGCAGGAGGGGCGGGAACTGTTTCGGATAGAGAATGTAGTGAGGCGCGCCGGAGGTGCATATGACCACGTCGGCGCGGTGCAGGTTATCGGCGAACGACTCGTATTTGATCGCCATGCCGTCGTATCGGTCGGCCAGCTCCACCGCCTTCTGGTAGGTGCGGTTGGCGACTATCAGCGCGCTGATACCTTTTTCGACCATATGCTTTAGCGTGAGCTCGCCCATCTCTCCCGCGCCTATTATCATCACCGTCTTGTCGGAGAAATCGCTGAAAATCTTCTGGGCGAACTCGACTGCGACGGAGGCGACGGATACCTTTCTCTCGCCGATTGAACTGGACGTTCGCACGTTCTTGGCGACGCCGAAGGCGCGCTGAAACAGGTTGTTCAGCACCTTCCCCGTCACGCCTTCCTCCAGCGCGAACATGTAGGCCCGCTTCACCTGTCCGAGCACCTCGGCCTCGCCGACCACCATCGAGTCGAGGCTGCATGAGACGGAGAAGAGGTGTCGGGCGGCGTCGCGGTCGAGATGACGGTAGAGGTGCGGCAGGAAGTCGTCGGGGTTGAGACTGTGGAAATCGGCCAGGAAGCGGGCTATGTCGTCGAACCGCTCCTCGATGTCGGGCGCGGCCGCGTAAATCTCCACGCGGTTGCACGTGGAGAGGATGACCGTCTCGACACCGGCCATTCGGTCCCGTAGCTCGATGAGCGCGCGAGGGACGGTCTGGTCGTTGAACGCCAGCTTTTCCCTTATCTCGACCGGAGCGGTCTTATGATTCAAACCAACGACGAGAATACCCATGACGAATCCGCGCTCAGCACCCCCCTCACTTCAGGAACTCGTGCGGGCCGCTGGCCAGATACCTCGTGCCCAGGAATGTGAAGACGACGAAGACGAAAGCGATAATGGTGAGATGAGCAACCCTCTTGCCACGGGCGACACCGAACAGCCGGATGTGAAACAGCGCCGCATAGAGCAGCCAGGTGATTCCCGTGAAAACGATCTTCGGGTCGTTGGGCCAGTTGGGACCGAGAATCTCCGAGCGATGCGCCCAGATTACGCCGACAAAGATCGCAAACGTGAACAGCGGGAAGCCCATGTTGATAAGCCGCTGGTTCAGGTTGTCAAGCACCTCCAGCGAAGGAAGCCTGTGAAACACCGAGTCGAACGACTTCTTCGATTTCAGTTGCCTTCGCTGCAGCAGATACATGACCGCCGTGGCAAAGGCGACAGCGAACGTCGCATAGCCCGCGAATGCGAAGAAGACATGCAGATAAAACCAGTCGCTCTTAAGCTTCGGGTCGATGGTTCCCGGCGCATGCGCGATGAACACGGCCACCAGCGCGAACGCGCTTATGAACGGCAGGATGAACGACGAGAGCGTCGGAAGTGGGAGGAAATACTCCACTATCAGATAAATGAGCGCGACGGTCCAGATGAAGAACGTCAGCGACTCGAACATGTTGGAGACGGGCAGGAAACCGACCGACCGCCACCTGAGCAGAAAGAAAACGGTCAAGAGGAAGAAACCGGCAATGGCGGCGGCATTGGCGTGCCGGGGATGAAATCTGGAGGGTGCAAACAGATACCCCACGGCCAACAGCGCGCTGCCGAAGATGGCCGCCATGGCCACGTAGAAGCTTGCCATCTGGAGGGTGTAAGCGGTCATGATTCCGGCCCCGCCTCCTCTGCCGCGTAGGCGCCTTCGTTTATCGCGTCCTCTATCGCCTTCCTGGCCGCGGCCTCTCCCTGTTCGCGATATATCTTCTCGATGCGGGCATTGGCGAGACGCTCGAAGATTTTTCGCCTACGCTCCGGGTCGGCCACCTCGCTGATTATCATCGGGCGATACTCGCGCATCAGGAGCAGAAAGCCCGCGTATTCCTCCCCGTATTGCCGTTCCAGCTCTTTGCGAATCCTCTTCGAGAGCGCCGGGCTTGCTCCTCCCGTGGATATGCTGATCGCCAGGTCTCCCCGACGGACCTGAGAGTTGACGTAGAAGTTGCACAGCTCGGGGATGTCCACGACGTTGACGAGCATCGAGCGGCGCCCGGCGGCCTTGGCGACCGCCTCGTTGACCGACCTGTCGTCGGTGGCGCTGACGACAAGGAACTTCCCTTCGAGGTCCCTGGGACGAAACTCGCTCTTGATCAGCTCGACCTCCTCGAGCGCCTCGATTTCGGGCAGCACCTGCGGACTCACGACCGTCACCCTCGCGCCCGAGGCGATCAACGCCTCGACCTTGCGGAGCGCGACCGTGCCGCCTCCGACAACGAGACAGGGAACCTTGTCCAGATTCAACGAGATCGGATACGGAACCGGCCGCCTGATCTCGTCGCCGTGTGAATTCATTCAACGACCTCCACGGGGGTTCCGATGGTGACCAGCATGTAGAGCTCCTCGGCCATGTCGGGATACATGCGCGGGCAGCCGTTGCTCGACTCCCAGCCGATGGTCGTGGGGTCGATCGTTCCGTGGATGCCATAGTCGGACCCGATGCCCGCCGTGACGGGCTTCAGCGCCATCCACCGCGTGCCCAGCTCATTGCGTGGATCGCCGGGAGGAATCGGCCCCTGGTCGGACCACCAGGTGGGATTCTTTATCTTGTCGCCGATGACAAATTCGCCCACCGGTGTGCAGCCGTGCTTGCCGAGGCCGACCTTGTAGGACTTGAAGAATTTATCGTGGTTGCGCAGCGTGAGCTTGAAATCCGATTTGTCGATGAGAATAGAAAAGTCGGGGTTCGGGATCAGGATTCTCTTGTTCGGGCGAATCTGCACCGGGTCGCGGATGCCGTTTATCTTGCAGAGCAGGTCAACCGTCGTGTTGTGCGCCAGCGCGATGGCGACCATCGAGTCTCCCGGCTTGACGAGATATGGCGTCTTCTGTTCGTCCTCAACCGGCTTCAAGAACATGCGCAGGTTCAAGTTGCCCAGCAGCCTCTCGGCGAGGCCGCGCGCCTCGGCCGAGCCGGCCAGAGCCATCGCCTCTTCATACCGCGTGCGCGCCTCTTCGGTCTTGCCCTCGGCCTCTGCGATACGGCCGAGGCCCGACTTGGCCATGCTTGCGAAATCGCCCGCCTGATACGTGCCGGCGATGCGGGTGTATTCGGAGACCGCCTCGGGCGTCCTGCCCAGCTTTTCGAGGCAGTAGGCGGTGTAGTAACCGATCTCGACCGCCCGCGGATTATTCTCCGCTTTGGCGAGCGCCTGCCATCTTCCGAGAGCCTCCTCGTACCTGCCGCCGGCCTGCATTATCATTGCCACGTAATACAGGCTTTCGGGGGCGACGTCGGAGCGGGGATATTTGCGGACGATCTCGCCGAATAAGCGCTCGGCCTCGGGCCATTGCGACGCCTCGTAGAGCGTTTTTGCGGCCGCAAATTGGTTGACAGAATCGCGAATCATCTTCTTCTGGCCATACACGTACAGCCCGCCCACTGCTGCAGCCAGCACCAGGGTGACGAGTAATCCGACAACGACGGCGCTCTTGCTGTTCATGAGGTAAAACTCCTATTCAACGGCATTTTGCACTTTGTCAGCAACCCCGGCACGCCACAACACACCACATGATATCGCGGTCGGCACACCGGGGAGACACTATTCATCGGTACCTAGTTTACAGGATGCGACGCGGTTTTTCAACAGAAAAAGGCCGAGTCGGGCCCGGCGCGCACCCTAAATGCGCAGGACCGAGACGTGCTTGAGCGCAAGCTGCAGTTCGGCGACCGATTGAAAACGCTTTTCGGGGTCTTTTTCGAGCGCCGTCAATATGATGCGGTTGAGCGAAGGCGGTATCTTACGATTCACGCTGGAAGGCGGGTCGGGCTTAACCTTGCGGCTCACGTGCATCTTCATCGTTTCTTTTCTGTTCTTGCCCTGATACGGAAGCTTGCCCGTGAACAGCTCATACATGCAAACGCCGAGCGAATAGATGTCCGAGCGTTCGTCCACCCTCCCGCCTTTTATCTGTTCGGGCGACATGTACTGGGGAGTGCCGGCCCTCGACTTCGAACGCAGGAGCCGAAACGGCTTTTCCTCGGTGGACAGCCCGAAATCGACGATTTTCACCCTCCCATCCCTCCTGATGAGGATGTTCTCGGGCTTTATGTCGCGATGGATGATCGAGTGATAGCGGCCGTCTTTCAGTCGGTGGCGATGGATGTAGTTCAGCCCGGCGCAGATTTGTTCGCAGAGTTCCACGGCCTGGCCTACGGCGAGGTCCTGGTCTGCGATGTGCTGTCGGAGGTTGTCGCCGTCGATGAACTCCATCAGCATGAAGCCCTGCAGCTTGCCGTCGGTCTTGCGGCGCATCTCCAAGATGTCGAAGATATCGACGACGTTGGGGTGGTCGAGCTCGCGGGCTATCTGGAGTTCACGGTTCAGGTACTCGGACTTCTTCTTGTCCTCGAGGAAGTGTTCGGGCAGGACTTTTATCGCGACCCTGCGGTCCTTCTGTTCGTCGATGGCTAGGTACACTCGGCCCATTCCGCCTTTGCCGACGGGACGCACGATCCGGTATGGGCCAACTCTGTGCTCAGCCATTTCGTCCGAAGCTTTCGGTTAATTATGGGCTTCACGCCGCCTTCGCAAGCGCGGCTTCACGCTCGCGCATCTCGATTGCCTTGACCGGACACTTGCCGACGCAGATACCGCACGCAATGCACCGCTCGGGGTCGACTGTGTGCAACTGCTTGGCTTGGCCGGTTATCGCGTTTACTGGGCACACCTTCTCGCAGATGGTGCAGCCATTGCACTTGTCGGTGATGAAGGCGCGGTCCGTATGGGGTTTTCGCCAGATGCAGCTATATGGGCACTCCACCGCGCAGATGCCGCACTTTGTACACTTCTCGCGGTCCACAACGGCAAGCCCGTCCTGCACGGTTATCGCCTCGAACGGACACGAGCGTTCGCACACTCCGCAGGCGACGCAGCCCACCTCGCACACCTTTCTCACCTGCGCGCCCTTGTCATGCGATTTACACATCACGAAAACCTCGTCCGTGGCGTCATACAGGTCGATGAGATTCCGCGGACACACATCGACGCACACGCCGCAGCCGGTGCACTTGTCGTAGCGCACGTGCGGCACGCGGTGGAAGTCGTACTCTATTGCGTCGAACGGGCACGCCTTCGCGCACGAGCCGAGCGCGAGGCAGCCGTAGGCGCAAGCCTTTGCACCATTGAAAAGTATGTACGCGGCCCGGCAGTCGTCGATGCCGTGGTATTCGTACTGAAGCTTTGCGATGCCGATGTCGCCGCGACACTGAATCTTGGCGATCCTCTGCACCGCCGCGCCCGCCTCAACGCCCATCACGCTGGCGACCAAACGCATCGTGGCCTCGCCGCCCGCCACGCATGCGTTAATCGGCGCCCTGCCTTCGGCGATCGCCTTGGCGGCGGCCGAGCAGCTTGGATGTCCGCAGGCGCCGCAGTTGACTCCCGGAAGCGCAGCCTCCAACTGTTCCACCCGGGGGTCCACCTTGACGGCAAACTTTCTCGATGCGAATGCAAGGACAGCCCCGGCCACAAGCCCGAGGCCTCCCACTACCGCTATTGCAAAAAGCACTGTCTGCATGTTCTCGTCACGTTCCTTCGTTGTTCATAAAAGTAACACTCACTGCGTCGGCCCGGTCGCCCCATATCTCATCGCTTCGACACCGCCCGACACGCCGTCCGCAAAAGAAAAAACTTTCCTCGACCCCTTAGAACTTCATCCCCGAGAAACCCATGAACGCAAGCGAGAGGAGTCCTGCAACGATGAACGCTATCGGAGCGCCTTCCATCGACTTGGGCACATCGGTGATGTCCAGCCGCTCGCGGATGCCCGCCATGATGATGAGGGCCAGCGCGAAACCGACCGCGGCGCAGAAGGAAAACACAATCACCTCTATAATATTATACCCGTCCTTGATGTTTAGCAATGCCACGCCCAGCACCGCGCAGTTTGTCGTGATGAGCGGAAGGTATATTCCCAGGGCCGAGTAAAGGACGGGATTGAATTTCTGCAAAAACATCTCCACAAACTGCACGAGCGCGGCGATGACAAGGATGAAGCTCACCGTCTGAAGGAATCCCACGCCCGCCACCACGAGCACCTTGTTCACGTAATACGTCGCGAATCCGGCGAGGGTCATGACGAAGATGACGGCCATCCCCATGCCGACCGACGATTCGACGCTTCGTGAAACGCCCACGAACGGGCAGATGCCCAGAAACCGGCTCAGCACGAAGTTGTTTATGAAGATTGCCCCTATCGCAATCGTTATCAGGGTGGAGAAATCGGTGGAATGCATTACGGCAGCTCCTTGCGCCCGGCCGCCCGTTTTACCTCGATCCGCCGGCTGATGAGGTTCATCCACGCCAGCAGGAGGCCAAGCGTCAAAAACGCGCCCGGCGGCAATATCATGACCAGCGACGGCTGGAAGCCCGCGGGCAAAACCGGTCGGCCGAGAAGCTGGCCCGACCCGGCCAGTTCCCTTATTCCGCCCAGCACCATCAGGTTCAGGGTGAACCCCATTCCCATCCCGAGCGCGTCCACCGCGGAGGACAACACGCCGTTTTTCGACGCGAACGCCTCCGCCCTGCCGAGGATGATGCAATTGACCACTATCAGCGGAACGAATATCCCCAACGCTTCGTGCAAGCCGGGGGCAAACGCGTGCATCGAGAGGTCGATTATCGTCACGAACGAGGCGATTACCACGATGAACGAGGGAATGCGTATCTGTGACGGAATCCAATCGCGTATGACCGATACGACGATGTTTGAGCCCAGCAGCACGGAGAGCGTTGCAAGCCCCATCCCCAGTCCGTTCACCATGGAAGTGGTGACCGCCAGCGTGGGGCACAGGCCGAGCATCAGCCGAAACGTCGGGTTTTCATCCCAGAAACCTTTCAGAAACTCACTTCGCGTGCTCATGTCGCTCCTTCTCGCTCAGTTCGCTCCGCACCTTTTCGAAGCTTTCCGCCTCCTCGCGCACGCAGTTGGTCACCGCGCGGGAGGTTATGGTCGCCGCGGTGATGGCGTCGATCGCGCCGTTCGGGTCGTCCTTTTTCAGCCTGACCTGTTCGGGCCGAAGCCCCTCGAATTGCGCGAGGAACCACGGTTCGATATCCCCGTATCGTATCTGTGTGGCGTTTGCGCCCAGGCCGGGCGTCTCTGAGTGGCTCTTGATTCTCACTCCCGCTATCTTTTCGCCGGTCGGGTCCATCGCGATGACTATTTCGATCGGGCCGCCGTAGCCCTTGTTGGTGACGGCCGTGAACGCGGTCCCCACGAACTTGCTGTCCAGCCGGCCGACGTAGTACTCGGTCGTCCCGATTTCGATGGGCTTGGGGTCGAACGTGACCTGGCCGCCCTCTTGTTCGCCCGCGAGCGCCTTTCCTCTCAGGATGCGTTCTTTGTATTCTTCGTTCGCCCTGATACGCGCGCGAGTGGCCGAATCCACCAGCGCCAACGCGCCCGCCGAGACGGAGCATATCAGAAAGAGCAAGAGGCTCAGTCGAACGTAAGCGCTCACGTGACTCCCTCCCCGAAGCGCCGCGGCACGGTGTAACGGTCGATGAGCGGCGTGAGCGCGTTCATTATCAGAATGGAATACGAAACGCCCTCGGGCGGGCCTCCCTTGAGGCGCACCAGGAAGGTCAGCACGCCGCATCCGATTCCCATGATCACCTGGCCTCGAATGGTGATGGGCGAGGTCACCATGTCGGTCGCCATGAAAAACGCGCCCAGTATGAGGCCGCCGGCGAGCATGTGCATGAGAAAATCTCCGGTGAAGTATCCGCCCGTGCCGCCGAATATCCACACGAGTATTCCGACCGTCGCGACGAAACTGACGGGCAACTGCCAGTAGATGTGCCGCCGGTAGATGAGATACGCGGCTCCGATGAGCAGCGCCACCGCCGATGTTTCGCCGATGCAGCCGCCGACACGGCCGAGAAAAAGGTCAAGAATGGTGAACGGGTCGGCGTGCGCCCCCCCCTTCACGAGCGGGGTGGCCGAGGTTATTGCGTCGAGCGAGATGCCGAAGCGGTCGGCGACGTGGTAAGTCCAGAAGGAGAATCCCGGCCGCTGCCACCACTCGGGCTTGAGCCATCCTTTCGTCATCGCCACCGGCCACGCGGCCAGAAGCATCACGCGTCCCGCAAGCGCGGGGTTGAAGATGTTTTTGCCCAGCCCGCCGAATGCGACCTTCGCTATCGCAATCGCAAACGCGCTCCCGATGGCGGCGATCCACAGCGGCACGCCGGGAGGCAGGTTGAGCCCCAGCAGAAGGCCGGTCACGCAGGCGCTGCAATCTCCTATCGTCATCTCCCACTTGAATATCTTTTCGAGGAGCGCCTCCGTGGCTACGGCCGATATGACGGCCACCGCCAGGACGACGCCGGAGCGGAACCCGAACAAAAAGACGCCGACAATCGTGGCCGGAGCGAGCGCCACGAGCACGTCGGCCATTACCCGTCTTATGGTGATCTCGGAGCGGATGTGGGGTGAGGTGGTGACGATGAGCTGACGGTCGGAGGTCATTTCTCCTCTTTTTTGGCCTTCTTCTTCTGATCCTGCTTGAACAACTCCATCTTGCCGAACTTGAACATGTGCACCATCGGCCTGCCGGCGGGACACACGAATGTGCAGCATCCGCACTCGATGCAATCCATCAGCCCCAGCGCGCGCGCCTCCTCGAACTTGTGACGCTCGCACAGTATGCCCAGCGTCGAGGGAAGCAGATACATCGGACAGGCATTGACACATCGTCCGCAGCGGATGCACGTCTCGGATTCTACTATGGTGACGTTCTCTTCCGCCAACGCGAGTATGGCCGAGGTTCCCTTTATCACCGGCACATCTGTCGTGTATTGGGCGATGCCCATCATCGGGCCGCCCATGAGAAGCTTCGCCGGCGCGACCGAAAAACCGCCGCAGTAATCTATCACGTTCTGGAAGCTCGTTCCTATCCGCGCCACCACGTTCTTCGGCTCCGCGATGGCCGAGCCCGTCACCGTGAGCGCGCGTTCCACCAGCGGTTTGCCGTCGAACACGGCCTGCGCGACGGCGAGCGCCGTGCCGACATTGTTGATGGCCACGCCCGCGTCCATCGGCAGGCCGCCGCGGGGAATCTCGCGGCCGGTCAGGACGCGAATCAACTGTTTCTCCGAGCCCTGCGGGTACTTGGTTCGCAGCTTCCTGACGACAATGTTCGGATACTTTGCCACGATGGCGCTGAGCTCGCGTATGGAGTCGGGGGTGTTGTCCTCGACGCCGATGATGGCTCGCTCGACGCCTATCGCCCTCATCATCAAACGCAGCCCGAGAAAGACATCCTGGGCGCGCTCCTGCATCACCCTGTCGTCCGCCGTCAGGTACGGCTCGCATTCGGCCCCGTTCAGGATGTACACCTCAATCTTTTTCTCGGGAGGCGGAGAGAGTTTGACGTGGGTCGGGAACGCCGCTCCGCCCAGCCCGACGATGCCGCTCTCGGTCACGGTCGTCTTTATCTCATCGCGTGGAATCTCGTCCAGCCGGTCGCGCGGACGCTTCTTTCCGTACACCCATTCGTCCTTGCCGTCGGACTTTATCTCTATCGCGTCGCAACTGCGGAACACCGGATGATTGCGCGGCTTGATGGAGACGACCTCGCCCGATATCGACGCGTGCATCGTCGTGGTGACGAAGCCCGGGCCGCTTGCGATGCGCTGGCCGGCCTTGACGTGGTCGCCCACCTGCACCGACGCGCGCGTGGGCGCCCCCGTGTGCTGCCTGAGCGGGATGACGACGCGCTCGGGCAGAGGCATCACTTCGAGCGGCTTCTTCTCCGTGTGGTGCTTCTCTTCCGGCGGATGAATTCCGCCGCGAAAGCTCTTTATCACGGTTTCAAACACGTCGGGTTGTAACCCTTTGTAACAGGCTGATGAAAAGAGGTGTCGGGGTGATAACACCTTTAAGCCACACATATTAACACAGATGCACGGCAAAGTCAATCGCCCCGGCGAGGCGGTGGCGGTCTCCGGCAGTGTCGAGAGCAGTGTGCGAGAAGGGCTTTCCACCGGGCTGTATCCGGTGGTTCCCTCCGGACTTGACTTTTGTCAAACTGCCGTCTATAATATTTTTGCTGCGCGAGGGATTAGCAATGCTCAATGAAAGTGTACTCATACTCAATAGGTCGTGGATTGCGATTAATGTCGCAAACGTCCGCCGCGCCATTACGTTGCTCTACCAGGGCTATGCCAAGGTAGTCTCCCCCGAGGACTTTTCGACCTACAATTTCGACGACTGGAAAGAGCTTTCCAAGACCGCCGACGAGTACTGCATTCACACGATTCACTTCAAGATCAAGATACCCGAAGTGATTGTGCTCACGGCTTTTAACGGCGTGTACCGGCGCGACATACGCTTTTCGAGGCGCAACATCTTCGAGAGAGACAAAAACACCTGCCAGTATTGCGGGCGAAAGTTCAAGAAGTGGGAGTTCACGCTCGACCACGTCGTGCCGCGCAGCCTTGGCGGGCGTTCGACGTGGGAGAATCTGGTGCTTGCGTGCGTTCCGTGCAACGTCAAGAAGGGCAATCGGCTGCCCGAAGAGGCCGGCATGCCGCTGGTTCGCAAGCCGCGCAAGCCGCGCTGGATACCCTATTCGGGCGAAAGCTTCTCCTCGGTGCGCAAGCCCAGTTGGCAGAGGTTCGTGGACGCCGCGTACTGGGACGTCGAGTTGAAGGAATAGTTCCGGCCTTTCGACGGACCTTTCCAAAGAAGAGGTCGCAACGGCACATCACACCGATGTGAGGATTCCGCCAAACGAGAAGATTCTCCTCATCGATTTCGGAATGAGGTCATGGGCCTGATAATCGCAGGCCCATTTGATTTATGGCCCCCGAAACGGGAAACGTAATGCACGAGCCGCTATATTCCCAGGTCGTCTTCAATCTGCCGCTCGACCGGGCTTACACCTATTCCGTTCCCGAAGACCTGAGGGAACACATCAGGCCGGGAGTAAGGGTGGCCGTGCACCTGCGCAAGCATCTTGCCACCGGCTACGTCGTCGTCGTGGGTTCGGAAGCGCCCGACAAGGACATCAAGCCGATATGCGACGTTCTCGATTCCGAGCCTCTCGTCGATGAGCACCTGCTCCGGCTCACCCGCTGGATAGCCGACTACTACCTGTGCTCGTGGGGACAGGCGCTCGACTGCGCATTGCCGCCCGGCGTGAGGCTGGCCGCGAAGACGCAGATATCGCTCATCTCCCAGCCCGCGTACAAGCTGAACAAAATCCTGTCCGACCTCCGCGCCGGCGCGCCGAAGCAGTATGAGATACTGAAGCTCGTGATGGAGAAGAAGCGGCTGAGCGTCGCGCAGCTTCAGAAGAAGGCCGGAACCGACGGCCTCTATGGCTCGCTCGCCGCGCTGGAGAAGCGCGGCGTCATCGCGCGCGAGGCTGTCATTCGGGCGCGCACGAAGGCGAGGCAGATAAGCGCGGTCAGGGTCGTGCTCGGCGTCGACGTGGATGCCGCCGTCAGCGAGCTGGGCAGCCTGTCGCCCAGGCAGGCGGCTGTGCTCAAGACGCTTTCCGACCGGGGCGAGATGCTCGCCGCCGAGCTCACGCGCGCCACGGGCTCGTCTTACGACACGATTCACAGGTTGGTCAAGAAGGGGTTCGTCGAGCTGTTCACGAAGGAAGTGCTCCGCGCGTACACGCAGCATTACACGGAGGAAGCGGCGAGCGTGAGGCACAAGCTGACGGACGAGCAGAAGGCGGCGCTCGAGCTTGTGCGCACATACGTCGAGCGGGGCGAGTTTCAGACAATCTTGCTCGAAGGCATCACCGGCAGCGGAAAGACGGAGGTGTACCTGCAGGCGATCGACCTCGTCGTCGGGCAGGGCAGGGGAGCGATCGTGCTCGTGCCCGAGATCTCGCTCACGCCCCAGACGGTCGCGCGATTCCGGGCGCGGTTCGGCGATTCGGTGGCCGTGATGCACAGCCGGCTGTCGTCGGGCGAGCGATACGACGAGTGGCGTCAGATACGCGCGGGGCTATACAACATCGTCGTCGGCGCGCGCTCGGCGGTGTTCGCGCCCGTGCGCAAGCTCGGCCTCATCGTCGTGGACGAAGAGCACGAGGCGTCGTACAAGCAGGCCGAGACGCCGCGGTATCAGGCGAGAGACGTCGCCGTCGTGCGGGCGCACGACGCGGGAGCCGTCGTGATGCTCGGCACGGCCACGCCCTCGCTGGAGGCCTATCACAACGTCGAGTTGGGCAAGTACAAGCGCACGGGGCTTTCGAGCCGCGTCGCGAGCCAGCCGATGCCGAAAGTCCATCTCATCGACCTGCGCGAGACGAGGAGGGGGCAGACGGTCGAGACGGTTCTCTCCGACGAGCTCTGCTTCAAAATCGAGGAGAAGCTTTCGCGCCGGGAGCAGGTGATCATATTCCTGAACCGCCGGGGATACACGCCGTTCTTCCTGTGTCCCAAGTGCGGCGTCTCGCTGGGGTGCCAGCACTGCAGCGTGGGCATCACGTATCATGCGAGGGAGCACCGCATGAAGTGCCACTACTGCAACTCGACGCAGCCGATACCCGAGCGATGTCCTTACTGCGGACACACGAAGCTCGCGAAGTTCGGCACGGGCACCGAACGCGTGGAGGAGCAGCTTGAGAACATCTTTCAGAAGGCGCGAATCCAACGGATGGACGCCGACACGACGTCCACGAAATGGGCGCATGAGAAAATTCTCAAGTCGTTCGAGAAGGGCGATATCGACATACTCGTCGGCACGCAGATGCTCGCCAAGGGCCTGGACTTCCCGCGGGTGACGCTGGTGGGCGTCGTGCTCGCCGACGTGGCGCTCAACCTGCCCGATTTCCGTGCCGCCGAGCGCACGTTTCAGTTGCTCATGCAGGTGGCGGGCCGCTCGGGCCGCAGTCACCTGGGCGGCGAGGTCATCATCCAGACCTATAATCCCGCGCACTACGCCATCCAGTACGCGACGAAACACGACTACGCCGCGTTCTATCACGAGGAGATGAAGCACCGGCGGGAGTCGGGGTTTCCGCCGTACCGGCACCTGATGAACGTGCTCGTGGACTCCACGTCGCAGAAAGACGCGCAGCAGGTCATCCGGCGGCTGGTGCAGATACCCAAGGCCGCCGAGAAACAGGGCGACACGCGGGGCCTGACGGTTATGGGTCCCTCGGCGGCGCCGCTCAGGAAAATCAAGGGCCGCTTCCGGTTTCGGTTCCTGATGCTCTCGCCCAGGACGGGACTGCTGAAATCGTTCGGCCGCGAAATTATCGACGCGCACAAGAAGATTCGAGGCACCCACACCCGCCTCACCGTCGATATGGACGCGCTGTCGATGATGTAACGGAAGAATCTACGAAGAACGTATTGCAATTTGTTAGAGAGTGTCGTTGAGAGGATGAAGAGGAGAATTGGTGAATGGACACCCGCATGAAACAGTCGCTGGACGCGATATTCAGGCCGCGTTCGGTTGCGATAGTGGGGGCGAGCAATAACCCTGAGCGATGGGGCTACGGCACGATGCTGAACATGCTCGCCGCCGGATACCGTAATGCGCTCTACCCCATCAACCCGAACGAAAAGGAGGTCCAGGGGCTTCCTTGCTACCCGAGCCTTTCCGAGGCGCCGGCGGACATCGACCTCGCGGTTATCGTGGTCAACGCCTCCGCCGTGCCCGCCGTTCTGCGCGAGTGCATTCAGAAGAAGGTCAAGGGCGGCATCGTCATCACGGCCGGCTTCGCGGAAGTGAGCGCCGACGGAGCGGAAATGCAGAAGCGACTCGCCAATGAGGCCAAAGAGGCGGGCTTCTATTTCATCGGGCCCAACTGCTGGGGCATCTGGAGTTCCGAGGGCGACGTGAACACGCTGTTCTGGGACCTGCCGCCCAAGGGCCCCATTTCCTTCGTCTCTCAGAGCGGTTCGCTGGGCGAGTATCTGTACAACGCGACGCAGAAGCGCGGCTACGGCATCAGCAAGTTCATCAGTTGCGGAAACCAGGCCTGCGTCACCTTCAACGATTGCCTCGAGTACCTCGGCGACGACCCGACTTCGCGCGTGGTCATCGGATACGTCGAGGACGTGGGCGACGGCCGCCGGTTTCTGGAGGTCGCGCGCGAGGTCGTCCGAAAGAAGCCTCTGCTCATTTATAAAGCCGGTACCACCCAGGCGGCCGCGCGCGCGGCGCGCTCGCACACGGCGGCGATGGTGGGCGACGACGATGTCTTCGACGCCGCCTGCCGCCAAGCGGGAATCATACGATGGAACGATTTCATGGAGATATTCGACATGGCCGAGGCGCTGTGCTACCTGCCGCTACCCAAGAAGAACCGCGTGGCCGTCATCTCCTCCGCGGGCGGATTCTGCGTGACCGCCACCGAGGCGTGCTCGCGGATGGGCATGGATTTGCCCGAGATGAGCGCCGAGGCGCAGGCCGAGCTGCGAGCACAGATGCGCGAGTTTGCGCCGCCGCCCGTGAACCCGATCGATTGCATCGCCCGCAAGAGCAATGAGGCCTACCTCGACATAGTCAAGATTGTCACCAGGCAGGACTATATCGACGGAATAATCATGACCCCGCATCTTGGAGGATTCGACCGCAACACGAAGCCGGAGAAGATGATTGGGCGCCTCCGGATGGCCGAGGCGCTGGCCGCGATACCCGAAGAATATGGGAAGCCTCTCATCTGCGCGAGCGAGCACGAACTGGCGGGGCCCGCGTACGAAATTTTCAAGGGCAAGCACATTCCCTTCTTCGACGACCCCATGGATTGCGCCAAGGCGATGTACGCGCTCGTCAGGTATGCGGAAATAAGCGGGAAGAGAGCCTGAGCGCACAAGTCTGCCGGCAGTTCAGGAGGACCTTCGCGGTCAGCCTTCGGGATGAAGGCCCTCCACCTCGCGGAAGCGCAGGCTGGTCTCCACGTTCTCGTATGGTTGGCCGTCCACCTCTA
Organism: uncultured bacterium; assembly: GCA_964607485.1. Lineage (GTDB taxonomy): Bacteria > Abyssobacteria > SURF-5 > SURF-5 > SURF-5 > CAZSKP01. Next base: position 191,003 of record CAZSKP010000002.1, on the reverse strand, counting down.
CGTGCGGGTAGATGACGTAATTGAGAGGACCCGCACAAGCCTGCGGAATGCGAATGTCTCTGCCGATGGTGAACGCAACGCGGTTTGCGTCGAGTCCGCCGAAGAAGACTTCACGATACCTCCGGTCCTTGCTCGCCTCGGAAGCGTCCACGGGAACCCAGCCGCGGCCCTCGATGTAGAGCTCGGCCCAGCAGTGATAGCCCGTTATCGCCCCCTCCTGCTCTCCGCGGGGCAGGGGCAGTCCCATGACGAACCGCGCCGGGATGCCCAGGGCACGCGCCTCGCCGATGAGGAGCGAATGAAAATCCGTGCAGTTGCCCGCACGCGTATCGCATACGTAGAGAGCGTCTCCCCGGCCCCAGCCGTCGCCGCTCTTGTCATAGACGACGCTGTCAACTATGTGGTCGTACAGGAGTCTCGTCTGCCGGAGCGGCTCCTGGGCATCGCCCGCCACGCGCCGGGCTTCGTCGGCGATTTTCCCGTCGATCGGAATCAGGCTGTCGGGGGCAAGGAAGCGCTCGAGGTCCGCCTGCGAGACCGCGTCGCCCTTTCCTGCGCCGTCGAGTACCCGGCATGATTTCCGGTTAACCCGAAAGCTCACAGAGACGGAGAGATCCGCGTCACCCTGCGGCTTTGCGCCGGAGAGGTCGAGGTGGATGAAGCGATTCCCGTACTCGGACCCGTCGAGGACCTTGTACGGCCAATTTCCCTCGACCTCGAAGACCTCCACACGCTGCCACGCGTCTGACAGAGGCACCGGAACCCACGCGTCAACCTCTCTCGCGTCGGCCGGGAGGTCGTGGATCGTGAATCGATAGACCACATCGACCGTCCGCTCCGGGGGGTCGGGAGCGGATTCTTCGGAACACCGCACGGCCGGCATTATCCCGAAGAGTATTATGACGACGAGCCACACGGGCATCGAGCGATCTCCTCTTCCTCTCACAATGATTACTCCCTTTTCGCTCGAGGGACAGAGAATTGGTCCCACAGTTGCCGTAATTTGTACGACGGTCCTTATGCTTTCCAGTTAAGCTATACCATGCAGCGATTCCATTTGCAGGCTAGAAGCCTGCGCTACTTCGGAGCTACCGTTTCGTAGCGCAGGCATCTTGCCTGCAAGAGACTGTATCGCAATCGTGGGACACATTCACAGTCGTCGCCGCATGCTTTGAACAGGGACCTTCGCTCCTATTGTCTTACTTGCTCCCGGATCCTTCCATGCCCTTGTGCATTGTCCCTTCCATTCCCTTCATTTGCTTGGGCATGGTTCCTTCCGGCCCGGGGAGAGGCTTCATCTTCCATACGCCCTTGTCCTCGAACCAGGTGTACCTTTCCTTGCCACCCGCTTTGTGGATAGTAATGTCGGTGACTTCCATGTTGTCCTTATTGGTCCCCTTCATGAAGATGTCCAGGTCGTAGAGCTTGCCGTCGGGTGTCACGAAGTCCGCACACGCGAAATACGTCCCGTTGCCGATGGTTGCGAGCCGGTCTTCATGGACGTCTTTCAGGGTGAGGACGAGGGGTTCCTCTTCCTGCCTGTCGTAAATCAGGAAATATCCTCCCTTGAGGTCCGAGTCTTTGTCCACGTAGGTCCGGATTGCGTCCGCCAGGTCCTGCTTCGTCAGCTCGGCTTGTTGCATCCCGCCCATTTGTTTCGCCGGGTGCTCCATTTGCATCGTTCCGCTCGGATGCTCCGCCGGGTGTTCCGCGGCATAGACGAATCCCGCGGTCGCCAGCAAAGCCACAGCCAGAACCACAACCAGCCACACGCCTCTTTTCCCACCCATTTTCGACGCTCCTTTCTCAATAAGAAAAAGCCTCGGCCACTCGATTGCCATCTATTACTATGACGCCAAATCGTTAAATGGTAAATTTCAGATGGGGGACGCATTTTCTCCCGCGATTGACCATATGACGGATATGTCGTACGATATAGTCCTGTCGTGAGCGTGAACCGATGAGCACGTACATCTTGATGAAGATATTGGAATCCGCCCCGAGCAGGTATGACAGGGGTATCCGGATGCTGACGCTCGGGATGGTGGATGAGGCATATGACCGCCTGGCGTCCCACGTCAAGGACGGCCAGAAGGTGCTCGACATCGGCTGCGGCACCGGGGCGCTGACGCTCAGAGCCGCTCGGAAACATGCGAGAGTGAAAGGAATCGACGTGAACCCGCAGATGATGGAAATCGCGCGAAAGCGGGCGAGCGAAGAGGGTCTCACGGAAAACGTCGAGCTCTGCGAGATGGGCGTCGCCGAGCTTGGAGATGAGGATTCGGAAAGCTACCACGCGGTCACGAGCGGCCTCTGTTTTTCCGAATTGACCGAGGAAGAGTTGGCCTATACGCTGAAAGAGGTGAGCAGGATATTGAAGCCCGGAGGCATACTGCTTGTCGCGGATGAAGTGAAGCCCGACAGCATTCTGAAAAGGGCGCTCAGTTGGCTGATACGGGTTCCTCTCGTGATCATCACGTACATCATCACCCAGACCACCACGCGCGCCGTCCCGAATCTGCCGGCGAAAATAGAAAAAGTGGGCTTGACAATACGGTCGGTCAGACTGAACGGGCTCGGGACGTTTATCGAGCTGGTTGCGGAAAAGGGGGGCGAGAGGAAATGAACCTGCTTGGCTACATCGTCGTGACGATTGTCGAAACGCTGCTGAGAGGGCTGCCCTTTCGCGCTAAGACAGGCTTGGTGAAGATCGGAAATCCGGACAACAATTCACCGGTCCTGCTGACCTGCAATTTTCATCTCACCGTCGAAAGAGTAAAAAGAGCACTGAAGGGGCTGAACGCTTATCTTCTCGTCGCCAACAGCCGGGGAGTCAACGTGTGGTGCGCGGCCACGGGAGGGCTCTTCACGAATCACGATGTCATTTCGGTCCTGAAAACCAGCGGAATCGACGACCTCGTGGCTCACAGGAACGTGATATTGCCCCAGCTCGCCGCCACGGGCATCGAGTCGAGGGTCGTGCGGAAGAAGACGGGGTGGAACATCATCTGGGGCCCCGTCTATGCACGTGACATCCCCCGCTTCGTCGAAGACCATCTCAAGAAAACCCCGGAGATGCGGGAGGTGCGCTTCCCCATGTTGCAGCGTATCGAGATGGCCGTCGCCTGGGCATTTCCGATTTCCGCCATCCTGGCGCTCATCACGATTCCTTTCTGGCCTCACGCGGTCTTTCCTCTTAGCGTGCTGGTGTGGGGATTATCTTTCTGCATCTTCGTGCCGTTCCCTCTGTATGGCCATTTGCTGAAACCCGGCCGAAAGAGAGTCGGCTTCGTCTTATTCGATTTTGGGCGGGGCGGATTGCAGCTGATTCTGTGGGCTGCGCTCATGGTCGGCTTTGTCGCATACAGCATTTCGACCGGCGAATTCAGTTGGTCGTTCATTCTTCGCTGGGGCTTTGTCTCGTTCGTTGTCGTTCTCGTCCTGAGCATGGACTTGATGGGCAGCACGCCCGTGTACAAGAGCGGCCTGCATGAGGACAGCCTGTTGAGCGTCGTCCTCGACAAGGAGAAATGCAGAGGCGCGGGCTTCTGCGAAGAGGTCTGTCCGAGAAATTGTTACCGGATGAGCGCGGACCGACGCGTCGCCACCATGCCCGGAGCGGTGCGCTGCGTTCAATGCGGCGCCTGCATCGTCCAGTGCCCCTTCGACGCGCTGCATTTCAGGAGTCCGAAGGGCGAAATGATACCGCCGGAAAGCATCAGGCGATTCAAGCTGAACCTGCTGGGCAAGCGTCTTGTGGAAGCCGACTCGAAATGACGGCGCTCTCGCAAAAGAAAGGACCCTGAAGGGACGGAGCAATGCTATCGGTTTACTTCGACACGAACCTCTGGAAGATTGCGCTCACCCAGATTCTCGCGCGGTTTCACAAGGGCGCCATATGGTCGCCGCTATCTCCCCTGCGCATGGGCGACCTGCCCGAGCCGGAGCTGCCGGGACCGCAGTGGGTCAAGGTGCGCGTGCATTCGTGCGGCCTGTGCGGCAGCGACATGCACCTCCTTGAGCTCGATTTCAAGCCGGGAGTCAGCATCACGGCGATTCCGGGCATGGAACGCATCTTCCTCGGCCACGAGATATACGGCGAAGTCGTGGACGCGGGAGGGGAGGTGTCGGGCCTGAAGAGGGGAGACAAGGTCAGCTTTCTGGGATTCTTCCCGAGCTGCAAGGCGCTCGAGCTCGAGCCGTGCCCGCCCTGCGCCGAGGGCAACTACACGCTTTGCCTCACTCCCGACAAAGGGACGCTTCCTTTGAACCGCGGCGGCGGCTTTTCCGAGTTCATGATCGCTCACCAGTCGCAATGGGTCAGGCTGCCAGACGATTTCACGGAGGACCAGGCGCTGATGACCGAACCCATCGCCGTCGCCGTCCACGCCGTCCTCAAGCATCCGCCGCAGCCGGGCGACCGCGTGCTCGTCATCGGAGCGGGAACGGTCGGGCTCAACATCCTTCAGGTCGTCAAGGCAGTCGAGCCGGAGAGCCGCGTGGCCGTATTGGCACGCTATCCGGCGCAGGAGGATATGGCCCGGCGGCTGGGCGCCGACGACGTCATCCGGGGAGGCGACCCCTACCGCGCGGTCGCCGAGCGCACGGGCGGACGCCTCTTCGACGGCATGATGGGCAGCCGTATGATCCTCGGAGGATACGACATCGTTCACGACACCGTCGGCTCGGGCACGACCTTTCAGGACGCCATGCGCTGGGTCAGGGGACAGGGCGCTATCGTGCTGAGCGGCGTGCAACTCGCCTACTCCAAGATAGACATCGCCCCGATATGGCACCAGGAAATCCACATCACCGGCATCAACTGTCACGGGCAGGAACATTTCGACGGCGTGTCGCGCACGTCGTTCGAGTGGGCCATCGACCTGATTCGCGAGGGGAAGATTCAAACCGCGCCGTTCATCTCGCACCGGTTTCCCATCAGGGAGATTAGGCGCGCCGTCGAGGCCATGACCCGCAAGGACAGGGAACCCACCTTCAAGATTGTTCTGGACGTCGCACGGAGAGAGTGAGGAACCCGGCGCGTTCCCTATATAGGGACAGACACCATATTTTCTTTTGTAACATATGGTCTATTAGTGTATTAAATTAATGCCCACCCAGAGCTGTAGCTTCACCGAATCGTCCCGTCACTACCTGAAGCCCCTCGAAATGAGCTGTACTAACGGGAATACTGTGCAATTACCAACAAATACTGTCATATACTATTTCCAATCGAAATGTATAAACTATTTATATAGCATCTGTTATGACCATAAATATGGTGTCTGTCCCCATATTTTTCCATATTTTGTAAATTTGGCGTCTGTCCCCATATTTTGTCCCTGCTGGACTGTCAGAAATCCTCCGGTAGGGGCGACCCGCGTGGTTGCCTTTCTTTTTCCACACCACGTGAGTTTGTAGGGGCAGGCCCCCGTGCCTGCCCTGCGAAATCTTTGTCGGTCGCGTAGGCATATGGTAAAATTGCAGTTAGTGAAATATTCCAGATGACGATGCAGGAAAGAGTAATGCGAGAGCCGGCTCAAAAAGAAGGCGGGAGCGCGAAGCCGCTCGTCGCCATAGTCGGCAGGCCCAACGTCGGAAAATCGACGCTGTTCAACCGGCTCACGGGCAGGCGGACCGCGATTGTTGACGACCAGCCGGGCGTCACGCGCGACCGCATCTACGGCGAGGTCGAGTGGAGCGGCCGGCTGTTCGACGTGGTTGACACCGGCGGCCTCACCTCCGGGAGCGCGGACAAGATCACCCGCCACGTGTACGCCCAGATTCTCAGAGCCGTGGACGACGCCGCATGCATCGTCTTCGTGACGGACGCCGTTGACGGAGTCACGCCGGGCGACGAGGAGGTGGCGCAGGTGCTCCGCCAGAGCGGCAAGCGGGTGATACTCGCCGTCAACAAGGCCGACAACGAGGAACGCGCGCTCGACGCCGCGGAGATGTATTCGCTCGGCTTCCATCCGGCGCACCCCATCTCCGCGCTGCACGGTCTCGGCATCGGCGAGCTTCTGGATTCGGTGGCCGAGGCCGTCCCTGAGCATGTCGAGGCCGAGCCGGCCGCCGGCGCGATAAGAGTGGCGATAGTGGGTCAGCCCAACGTCGGGAAATCGTCGCTCGTGAACGCCCTGTTGAACGAGGAACGCGTGATAGTGGACGAGGAGGCGGGCACGACGCGCGATTCGGTCGATGTCCATTTTCGACGGGGCGACGAGGCCTATGTGCTCATCGACACGGCCGGGCTCAAGAAGCCGAGCAAGGTGAAACAGGGCGTTGACCGCTACAGCGTCAAACGCGCGCTGGGAAGCATCCGGCGCTGCGACGTCGCGCTGCTGCTCGTCGATGCGAGCGGCGCGTCCGGCGTGACCGAACAGGACTGCCGCATCGCGAACCAGATACACACGAACGAGCGCGCGCAGGTGATCGCGCTGAACAAGTGGGACATCGCCGAGAAGGACCATCGCACGTTTGACGCGCTGGTGAGCCACATCCGCCGGAAGATGCCCAACCTTTCATACGTTCCCGTCGTGTCCATTTCCGCCAAGACCGGGCTGCGGCTCGACAGGATTTTCGCCGAGGTGAGGCGCGTGCGCGAGAACTACGTGCGGCGCGTTCCCACCAGCGAGCTGAACGACTACATGCAGGAGATATTCCGCGCCCACCCGCCGCGCGTGAGCAAGGGCGTCGTTCCGAAACTGCTCTATGCCACGCAGGCGTCGGTTGCCCCGCCGACGTTCGTGCTGTTCATGAACCGCGTCGATTCGCCCGACAAGACGTACCTCCGATACTTGGAGAACCGGCTCCGGGAGCGATTCGATTTCTCCGGCGTTCCGTTCCGGCTGGAAATCAGGCGAAGGGAACGGAAAAAAAAGCCGCGAGCCGGAGGGCTCAGGAAACGATGAAAGGAAGTGCGGTCAGAAAGTATCTGGAGCCGGCGGCGATTTCCGCGGCTATCATCGCAGCCGTGTTTTTCTATTATGTAAACTCATGGAAAAGCATGGGCGATTTTGTGACGGCCATCGACCACTGCGACCTGCTGTTCTGCGATTTCGTGAACCACTACTATCCGACGGGCAGAGCGGTTTTCGCCTCTGCCATTCCCGAGCCGCACTATGTCTATTCTTCGTTCTTCGCCTGTTTCCTTGGTCTCTACGGGATGTTGTCTCCGCACACGTCCCTCTGGCTCTGGGGGGCATTCGAGATAGTGACGACATTCCTCCTGTTCCTGGTCCCGGCGATCATCTTCTTTCGGAGGTCGAAGCCGCATTATTACCTGTATCTTCTGTTGTTCGCATGCTCGTTTCCGGTTCTGCACAATTTCAAATGGGGACAGATCAGTGTCTTCATGACGTTGTGCGTGTTGGGGACCCTCTACTTGTACCGGAACGACCGGAAGTTTTTGGCCGCCTTCCTTTTGGCGCTCGGCGTCGCTGTGAAGTATTACATCGGAATATTCGCGATATATTTCATCCTGAGAAAGGACCTTCGATTTGTCGCGACTTTTCTGGTCTGGACGCTTGTGTTCCTGGTTCTCATCCCGTTTCTCGTGATGGGAGTGGACGGCGCCATCACGTTTAACCGGCTCGTCATCCAGAACATCGCCAACATCCGGAGGACGTGGGTGTTGGAAGACAGCAACTCGCAGTATTTCGCGAGCGTCATCTCCAGGTTGGTGCACGTCGGGGGCGGGCCGATCGACAGGACGGTTCTCCGAACGGTCGGCTACCTCATCTTCGGGATGAACATTCTTGCTCTCTACGGTTTGACGCGTATCCGTCCGGAGGACGAGATTTATTGGGCGTTCGCGCTGCTGTTCGTGTCGCTGCCGTTCATTATCGAGACATCCTGGCCCCACTATTTTGTCTATTTGCCGTTTTGTCAGGTATTCGCAGACTTTGGTTTAGAAAGGGACAAGAGCGTTGCGCCCAAGCTCCTGAAAAGGGTTTTGCTGCTCCTGCCTTCGATGGTCCTGGCGAGTTCCGTCTTCTTCAATCTGGTCGGAAATTGGCAATCCTATGGCTACTACGGGTTCCTCTTCATCGCCAATGCGCTGCTGTTGCTGCTGATCTACGTGCAGACGGTGTCCTTCGCCCGGGCCCGGACGAGAAGTGTGACTTCGGGGTAGCGGTCACAACGCGGCATCCCGCCGCTTCCGCACGAAGGCGGAAGGTCATTGGGTCACGTAGAACGGGTGGGGAGGCATCAGGAGAATGCGGGCGATTCCCATCAGCGTGAGAATCGCGCTCAGTATGAGCAGCGCTTGCATCCCTCTCGAACGCTCGCGTGAGTAGCAGAGCACGAGAAAGGGAAACACTCCTGCGAGCGCCCTCCCGGGAGAGGTGATCGTGGAGCCCCAGATCTGCTCTTTATTGAAGCAGATGCCCGCGACCGCATGGAGGAGAAGGACGAGCATGAAGTCGCTCGGCCTCTTCCTCATCGCGAACGCGCTCACGACGAGCAGGAGAAGCACAAACAGCATGAACGGGTACACGCTCAACTCGCGCAGGTTTCCTATCCATCCGCCCGGCAGGCTGAACGAGGCGAGTTGGGATGCCATCCCGACGAACGGCAGCGACAGATGCCGGCCCGACATCAACGCGGGCACATAGCCGTAGCTGCGCCACAGAACAACCTGCCACAGCGCCCACGGCACGACGGCCGCCGCGAGCGTGAAGGCGCCCCGCCAGTTCCTCTTCCATGCAAGCCACGCGCAGAGCGCCGCGAGCACTATCGACCCGTTTTCCTGCGCGAGCAGCGACAGCGCCAGCATCGCCGAGGCGAGCCACCACCTTTCTCGGCAATAGAAATATGCGGCGGCCACGAGCAAACCGATGCACAGGGGGGTCGCCACGTCGTAGAAGAACGCTATGAGGAACCCGATATTCAGCGTGTACAGCAGGAGATATTCGGCCCACAGCGACGTGTCCCGGACCAGTCTCCAGAGTAACAACGCGCTGAGCGCAATCGCCAGAAGATTCACCGCCGGCATCGACAGCGGGAGCAGTTCGGCGCGGCCCAAAGCAAATGCGTAGGCCGCGAGGGGGTAGAGAATCCGCTGGAAGCGGAAGGGGTTGGGAACCCCTTTCTCTCCCATCAGGAGGTCCTTGATCATGTAGTAATAGAACTGGCCGTCGTAGCCGTCGCCGCCGGACTTTGGGTCGTCGAACACGACGAGGTTGGGTTCGAGCGCGGAGGGGTCGAAATAAGGGTTCGCGGCGCCTATTCTCAACAGGCTGCTCGGGTTGTAGTCATAAGGCGCGATTTGGTAAAGGAGAAGGGCGACATAGACGACGACGCTCGCCGCGACGACGACGCCAACCCGCCATGCGCTTCCACTGCGACCGGTTCTTGAGGCCCGCTTCTCCATGGAATCCTTCCGTGCGGCCGAGATGTGCCGATATCGCCCGGCATTATATACCAACAGGACGGCGCCCACAAGCGAAGGAAAGCACTGAGCCATATACCCGAGCGGTTTCGTGTTGACTATCCGGGGGCTTTCCTGTAACATTTAGCGGGTTTCGGCTCTGTCACTGCGCGAAGGACGTGTCCTTCAACGATGCGGAAAACGGGGGAGTGATGCAGAGCAGGAGCGAAGCGGTTTATTACGGATGGTTCATCGTAGCCGCGTCTTTTGTGACGCTGTTCCTGACGACCGGAATCGGTTTCTATACGTTTTCGGTATTCATGATCCCGCTCGAAAACGCCTTCGGGGCCTCCCGGACGGCGATAACGGGCGTCAACTCCCTGATGGCGCTGACGGCGGGCTTTGTCACCCCGTTTATTGGCATACTCTATCACGCGTGGGGCCCGAGGAAGGTCATCGGTCTGGGGGCCGTGCTGACGGGCTTCGCCTACTTCATGTTGAGCAGGTCCACAGAGGTATGGCATCTGTACGCGCTCGGATTCCTCTTGGGAACCGGCCTCTCGGCGACCACGCTGATTCCCAACCAGACGCTCGTTTCCCACTGGTTTGTCAAGAAGCGCGGCAGGGCGATGGGCCTGATGATGATCGGCATCGCATGCGGCGGAATCGTCTGGGCGCCGCTCGCGCACGAGCTGATCGGGAGATTCCGCTGGCAGGGCGCATACGTCACATTCGCAATCGTCATACCGGCGGTGATCGTGCCGCTCGCCATCTTCGTCATCCGTCGCTCGCCCGAGTCGATGGGCCTGCTGCCCGACGGAGAGGCGAAGCCGCCCGCGCCCGACCCTTCGGCCTCCGTCACGGCGGGCGCCGCGGCCGTCGATGTTGATGAGCTTCCGGGGCTCACGGTTCCTCAGGCGGTGCGCACGGCTTCGTTCTGGCATCTTTTCTTCGTCAATTTCTTTATGATAATGGGAACATCGATCGTGACGGCGCACATGGTGGCGATGGTCACCGCCTCCTCGTTCGGCGCGAAGATAGGGCCGGAGGCCGCGAAACTGATCGGCTCACGCGCGATAAGCTACTTTCTCGTCGCGAGCATTGCCGGTCGTTTTCTGGGCGGGTACGTGGCCGAGCAGTTCTCGAAGCGATACGTCATGGTCGCTCAATATGCGACGCTGATCGTTTCGGCCCTCGTGCTGTTCAAGCTGGACAGCATGGCCGTCCTGTATGTGTTCGTCTTTCTATACGGGATGGGCATGGGCGGAAGCGCGGTCGTGTATCCGCTGCTTTTGGCCGAGAATTTTGGGTTGCTCTCGTTCAGCAAGCTGCTGGGCATCATGGGCATTCCGTTCACCCTCGGAGCGGCCATCGGACAGGTGGGCGCCGCCAAGATATACGAAAGTGCGGGTAAGTCATACGCAGGCGTATTCGTCACGCTGATGTGCGTGTTTGCAGTCGCCTCGGTGCTGGTCCTGCTGGCAAAGCCGCCGGGCGCGAGGGAGCGGTTGCGTCAGAGTTAACTTCTACACACAAGCAACTTTTAGTTGACAAAACCTTTTTTGTGTGTTAGGTTTAATGAAGATAGTTACGTGAATGATACTTCGTCTTTCTGTGACAAGTACGGTCGAAATGCACCTTGTGTAATGTGTTTTTGAGGTGCGTAAAACCGATGCATAAAGATGGATAAGCGTTGGCGACGTCACAGCGCAAGCGCCGAATCGAAGTGATGCTCTGTGCGCTTGGGCGATGTCTTGCAGACAATCGTAGGGGTTGATTTTCAGTCTCCCGTCCCCAGCCCTCGAATCACCATTGAAGCAACAACAAACAGATGGTGCGCACGAAGGCCGTCGGGATTGTTTTTTATCTGACGCAGGAGACGCGCGGGGCAAGAGATCGTGCCCGAGGAGCGAGCCCGTGCGCACATAGTCGCCGGCGGTTGTCCGCGGAAAGTTGAAGCGAGGTATCCAGACGAAGTTTGAGTAGCATCTATTTGGAAAAGGGAGAGAAGAGATGGATGTAAACATTGGAGAACGTCTGAAGAAAGTGCGGCTTGAAAAAGGGTATACCCTCAAGGACGTGGCCGCCAAATCCGGTTATTCGAAGGCCCTCATCTCCCGCATCGAGAACGGGAACGTGTCTCCGTCGATAAACTCTCTGCTGAAGATTGCATCGGCCCTGGACGTGAAACCCCACGACCTGTTCCTTCCCGCGAAGGATGCAGAGCCGACGCTGGTTCACAAAGCCGACCGCAAGAGGGTGAAGATGGACGGCGGCAAGGTGGAGGTCGAATTCCTGACGGTTCAGTCGGAAGAAAAGAAGATAGAGCCGCTGCTTATCACCGTCGAACGGGGAGCGACCACGGGGAGCAAACTCGGCGGGCAAAACGGCGAGATTTGGACCATGCAGCTCAAGGGCCGGATGGAGCTCACGCTCGGAGACAAGAAGCACATCCTCGATGAGGGTGATTGCGCGTATTTCAAGACATCCGTTCCGCACAGTTTCCGGAGCATCGGCAGGGCAAAATCCGTTGCCTTCTGCGTCGTCACCCCGCCCCGCCCGTAAAGGGCTCGCCGGCTCTGAGAATCGCCGGTGAAAGCCTCTGAGGGCGGATGAAGGGTGAAGCATTTTTTCGACTTCGGCAATGATAAAGGGCATTCTCGAAATAGTTCACCCATGAGCGGCACAGGGGAAGGAGAGGCAAAGAGCGGAGGAGATATATGACCCTTGGTGAAAAACTGAAGAAGCTGAGGCTGGAAAAGAAGATGACGCTCCAGGATGTGGCCCAGAGGACGGGATACTCGAAGGCGCTGATCTCACGCATCGAGAACGATTCGGTCTCTCCCTCGATCGGTTCCTTGGGAAAGATCACGTCGGTGCTCGAAATCAAGCTGCACGAGTTGTTCGCCGCCGTCGAGGGGGGCCGCACATCGGTCATCAGGAAGAACAGCCGAAAATCTCATACGCTTGCCGGCGGCAAGATCAAGGTCGAGGACCTGTGTGAGGGCGCTCCAGGAAGCAAGATGGACGCCGTCATCAAGACGTTCGAGTCGGGGGCCAGCAGCAGGGAAGAAAAGGGGGCCCAGACAGGGGAGGAATGGTGGTACGTGCTCAAGGGGAGGTTGGAGACTTCGGCCGGTGAAACCACCCTGGAGCTCAGCGAAGGAGATTGCATGTACCTCGTCTCGCCGGCCGCGCGCAAGTGGCGGAATCCGGCGAAGGGAAGAACGTCCGCGCTGGTCGTCAGGACGCCGGCCGTCTCCTGAAAGAGGATGAAGAGTATTCATCCGGCAAGATACTCCGGGGACCGAGCCCAAGCGGAATTCGTGATGTAGTCGAGAAGAAGTCAAGCGTGCGCGAAATCGGAAGCGCCGCCGGGGAAAAGCCCGGTTGCCGTTCGGGGGCTGGATTCAAGAGGGAGAGGAGAAATGCTAAGAATCGGCAGCGTCCTTAAACATGCACGACTCGCGAAAGGAATGACGCTTGAGAATTTGTCTTCGAAGTGCGGCTATTCGAAGGCTCTCATATCAAGGATAGAGAACAACAGCGTTTCGCCGTCGATCGCATCTCTCACCAAGATCTCAGAGACTCTCGACTTGAAATTATACGACATCTTCGCCAACGTCGATGTCGATGAGCCGACGATACTGAAGAATGAAGAACGACAGAAATTCTCCATCCGGGACGGAAGGTTTGAGATAGAGTTTCTCACGGCCGGTCAGCCCGGTAAGATGATGCAGCCGCTTTTGGTCTCGCTCGAAAGCGGCGCCGATTCAGGAAAGGGAGCCGACCCGCACAACGGTGAAGAGTTTCTGCTTGTGCTCGAGGGTAAGGCGGAGATTCTCGTCGGGGAAAACAGATACGTTCTCAAACGGGGCGACAGCATTTATTTCAAATCGAGCATTCCCCATAGATACAGGAGTCTCGGAAAGGGCAAGACCGTTTCGCTTGCGGTCACTTATCCGCCGTACTATTAAAGTTTTAATAAGAAACGAGACAGACAAACCTTAAGAAAGGGAGATGACGAAACGATGAACATCGGAAAAGAGTTGAAAAGCATCAGGGTGTCTCAAGGGATGACGCTGGAAGAATTGTCGAACAAATGCGGCTATTCGAAGGCTCTCATCTCGCGCGTGGAGACCGGCTCGGTTTCCCCCTCGCTGACGTCCCTGATGAAGATGGTCTCCTCACTCGGGTTGAAACTCCACGACCTGTTTACCTCGATCGAGCGGGGTCAGGCCTCGGTGGTTCGCAAGGGTGAGGGCCGCAAGTTCTACACCGAGGGCGAATCCTCGACGGAATTTCTCGCCGAGAACATCGCCACGAAGAAGATGGAGCCCATCAAGATCACCGCTCCGTCCGGATACGTCACGGGAGACGAGCCGCTCGTCCACTACGGCGAGCAGTTCTTGTTCGCGCTCAGTGGAAGGGTCGAGGTCACGGCAGGCGACGAGACCTACAAGCTGGGCGCCGGCGACAGCATGTATCTGGCGGCCGGTACGCCGCACACGTGGCGCAACGTCGGCAAGGACGCCGCAGAGATCATAAGCGTGGTCACCCCTCCGCAGATTTGATGTGAATGCCCGGCGCGCGCAACGCGCCGGGAGCCATGTGCCGCGGAGAGGCGTGATCCGGAATGTTTCCCCGTCCCCGAGGAAGCGGAATTGTTTCTATTCCCTTCGAGCGGGGATTTCTATTTGCCGGGTTGCGGCGGGAATCGTTTCGAGGGAGCGACGGCTACTCGATCCGCCACCGGGCCAGTTCCTCGTCGCTCATCGGCGCGACTTCCGACAGGCCCTCTTCGCCGTCCTCGCGATGCCGAATGAGGAGAGTGGGTTTCTCCCTGCCCTGGCTGTAGCGAGCCGTGATTGAGGCGACCAACCTCTTTTTCTCTTCGGACAATCCCCGAGGCGCCAGCGTGACCGCCCCCAGAGTGTCGATCACCTGGAACTTGCAGCGGTCTTTCCCAAGCTGTTCGAGCTTCGCGTTCTCCGATTCATCGCGTCCGACGATTATCTTCATGCCGTCGGGGAGACGGAAGTGGCGGCCGTACTTCAGCAGTCTCATCTCCGCCATTCCGGCGTCGGGGTCGTGCTCCATCAGGTCCTTGAGCCGCCGGCCGAATGACTTGTCGGTGAGCAGGCACCCGCCGGCGGGGCAGGCGTATTCGGTAATGCCCTTCTCGGCCGCGAGCTGCATCTGCGGCTTTCGGCTTCTTCCTTTTATGTCCAGCAGCCTCTCGCGGTCGATGACGCCCTCTTTCTCGGGGATGCTCGGCGGAAGCGCCTTCGCGCACAGCGGCCTCACGACGAGCCCCTCCAGCCCGCTCTCGCGTTCTATCAGACTCATGGCGCGCAGGTGCTGCGACATCGGCCTCTGGCCCAGTACCTCGCCGGTGACGATGAAATCCGCGCCGCTCTCGAGCATATACTCCTTCGCCTTGCGAAACATGAAGATGCGGCAGTCGATGCACGGGTTCATGCTCGAGCCGCGGCCGTGCTTGGGATGCTTTATGACTTCGATGTACTCGGGCGTGACGTTGAACACCTTGAGCCTGGCGCCCAGAAGCTCGCTCATCCGGCGGGCCTCGCTGCCGCACCCTTCCTGCTTTCGGGAGCCGCCGCAGTTGCAGAAAATCGTCATGAAGTGCAGCGCCTCGACATCGACGCCGAGGTCGAGCATCATGCTCACGGCGAGCGTGCTGTCCAGACCCCCGGACAGGAGAGCTATCGCCTTAGGTTTCTTTTTCCCTTCCACATCCATTTTCTATCCTGCCATGAAAAGAACGAGCGCTCGTCAGACTTCGCATTCGAGCGGATACTCGATGAGTTCGGTTATCGACGGCTCGTCGCCGCACAGCGGACATTTCGGGTTGCGTCCGAGCTTGACCTCTCTGAACGACCCCGACAGTGCCTCGTAGATCATGATGCGGCCGACGAGCGGTTTCCCTATTCCCAGAATCAGCTTCACCGCCTCGGTCGCCTGCATGATGCCCAGCACCCCCGCGACGGCTCCCAGTATGCCGGCTTCCTGACAGCTCGGCACCGCGCCAGGCGGCGGGGGCTTGGGAAACACGCATCGGTAGCACGGCCCCTCACGGGGCACAATCGTCATCATCTGGCCGAGAAACTGAAGCACGCCCGCCTCGACGAGCGGCTTGTTCCCGAAGAAGCACGCGTCGTGGAGCAAGTATCGCGCCGCGAAGTTGTCCACGCCGTCGATTACGACATCGTAGTCGCGGACGATTCGCTCGACGTTGTCCCTGCTCAGCCTCAGCGGATGCTTCGTTACATCGACTCCCGGATTGAGCTCCCGGATGCGGTCGGCGGCCGCGTCGGTCTTTTGCTTGTTGATGTCGCCTGTCCGATAGAGTATCTGCCTCTGGAGGTTGCTTATCTCCACCACGTCGCTGTCCACGATCCCCAGCGTGCCGACTCCGGCGGCGGCGAGATAGTACGCAGCGGGCGACCCCAGTCCGCCCGCTCCCACGATGAGCACCCGCGCCTTGCGGAGCTTCTTCTGGCCTTTGCCGCCGACTTCCTTCAGGATGATGTGGCGGCTGTAGCGCTTGATCTCTTCTTCGCTGAAATCGGACATTGGGGGTGTTTCCGGGGCGCCGGGCCGAGGCCGGGAGTCATTCGCCCTTGCGTATGACTATCTGCCAATCGGAATCGTCGAGCTTGCTGACGTCGAGGACCTCGTTTCCCTCGTTCTCCATGCTTCTCGGCACGTTCCTCGTTGCGGGAACATGGTCCACGACCACGCGAAGCACCTGGCCGGGCGACATCTCCTCTATCGCCAGTTTCGATTTGACAAATGTGTATGGGCAAACCTCTCCCTTGAGGTTGATTTCCCTGTCCGCCTTGATCTTCTGTTTTGGTTCAGTCATCTAAATAAGAACCTCTATTCTCGATTGTTTTGGCGCCGAGCGACAACACTCTCACGTTATGGTAACACGACCGACGAGCAAAAACAAACATTCTCGCATCCGACGGCGCGGCGATGCCTCACCACGTTATCACTTTGTCGTGTTCAAAAATCATGTCCACGAGCCCGTCGTAATCGATCAGCGCGACGTCCGTTTCGATACCGCGCGCGCGCACGTCGTCGCCGCACGCAAGCGCGTGCCGGCCCTCCGGCCTCATGTACACTCCGTCCTGAATCAGCACGAGCGTCTGCTCGGCTCCGTCGGTCCGGTCTATCTCCTCGATGACTCGACGGGCAAGCGCGTCGTCGTTGGTCCGGATGAGATGCAGCACCTTCATGCGCATTTTCCTCAATATCGAACGACGCAGTCGCCGTCCAGCAGCAGGCGGACGACCTCCGCCCGGGGGACTATCTCGGTTTCCGTCTCGAGTCGGTCGAGGCCGCGTTCGTCCAATGCTTCGCGCTCGGCGTACAGTTCGTGGCCGAGTTGCTTCAGCGTTTCCACGTGGCGGGAGTATTCGGGCATCCCCGCGCGGGCCGGTTCGGTGTGGAGCAGCGCATACACGCCGTCTCCGACGAACACGACGCGCACCCTGTCGCCGCACAGCGTCAGCCCGACGCTCATCCTGAGCGCCTCCCCAACGCGGAGCGACTTCAGGGGCGACTGCGAGATTATGACGGTCGTGGTCTTCATCGTTCAGCAAAAGGCCAGCAGCCTGTCCATGTCGCGAACGTTGCACGCGAAGTCATACTGGCTGCCCAGCTTGATACCGTTGGTTTCGTCCTGGAATCTTTCGTTCAAGTTCTGCTCACACACACAAATCTGCGCGCCTCTGTCGAGCAGGTGCAGGAACGGCAGATGGTTCGAATTCAGCACACCGTCGCACATCAGGAAGATGCGCACCTCCATGCCCTTTGCGAGGCCGGCCTCGGCGAGCTTGATGACGGTGTGCGTGTTCGCGTGCTCGGGGCTCGTAGTGA
The DNA here is from genome assembly GCA_964607485.1 of uncultured bacterium. Taxonomy (GTDB): domain Bacteria; phylum Abyssobacteria; class SURF-5; order SURF-5; family SURF-5; genus CAZSKP01. Next base: position 173,719 of record CAZSKP010000002.1, on the reverse strand, counting down.
GTAGTATGCCGAGCTTCCTGTCGTCACTCATTTCGCCTCGCTCTCCCTCTCGCGCATTTCCTCCTCGACGAAGGAATCGCCTCCGTCGGGCATGACCCACGACTGAACCGAGACGACCCCCTGTTTCTCGACCGAGACTATCAAGTACGAATACCCCGGCCACGCGGCCGTCTCGATGTCGTAGCCGGACGGACGGCTCGGGTAGTCGGGATGAGAATGATAAAATCCGACGACGTCCACCGCAAGGCCGCGGGTGGACTTTATCACCTCGATGAGTTTTCTCTCGTCGATCAGATACCGGTCGTGCCGGCGTTCCTTGCTGACGTTTTCCGCGCGGTGCGATTGGGTGATGACGCGGCTCTCGCCCTCATCCCGGCCGACGAGTATTCCGCAGCATTCCTCGGGGTAGGTTTCCGCCGAGTGGGCGAATATATCGTCGAGTATTTCGCGTGGAATTATGAGCATGTCTCGCTCGCCTCACTCGTCGTCGCCCCGCAGGCCGCAGAACTCTTCATAATCGATCAGCTCAGTGATGGTCGGGTCCTCGCCGCAGAGCGGGCAGCGGGGGTCCTTGTGGAGTTTGAATTCGCGCACTTTCATGTTGAGCGCATCGAAGTGGAGCAGCCGTCCGACGAGCGGGTTCCCGATGCCCATGATGAGCTTCAGCGCTTCAACGGCCTGGACGGTCCCGACGATGCCGGGCAGAACGCCCAGCACGCCCGCCTCCTGACAACTGGGAACCATTCCCGGTGGCGGCGGCTCGGGATATTGACAGCGGTAACACGGGCCGCGACGCGAGTCGAACACGGAGACCTGCCCCTCGAACAGAAGCACGCTGCCGTGCACGTTCGGCTTGCCGAGCATCACGCACGCGTCGTTGGTGAGATACCGCGTCACGAAGTTGTCGCATCCGTCAACGATGACGTCGTAGTCCTTGAAGATGCGGAACACGTTCTTCGAGGTCAGCCGCTCGTTGTGCGTAATGACGCGGACGTCGGGATTGAGCGCCGTGAGCGTTTCCTTTGCCGACTCGACCTTGGGTCGGTCCACGTCGTCCGTCGTGTGCAATATCTGTCTCTGAAGATTGCTGAGGTCGACGCTGTCGAAGTCGAGTATGCCGATGACGCCGACTCCGGCGGCCGCGAGATAGAAAGACGAAGGCGACCCCAGACCGCCGGCGCCGATAACGAGCACCTTCGCGTCCAGCAGCTTCTTCTGCCCCTTGCCGCCGACCTCCTTCAGGATGATGTGCCGGCTGTATCTTTTGATCTGTTCTTCGTTGAATTCCATCGTTCGGGTTTTGTTTCGCCAATCGTCGCGCGATTATCAGTACGACTCACGCCCGGCCGCCCGCGATTGCGGGGACTATGGAAAGCTCGTCGCCGTCGCTGACGGGGGTCTCCAGGCTCTGCAGGAAGCGTATGTCCTCATCGTTCACGTATATGTTGACAAAACGCCGCACTGTGCCGTCTTTTTCGCAGAGCCGTTGTTTCATGCCTGCATAGTTGCGGTCGAGGTCGGGGGTGGTTTTGGAGGCCCGGGCCCCCCGGGGGCGCACGTACACCCCGCCCACGGGGGAACATAGCAGTGGTGTAGGAATGCGAACCGTCGTCATGTTAGTCTCCACCTCCCGGTAATAGTATGCATAGTATTTCTCTTCTCGTCATCCGGAGCGGACATGAGATATTATACATCTGTTCGGCATCGTGCGTCCGCCGGCAACTATCTTCCTGATATATAAGGGCTTATGGCTGTCGTACTTGAGTGCGAGTTCGAGCAGTGCCTTGCAGGCGTGGTCGCCCTTGGCCGATACTTTCGCTGGCGTGACGAGTCCGGCGCTTAGTTCACTTTGTTGACCAATTAAGTGATAATTATAACATTCGCTCCCATTCCTGTCAACGTGGAGGACTCTTCTGGTCTCGTCCTCTCCCCTTTGCGCAAGGGAAGAGAAGGGGGCACTTACCGAGACACGATTTGTATGTTAAGATATTTCAAGAAGCGATATCGAAAGGAGGCCCAACATGAAGGGTGTCGTGAAAGTGGCGCTGGCGGTAATCTTGCTCATCGTAATAGTGGTTGCGGTGGTCTTCTTTTCTGTGAATTCGATAATCCGCAAAGGCGTCGAGGAGGTGGGCGGGCGCTCGCTTGGAGTCAAGGTGCAGCTCTCGCAGGCGAACCTCTCCATCCTCGGGGGCAAGCTTGCGCTCACCAACCTGCGCGTCTCCAATCCCGAGGGTTTCAGCACGGGCCAGCTCTTCGAGACGGCGAGCGCCAGCGCGGCAATACAGCCGTCGGCCCTGTTTCAGGACGAGGTGGTCATTGACAGCATCGTGCTCGATTCGCCCTCGCTCACCATAGAGCAGTCGCCGCGCGGCACGAACATGGCGCTGGTTCTGGAGAATGTCAAGGGTGAAGAGAAGGCAGGAGAGAAGGCAGAAGAGAAACCTGAAGAAAAGCCAAAGAAAGAAAAACTCTATCGGGTGAAGATGCTCCAGATAAACGGAGCGAAGGTCACGTTTGCATCGTTCCTGACGGCGAAAGAGCCGATCACCGTGCAGCTTCCCGATATCCAGCTCGAGAACATCTCAAACGCCGACGGAACCGGCGTGACGCTCGCGCAGTTGTTCCAGAAAGTATTCGTGAAGATGATAGAGACCGCTATGAGGACCGGCAAGGGAATAGTTCCCACCGACATTATGAACGATGTCTCGGGCCAGCTTGGCCAGTTCGCGCCCGAGCTTGCAACCGGAGTGGGCGAGAAAGCGAAGGGGGCCATCGAGAAGGCGGGCGAGACACTGAAGGGATTGTTCAAGAGATAGCCATCAATATGTGCTGGACACAAGGGGTACGGGGTTCGCACAATGGCAAATCTTCCTTTGGATTATCCGAGAGACATCTGTGCCTATTGTGGGTCCGGTGACAACTTGCAGACGGATCATGTTCCTCCCAGAAACCTGTTTCCAAGCCCACGCCCAAATAATCTTATCACCGTCTCTGCTTGCCCATCGTGCCATTCCGACACTTCCAAAGATGATGAATATTTTCGCTTGAAGGTTTGCCTGCGTGATGATGCCGGTGAGCACCCAAAGGCGCGGGCAAACTGGGAATCTATCCTCCGCTCCCTCAACAGAAAAGAATCAACGGGTCTGAGGAAGTCATTTTTTGCAGACTTTCGCCCTGTCCACTTGCAAACTCCAGCTGGCCTGTACGTTGGGAGCCGTTTAGGCTATGATGTGGATATGGTTCGAATTCGGAGCGTGGTTGAACGTACAGTACGCGGCCTTTACTTTGCGGAGTCCTCTAAGCCACTCGACCTGAATAACGCAGTAAAGATTTACACCAACGAGGATCTACAAAATGAATCCGAAGAATTATTCGAGGAACTCAACCAAACCATACTGCTTCCTCTTGCGGCAATGCCGCCCAAGGTGATTGGCGATAGTGTATTCTTTTATCGCTTTTGCATTCCAAAAGAAAACCCTGTCTATTCGGTATGGGGATTGAGCTTCTATGCCCGCGTCCCATTCCTGTGCATCACTGGGCCAGGCAAGATGATCTCCACGGATATTCTGGGAATATGATGCTAGCATTACCGGCGGACATGAACGTGTTGGGAAAATCCGGCGTGGCATAGGTAAAGACGGTCTATGTCTAACCCATTTTCTATAACGGAAGAAGGGCAAATTCAGGTCGTATCTTTCACTTCGCTCCCTCGCTGAAACAGTTTCCCGCCGGATGTGCGAGCCCATTCTCGAACAAAAAAGCGGCCCACCGTTTGATGGCGGTGGGCCGCGGGTGTAACGTCCGCATTTACTTCTTCGAGCGAGCGAGCGAGCGGGCCATTCGTTCGAGCTTGAAGACGGTCATGAACTCGACGTTCTTGCTTATCCACAGCTCGGCCATCATGATGGCCTCGGTCAGCGAGCCCTCGTAGGCGAGCCCTTTCAGGACGGTTTCGGGGTTGCGCGCGACCATGGTGAAATCCTGCTTCGTCGTGCCGCCCTTCTTTATGGACAGGTCGCCGTCGTCGATGGTTATGACGGACTTGCCGCCCGGCAGCTTCACCAGGATGCTTCGCTTCCAGCCGGCGATATCCTTCTTGGCTCGCTCACATTGATTCAGCTCGGTGACGACCGCCTTCATCCTCTTGAACACTTTGTCGAAACGCGCGGTCGCTTTCGCGGAGGCCGCGGGAATCTTCGGCTCGACGGCGGCCTCCCAGTTTATCTCGCGTTCGAGCAGGCCCTTCTTCGCCAGTTGCCCTTCGCTGAGTTCCGCCGCAGGCAGGCCGAAGATGTCGGTGATTCGGCCGATGCGGTTGTTGCGGAACACGATCTTTATCTCGGTATCCTTCTTGAATATTCCGGGCACGAGGATGCCGGTGGTGGTGTAGAGGTTGATCGAGAGCGCCGTGTCTGCGCCGTCGAGAACCACCCTGCCCCGGCCGAACGGCACTTGTTCCTGGAACAGGCTGTTCGCAAAATACGTAATCGGCGGCGTGAAGAGCATCTTGCCGGTGTCGGCGACATCGACCGAGATCATCGGTGCGAAGTCGCAGTCGGGGCAGTACTCGGCCATGGGCGGAACGCGAACGATGCCGCACTTGGTGCATTTCGCGCCGACGATTTTCTTCTCGTCGCGAATCGCGAGGAAGAACGGCGAGAGCTCGCCCATCGACCGTCGGTAGAAGGTGTGCATCGCATCGTTCAATTCGAGATACTGTTTGCCGTCCACCGTCAGCGTGCGGCCCTCCATGGGAGGCACTGCCGCGCTGGGAATCACTTTCTGGGTCTTTTTTGCCATTACGTCTCGCCTCCTTTCATGCGGCGTCGTTTTCGAGGACCAGCACCACACCATACTGCGCGACCGTGCTTCCGGTGCCGTGGACGGCCGCTCGCTTCAGCCCCCGCTCAATCAACTCCTTGCGGGCCGACCACGCGGACATGATGTTGCTCGCTCCGACGGCGTGGCCGCAGTAGATGAGCCCGCCGGAGGGGTTCACGAGCAGCTTTCCGCCCGGCATGATGGTGCCTTCCTCGACGAGCGAGTCGCAGTGTCCGAGCTCGGCAAAGCCCATCTCGCCGAGGGTAATCTCGAGCTGATGGACGAACGCGTCATGAATCTCCACCACCTGGATTTCCTCGAGCGGACTCGTGATACCCGCCATCCTGTATGCCCTCTGGGCGGCATGACAGTCGGACATGATGCGGTTCATCGCCTTCTGGCTCTTTCCGGCAAAGGAGTGCTCGTTGCTCTCTCCCACGCCGGTTATCCAGACGACGGGCATGCCCACGTTTTGCGCTATCCACTTCGCCCGTTCCTCCTCGGCGACGATAACGGCCGCTGCTCCCTCGGAATAGACGCATATTTCGAGCTGCTTGAACGGGTGGACGACGACGCGCGAGTTGAGCACTTCCTCGGGCGTGACCTGGTCGTGCTGTCGCTGTGCAAACTTGTTGCCCTTCACCTGCTGGCTCAACAGGGCGGATATCTGGGCCGTCACCTCGGGTTTCAGGTCGTTCGGGTGCGTATCCATGTAGGCGAGCACGACCTCGGCGTAGGAATCGGACGCGGTCCACCCTATGGGCTGCTCGAAGAAGCTGTCGCCCGACCACCCGATGGTCTTGATGACCTCGGGAGTGGCCGACATCGACTGAAAATCGAAGCAGTCGGTCGCTTTCTCGACGCCCAACACCAGCATGGTGTCATACCGGCCGGAGGCCACATAAGCGTGGGCGGCGGAGAGGGCATAGGCGCCCGTTGCGCCTCCGTTGCTGACGCGGAGGCCGAATTTGTCCTGCATGCCAATGATTCCTTGAAGCGCGTGTTCGGGTATGCAGGTACGCTGGAAGATGTCGTTGTAAATGCCATACACGACGGCGTCGACCTCTTTCACCGACATGCCCGCATCCTTGAGGGCTTCTCGGGTGGCATCCTGGGCGAGGGCGTAATATGTCTTCTCCACCCAGCGCCCCTTGAAGGGAGTCACCGCGGCCCCGACAATGCCTACCTTTCTTCCCATCTCGTGCCTCCTCCTTTCGAATGTTTCCGGGAACGCTTCTTCTCTCGGCTTCTTCGACGCTTATTATCATGTCACGCGAGCCGCGACGCCGACAATTCGCATGGCTCCACCTCCTGTCGAGCGGCTTGGACGCCACGGCTTGCCGCGCCTCAACGCGTACGCATCCGGGGGTGACGCTAGCGAAGCGGGGGAATCGCGGCCATTATTCTACCAGACGGTGTCCGGCCAGTCAAAAGGAGTCGCAAAATCGTTCGGCTACAGGGTGGAGCGGGGCAAGGGAAGGGGCCGTTGCGCTTCAAGTTGTTGTGAATTTGGTACCGTCGTGCTATAATACGCGCCTATTTGTGGCGTAGGATCGTCCGAGTCAAGGGACAATGGGAGTTGTTTCATGCGTGTATATCGTAATATTTTGGAGACCATCGGAAAAACGCCCCTGGTGAAAATCAACCGGGTCGTGAAGAACAAGAAGGCGGCGCTGTATGTCAAGCTGGAGGGCCAGAATCCGGGCGGGTCGGTCAAAGACCGGATAGCGTTGAGCATGGTGGAGGCCGCCGAGCGCGACGGCACTCTTACCAAGGACAAGATCATACTGGAGCCCACGAGCGGCAACACGGGCATCGGCCTCGCCATTGTGGCCCTCATGAAAGGGTATCAGCTCCACGTGACGATGTCGGCCGGAATGAGCGAGGAGCGCAAGAACATGCTGCTGGCCCTCGGGGCGACGCTCATCCTCACCGACCCCAAGAAGGGGACCGACGGCGCAATCATGAAGGCCCGCGAACTCTTGAAGGAAGAGCCCGACAAGTACTGGCAGCCCGACCAGTTCAACAATCCCGCCAACCCCGAGGTCCATTACCGCACGACCGCCGAGGAAATTTGGGAAGATTTGGACGGGAAGGTCGATGTGTTCGTGGCCGGGCTCGGCACCTCCGGCACCGTGATGGGCGCGGGCAAGAGGCTGCGCGAGCTGAATCCGAAGGTCAAGATAGTCGCCGTCGAGCCGATACTGGGCCACAAGATTCAAGGCCTCAAGAACATGAAAGAGGCAATAGTTCCCGGCATATATGAAGAGTCGGGCTGGGACGAAAAGGTTACCGTGGACGACCGCATCTGCCATGAGTACAGCCGCATGCTGTCGCGAGAGGAAGGAATATTCGCCGGCATGAGCGCCGGAGCCGCCTTCTATGCGGCTGTGCAGATAACAGAAAAACTTCCCAGCGGCAACGTCGTCTGCATAATCCCCGATCGGGGTGAAAAATACCTGAGCACGCCTCTGTTTCATCTCGAAGAACAGACCGGTCGGATCATCAAGGCATACTGACCTGCGGCCCCTTCGCGTGATATCCCTGTCGTCATGAACCGTTTTCTCGTCATTCATCGAGGGTCACTGGGCGATTTTCTGCTCCTTCTGCCCGCGCTTTCGGCGATTCGACGGAGGTTTCCCGAGGCGCGGCTCAAGGCTCTCGGACACACCGAGATCCTGAGCCTCGCCTGTCCGGGCATCCTCGATTCCGCCGCCTCCATAGAACGAAGCACGCTCGTGCCGTTCTTCGAGAAGTCGGCCCAGTTGCCCGATGCCGAGGCACGGTATTTTTCATCGTTCGACACGGTGCTGGCCTATCTTTCCGACCCCGAAAAAATTTTCGAACGCAACCTCGCGCGACTGGGCATGAGAACCATTGTGGTGCGCCCGCCGTTTCCGCCTGAGGGCGAGAAAGTTCATGTCGGCAAGTATCTTCTCGATACCGTTTCGCCTCTGCTGGGTCCGGGAAGTGTCAGTAGGTCACAGGGCCTCCTTCGCTTCACCGACGATGAGATGCAAAAAGCGGAGACCATTCTTCAGTCTGTAAGATTGAAAGGGAAGCCGATAGTCGCCATCCATCCGGGCAGCGGAAGCGAGGCGAAATGCTGGCCGCCGGAGAGATTCGAGGAACTCATACGCCGACTGAAGGGAGCGGGTTACGCAATAGCGCTGATTCTGGGCCCGGCCGACGAGCGCTTGGTGGGGCGGATGGCGGCATTCGCAAAAGAAATCGGCGGCGTCACCGCGCACAACCTCCGGCTCCGGCTTCTGGCCGCCATGTTGTCGAAGTGTGGCGCATACGTCGGCAACGATTCGGGCGTGACACATCTCGCGGCGGCCACGGGCATTCCCACGCTCGCCATATTCGGCCCCACCGATCCCGCCGTCTGGGCGCCCGTCGGCAGGAACGTCCGCGTGATCACGAACAACGCCTCCTGCAGCCCGTGCCCGCGCGAGACGATGCGCCGATGCCGCGAGAGAGCGTGCCTCGAGCAGATAGAGGTCGAAGCCGTGGCGCAAGCGGTGGAGCGCCTCGACGTCATCGTCTGAAGATGTTTATCAGGTTCAGCAGGATTGTGAGCAGGATGCTGAGGACGATGCAGGTGATGATGGGGAAGTAGATTCGGAAGTTCTTGCCCTTGAAGTCGATGTCGCCCGGCAGCCGGCCTATCCACGGAATCTTCGGCGCCAGCAGCACGATCAGCCCGACGGCGAATACGACCGCGCCGATGACCATCAGGAATTTCGCTATTTCCGCGCGCATATCCATGTCAGCCCTTCGGGAGTTGGAACAATTTCATGTGTTCTTCGATGTAGGCGAGCAGCTTCGCGTGCAGCGACTTGTTCGACGCGGCCACGCACGAGCGCAGGTTGGCGGGCGACGTGTCGAGAAGTTCCATGTCGTCGAGCGGCTCGCCGTAGGCGTCGCTGATGACGACGCCCGCCTGCCTGGCCATCAGGTGCGCCGCCGCGATGTCGTACGAGCTGAAGCCCGTCAGGCGTCCGTGGGCGATGCTTCGGAATTTTGTCTCGGCCTGCGGAAGATCGCGCAGGATGCGGTTGGCGATGTCCACGTATGCATCGAGCTGGCCGGTGAGTACGCGGCTGATTGAGTAGCAGGTGCTGTTGCACGAGAAGAATCCGCCCGTGACCGACGAGGCGTCGACAAGGTCGGCCATCACGCCAAACACGAGCGACGCGGGCCTGCCGGGCATCGTCAGACTCCACCTGAGCAGGCCGAGGTCGGCGGTGCTGGAGAGCGCGGGCCGGTTGAGAGCGTCGCCGACCAGTATCTCGACGGGCCGGCCCTTTTCGGCGTAGAACACGCGTTCGCCCACTATCTCGCGCAGGAGGCCGTGCGTGACGTCGGCCAGCGTCGGGCGCTCCGAATATCTCGCGAGCGCGACGGAGACCATGCACGCCTCGAACCCGCTCTTTGCGTTTCGGCTTCCGTCGATGGGATCGACGACAAGCAGCCACTCGGCCTTACCCGCCGGCGGCATGACGAGCCCCTTGTCTTCGGAGAAGCAGGCGACCGACTGCCCCGCGTCCTTGAGGAATTTGGCCAGGTGCTGTTCGGCAATTTCGTCTATCTTGAACGTCGCATCGCCGCTGTGGGCGCGGCCGACGACCTCTCCGCCCCTCGCTTCGAGCACCCATGACCGCACGGAATTTCTTATCGAGGCGGAGAGTTGAAGGAGCAGGTCTTTCATGACGCGGGAGTCAGCGTTTCTTGAAGTGTTCGTACGACCGGACATCGAGGGACCGCTCGGCTCCGTCCTCCGACGTAAGACGGATTCCCCGGACGGCCTTGTCCATTTTGCCTATCTGAGCGAGCGGGACCTCGAATTCCTCCGGCCACGCTTGCAAGAGTCGCTCGGTTTCCTTCGGGGAGAGCGTGAAGAGCAGCTCGTAGTCCTCGCCGCCCGCGAGCGCATATTCGAGCGGGTCGATTCGCGCGCTCTTGCAGAATTGTTTGAGCGTTTCGGAAACGGGGATCTTGTCGGCCCGGATGCGCGCGCCCAGCTTGCTGCTCTCGCAGATGTGCGCCAGGTCGCCCGCGAGGCCGTCGCTTATGTCTATCATCGAGTGCACGCCGAAATTCTCGGCCAGAAACATTCCTTGCGCGCAGCGGGGCTCGGGCGCCAGGTGGGCCTCTATGAGCTGGCTCCTTCGCTCGACGTCGGGCTCGGATGCCTTCCCGCTGAGCAGAGCGAGCCCGGCGGCGGAATCGCCCAGGCAGCCGGTGACGAGCAGCGCGTCGCCCGACTTCGCCCCTGAGCGGAGGATGAACTTCCCTTTCGGACACTCCCCGAGCATCGAGATGTTTATCACGACCCTGTCGGGCGAGAGCACCGTGTCGCCTCCGACGAGCACCACCTGATAATCCCGGCACATCGACCGAATGCCGACGTAGAGGTCCTGCACGAATTCTTCGGGCGTCGTCTCGGGCAGCCCGAGCGAAATCAGCGCGAACAGCGGGCGGCCTCCCATGGCGGCGATGTCGCTCAGGCTGCAGGCCATCGCCTTGCACCCGATGAGGAACGCCGAGGCCGTCTTTCTGGAGAAGTGCACGTCCTCTATCAGCATGTCGCAGGTGGCCAGAACGTAGCGTCCCTTGGCAACCTCGTACACCGAGCAGTCGTCGCCCACGCCGACAATCGTCCGCGAATCATTGGCAAGCTCGTCGGTCACAAGCTTGATGAGTTCAAACTCGCCGATGTCGCCCACGTGCGTCAAGGTTATCTCCTCTGCCACGACCCGTCGGGCATCTGAAGGGGTGTGCCGGCCCATGACTTTTTGTAAATTTGCTCGGCAAAGATCTCGCCGATTCGATTCAGGTCGGAGCGGCTGAGACCGACCGCCTCGATCACCTGCTCGTAGATGGAGCGCCTGTCGCGGTTCTCCACCAGAACGATGTACGCCGCTCGGTCCCTCAGATGGCGGTCCTCCGCGCACAGGTCGCTCTCTATGTTCTGCAGCAATCCCCGCTGATTCTCGCCGAGGCATCCCTCTTGCTCGAACTGCTGCACCGCCTGCCGCCGCAGGACCCTGCCGCGTATCGCCGCCAGCATGATTTCGTTGTCCGCGTGGAGGTCGGCCAGGGCCGGCACTTTGCGCCGGATGTCGTCGGTGCTGATGATGAGGCTCATGGGCTCCAGGTCTCCGACGACTTCGCCGGTTTGTTTATCCACGCTGTAATCCGAAGCGGTCGGCTGGTCCAGGCGAGTGTTCAGCACGACCTCTTCTATCTGCTCGGCGAGAACGGCGATCTTGTCCTCGGGCACCTCGGCGTGTTTTCTGAAAGACATCCCTCCCGCGCAGGAAACAACAAAGAGCAGCGGGGACAGAAGTGACAACAATTGAAGCCTCGATCTGACACGAAACATTCTGGTCTCCTGTTCATGTGGAGCCGGGCGCTGGTACCGTCGCAGGCGGCCTATCGGGCTCGCAGCGCCTTGACTCAAGGATATTCCGGTGACAAAATTATATAAGAGAAGATGATGCGATGTCAGGCTTTTGACACGCAAATCATTTCGGGGCTGAGAAAAGCGAAAGCGTCTTCCCCGGCGCTATGCAAGGGGATGATGAAATGAAGATACTTACTAATATATATGATGCTCAGATAATATTGTCTCTGGTAATATTGATGCTTTATCTGACCGTCATAGGATTCATTGTGACGATCTGACGGTGAAAGCTCACGCTCATGAGCGTTCGAAATAAATTTTCTCAAGGGCGGAAACTATTCTGTCAGAGGCAATTATAGCATCAGTGGGAGCCGAATTCAAGCGCTTGTTCCGCTGAAAAGAACTCAGGCAGCTCGTTTGTTGACTTTTTGGGCCGCCGCACAGTATAATTCAACCGTAAAACTGGCGGCGGCCCTTTTGTTTATGGCACAGGGGGGCGGCGCTGCATCTTTCCGGTGGCGATTGTGCGCCAGTAGCTCAATCGGATAGAGCAACGGCCTTCTAAGCCGTAGGTTGAGGGTTCGATTCCCCCCTGGCGCGCGACGATGACCCGTGAAATCGAGGCCGCCTACGCGTGCTTTCAGGCGACCCGGATTCGCCGGCATCGTGAATGGTGGGCGTAGCTCAGTCCGGTAAGAGCACCAGGTTGTGGCCCTGGGGGCCGCGGGTTCAAATCCCGTCGCTCACCCCATAGTTGATTCTTGGAAGGAGTTTGCTTGTAAGTCTCTGTGGAGCGGGCCGGTTGCGATTGGCTCAACCGCGCCTCCTGCAGTTTCCTGAGTTCTCGCCTGTACACATCACCCGGATTCCTTTCCTCGTGAGTCAATAATGCCCGGCGGCTGAAGGCCGCTTTTCTTTTAAGGCCTGTTGCCCAGACGATTCGGAGTCATTGCGAGGGAGAGTCACAGACTCGACCGAAGCAATCTCGGAGGCGGTTGCCCTTTGCCGTCGGGATTGCTTCGTCGCGTTACTCCTCGCAATGACGAGACAGGGGAATCGTCGTTGGGTGAGGAATCATTCGGGCAGCAGGCTGTTATAGTTCTGTCTTCTCGATTGGGTGGAGCAGGATGCTCTCTGCGGCTCGGAGCAGGAGTTCGGCGTATTTGTCGGCGTCGTAGGCGTCGATGCTGCTCGTGCCGGCGGTGTAGGGTATTGCCTTTGTGGCCTGGTCGGTGGCGCGGGAGTCCACGATTATCAGGCGAACCCTCTCGCCCGGATTGGGCTTTGCGCCGGAGGCGAGCAGCGCCCGGCTGGCGGCGGCCATCGCGGTGTTCGTCTTGTAGGTGGACGGCTCTTTTGAGAGCCGCTGCGCTATGACCAGCTCTTCCGGCGGCACGTCGCCGCGCCTGAGCATCGCGAGATACCTCCTGAGGATTTCCATTACCTCGGGCGTCTTTTGCTGAAACTCCTCGGCGTTCGATGCGGTCGAGAGAATTTTTAGCATCTCCGTCTGCATGTTCCTCACAATTGGCGGCATGTCCGACCGGCGCACCTCGAGCCCGCGTATTTTCATTCCGCCGTCGTCGAACAGGCCGAAGAACCGGTTTGCGACCGCGAGGTTCGGCGCCGTCCGCGACGGCACGAATGCGATCCAGCGGTAGTGTCCCTCGACCGCGATGGGTATTCCGACCGCATTGGATATCTCGCTGAGAAGTCCTTCCCGGTCGCCGTGCGTCATGTCGTCTTTCCGCACCCAGAGCGAATCGACGATTGCGTGTATCACCTCGAAGCCCCGGCGTTCGGCGATTTCCTTCGCCTGAAGCAGCTTCTCGCGCCCGAAGGCAGTCACCGCCTCGTGCGCCTCGATCCTGCCATAGCGCGCGTTGCGATATCCCAGGTATCCGAAGCAGGTGACCAGTAGCCACTTGAGCGCCGTCTGCCGCATCGAATACACCCGCTTCACCTCGGCGTCCTTCGCTCGCTGCGACAACTCCTTGTAGATGCGGCGCTTTTTCAAAATCGGCTCGAGCACGCGCGGCACCAGCCCCCGTCGGCGTCGGCACAGGTGATACCCGACCTCCGGCACGGGCTCGTGCTCGCAACAGTCGCAGTTGATCGTCTCCGGCGAGATGTTGTGGCGCGCCATGATCGCCGGATACATGGAGGCGAAGTCTATCTCCATGACATCGTCATACACACCGGGCTGCGGAAGGTACACGAGCCCGCCCTTGTCGCTGGTGAGCAGCTCGGCGGCTGTCTTGAAGTCTTCGGGACGCCGCTTGCGCCACGGGATGAGTGTGCCGTCCTGCACGGCCGTGGCGAGCTGCATCGAGGAGATGCCGGTGCCGGGCGAGGTTCGGGCGAGACGTTGGACGGGAATTTTCGTCAGGCGGGCCACCTCGAACAGTCCTTCGAGCTTCGTCTCCGCCGCGAAGAACGAGTTCTTGAAGTCGATATGCCACCGCCCGAAGAGCGTTCGCGCAGGGGCGCGATAGATGATCCGGCCATACGAAAAGTACGATGTTCCCCGCCGCGTGACGATTGCACGACTGGGGTCCCGGTTGAGGGAGAGGGGATGTTCCTGCCTGCGGGCCAGGTCCACGAGCTGGGGCATGATGAACGAGTCGCCCCACTCGGTCAGGATGATGTCGGGGTCATACCTCGCGAGCATGCCCTCGAGCGTGTCCAGCAGTTCGGCGCCCTCCAGCGCATACTCCGTGCCGTCGATCTCGACCCTCAGCCCGCACCTGCCGCCGCCGTAGTTCGGGTTCGCGCCGTGTGCGTCCACGGACAGCTTGAGCACCACGAGCGGCGGCAGGGGGTAGTCGATTTCCCACGGAGAATCGGACGCGCGGATGGACGCAACCGTTCCGTCTCCGGAGCACTCGACCTCACAGAGCGCCAGCGGGAAGAGGTCCGTTTCATAAAGGTAGAGCCGGTCCAACGGGATGTCGCAGTTGTACGCTTCCGCGCCGTCGAGCCGGGAGACCAGTCTCACGACCGAGTTAAAGCTGCGTGTGTCCACGCTCACACGCAAGACTGGAATCATCCGGCCGGTCCAGATGTCCCGACGTTCCACCTGTGAGACCGACGCGGGCGCCCTGCTGTGTCGGAGCATTTGCCGTATGTGTTTCAGAACGCGCGACGACCCGCCGACGTAGAACGACGGCCGGTAAGGGGCGGTGAGCTGGACGCGCCCGCCGTCGGTGCCTATCAGCCACAGCGTCATCCCGCCCCTGGCGGTGTAGAGGTCGAAGAGCCAGCCCTTGAGTGTCATTGCGGTACTCCATTTGATGGATGAAGGGAAAAGAATGAGGCAAGGGAGAGCTATTCCTGTTTCCTGTTTTCCAGTTCGACGACCCGCTTCCGGAGCGCCGTAATCATTTTCTGATGCTCGAGCAGGATGGACACGAGGATCGATTCCATGGGGATCGGACGCGACGCATATGCGCACGCGGCTGCGTGGTATCGTGCGGCCTCGAACAGCTCATCGAACGCCTGCTGGTCGCCCTTGCGGAGCGCGCGGCGAAACTTCGCCCATTCCTCCCGTTCCTGCTGTATGGTCTGCGCAATGGGCAGAATCGTTCTTCCCACCGCTCTCACCTCCATTGATGCCGAGGAAGCTCGGGAATTTCAAGCAGGCCGTATTCCTTCCTGTACGGCTTTTCCAGGGCGAAACCGGTCTGCCCGTTACTGCCCTCGCTCCGGAGCACTTTGTCGGAATGCTTTTTCAATAGATTCACGAATCGCCGCTGTTTCGGCCCGACGGGAAGATGTGTGTCGGGACAGGCGAGCAGGATGCGGGCGCCGCGTCCGGCCAGCCGCACGAGCTCCGCCACCGTCGTTTTGAGCACGCTGTGCGCCTCGCCGAACGGCACGTCTTCGTCGTAGAACGTGTCGAGCAGGCCGGATATGACGGCGATGGGCGTGTTCAACTTGCGGAGCGCGCCCGCCAATCGCTCCAGCACGAGCGCCTCCATCTGGTGGCACGTGAAGGCGCGCGAGAGATGAATCCGGCTCAGGGTTTCCCGAGGCTCAAGGCCAGCCCTCCGCGCCATCTTCGCCACGAGGTAGGCGTCGAAGGAGTTGGCGCCGTCCAGGTACACGACCGATTCTTCATGGGCCGCTCCCACGAATGCCATGTAGAGCGCGAGGTAGGTGACGGAAGGCGCGGGCGTGCCGTGGGCGAGGACGATGCTGCCCGATTCCCTGGCGATGTCGAGGTCGGCGCAGATTCGCCCGAGCGGACTCTCCGCCGGTGGCGTCATATGATGCGGCATACTCCCACGACCTTTCCGATGATGCGCATGGACTTGTCGCCCTTTTTGACCACAATGGGTTTCATGCGCTCATTCTCCGGCTGCAAGACGATGCTCCCTTTTTTGGCGAAAAAACGCTTGACCGTCGCCTCGTCGTCGAGGAGCGCGACCACGATGTCGCCGTTCTCGGCCGTCGGCTGCTGCCTGACGAGCACATAGTCGCCGTCGCATATGTGCGCATCGACCATGCTGTCGCCCTCGACCCGGACCATGAAGCAGTTTTTCTCCCGCACCCAGCCGGCGGGCAGCGTCACCGCGCCCTCGATGTTCTCATCCGCCAGGATGGGCTCGCCGGCGGCCACCCTGCCAACGATGGGCACCTCCGCGCGGTCGCGCCGGCTGAACCCGATGACCTCCAGCGAGCGCGATTTCATCGGCCGTTTTGCGAGGTAACCCTTTCTTATCAGCGCATTTACGTGGTCGGCGGCCGCCTGGGGCTGGATGCCGAAATGGTCGCACATCTCCCGCACGGTCGGGGAGTAGCCGTTCTCGCTCGCGAAATCCCTTATGAACCCTAGCACCTCTTTCTGCCGGTTCGTCAGTTGTGGCCGCATGGGCTCACCCCCTTTACAGTATTATACTGAACATATGTACAGTTGTCAAGGGTAAAAGCGAATGAGCGAGATTCGGCTGCAGTTACATGGATTCGAGTCGGCAGGCCGGTCGGGGGAGGGTACGGATGACCACAGGGTGGTCTATTTCCCCATCCCGTCACCGGAATTCAGTGTGACCTTCGCGGGCACGCATTACTCTATTCCGGGCCGAAAGCGTTCGCTCTCGCGATCCGGCCCAGGTAGAATGCGCTGGGCTTGGCCGTCCGCAACTGGGTTTCCCGGTCGACCGCCACCAGTCCGAACTGCGGACCGTATCCGAAGAGCCACTCGAAGTTGTCCAGCATGGACCAGTAATAATAGCCTCTCACATCGAGGCCGTCCTTCAAACAAGACACGACACCTTCGAGGGCGCGGCGAACGTATTCGATGCGCTGTTCGTCGTCGTTCGTGCCGATGCCGTTCTCGGTCACGTGGATGGGAACGCGCGCCTTGTCGTAGGCATACCGAATCGTTGCCTCCAGCGACTCCGGCCAGAACTCATAGCCCATGATCAGCACTTCCACCCCTTCCTCCGGTCCCAGCGGCCCGTCCGGTCCGAACCTGGTCCGGCTGTATGTTTGAACTCCCAGGAAATCGTCCTGTCGCGCGAGCTCGAGGAACGGGTCGAAGTCTTCGGCCAACGCTTTGTCGCGCACGGCCTCACCGCCCGGAACGGCCTGATAATCGGACATCGACAGCGTGACTCCCACCGGGAAGTCACCCGGTGCGGCCTTGAGCGCATCGCGAGCTTTGGCATGGGCTTCGAGCATGACGTCGCGGATTTTGAAGGGATGGCCCAGGAGGAAGGGACCGAACCGTTCGAGGGTCGTCCCGCAGCGTCGTGCGGCTTCGGCGAAGAAAGGAACGTGCGTTTTCACGCCGTCGTGTGGAAGCACACCCCGCACTGCGAGCGATGGCGTGAGGTTCGCCTCGTTGATGGTGCATGCCATTCCGATCATGTCGCCGAGATGTTTCGCCGCACGCTCGCAGTACCTGGCGAACCGGTCCACGGCCTTCTTGTCTTCCCATCCTCCATCGGCTGTGAACCAGCGGGGCGAAGTGAAATGGTGAAACGTCACGCACGGCATGATGCCATGCTCGTGGCACGACGCCAGCATTCTGCGGTAATGGTCGAGCGCGGCTTTGGAGAAGAATCCGGGTTCCGGCTCGATGCGCGCCCATTCGATGGAGAGCCGGTAGGAGGCGAACCCCAGCTGCGCCATCAGCGCTATGTCGTGCGGGTAGAGATGAAAGTGGTCGCATGCGTCCCCGGAAGGTTCCCTGAAAATGGTGTCGGGAGTGTGCTCCAACAGCCAGAAGTCGCTGTTGACGTTGTTGCCTTCGACCTGATGCGCCGCCGCAGCGGTGCCCCAGACGAATCCATCGGGAAAATGAAAGGCCATGGGTCGTTCTCCTTCGGTTCGGGTGTTCGTCGGCGATGCGAGGCTGCACCGCAATCTTGAATATAAGATACTTCCTCTCGAGGCGGGTATTACAATATCACATTCGCCCGTTCTTTCCCAGCAGAAACGTGGGACGCTCCAATGCGATATGACGTTGCATTTCTTGACAAAGGGAAAGGAGGAAAGTACAATTTTAATGGAGGCATAAGTTGTTCATGCTGATTCCATTACTATGACCCCGGGTCGGCGTGAAGAAGGGACTATTCCCGTGTTTCTGCGGAAAATAAAGGCGCTTTTTCAGCGACCGGCGCCCGAGTACCAGCCCGATTTTTCGACGCTCTTCTCGAAATTCCAGCAGATTCTCCAGGGGAACAACACGGTCCTGGAAATCCTCGGCCAGATGGAAGACAAGCTCAGCGGGGAATACGTCTTCGACATCAACTACATCCGTTCGAGTTGCGAGACGATGTCGGAGACGGTCTATAGGATCATCTACGCGCTCAATATCCTGTCGAACAACGCATATCCGGAGCTGTTCTCCCGTTACGAAGCCATCCAATTTGAGCTGTCCGAAATAATCGAGGGCAAGAGAGCTCTCGCGTCCGACCGGCTGGTAGTTCCGCTCGACGAAGTCAGCAGCGACCTCGAAGAGCTGGTGGGCAGCAAGAGCGCGCGGCTGGGGGAGGTGCGGAACCATCTCGGCATGAGCACGCCGGACGGGTTCGTGATAACCACCGCGGCATACCGGCTGTTCATGGAATCCAACCGGTTGTGGCCGAGAATCAAGGAGTGTCTCGAGCAGGAGCGAGCCGGCCGGCTATCCGCAGCCGACCGAGGCAAGAAGATCGAGGAACTTTTTGACAGAGCTGCGGTGCCCTCCAGGCTGGAGAGAGAAATCGGCCAGGCAGTCGGCGCCCTTTCCAAGCGTGTGGGCGGAAAAGCTCGGCTCGCGGTCAGGAGCAGCGCCTGGGGCGAGGACAGCGAGCTCAGGAGCTTCGCCGGCCAATTCCGAACGCTGCTCAACCAGGGCGGCGAGGACGTTCCTGCTGCATACAAGAAAGTGCTGGCCAGCCGGTTCTCGGAATCAGTGCTTGCCTACGGAGGCGAGGAGGTGCTGCAGGAGGACCATCTGCCCGTGGCCGTTGCCTGTCAGGAAATGATTCCGGCGAAAGTCTCCGGCGTGGCGTACACCATTGACCCGTTGGTGGGCTCCTGGGACAGGGCGTTGATAACGGCGCTCCTGGGGTTAGGGGAGCCGGCCGTGTCGGGCACGGCGGAGGTGGACCAGTATTACGTCTCCCGGATTCATCCTTTCAATATACTCGAACGCCGGATTGGCGCGAAGCGAACCCGGTTGGTAGCCGCGCCGGGCGAGGACGTGCAGGAAGAAGCGGTGCCCGAAACGGAAGGCGCGGCGGCGGCGCTTTCGGACGAGCAGGTGCTGGCGCTCACTGAAAGCGCAATGACGCTGGAGCGCTACTTCAGACGGCCGCAGGACATCGAGTGGGCGATAGACGCCGGCGGCAGGCTGATTATTCTGCAAAGTCGTCCCCTGAGTATGCAGAGAGAAACGGTTAAGAGAAGCCTGAGTCTCACCGAATCTCTTCGCAACTATCCGGTTCTGCTCTCCGATACGGGACAGATCGTCCAGAGAGGTGTGGCCGCCGGCAAGGTCGTCAAGGTGCTGGAGGACGACGACCCGGCCGATTTTCCCCAGGGCGCCATCGCGGTGACTCATTTCACCAGCCCTCGATTGACGAAGATAATCCGCAGGACATCCGCCATCATCACCGACGTCGGCAGCCCGACGGGGCACATGGCCACGATTGCGCGTGAGTTCGGAGTTCCGACAATCGTGGGAACGGAGAAGGCCACTGAGGTGCTCGAGGACGGAATGGACATCACCGTGGACGCCGAAGAGAACAAGGTGTACGGCGGAATCGTCCCGGAAGTTCTCGAATACCAGATAGAAGGCAGAGACCAGTTTGCCGCCCTCCCCGAGTTCAAGATTCTCAAGAGGGTCCTCGGCAAGGTCGCTCCACTGAATTTGATAGACCCGACAAGCCGGGAATTCACCGCGAAAAACTGCCAGACGTTTCACGACATACTGCGATTCTGTCACGAGCGCGCCATCTGGGAGCTCATCAACCTCCACACGTCGGAAAAGCGCTTCCGCAACATCAAGTCGAGGGAACTGAAGCTTTCGGTTCCCCTCGGCCTTCACATAATCGACATAAGCGATGGGCTGTCGGACGACGTCGGGCAGCGGACGGTGGACTCCATCGAACAGGTGAAGTCGGTTCCCATGAAGGCCATTCTCGAGGGACTCACCTCGCCGGGAACGTGGAGCACGGAGCCGAAGCCGCTTGGGTTCAACGATTTCATGTCGAGCCTCACCCGGTTTTCCCTGACGGATACACAGCCCCGCTACGTGGGGAAGAATCTGGCGGTCATCTCGGACCGCTACGCCAACTTGAGCCTGCGGCTTGGCTATCACTTCAATGTGATTGACACGTACGTGTCGGACAACATCAACGACAACTACATCTATTTCCGTTTTGTCGGAGGCGTGACTGAGCAAGAGCGGCGCTATCGGAGAGGATTGCTCATTCGGAATATTCTGGAGAAGTACGACTTCAAGGCTACGCTCAAGAACGATCTCGTAGTTGCCCGGCTCAAGAAACGAAGCCAGCGGGAGATGCGAGAAACGCTCGTGATGCTCGGAAGGCTCATCGGATTCACACGCCAGCTGGATACCGAAATGACCTCAGACCAGAGCATCGATCGCTACGCGGCCTCCTTCCTTGAGGGGGAACGCTCGCAGGAAGAGGAATGAGGGGCCCGGAGCTTTTGTGAACATCCCGTTGCATCCGGGAGCAACCCTGCTGAACGCCCGGCCGTACTGTTCCCCCGTGGATTGCCTCATAAGAAGCTTTGGTGAGCGAGCAGGTGGGCCATGTTCGAATGGTACCGGCGATACATACAACGACGAACCGAAGAGAAGAGCGGTCTGGCCGACCGCCAGCTCGACGCCCTGCGGTTCCGATACCACGCATTCAAGAATCTGCTCATCAGCAACAACGACCTCCTCGAGCAGATAACCCGGTTAGACATCTATCTTCAGGACCGCCGCACGGTGTTTCCCGGCTTGAGGTCGAAGGTGGACGCCCTCCTCGGCCTCACCCTCGACCTCGTTCAGAACCTCAACTACCTCTCCGAGGGCGCTTACACCGACCTGTTTCCCATCGTCCGGGGCATTTCATCCAAGCTGACGGCGCTTGCACGCGAGATAGACCCCGGCGGCAAGGTTCCGCTGGTGCTCCCGTTGGAGCAGGCGCACACCGACCTCGTGAGCGTCGTGGGAGGCAAGGCTGCGCCGCTCGGAGCCCTGAAGAGCGAACTCGGCCTGCCGATACCCGACGGGTTCGTCGTCACGACCGAGGCCTGCCAACTTTTCTTCGATAAGAACGGTTTGATTTCCCCCATCAGAGATTCCTTGAGAAAGCTGACCGCGGACGATTTTCGCGCGATCGAAGAAGTGTCGAAGAGAATCCGCGAGATGATCGTGAACGCGCGCCTGCCGGAAGAGCTGCGGGATGCGATGGAAAGGGCTTACGAAACGCTGTCGGGCCGGACGGAGCCGGGAGCGAGGGCGGGAATCGCGGTACGCAGCAGCGCGATTCCCGAAGACGGCCGCTATTCGTTCGCGGGACAATTCAGCACCGTGCTGAACGTCACGACGAAGGAGGCTTTCTTCAAGGCATACAAGGAAGTCGTCGCCAGCAATTTCAACGAGATGAGCCTCATTTACCGGCTGCACCGGCAGATGGGATTCCAGGAGACGGACATGGCGGTCCTGTGCCTGACGATGATTCCCGCTCGCTCCGCCGGAACCCTGTACACCGCCGACCCCAACGACCTTCAGAGCGAACGGATGGTGCTGTGTTCCATCTGGGGATTGGGCGAATACCTGGTCAACGGCCGGCTTCCCTCGGACATCTTCCACATTTCGCGGCTCGACCCCAACCATTTCGAGCCCGTTCATCTCGCGAAGAAAGACCTTAAGCTCGTGTGCGACGAGGCGCATGGGGGAACGAAGGAGATGCCGGTGGCGCAGGCGGATTCGCTCCGGTTTTCGCTGTCCGACGAGGAGATGCGGGCGCTGTGCGAATACGGGCTGAAAATCGAGAAATACATGGGACTGCCGCAGGACATAGAGTGGGCGGTCTCCGAAGACGGACGGGTCGTCATCCTTCAGGCCAGAAAGCTTCACGTCTGGGAGGGCGGAGGGGCGCCGTCTCGCAAGGGGCTCGAAGGAATGACGCTGCTCCTCGAACGGGGAACGACCGCCTCGAAGGGGCTGGCGACCGGCGCCATCGTTCACGTGAGCCGCGAGAAGGATTTCCGCAAGGTGACGCCGGGCAGCATCCTTGTCGCGCGAGACAGCATACTGGGCATCGCCAAGATGTCGAGCATGCTCAGGGGCATAATACTCGAGCGGGGCAATCCGCTCGAACATCTGGCCTGCGTCGCGCGAGAATATCGAATTCCCATGCTCGTGAGAGCCGCCAACGCGATGGAGCTTCTGCACGAGGGAGACGTCGTCACGCTCGACGCCGATGACGCGCGAGTGTATCTGGGCGAGGCGAAATCCGCGATTGCGCCCCAGATGGAGCTGGAGTTTGAGAGGAAGGGAGAGGCTGAACCCGCACACCCGAAAATCGAGGAGCTGAGGCGGTTGATTTTCCCATTGAATCTCATTGACGTAAGAGAGCCGCGCTTTCGCATGTCGTCCTGCGAATCGGTCCACGACGTCATCAGGTTCTGCCATGAACAGGGAATCCAGGCCATGTTCGAGCTCAACGACGGCGAATACTCGAAGAACAAGTTCTACGTGTCGAGGCTGGATGTTCCCATACCGTTCATGGTTGACATCATCAATCTCGGCGGCGGCTTTTCGGTCGCGGGACATCCGCGCAGGGTCAAGGTCGAAGAGGTCACCTCCATTCCGTTTCTCGCGTTCTGGAGGGGAGTCAGTCATGAGGGAATACGGTGGAGCGGCCCTCCGCCGAGGGTGAACCTGAGGGCGCTGAGCTCGGTCATGAGCAACACCATTCTCGACGCCGCCCGGTCGGGCAGGGCGCTGGGCAGTCGCACCTACGCGCTCGTCTCGCGCGACTACATGAACCTGAACTCGCGGCTCGCCTACCACTTCGCGATGGTGGACACACTGTGCGGCCACACACCGGCGTCGAACTACATCAACTTCCGGTTCAAGGGAGGCGGCACGGGGCTCGACAGGCGGGTGCTGCGCGTGCGGTTCATCGCCCGTATCCTGGAATCGCTCGGGTTCTTCGTGAATGTCAAGCAAGACCTGCTGAATGCGACTCTCAAGGGCCTGCCGGCGGACGAGATGGAAGAGAAGCTCGACATGGTGGGCAGGCTCCTCGGATGTTCCCGCCTGCTCGACATGGCGATGGCCGACGAGGCGGACGTGGAATGGTTCGTCCGCGCGTTCCAGTGCGGCAACTACAGTTTCGACTCCGAGGCAGAGACGCAAGAGCCGCCGGAATAGAGACTGCGGGCGCGGCGCGGGTCAAAAAGATAATACCTGTGCAAGATGAATGACACGATTCTGAATGAGAATGGTGACAAGGGGAAGATTTTCGCGGTGGGCGACATACATGGGAACTATGATAAACTCGTGTCTCTCATGTCGCAGTTGCCGTGGAATCGGGGAACGGACCTGCTGGTATTCCTGGGAGATTACATCGACCGGGGAAAGCATTCGAAGGAAGTGGTAGAATATCTCATCACCCTGAAGAAGAGCGAAGAAAAGACCGTGTTCCTCATGGGCAATCACGAGAGGCTCCTGCTCAACTACTATTCCTCGGGGAGCGACTACGACCTGAAGCTGTGGCGTTCCTTCGGCGGATGGGACACCATCGAGAGCTACACGAACGGCGTCGGCGTATGGGGCAGGCCCAGCTTTCTCCCGCACCCCCATTTGGAGTTCTTTCGCGGACTCCTGCCCTATTACGAAACGGAGGAATACATCTTCGTTCATGCCGGGCTCCGCGACGGAGTGCCGCTCAGCGAACAGAAGATTGACGACCTGCTCTGGATTCGCAAAAGCTTTACCGAAAGCGATCACTCATTCAATAAGACCATCGTTTTCGGTCACACGCCCATGCGGTCGCCGTATGTGTCGTCGGGCAAAATCGGGATCGATACCGGGGCCGGATACGGAAATGTGCTGACGGCCGTGGAGTTGCCGAACGTAAAATTCTATTGTTCTTGAGGAAGTCTGACCAGACGCTGCGAGGACACTGTCCCGCAGTTCTCCTCTTCGGCCGGGCTCCCCTCGTGATGCGCATTCGTTCGCATGGCTTTTCCGGCTCATTTTCGCCGTGCTGAGGGAATAATCGTTCTTCGACCGTGTTGATGACGGACGAAGGTGCCGACATCGGCGGATAACCGAGGTCGAATTCGGGATCAGTTTCAAGAAAGGCCAGAAACAATGAGTTTGAGTCAAACCAGGCGAAAGCTATTCCGCAAGGTGCTTCCATTCCTCGGCTACCGGACAGGACGTCGAGCGTTTGGCCAGCTCGTCAGGGAAGCGCCGCTCAGGCTTTCTTTCGAGAAATTCCACCAACTCCTCGACTATAACAATCGCGTTCTTGAAATCATCGCAGAAATGAGCGAAATGCTGAACGGCGAATATGTTTTTGACAAGAGTTATCTGAATCTGGTGTGCGAAGAGCTCTCGTCGCTCATTTCCAAGATAGCGTACAATCTGAACGTGGTTGGAGAGGGGAAACACCTTGAGTTGTTTCAGATGTATGAGGCGATCAAGCATCGGATAGACACCGAACTCGAGGGCCAAATCTGGATGCCCGAGGGCGAGTACGTGGTGCCTTTCAGGTATCTCGACCGGCAGAAATCAAATCTGTCCGGCGGCAAGGCCGCAGTGCTCGGCGAGTTGCGGAAGCACCAAAGAATTCTGGTGCCTCCGGGTTTTGCGGTTACCACTCAAGCGTACTACTACTTCATGGACGCCAACAATCTGCGCGACAAGATCAGGGAGTTCCTGATTCAGTTGGGCCGAGAGGGCGAAGCTATCGTAAAGGAGCTCGCACGCGCGATAGAACAGGTCATCGTTGACGCCGAGGTGCCGGCCGAAGTCGCGGGCGCAATCGAGGATGCGCTGGACGAGTTGGACCAGGAGTGGAAAACGAGCGAGCCCCGCTATGCCATTCGCAGCAGCGCCGTCGGCGAGGACACCCAACTGAGCTTTGCGGGCCAATTCAGCTCGTTCCTCAATGTGCCCCGTACGGAAATCATCAACCATTACAAGAAGGTCATCGCCAGCCTGTTCAGCTCCAATGCGCTCTCATACAGGAAGCAGAAAGATATCATCCACGCAGAGATGCCCATGGCCGTACTCGTTATGCCCATGCTCGACCCTATCTGCTCGGGAATCACGTACAGTGTTGACCCTACCTCATACGAAGGCAACGACCTGATTATCAGCGCGGTGTGGGGATTGGCTCAGATGGTTGCAGAAGGTGAGGGAAGGAGCGACTACTATGTCGTGTCGAGGAATAAGCCGCATGTGGCCGTGAGGCAGTCGGTCGGCCTGAAGAGTGAAGCGTTCAGGCCTTCCTCGGAGAAGGGAATAGCACGGGTGGACATTCCGGCCGATGACCAGGGCAAACCGTGCCTGCCCTCGGCGACTCTCTCGCAACTGGCGGAGCTCGCCCTGCGCATCGAAACCTATTTTGCCCAATCGCAAGACATAGAGTGGGCCATGGACAGGGATGGAACCGTTTACGTCGTACAGGCCCGGCCGCTCTTGACGTTCAGCGAATCGATGCCTGCCGAGGGGGTGTCGCAGAAAAGAAAGCCCTACCCGGTACTGCTCGAGGGAAAAGGGGTGGTTGCATGCCGAGGCCTTGGCGCGGGCAAGGCGTACCACATTTTCCCGAGTGATACCGCGCTGGATATTCCGGAGGGAGCCGTGCTGGTAGCCCGGACCACCTCTCCGCGCCTGTCGTCCCTCATCAGCCGAGCCAGCGCCGTGGTGACCGACATCGGAACGCCCACCGGCCACATGGCCACCATTGCGCGCGAGTTCAGAGTCCCCATGCTCGTCGACACGGGGGAGGCCACCCGGCTGATTCGGCACGGCATGGAAGTGACCGTGGACGCGAATCACAGAATCATCTACGACGGCATCGTCCCGGGCCTGGTCCGGACGAGACATTTGCTTGGACCCTCGTTCTTGAGCAGCCCGGAATTCTGCAAGCTGCGCAATATACTCAAGCACGTCGCTCCTCTGCATCTGGTGGACCCCCACGACAAGAATGCCTTTCGCGCGTCCGCCTGTAAGACCTACCACGACATCATTCGGTATTCACACGAAATGGTTGTCAAAGAACTCATTGACATGAATCTGCTAAGGAAAAGCCAGAGCAAATATTCGGCCAGGCGTCTGTCCTACCCGCTGCCCATCGGCCTCATACTCATTGATGTAGGGGGCGGGCTTAAGGCGGAAACGCAGAAGGGAGCGGTGACGGTCGAACAAGTCAACTGCTTGCCGCTCAAGCTCGTCCTTGAGGGTCTCCTTACGCGGGGCATGTGGAGCACTCAACCGGTCCCGTTGAGTTTCAGAGATTTCATCTCCGGCGTGAGCCACACCACCGACCCAACGCTGTCACAGCCGGAATACGGCAGCCGAAGCCTTGCGATCATTTCCGATTCCTACCTCAACCTGAGCCTCAGGTTCGGTTACCATTTCACGATGGTCGATTGCGTTTTGTCTGAGAAGCGAAGCGCCAACTACATCTACTTCAGGTTTGTGGGCGGCATTACGGAGATGACACGCCGGAAGAGAAGGGCGGAATTTCTTTCAAAGGTGCTCAAGAGTCATGATTTCAACGTCAGCGTGAAAGGAGATTTGGTAATTGCCCGCCTTGGAAAGTTGAGCCTCCCGATGATGGAAGACAGACTTCTCATGATTGGACGGCTCTTGGGATTTTCCCGGCAGTTGGATATTTCGATGAAATCGGAAACCTCGGTTGACCACTACGCTCACAATTTTCTTGCTGGAATTGTGGAACAAGGGGAAAACGAGCAGATGGGGTAATCCGCTGCTTGACACAAAGGAGGATAACTGAATGAACGCTGAATCGGCAGGGAAGAAAGCAGGCCAGGCGATTCTGAAGAAACTTCTCGGCGCGGTGGAGGCAGAAAAGGATGTACTTGGCACCATCGCGAAATCGGCCGAGAAAGGAACCCTTCTCGAAGAAGAAGGCACAGATTTGCTTAGGGAGCAGAATTCTCATTTGGCTGATATGGCGGAAAAATTCGAAAAGCAGGGCGAACTTGCCAAGGAACGCAACGAGCTGAATGTGAAACTGGTCGAGAACTCGGACCTGAGAACGCAGTTGGCCCGTGATCGAACGAAACTGAATGCAAAACTGGTCGAGAATTCGGACCTGAGAACGCAGTTGGCCCGTGATCGAACGAAACTGAATGTGAAACTGG
>CAZSKP010000002.1:11906-146519 GCA_964607485.1 uncultured bacterium | reverse complement strand
GTCGAGAACTCGGACCTGAGAACGCAGTTGGCCCGTGATCGAACGAAACTGAATGTGAAACTGGTCGAGAACTCGGACCTGAGAACGCAGTTGGCCCGTGATCGAACGGAACTGAATATGCGACTGGTGGGAAATTCCGACCTCCGCACTCAGCTCGCCAGGGAACGCACCCAGATGTCGGCCACGCTGCTCGAGAACGCCGACAAGCAAACCACCCTTGCGCACGAACGAACTCAATTGAATGCGAAGCTGGTCGAGAACTCGGACCTGCGCACCGAACTGGCGGCGAGTCGCACCGACATGTCGAAGCGATTGGTGGATAACGCGGACCAACAGACCACCTTCGCTCAGCAGCGGACCGAAATGGCCGACGTGCGCACGAAGCTGATCCGTGAACAGACACGACTGTCAACCAAGAGTACGGAGCTGGCGCAAGAACGAACCGGGATGGCTCACGAGCGAACGGGTCTGGCAAAGAGGCGGACCGAACTTGCAAACGACCGCACCAGCCTGGCAAACCGGCGAACCGACCTGGCGAACAAGAGAACGAACCTGGCGGAGGAACGCACCCAGCTTGCCGACAGGCGAACGACACTCGCCGACAAACGGACGGCGCTCGCGTCGGACCGAACGGAGCTTGCCAACAAGCGAACTCAATTGGCCGACAGGCGAACGACACTCGCCGACAAACGGACGGCGCTCGCATCGGACCGAACGGAGCTTGCCAACAAGCGCACACAACTGGCCGACAGACGTACGACGCTCGCCGACACCCGCACAGACCTCGCCCACACGAGAACCGAATACTCAGCGGAACGCTCGGAACTCGCAAAAGGCCGAAACCACCTCGCCGTCATACGGACGCACCTGTCGTCGCACAGAACCATTATGGCCAAGGAACGCACCCTGCTCGCTTTCATCCGCACGGGCCTCGCACTGATAGCTCTGGGCACGGGACTCATTCGCTACTTCGGTTTCGGCTTGTGGACCGTTCTGGACGGTGTCATAATCGGGACTGGAATAGCCATGCTGGGATACGCCGTGAGGGTCTATTTGCGCGCGCAAAGAGACGAAAAAGCCGTTATGCTCATCCTGGAAGACCGACTCCCCCATATTGACACCTTTGCCCCCAGCCGAACGGAGTAAATGTCAAGGGTGACCGGATCGCCGGGAATTCAAGGGGGGTTTGACCTTGCGAACTGCCTTCACAAAAGGTATCCCGAAACTATCGAAGCTCGAGAGGAAGGAGTATGGCCGCCGGTACAATTTCCGGATAGGCGGTTGCGGCAGTCACATCGCCCGGCAGAGTGGAATGCGCGGCGTAAGCGACCGGGCGAGGGGAATCATGTTTCAATGTGCTGATAGCGGTAGTTGAGAATAACCTCGTTCTTCACTTCCTTCACACCGGGAACGGTCTCCGCAATCCCTTGAACCAGATCAACGACTTCCTGTGTCTTCACCTTCCCGATGATTCTCACCTCTCCGCCGTCGGCCTTGACGGCGATATCGGCATCTCGCGTGTCCGGGTTTGAGGCGATCGCCGCTCTCACCAGGCTGCTCAGCGTGAGGTCGTCCATTAATTTTTTAGATTCCGGCGTCGTTTTGAACGGCTCCTGCTGGACTGCATATTCAATCATCATGCTGATGAAGTGGATGTTCTCCGTTTCCAGGTTGAAGACGATGTCGTAGAGCTCGGGCGACCTCCAGTCCACCCCGTAAAGGAACTTGGTCCACTTGATTCGTTCCTTGTCCACCTTCTCGATGTGCTTGACGGCCTCGTCGTGTAACACCTGCTCGCGTTCCATCACGAACTTCACCCGAAGCTCCACAGGGGCGACGATGCGCACGCGCAACACATGCGGCACCCCCTTCAGGAGGAAGTGGCCCGCGTTTCCGTGATAGATGATATTATCGACGCTCGCGTGCTCGCACAAGACCGCCTGGATGTACGCAAGGTACTGTTCCCGCTCATACGTGAATCGCCTGAATGCGGAAGGCCTTTTCAGGATCGCGCTGCGGAGCTTTTCCTCCGACACGCCGTATTTTTCCGCCGTCGTCTTGACGAGCTCTTCCCTGCCGACGCAGTGGTAGCCGATCCTGCTCGACAGCTCCTCGGCCAGCATCATCCCACCGCTGAACGTGCCCCTCGAAATGGTTATGATAGACATGTATCCACCCCCTTGCTGTCAGACCGCCTCGCCCGCCTCGGCGGGTCGTCGCGGCATCCGACCGCCTCAGGTCACGGCAGACCCGCGCAGTCCGGACGGAAAGCGTCCGGGCGGCCCTCCATCCCTAAGTGGATTCCCCTCCCTTTTCGCTCCGAGGCCTTTCAATCGTAGCGGCCGCCTTTTCTATCACTTCGCGCAGGTGGCTTATCTTGAAGGGCTTCGCGATGAAATCGTACACGCCGCTCTGCAGGGCCTCACGCGCCGTCTCGACCGTGGCAAACCCCGTGATGATGATAACCACCGTGTCGGGCCAGCGCTCCTTGGCGAAACGGTGAATTTCCATGCCGTCCACATTCGCCATCTTCAAGTCGGTGACGACGATGTCGTAACGTTTCTCACGGAGCCTCTTCAAAGCTTCCCTGCTGTCCACGAAGCTTTCGACGACATATCCGGCCTTTTCCAGGGACGGCTGAAGCCGGGCGCCGACGATTGCCTCGTCGTCGAGAACCATGATTTCTATCTTCTTGTCCATTGCTGACCCCTTGTCGCCGCGCTTTCCCGTATTTCGTCAAGCGACATCATTGGCTATGTAAACCGTGAGGACACACTCTTCCCGCGCTCAAAGCCCCGCACCTAATGGCCTCCTTTGCCCTTCGAGCCGAAAAGGAGACCCATGAACAATCCGACGGCGACTGCGACAACGATGGCAAGTATGCCGTAGATGGCCGCATGATTGAAGGCAAGCCTTGAGAGCCACTGCGGCAACCCGACCTTTTTTACCACGAAGGCGCCGTCCGCATCCGAGACGAGCCGGCCGTCACGGAAACAGAACAGGTGGACATTGTATTCGCCGACAGGCGCCAACGCGGGGATGGAAACGGAGAGTTTGAAGGTCGCCGAGTCTCCGCCGCTACGTTGCGGCTCGACCGAATTCAGAGAAATCTCATACAGCCCCATGCTTTCCTTGAGCTTCACGAACTCGCGGAACGTGGCATCGAGGTCCGAGCCTTCCTGTTCGATGGCTATTTCCTTCCGCAGTGCGTCGTAGCCGATGCTGTGCCCGTCCAGAACGTCGGACGCGGCCAAACCCGCGAGGTCGCCGCCGGAGGTGAGGAGATAATACATCTCCGGCGCGCTTGTTATCGTCACCGTGCCCACGTTCATCCACAGCGGCCCGACCCTCCCTTTCTGATTGAGCACCTGCTTCTCTCTCTCCCCCGACAGGAGCAGAGCGACACCGCAATCGGCCGGCACGGTTCCCTTCAGCGTCAGGCTCGTGCCGTGATAGAACGAGCCGATTTCGATCTGCTGAGACGAAAGCTCGAGGGCGGCCTCGCTGTCCGACGCCCAAACCCGGCACGCGCCCACGAAGATGAAGCAGGTCGCCGCGAAGACGAAGCCATATTTCGACAGGACGGACCGCATCAATGGCCTCCCTTCAGAGAAAGGAGGATGCCGGGTTTCATCAGCAGTTCCGTCAGCATCTTGAGCATGACCGCAAGGACGATGGTCGCGAGCAGAATCTTCAACTGGTCGGCCTTCAGCTTTCTGCTCACACGCGCGCCCACCTGCGCGCCTATCGTCGAGCCGATCAGGAGGAGCACCGCCAGCATGAAATCGACGGTGTGGTTCACAAATGCCTGCATGAAGGTCACGTTCACGCAGGTAAAGAGGATCTGGAACAGGCTGGTGCCCACGACGACGTGCATGGGCATCCGCAGCATATACACCATGACGGGAACCATGATGAAGCCGCCCCCGACTCCCATGATGGCCGCCAGAACGCCCACAAGAACTCCCAAGGCCAGCGGCATCACCGGCGACATCGTGACACCGGATTTCTCGAAGTGCGTCGGCAGCGGCAGCGACCGATTGAGTCTCGTGAACCACGAGACTTTCACTTCCCTTCCAGGTTCGATCTCCACCGGACGCCTGCCGGCCCGAAGATTCCGCAGGCTTTCCTGAAACATGTAGCCGCCGACGACGCCGAGCATGACGACGTATGTGATCTTGATGACGAAGTCGGCGTTGCCGAGGGCGCGCAGTATCTTGATGAGCTGGACTCCCACCGTCCCGCCGACGACTCCGCCGACGAGCAGATAGAGCCCCATTTTGAAATCTACGTTGCCCAGCCGCCAATGCGCATACGTGCCGGACGATGACGCGGCCACTATCTGGTTTGAGTCCGAGGCGGCGGCGACGGTCGGAGGTATCCCTATCATGATGAGCAGGGGTGTCAGCAGGAATCCTCCTCCCACCCCGAACAGACCGGAAAGAAATCCGACGAGGCCGCCAAGTCCGACGAGCAGGAACAGGTTCAAGCTATTTCCGGCTATTGGAAGATACAGGTATGCGCTCATCCTCTCCTCCGTCCTCCCGTGAGCTCTGGCAAGTTCACCGAAACGCTTTCAGCAACCGCTCATCCTCTCCTCCGGGCTTTCTACGTGCTGATGCTCGGCGCCTCCGCCGAGCGTTCAATCTCCCGGCCGGAGCAGGGGAAAAAAACGCTGAATGTCGAACCCTTTCCTATTTCGCTCGACACCAGAATTCTGCCGCCGTGTTTCTTAATAATACCAAAACAGACGGATAATCCCAAGCCGGTGCCCTCGGTGACGTTCTTCGTCGTGAAGTAGGGGTCGAAGATCCTCTGGAGGTGCTCCGGCTTGATTCCCATTCCCGTATCGATGACATCGACCTTCAGGAGGCCGACGTGTGTATCGCTCACCACAATCCGCAGAGTTCCGCCGCCGGGCATCGCCTGTATCGCGTTCGTGAACAGATTGAGGAATACCTGCTGAAGGTTGTTGCGGTTGCCCCTCACCGGCGGAACAATGTCGGGACACTCCTTCTTGACGACGATCTTGTTCAGGTTCAACTGGTTTTGAAGAATTCTCAGAGTATCGTTGATCACGGTGATTATCTCGAGTTCCTCGAGCGCGTCGGGTTTGGCCCGGGTGAAATGGAGAAGCTCTTTGACCGTGGTGCTCGCCCGCTCGCCCTGCTGCATGATGTCGTTCAGCAGCCTCTTCTTCTCCTGATTGCCCATTTCCTCGAAGTTCTCGAGGATAAATTCGGCCGTGATGTTGATGTTGTTTATGGGGTTGTTGAGTTCATGGGCGACGCCGGAGGTGAGAAGACCGATGGCAGCCACCTTGTGAGACTGGATGAGTTGGTCCTGCTTGGCCTCGATTTCCCTGATCATCCTGTTGATGGCGACGGCGAGATTGGAAAATTCGTCGCGATACCGCCGGACGGGGAAGATGGGGGAATAGTCGCCGGTGGCGATGCGTTCCGCGTAGGCGACGAACCGCCACAGGGGTCTCAGCACCCTCCGGCCGAGGAAGTAGGTGTTGAAGGCGAAGAAGAGGAACAGGAAGAGGAAAGAGTAGATGTGCACCTTGCGCGAGAGCAGGATCATCCTGTCGAGCGCGATCTTCTCTTTTCGCATCAAATCCTCGGCGAGCGAAACGACATCCTGCCCATGCCGTCGGACCTCAGCCTCGGCGTCCTTCTTATTCCAATAATAGTCGTCCGCTTCCTTGTTCCGGTCTATCTCCTCCAGCTTCTTCAGCGACTGTTGATATTGCTCGAGCGGCGGCAGAATGAGCCCGAAGAAATCCTCGCCCATCACCTCTTTGAGCCCGTCGGCGTTTTCCAACAGGATCTTCCTCGCGGCCACGATATTGTCCACGGCATCCGCGAGATTGGTTCCGTACAAGAAATAGTTTTTTTCGAAGCGGCGTGCCTGTTGAATTTCGAAGAGATAGCTGTTGGATATCTCGAGGAAGCGAACCTTGCTCTCGATCATGTAGGTCGCGATGAGCAGTGACATCGCGACGCCGAAGAAAATGATGACGGAAAGCGCAACCGCGAGGTATATCTGCATGCTGATGCTGAATTTCGGGCGGTTCTGAAGAGCTTTCAGGGCCGAGTCCGTGGCCTTCTCCCCAGCCTCCATTCCCGCGGACCAGATCGAAGCCTCGGACTCCTGACCCTCGGCAACTCTGTCGTGCGCAATCTCCGTCAAGATCTCCCTCGCCGGCACAAGTTATTGAATGCGCGACTCTGGGCGGTCAACCGGTACGAGTATATATCGTTGCGTACAGGAGAGTCAAAAATCATCGGCCTGCCCAAATCGTCCGGAGTCATTGCGAGGGAGAGTCGCTGACTCGACCGAAGCAATCTCTG
The DNA here is from genome assembly GCA_964607485.1 of uncultured bacterium. Taxonomy (GTDB): domain Bacteria; phylum Abyssobacteria; class SURF-5; order SURF-5; family SURF-5; genus CAZSKP01. Next base: position 140,163 of record CAZSKP010000002.1, on the reverse strand, counting down.
AGGCGTTTTTCCCCTTCCCGTCGGGATTGCTTCGTCGCCCGAGCTTGCAGCGCTTTGCTCCTCGCAATGACGAAGCACGGGAGCAGGCCGTCTTCACGCTGCCTGCGTGCGGGCGGTTCTTGCCCACGCTGCGCGGGGCTATTCTTTTTGGAGGAATCTGTCGTATCTCAACGACGCAAGGTCGATGTCCTCGTACCGGTCGAGGGTGCGGTCGATGATAATCGACGCCAGTATCCTGCCGGTGACGGGCGCGTGCATGACTCCGTGGCCGCTGAATCCGACGGCGCAGTAAAAGCCCGCGAGTCCCGGCGTCGGGCCGAGGATGGCCGTGTGGTCGGGGGTCATACAGCGCAGGCCCGCCCATCCCCTCACGAGCTGGAGCGAATCCATTTCCGGGAGCCTGTGCGTCGCCCGCTCCGCCAGGACCGCCGCGCTCCGCCAATCGACGCTCAGGTCGCGCGTCCTGCATTCCTGCATTTCCGCGATGCTCATGAGCAGTCCGCCGCTCTCCGGCCTGAAGTACAGAGGAGGATTTTTGTCGAAGTAAAAGGGGGCGTCGGGAGGAACGATGTTTGTGGGCGAGGTGATGAATATCTGCCGCTTGAACGGCACGACCGGCAGCTCCGGCAGTCCGGCGAGCCGCGCGACCTCGGCGGCCATCGGGCCCGACGCATTGACGACTATTTCGGTGTCAATATCTCCTTGAGGCGTCTTCACGCCCACGACCCTCCCGCGCTCGGTCTTCAACCCGGTTGCGGGCACGCGGGTGAGGATTCTCGCTCCCAGCGTTCTCGCCCGTGCGGCATAGCCCTGGAGCATTCCGTGGGGGTCGAAATGGCCGTCATCGGGCGTGTGGATTGCGCCCAGCAGGTCTTCGACGACCATGCCGGGGAAAAACTCCCTCAGCTCCTCGGGCTCGAGCAGGTGCGCAACGACGCCCATGCGGCCGAGCTCCCGGGCGATCTCTCTCAGCCCGGCGAGGTCTTCGGGCGTGCCGGTCGTCTGGATGCAGCCGCTTTGGCGAAAATCTATCTTCGTGTCGAATTCGTCCTCAAATTCGAGCACCGCGCGCAGGCTGTGCCGGCTCATCTGCAGGTTGACCTTTTCCGGATGGTGATGGTAGATGACGCCCGCGCTGGCGGCAGAGGAGCCCATGCCGAGGAGCGGCTCCTTTTCGAGCAAGATGACATCCTTCAGCCCGCCGGCGGCGAGATGATACGCGACGCTTGCGCCCACAATCCCCCCGCCGATGATCACCGCATCCGCTCTTTGTGCCATTTGCGGCTGCCTCGTTTCCTTCTTCACTTGTTGCCGCGCAAGACGCCGAACAGAACCATCATAGCTGCCCCAGCCGGTAACAGTCAAAGCGGCGGCGGAGCAGTTCAACCAAGAGGCCGCTTGACAGTGGCGCCGGAAATACATATAGTGGGCCTCACCCCGAAGAATGCCTGAACGACAAACGAACGGTGAATTCCTGAGGTCGGGGATTGTTCAATAGATGAGCGCCTACTTCCGTTTCGTCCTCCGCCACCGCCTGATAGTTGGACTAATCTTCGTCGCCTTAACGGCGCTGTCTCTCCTGAGCGTGTCGCGCGCCGTCGTGGCTTCCTCGATAAAGAAGCTCTTTTTCGGCGACAGTCCCGCCTATGCAACCTACCTCGAACGCCTGAAAGAGTTCGGCACGGAGGAAGTGAACGTCTTCGCCTTCGAGTCTGACCATCTGCTGGAGGAGGAGCAGCAGGAGCGGCTCCGGCGTGTACTGGACCGAATCGAGCGGATGGACGACGTCGGCCGGGTGTACAGCATTCTCGACGCGCAGAGAATCGAGGGAAGGGACGGGATGCTGTACATCGCCAACTATGCCGACGAGGCGAGCGAGGACCCGTCGCGGATTCCCGAGCTTCTCGCCGCCCTCCGGGAAGACCCGCTCGCGGGCGGCCTGGTCGTCTCCACCGATGGCCGATGTCTGGCGGTTCTCCACGAGGTGGACCCCGAGGTGCAGCCCGTCCTGCCGGCCGAGCGCGGCCCGGAGCTTATCCACGATATGCTTCACATCTTCGAGGACGAGGGCTTTGCGCTGTCCAAGATACACCGGGCGGGATTCCTGGTCACAATCGCCGAAGTGGTAAACCAGACCCACTACAACCTCAGGACGATCTTTCCGTTCGTCGTGATGGTATTGCTGCTGACCGTGTGGCTGCTGTTTCGGCGGCTCTGGCCGGCGCTCATCTCGATACTGGCCTCGCTGGTGGCCGTGATCTGGACGATGGGCTTCGCGGTTCAGCTCGACCGCGAGGTCAATATCCTGATGGCGACCGTGCCTGCCGTGATCATCATCGTGGGATTCTCCGACATCGTACATCTCTGCTCCGCTTACCTGTTGGAGTTGAGCAAGGGGCTCGGCAAGGAGCAGGCCATAATCAAATCCGCCGAAGATGTCGGCAGGGCCTGTTTCTACACCTCGCTGACCACCTTTGTGGGCTTTGTCTGTCTCTCGCTGGTTCCGACGCCCGTCTTTCGGAGCGTGGGTTTGATTCTCGGCTTCGGCGTGGCGAGCGCGCTGCTGATCGCAATGACAATGGTTCCGATCTTCTTCTCTTTGATGCCGGAGCCGAAGCCTCTGCGGGAGGGGCCGACCTCGCGTGTGCATGATTGGCTGGACCGTCTGCTGGAGGGAGCCGAGCGGCTGGCCACCCGGCGGCCATGGACGATAATAATCTGCTCCGGATTGATTCTCGTGCTGTCCCTGCTGGGCGTGTTTCACCTTCACATCGAGGCCGACTTCGCCCGCCGGTTCCGGGAAGATAGCCCCATCCGCAGGGACCTGAAGTGGTTCGAGGAGCGCTTTGCCGGGACCACCGGCCTGGACCTCTACGTCGAAGTCCCGGAGGAGGACGGTCTCTTGGACCCGGAGACGTTCGCGCGCATCGCCCGCTTTCAGGATACCGTGACTGAACTGCCGAGGGTGGACAGGGCCCTCTCTCTCGTCAACCTGATGCGCGAAATCCATCACGAACTCAACACCGACGACGTGGACGCCGGGGCGTTGCCGACCACCCGGCAGGCCCTGGCCCAATACCTGCTGCTGTTCGAGATGGGAGGCGGCCGCGACCTCGACAGGCTGATTGACTTCGAGCGGCGCACAATGCGCATAACGCTGCGTCTCAACGACGAGGGCTTTCGCGCGAGCGCGTCGGTGGCGAGGGAGGCGGTAGCTCTCGCAAAGCAGATACTGGGCGACTCGGCGACGGTGGAACCGTCGGGCCTGACCTATTTGCTCGGCGATTGGCTCGACAAGATACTCGCAGGCCAGCGCAACGGCCTGCTACTCTCGATAGTGACCATCACGTTCATGATGATGATAGCGCTGCGTTCCTCCCGGGCCGGACTGTGGTCGATGATTCCCAACATCCTCCCTCTGCTGGCGGTGGGGGGATACGTCGGCGGCATGTGGGACTATGTGGATTCGGACACGATGATGATAGCCATCATTGCGATCGGCATCGGAGTGGACGACACCATTCACTTCCTCGTTCGCTACCGCCTCGAAGAGGCCCGCAGCCCGGACACGACGACTGCGATTGGCCGCACCTTCGACTTTGCGGGCAGGGCCATCGTGATGACGAGCGTCATTCTCGTGGCCGGTTTCTCCCCATTCGCGCTGAGCGACTACTACACCACTGAGATGATGGGCACGCTCCTGCCGATGTGCCTCATCGTCGCGCTGCTCGGCGACCTCCTCCTCGTCCCCGCCCTGGTGCAAGTCGGGCTGATTCGTTTCAGGAAATCCGCCGCGGCCAAGACGGTCGAAACGTGAAGTGGTATGATATAATTCAGCTTTGTCTTGGGCTTCTCTCTCTTTTCGGGCGGGCAATGAGCCTCGCCATCGAACGGGGCGGAATATGGCGAAAACAGCGCACGACGCCTTCATCCCTCGGAAGAAGAAGGGCCGGTCCTCCCTCTATCTTGGCCCGGCCTTCTTGAGCGTGATAGGCATTCTCGCCTTTGCGCTGTTCTTCTGGTGGGCGCGCGTTGAGCACACGGAGGCCGAGAACAGGATACTCGCCGGCGCGAACGCCGATATGTACATGTATCACCTGCCCGTGCGCGAGTACGGCTTCAGTCGGCTGAGGGCGGGCGAGATTCCGCTGTGGAATCCCTACACGAACAGCGGCATGCCCTTTCTCGCGACGTACCAGGCGGGCCTGTTCTATCCGCTGAATTTTCCACACTGGTTTCTGCGGGCCGACACGGCCGTCAGCCTCGTGTATCTTGTACACATTTTTCTGGCAGGGCTGTTCATGTACCTGTGGCTGCGCGAACTGGGCGCCGCGGAAGTGGCCGCCGCATTCGGCGGAACCGCTTACATGCTCTGCTCCTTTGTCACCTACATGCTTGCATGGCCGCACGTTATCCTCTGCCACACGTGGATTCCGCTCGTGTTTCTCCTCATTCATCGCACGCTGTTTCGCGCGCGACTGACCGACGCCGCTTTGCTGGGCGTCGTCGTCGGCTGCCAGTTTTTGGCCGGATACATGCAGGGCTTCGTGTACACGCTCTATGGCGGGTTCGCGTACCTGATATTCACGGCCCTGGTGGGGCTGAAGGGGCGTGAGGGGGAGTCGCGGCCGTCCGGACGCGCTTTCGTGCTGACGCTGGCGGGCCTCTCGTTGATACCCGCACTGCTGACGGCGTTTCAGTGGATACCCACGTTTCAGCTATCGGAGTTGAGCACGCGACCGCCCGAAGGGCTGGCGACTCAGGCGGTCGTGGTCGGCGGCTCGCTATACCCGTCGGCTTTTTTTGCCGCGCTGACAAATCCCGACTCGTTCGGATGGGCGCAATACACGCTGTACCCGGGAATACTGACACTGGTGATGGCCGTTTTTGCGTTCGTTCAACGGGAGCACTGGCGCGAGCTCGCCTTCTTCTCGGCGATGGCCGTCGTCTCGACTCTGGTCGCGTTCGGTTCGCACACGCCGTTTTTCGACCTCTACCTGTATCTGCCCACCGGCGATTGGTTTCGCCTCCCGAATCTTTTGCTCATACTCACCGCCTTCTCAGTGGCCACGCTGGCCGGCGTGGGCTGCAGTCACCTGGTCGAGCAGGTTTTGACCAAGCCGAGCCCGCCGCCAAAGGGGCTGAACCGCTTCGGGATTTTCATCGGCATATGCGCGACCTTCATATTGCTGCTGCCGAAGAGCGGCGGACTGTATGTTTTTGTGTTGCTGATCGGGTGCCTGCTGGGGGCGCGCGGGAAATCGGCGTCGGTGGTGGGCTGCCTGGCCGTTGTGCTGGTCGGGCTCGACCTCACGCTCTACGTGGTCAACCCGGTCACCTACCCGTGGATAACCCGCGAGGTCTTCCCCGAGCTGAAGGTGGAAAAGGAATTTCTGCGGGAAAACGCCGGGCTCGACCGCGTGCACGTGTTCCGCAGGAAGCACGACTGGAAGAACTTCCTGCTGAACGCCAACTTTGGGATGGTGGAAAAAATTCGCGGCACGAGCGGATACGAATCGCTCTCGCTCCAGAGGTATGCCGAGTTCTGCGCTTACCTGGACACGGGCGGCGCGCCGTCGTACGAGTTGCCTTTCACCGGCGGGCTGCGGTGGGCATCCGACAGCGCGCATCCTCGCATGCTGAATCTTCTGGGGGCGCGCTACATCGTCGATGACCCGGGGCGCGAGCTTTATCCCGAGCAGGCTCCGGAAAACAAGATGCCGAAGGGATTCAACCTGAAGAGAGTGCTCTCGAAGGAGCTGAAGATATATGAGAATCCGGATGCGCTGCCCCGTGCGTTTTACGTAAAGGACGTCGAGGTGACAGGGGAGAAGAGCAAGGTGCTCGAGAGGCTTGCCGACAGCTCGTTCGACTATCGGAAAACAATCATACTCGAAGAAGAGCCCGAATCGCCGCCCGCTCCCGCCGAACACCCGGCCGAGACGTCGTCGCCGGAGGTCATCGTGAAGCCGAAAAGCGAGCGCGAGACCGACGTAATCGTCGATGCGCCGGAACCGGGGTTCATCTTCCTCGACGACATCTTCATGCCCGGCTGGCGCGCCAGGGTGGACGGGGAAAATTCCAACATATATCGGGCGGATTACCTGTTTATGGCCATCCCGGTCGAGGCGGGAAAGCATTCGGTCGAGGTTCGATACAAGCCGAGCGGCTTCCGAGCGGGCGCGCTCATCAGCTTCGGTGCGGCTGTGCTCCTGTCGCTGTCGCTCACGTTCGACATTGCGCGCAGGCGAACGAAGAAAATGGCTCCGTGGGAGAAGACCGCCGCTGTCTCGGAGCCGCGCCGGGGAGGAAAGAGGCCTTAAGCACAGCCCGCTTCTTCATGAGTTTCCCGGGCGGGAATCGAGGATTGGCACGTTCACGAAATCGAGTCTGGTTCGACGGCCGCTTGTGAGTCGTCCGAGGCGTAGGTCGAGAGCGCGAACTGTATCACCTTGATGCCTTCCTCTCCCGTCAGATGGGGCGTCGTTCCTTCGAGCAGGCAATCGATGAAGTGCCAGTTCGACCGCTTGAACCCTTCTTCCCACCCGGCGGGCACGTTGTCGTAGCCGCGTGTCTCGCCGTCGCGGTACATGATGAGGGCAGGAATGTCCATCAATTGGCCGGTGCAGCGGGTTATCCAGAGGATGCCCCGGGAGCCGGTGACCTCGAACCGTTCCTCGCAGTTGTAGTACTTCGTCTTGATGTGAAGGTCGTTCGCGTGGACGCATTCCATGACGCCGTAGCGCTGGTCGGCCTTGTACTTCCACATCACGGTCGCGGGAGCGTCGACGAAGAAGTCGCGGTTCTCGATGAACGCGGAGACCTTCTCCACGTCACCGCCCAGAAACAGCGCTACGGTGAACTTGTGGTGCATGTCGTCGAGCATGTTGCCGCCGCCGCTGCGCTCCTTGTCGAACCGCCACACCCACGCCTGCGGGTCAACGTTCCAGCCGCAGTCCATGCTGCCGACGGTGGTCCGCACGCGCACCATGCTGGGCGTGCCGATTTCGCCCGCGTCGATCAACTCCTTCGCCTTCACGACCGGCGGGTAGAACATGTATGGGTCGTTCACGCGCAGGATGACACCGGCATCTTTCGCCGCCGCAATCATGTCGCGCGCCTCTGACACTGTGCGCGACATGGGCTTCTGGACGGATATGTGCTTGCCCCCGCGCGCGGCCTCGACCGCCATCGGGTGGTGGAGATGGTGGGGAGTGATAATCTCGACGGCGTCGATCTCCTTGTCGGCCAGGAGCTCGTGGTAGTCGCCGTACACCTTCGCGGCGCCCCACAGTTCCGCTTTTGTTTTGGCTTTCTGCCGGTCCGAGTCGCACACCGCGAGGATCTCGACGCGCTCGTCCTCCCGGTAACCGCAGACGGTGAGATCGGCGATCACGCCGCATCCTATCACTCCGACTCTCGCTTTTGACATTGCGTTTTTCTCCTCACCCCGTTTTGAACATGCGGCCTATGGACTCACGCCACTTCACGAGCTTCAGCTTCCTGAATGCGATCACGGTCATTTTCAGCAGGAGCCAGCCGTGCCTGAAGCGCTGTATCTTTATGTCGCCGTACGTGCGCGCCCGATACCTGACGGGCATCTCGACGAACTTGAGCCCCAGGCGCGACGCTCCGAACAGGAGGTCGAAGTCGCCGAACGGGTCGAAATCGCCGAAGAACTCACGGTTCGCCTCGATTCGCTTGTAATCCTTTTGGAAGAGCACCTTCGTGCCGCACAGGGTATCGGTTATCCTCTGCTCGAGCAGCCAGGCGAACGCATAGCTGAACAGCTTGTTGGCGATGACGTTGAGCAGCCTCATCGCCTCCTTCTCCATCGGATACACCAGCCGAGAGCCGTTCACGAACTCGGCCGTTCCCTCGGAGAGCGGCGCGTAGAATTTCGGCAAGTCCTCGGGAGGCACCGTGAGGTCCGAATCGAGAATCATGAGGATGTCGCCGGTGGCGGCGTCGAAACCCTGGCGCACGGCATCGGCCTTGCCGACGGCCGGCTTCTGACGAATGAGCTGAATCGGGCGCTTGCCGTCATACCGGGCCATCAGCTCCTCGATCTTCTCGACGGTCCCGTCGTTCGATTCGCCGTCCACAAAGATGAGCTCCGTCCAGAGGCCGAGCTCCGGAGTGCGTTCGACACAGCCGTCGATGTTGCCCGCCTCGTTCCTCGTGGGAATTATTATGGAGCACGAATAGTCCTTCCTCTCGCGGGGCCGCTGGAGCGGGCGCACCTCCAGCACCTCGAGCAGGCAGAAATTGCGCAGGCCGGGAAGATTGGCGATGTATTCGTTCACCAGCGTGGAGATGACGGGAACTTTCTTCGGCAGCAGGAGGTGAAACTCCTCCCGAGACACCTCGAAGCCGGTGAGCATCAGCAGATTCTTCAAATCCTGGAAGGCGAGCCAGTTCTGGTGCTGTTGGGGCATCTTCAGGCGCAGCCTCTCGCCCAGTTTCAGCACAGGCTCCCAGAAGTAGTTGTATTGTGTGATGACTATGGCGGTGTCGGGCCGGCACACCTTGTGAAGCTCGGTGAAGGCCTGCCAGATGTCGGAGAGGAAGCCTATCAAGTCCGAGATGATGACGTAGTCGAACGTTTCGTCGGTGTCCAGCGCCTCGGCGTCGCCCTGCCGGAATTCGAGATGCGGGTACTTGTTGCGAGCTATCTCCACCATGCCGCGGCTGAGGTCGATGCCCAGGCCCCGCTCGGGCCTCACGCTGTTCAGCAGGTCGCCCGTGCCGCAGCCGAGCTCCAGAACGGATTTGCGGGGTGGGATGAGGGAGACGCAGATTTTTTCGAGTTCGGAATAGTAATACCTGTTTTTTTGCTTCCACCGGTCGCGCTCAGACGCCATGGCGTCGAAGTGTGCGGCGAGCTTCTGCTTATCCATCAATCGAGTCTCCGGCCCGGATATTCCTCCGAAAAGTCCGAGCTATTATACGCGGCAGGCGGGATAGTTTCAAGAAAGAGGGGAGGGAAAATGAATGCGGTCCGGCATGGGATGAGTGCTGAGTCCGGGTGGGAAAGTCCCGGCTGCGGTCACACCGCCGGGGTCATTCGATGGGCGCGGTACCAGTCGATCGTGCGCCTGAGTCCGGTCTCGAAATCCATCCGCGCGACAAACCCGAGGCGCTCCTTCGCTTTCGACACCTCGAGCGAGCGTCGGGGCTGGCCGTCGGGCTTCGAGGCGTCCCAGACTATCTTTCCGTTGAATCCGGAAAGCCGCGCGATGAGCTCGACGAGGTCCTTTATCGATATCTCCATGCCGCTGCCCACATTGATGGGGTCGGGGTTGTCCCATTTCTGCGTGGCGAGCACGATGGCCTCGGCGGCGTCTTCCACGTAGATGAATTCGCGGGTGGCCTTGCCGGTGCCCCACACCTCTATCGTGTCTTCTTTTGCTTCTATCGCCTCGACGCATTTACGAATGATGGCCGGGATGACGTGGGAGCTTTCCGGGTCGAAGTTGTCGCCGGGGCCGTACAGGTTCACGAGCATGGGATTGATGGCGTTGAAACTGAACTCCGCGCGGTATGCCTGCGCCTGAACGATGAGCATCTTCTTGGCGAGCCCGTAAGGCGCGTTGGTCTCCTCGGGGTAGCCGTTCCACAGGTCTTCTTCTTTGAAAGGAACGGGCGTGAACTTCGGATAAGAGCAGATCGTGCCCGCCGAAACGAACTTGGAAACGCCGTGAAGACGCGCCTGCTCCATTAGCTGAACTCCCATGACAAGGTTCTTATAGAAGAAGCTTCCGGGAAACTTCCGGTTCGCGCCGATGCCGCCGACGACGGCCGCCAGATGTATCACGATATCGGGCCGGGCGGTTTCCAGCAGCTTTATGATGTCGGCCTCTTTGGTCAGGTCATACTCCTCGCTCCGGGGCACAAACACGTCTTTACAGCCCGTGTTGCGAAGTTTCTCGACGACGTGCAGCCCTAAGAAGCCGGCGCCGCCCGTGACCACGACTTTCCTGGAATCGAAATATCCCATCAGCAATTGGCTCCCGTTTCCAACTTCTCCGTCCGTGATTTTTGCGTCCCCGCCGACCGCCGAAGGCCACATTGGAAGCGGCAGATGCCCGCGTGTGGCGGGAACTCAGCCGCCGGAGGAGCTTAATTCCCTGAAACCTCCGGCCACAATGAGGGAATGTTAGCAGAAAACTCCGACGCGGGTCAAGAATTATGTGGGTCGCACATGCACGACCCGGGAGGGGGTGAGGGAGAGAGTACGCCTCACACTTCGATCTCGATTTCACGTCCCGCTGCATGAGTACATTCTTCGGGGGTCAAGGGCGCCGGGAGTGGAATTACACCGGCCGGATAGAGATCTCGCTCGTAATGTAAGACGACGCGCGAGTGTGCTGGTGCGAAATCGCTTTTGTATGGTATAATTTTGCCCTATAGCGTCGTTGGTATTCGGGAGGGAGTCTTATCTACAGTGAGAACGCATAGATTTCCTGCTTGTGTACCTCAGGAGCACCTTCCGCTTGGTTCCCGAACACCGGCTCCCGGCGGGCAGCTTTTTCTGGGAGGTAAGCCATGAAGCGCTCAACCTTTGCCATTGTTCTTGTAACCATTCTTGTCCTTGGCGCCGTGGGTGTGATGTATCTCTGGTCGCAATCGGAAAAGTCAAAAGCGACTGCTGCTGAGAGTTTGGTCGAGACTTCCCCTGAATGGCGCAATGTGCCGGATACTATCGTCGTCATTCTGATTGATACGCTTCGCAAAGATTTTCTTAGGCCTGCGAATGCGCCTTTTATCTGCAATGAATTTAAGCCCGACTGCCTCTCCTATGAAAATGCCTATTCCAACTCCTCATGGACTGTTCCTGCCGTAGCCTCGCTCTTCACCTGACTTCTCGCGCGGGAGCACGGGGTAGATTGGAATTCCGAGGGCGACGCTTTACTGGAAGGCATGCCTTGCGGCGTGCTCGGGACCGAACAAACGACAATTGCCGAGGTGCTTTCGGAGCACGGCTATTTTACGTTTGCAAGCATTGGCATTTCGGTTGTTAAGGCAGTAAAGGATTTCTTGCAGGGCTTTCAGGCTTATTCATCCTCGAGCGATGGTAAGGCTGCGTCCGACATTAATAGATTTGTTCTCGCAAACCTCAAAAAGAAACATGAAAAGGTCTTTGCTTACATCCATTACTGTGAACTTCATTCCCCTTACGGAGACTTGAATCCAATGGAGGAGCCGTATTTTTCGCCTGTTATGCGCGACGAACAGTCGCTGAGCGAAGCTCAGCATGCAGCCTTGGTAGAAGCCTATTGCGAGGAAATCCGCACTGTTGACCGCGGCGTCGCAGAAGTTATTCGCTACCTCAAGGACCATGACCTTTATGATTCCGCGCTTGTTGTACTCGTTTCCGACCACGGCGAAAGCTTCGGCGAGAGCAATTACTTGAGGCATGGCGTGCTTCTCGAAGAGCATCTCGTTCACGTTCCTTGTCTCGTCAAATATCCGCACAGCGCCCGAACCGGGGAAAATCTAGAGTATTTACAGCTTTCCGACATCCCTTTCTTGATACTTGAGGGAGCCGATTTCCGACACAGAAGAACAACCATAGAGATCAGCGTCCAGCCGAACCCATTCGCTGCGGATGTTGCACCTAAACGGTTCAATCGGGCAATGTACTTGACGATCGAACCCAAGCCCGCCGCCACGACAAAAACTCCCGAATCTTCCCAAGCCTTTATTCTAAAGTCGCTTGGCTATCTGCGCTGAGACCGTCTCGCTGCATGGGTCCTTTCTTCGAGAGTCAAAGGCGCCGGATACAGAATGACATTGGCCAAATCGGGGCTTTGACAGAAGGGTACGACGAGGTGTGAGTATATTGGCGTGAAGTCGCCCCTGTATGATATGATTCCACGGTATGCGAGAAGTTTCTCTCCGAAAGATAGGTCGGATGACTCCTCTGAGAATTGGAGTCTGGTATATCTTTTTTGTGTCTTGTATCGCCGTCGGATTCGGCATTTTTGTCATCGCCTTTGTCAGGTTCTCCAAGACATATTTTCCCGAACGCGCCCTTTTGAATCTTGACCGTCAAATAGACGAGTTGAGAAAATCCGAACCGCAGGTCGTGATCGTCGGTCCCTCCTATGCGAGGGCAATTGGGGAGAAATTCGGGCACAACCTTACGCTGGATGCGGGTCGTCTCCCCGAATGTTCCTTTATTATCAATAATTATTGCAGACCGGATGATCTCGTAGTCTACGTCATCACTATTAACGAAATCCTCACCATGAATCAGCCTGTCAGAAGGGAAGTAAAATCCAGGCGAGCTCGTCTATTAACGGTAACGAGAGCAGCGATTAGAACCTTTCTTAAACCGCCCCAAGAGGGATTCGCCTTTGCGAAAGCCAATATCGACAAGTCTGAATTTGCCGAGTGCGCAGATTTCACGCGCGAGCCCGAACTGTATCTGGACATGGCAGGATACCAGCTTTCCGCTCTTTCGAAATTATCGCCTCAGGATATTGACCTCGGTCCTTTTGTCGAACTGCATAGGAATCACCCAAACACCCTTTACGTTATCCATCCCAGTTTGCCCCGGAAGATTGTGCGGTCGAGCACCGTGGCGGCGGAAAAGATGAATGCCATCTATGCGAGCCGTCAGAGATTCCGTTCATTATTCGAACAATCGAAGCTGCCTTACATTGATCTTTCCGATGATGTTGAGCCCGAGAATTTTCATGACTTCGTCCACTTGAACGAGCATGGAGTGAACGTTGTTGCCGACATAATAAAGGACCACCTGCAAAGAAATTACGGAATATCTCCGTAGGACATTCTCCCGCTCGACTCGCATTCATCCTATGGCCCCCAGGCAAAGGTGTCTTGCGGCTTCGCTCTTGAGGAAGGCGTCTCGTGCCGGGTCGTTCGCATGCGGTTTGATTTTTGTTTTTTCCGCTACTATACTATGATTAATTCCCATGGGCTGAGGTTTTCCCGACGTGTCGATGGAGTGAAATCGCTGCAATGATGCGGGTACTGAAACTGCTCTTACGGTGGGCGACGCGGGCTATCTACGTCGTCTTCGGGCTGATGGTTCTCTACTTTCCGGCTACGACGCTTGCCGACCGTATTGGTCGCGAAATGCGGCTGTTTCGCGTTGGGAATGTTCTTCCGCGTTATGCGGTAGAAGACGCGCTCTTGCCCGGCCTCGTACTGGCGCTCCTGTACGCGGCCATCATGGCCGTCAGGAAGAGAATCGAACCGGCGGACACGCCTGAAGAAGACGATGACGAACAAGCGATTGACAGCGCCTCGCGGCACCAGCCGGAGCGTGAGTAGCAGGAACCGATAATGTTATTCAACAGCGGTGCGTTTGGCGTATTTCTCCTGATTGCGCTGATTCTGTTCTGGTCGTCTCCTCGTTCCCACCGAGTGTTCCTTCTGGTGGGGCTGAGCTACTTCTTCTACATGTACTCCTACCCCATCTACTTCTTCCTGTTGGCTGTTCTCACCGTGCTGAATTTCGGGCTCGCGCTGGAGATTGCAAGGAGGCCCCGCTACGCCCGTCACTTCCTCTGCCTGGCCATTTCGCTCGACCTGCTCAGCATCGGTTTCTATAAGTATGCCAACTTTGCCGCCGAATCTTTGAAGTGGACGCTGAACCTTTACGGAATCAATCTCAACTTCGGTTTGGCTGAGATAACGCTCCCCTTGGGGATCTCGTTCTTCACGTTTCAGATGATGAGCTACATCGTTGATACCTACAGGGGAGAGCAGGCGGAGCGGTCGTTCTGGAATTTTGCGGCATACATTTCTTTTTTCCCGCAGCTTGTTGCCGGACCGATCGTCAGGCCGAAGACGCTCCTGCCGCAGATCAAGAGGAGGCGCGTTTACGACGCGGAGCGAGCCGTCAGGGGGATTTTCCTGGTGGCGCAAGGGCTTGTCAAGAAGATTGTCTTCGCCGATTTCCTTGGCGGCTATGTGGACAAGGTGTTTGCCACGCCCGGGGACTATTCCGGCATTGCGACACTCGTCGCCGTCTATGCGTACGCTTTTCAGATATATTTCGACTTCTCCGGCTACACCGACATCGCTATCGGGTGCGGCAAGCTGTTCGGGTTTGAGATACCCATCAACTTCGACCTTCCCTACATCTCGAAGAGTCCGCGCGAGTTCTGGCGGCGGTGGCACATCTCGCTTTCCACGTGGCTGCGCGATTATCTTTATATTCCTTTGGGCGGAAACCGGAAGACGAGGGGACGAACCTATTTCAACGTGATGACCACGATGGTGCTGGGCGGGCTCTGGCACGGGGCGAACTGGACGTTCGTGCTGTGGGGATTCTATCACGGCGTCTTGATAGCGGTGCAAAGGTGGCTGGAAGAAAAGTTCGAGTTTGTGAAAAGGATATTCTCGCCGACTTCGTTTGTGTTGTCCGGCCTGACCGCTCTGTTCACGTTCAACTTCGTGTGTCTCGGCTGGGTTCTGTTCAGGGCGGAGTCGTTATCGAAGGTGGGCGATATACTCCACAACATCTTCAAGGCCGGCTTCGACCCGCACACGGTCCAGATCACCATTGTGCTCATGCTGGCGCTCGCGTCGCTCAGTCATATCGTCAGAAGCAGATGGAACATGGAAGAATGGTACGTCAGGCTTCCCGCCCCCGTCCAGGCGTTCGGGTATTCGTGCGCGACAATAGCGATATTCCTCTTCTTCACGACTGAACAGCGTTTCATATACTTTCAATTCTGAGCTCGGTAAAAGAAGAATCGCTGCGGCGCTCGCGCCCAAGGTTATCGAAATTCTGAGGGAGGGTTTCGCCCCCGGCCGCCTTACCTCGACCGAGAGGTCCGGGAATTACGCAAGACCCTTGGCCGCCGGCCTTGACAATGCCCATGCAGAGCAGTATCATTTCCCCGAGGGGGTATCAAGATGACCGAAATCGAATGGCTTACCCAGGAGGGCTACGAAAAACTCAGGGCCGAGCTGGAAGAATTGAAAACCGTCAAACGGCCGGAGATGGCGCGTGTGCTCGAAAGGGCGAGGGCGCACGGCGATTTCCGCGAGAACGCAGAGTTCGACAGCGCCAAGCACCAGCAGATGCTTCTCGAAAACCGGATCTCCACACTGGAGGGAAAACTCGCGCGCGCCCGCATCTACGAGCCCGGCCAGGCGGGCGACGGCAAGGCGTACCTCGGCTCCTGTGTCAAACTGAAGGACCTCGCCCGCGGCAAAGAGTTCGAATACAAGCTGGTCAGCGCCGAAGAAGCCGACGCGAAGACGGGCAGCATTTCCATCGCGTCTCCCGTCGGCAAGGCGCTCCTCGGTCTCAAACAGGGCGACGTCGCCGAAATACAGGTCCCCGCCGGCAAACTCCGCTACGAAGTCCTCGACGTGACCTTCTAGACGTTGCGTTTCCTGAGCCCCGCATAGACCTCCGGAAAGGCGGAGTACACTTCTCGATGTCATCCTGAACGAAGGGCCGCAGGCCCAAGTGAAGGATCTCGGTTTCGATGCAAATCGTTGAGTAAGAGAGATTCTTCGCAGCGCTCAGAATGACAACTATGCGCTCAGAATGACAGCCGGTGTCACAGTCCCGGTCTCATGTGTATGGCCTATCGCTCGTGAAACGCGACACGAGCAGCAACGCCTACCCCATGAGCGGCGCAAGAACGGCCCGGTCGAAATACACCTCGTTGCGCGCGATGCGGTCGTCGCGCACGCTGACGAAGTCCATCCCGTCGGCCTCCACTTTCGGCCCGCCCTCGGGCTTCTGAAAGGTGGCGTGCCACAACACGGCGCACCCGTTCCCGCCTTCGAACACATACCCCTCACGGAACGACCAGTGCATCTTCCAGTTCGCGAACAGCTTGGTCAGGTAGCGGCGCAGCGCATCCGCCCCCTTCACCGGGCCGCGCGTGTTCGGGTCCACGTAGGTCACGTCGTCCGTATACACACCGACGACGCGCTCGACTTCCTGAGTGTTCCACGCGCTCAAGAATTGGTCGGCAAGCTCACGCATACGTGCTTCGTCCATGGTCATTTCCCTCCGCCTAAGTTTGTGTTACTCACCTTCAGATTCCTGAAATTCTGCCGTGATTCTTATGCCGCATCTTGTAGGGGCGCACGGCCGTGCGCCTGTACAGAAATACCGCAACGGTGGGGACTGCGAATTTTTCGCACGGTTGCGGTGAGCGACGGGGACTGTCCCCACAGCATGCCACGCTGGTAGCTCTCTCACAGGTTGCATTCATTCATCACCTTCGCCGCCGCGAACGGCCAGCCACGCCGCCCGGCCCAACTCCTCGACGGCCGCAGAAAGCTCCGTGCGCGCCCGGCCGGCGAGCCAAAGCCGCGTGTACTCCTGGCTTGGGCCGATAATCATCGAGATGAAGAGGTCGGGCGCCAGGCGTCTCAATGCCCCCGCGTAGATGTGCGGCTGAAGCCACCCGACCAGCCGCGCGACGAACCGCCGGTTCTCCTCCGCGATGGCCGCCTCCGTCGTCGCGACGAATTCGGCGTGCCGCATCTCCAGCAGGTACCGCGCCCAGTCCGGATGCTCGTTCACCCAACGCAGGTGGTAGCCGACGATTGCGCGCACGCCGGCCCGCGCGTCCTGATGGCGCTCGAGCTCCGCCAGCAGCCCCCGCTGGTACTCGATGAGTCCCTCGACATACACCGCCGCGGCCAGCAACTCCTTGCTCGTGAAATGGTGATAGATACTGCCGTTGCTCGCTCCCGAGCGCTTTCGGATATCCTCCATCGTGGCGTTGGCGAGCCCGAACTCCGCAAAACACTCCAGCGCCGCCCGGACAATCTCCCGCCTGCGCTTCGTTGACCCTGCATGTCTGCTCCGTGCTTTCCTCGGCATATTAGAATTATACTCTAGAATTTTATTCTTGTCAAGCCCCAGGCTCTGGAGAGGGTTCACCGCCCTCTGTGACTGTCTGGTATCAGCCAGTCAGTTGTCATGCTGAGCGCAGCGAAGCATCTCCTTGTTGGCCAGTTAGATATGAGATTCTTCGCTACGCTCAGAATGACTTAGCGCGGGTGAACGAGATACGAGGATTCCATGACCACGAATCACACAAATCTCTGTAGAGGGAGCGCATGCAGCGCCCAAAAACAGTCTTATCCACCAAGCGCACGAAGGACCGCGAAGAAAACTCACCACAGGAAGCAGAAAAAAGACGGGAACCACAGATGCACACGGATTAACACAGATTTCTCTTTCTTTTGCTGGCTGTCATTGCGAGGGAGAGTAACGACCGAAGCAATCTCTCCTCACGCCAGGCCCGCCATGAGCGAGGCCGAATGGACGCCAAGACGCAAAAAAGAACTCTTAGGATATTTCGTGTAATTTGTGTAATTCGTGGTCTAAACTCTAGACTCAGGACTCCTGACTCAGGACTTTCTTTCACCACGGGAACCACGGATGCACACGGATTAGCGCAGATTCTCCCTTTTCGCCTTTTGAGCCTTTCCCCTTTTGCCCCGGCGGAGCCTCTTTCACCACGGGGATCACGGAGAAATACATGAGGTAGGTGCGAATTTATTCGCAGAACGACAGACAACCTCTTCTCACCGCGGATGAACGCAGATAAACGCGAATTTCTTTTTCTTTCTTTTCCTGGTTGTCATTGCGAGGGAGAGTAACGACCGAAGCAATCTCTCCTCACGCCAAGCCACCAAGGTGCAAGGAAGAACTCTCAAGACGTTTCGTAATCTGTTATGGTCTTTGAGCTCAGGACTCCGGACTCCCGACTTTGGACCGTCTTGTTTCCCTTGACTTTGTTTAACTGAAAGTAGTATTTTATAGCCATTGCGATTAACCTTATGCGAACATTGCCGGCGGGGACCTGTGCCGCGATGTCGCAGCCCAAAGGTGTTATGAATAAACCATATAAACATTGTTATGTTTTTGGAGGTTAAATTGAAATTACTATTTTGGTTTCTCAGCTTACTATTAATGATACCTTCCTCCTCCGTAGCACAATCCTTACCGGATAATGCCCATAAAAATCCCTATGGGAATGGTTGGTCTTGTGATCGAGGTTTCTACAAATCAGGAGGAAAATGTATTGCCGTAAAAATTCCTCAAAATGGCAAATTGAATTATTTGGGTAACGGATGGGATTGTCAGAGGGGCTTTTATAAATCAGGCGATCAATGTCTTAAAGTTGAAATTCCCGAAAATGGCAAATTGAACTACCTGGGTAATGGCTGGGACTGTAATAGAGGATACTATAAATCCGGCGGTCAATGTAAAGCAGTCAGAATTCCTAAAAACGGTAAATTAAATTCTTTGGGTAATGGTTGGGAATGTGAAAGTGGTTTTAAAAAATCAGGCAATATATGTGTTGCCATGACACCACAGGAAATCCAAGAGCAAAAAGAAGTTGAGAAGGCGTTTAAACTTGAGATGGAGAGAAGAAAGCTTCAGGGTGTCAGTGGTGATGATTGTGAAACCGAATATAAAACTGGGGCAGAGGTTTGTGTCGAAATTACTGGAGCCGATATAGACTGTAATGAAAGTTACACTGGTAATTATTATCGGGATTGTGATGTGACGTTGGACTACGAAATTCAGACAGACTACAAAGGTGGTTCATATATCGATGTTGAAGTGGAATGCACCGTCGAAATCGAATATAAGGGAAGGCAAACATACACGACACAATCAGATTCAAACTATGAAAGTGAAACACATAGTCTATACGCCCATGGTAGCGAAACGGGGTCAATGAGCTTTAATTTTTCATTTAGTTCTTACAGAGAGATTACCAAGGTGAAAATAAGTTCAGCTGAATGTGAAATAAAAAGTGTTGACCTGTATTAAAACATAACAAATCACTGCACTGGATTTTTACTCCGCTACGCTCCGTAAAAAACAGTGAGTTCAATCGTTATGTGTCATTTCGTCTCTGGGAGTGCTTGCATTGACTCCGCATGAAGAACTCTTCGCACTTGCCGAGAAGTTGAAGGAAGCCGTTAGCGGTGCGGACAGTGACGACATAGCTAAGCCGCTTAGCGCCTTAGAGGACGCTGCACTAATGATTGGGCGTTCGTTCTCCGGCTCATGGCAGGGGTATCACTCATGCGTGTATTACGTGGATTTTTCGCCTCCGCCGCCCGGGGCACACTTCAGCCAGGAGTGGGGGCTGATGGATACATGTGTATCAAATCTCGGGTCGCGTGGAGATTGGCGGGAATATGATGCCGAAGACGTTAAGGCGCGTATCCGCAAGCTAGCCGGAGAGCCTGATCTTGATGTTGCTCATAAGGCAGCCGAAGCAGCATCAGAGACCTTCGAGTACGTCAAGTCGGAGATTATTTCCGTCCTTCAGAACGAGATCGAAGAGCGCAACGATGGATTTTTAGAGAACGTGAAGAAGGAAATCGAAAAGCTAAGTCCGCTATCCCCATTCAAAGTTGCGGAACATCTTTCCCCAAAGGGCCAGATCATGACCCGCGATACAATCGTCTTGGGACAAGGAACGCAAATACCACCCCATATGGACCTCATCGCGGAGGTAAAGTCTATTCGCCATGCGTTCGCTATCTGCGATGTTGCCAGCGGCATTGCGACGAAGGCGGCATCGCATCTGGAACGTAAAGCTCGTAGACGCAAAGCCGCAGAGAGAATCGGGACAAACGTTTTCATCGGCCATGGCGGGTCGTCCGTATGGCGCGACCTTAAAGACTTTATCCAGGATCGACTGAAATTGCCTTGGGACGAATTCAATCGCGTGCCTGTCGCCGGCGTCACGAACATTGCCAGATTGTCAGAAATGCTCGACGCTGCTGCGATCGCCTTCTTAGTGATGACTGCTGAAGATGAAATGGCTGACGGGGCGCTCCAAGCAAGAATGAATGTGGTTCACGAGGCCGGATTGTTTCAAGGGCGACTCGGATTCAGCAGGGCAATCGTCATGCTAGAGGAAGACTGCGAGCAGTTCAGCAATATCGAGGGCTTAGGCCAGATTCGATTTCCTCGCGGAAACATCTCCGCTGCGTTCGAGGAAGTCCGACGCGTATTGGAGCGCGAGGGATTGATCGAGCAGAGTTAATGAGCAGATGATATAAAGAGGCGAGTCAGATTTTGAATTATAAGGTTAAGAAGATAAAGACCTCCCTCGTTTCTCTCTTCTTGCTTCTTTTTCTCTCTTTCCGCAAAGAGAGAAAAAGAAGAGAAAAAAAGCTGGGAAGCGCCTCGGCTAAATGCCTTGACTGGCCGCTGAAATTCTGATATTATCTAGCGGATAGCGTTGGACCACAGCGGGCGCGTTTTGAGCGCGTCCGGTAGCGAAATTCGGTGCCCTCTTGACACCCCAAAGAGGGTATATTTTTGCGATTCAGTCATGGTTACCTTCGAGGAAGCCCAAAAGATTGTGCTCGATTCGGTCCGTGTCCTCGACACGGTGGAGATGCCGATATTGGATACGCTCGGGCTGGTCGCCGCTGAGGACGTGACCTCGACCGAGCGCATTCCGCCGTTCGACAACTCCGCGATGGACGGCTATGCCCTCCGGGCTGACGACACGAGCGGCGCATCCGAAAAGAGCCCGGTCGAGCTGAATGTGTTGATGGATTTGCCCGCCGGCCGGCACACCGAGAAGGCCGTCGGCCCCGGCCAGGCCATCCGCATCATGACGGGCGCGCCCGTTCCGCCCGGAGCCGACACGGTCGTGCAGGTCGAGCTCACCGAGAAAGTCGCCGACGGCCGCGTCCGCATTCTCAAGGAGCACGAAAAGGGCTGGAACATCCGGCTGGCGGGCGAGGACATCGCCGACGGCCAGACGGTGATGCGCGCGGGAGAGGAGCTCACACCGGCAAAAATCGGGCTGCTCGCGTCGGTCGGAAGGGCCGTGATAAAGGTCGTCCGCAGGCCGATCGTCGCCATTCTCGCCACCGGCGACGAGCTTCTCGACGCCGACGAGCCACCGGCGCCCGGGAAGATTCGCAGCAGCAACTCGTACACACTGGTGTCGCAGACGCGCGCATGCGGCGCCGAGGCGAAATATCTCGGCATCGCCCGCGACACGATAGACGACGTGCGCGCTCACCTGAAAGAGGGACTTTCGGCCGACATGATAGTGAGCTCGGGCGGCGTCTCGGTGGGCGATTACGACTATGTCAAGGACGTCCTCGAGGAACTCGGCGTCGAGCTGAAGTTCACGAAGGTCGCCATAAAGCCCGGCAAGCCGACCGTGTTCGGGCTGGCAGGGGACAAGCCGGTCTTCGGGCTTCCGGGCAATCCGGTGTCCTCGATGGTGTCCTTCGAGGAGTTTGTCAGGCCCGCGCTGTTGAAGATGATGGGCAGGCGCAGGCTGTTTCGTCCCGTCGTCGAGGCCGTGCTCGACGAGGACATCAAGAAGAAGCCGGAGCGGATGCACCTGATTCGCGCCGTCGTGCGCAAGGAAGGCGCGGACTACTTCGCATCCACCACCGGCCCGCAGGGTTCGGGCATACTCGTCTCGATGGACCTCGCGAACGCAATCATCCTGTTCCCGCGCGGAACGAAGCAGCAGAAGAAAGGCGAGCGCGTGAAGGTCCAGCTCATCGCCATGCCGGAGGTCGAGTGAGGTGGTGCCCGTGGTCTGCATCGTGGGAAAGAGCGACAGCGGCAAGACGACGCTGATAGAGAAATTAATTCCCGTCCTCAAGCGCCGGGGCCACCGGGTCGGCACGATAAAGCACGATGTCCACGGATTCGAGATGGACCGCGAGGGGAAGGACACGTACAGGCATTTTCACGCCGGCGCCGACGCCGTGCTCATATCGTCTCCGAAGAAGATGGCGCTCATCAAGCGCGAGGAACAGACGCCGCCGCTCGACGAGCTTGTCGAGCGGTACTACCACGACATGGACATCGTCATAACGGAGGGATTCAAGCGGCTGGACAAGCCCAAGATAGAGGTTTTTCGTTCCCAAGCGCATTCCCGGCCGCTCTGCACTGCCGCGGACAATCGCATCGCTCTGGCCAGCGACACGCCGATCGAGGCCGATTGCCCGTGTTTTGACATAAACGATGTGGACGGAATAGCGGACTTCATAGAGCAGCGTTTTCTGAAATCCGCGCAGCGGGAGTCGTGACGCCGGCCATGCCGCCGGAAGTCTTTATGGGGCGAATTCTCAACAAGCCCATTGCCACCACAGGAGAGGAGAAATGCACAAAATAGTCAGGACAGACACGCTCGCTCCTTCCATGTTCCTGATGGAAGTCGAGGCGCCCAAGATTGCGGAAAAACGCAAGCCGGGCCAGTTCGTAATCCTCAGGATAGACGAGACGGGCGAACGGGTGCCTTTCACCATTTCGGATTCGGACACAGCGCGCGGGACCATCACGCTCATTTATCAGGTCGTTGGAAAGACGACCGACCAGATGTCGGGCCTTCGCGTCGGCGACACCATCCTCGACATCGCCGGCCCGCTGGGCAAGCCCACGCACATAGAGAAATTCGGATCCGTATGCTGCATCGGCGGGGGCACCGGCATCGCAATCGCATACCCGATAGCCAAGGCACTCGGCAAGGCGGGCAACAAAGTCATCTCGATCCTCGGAGCGCGCACGAAGGAGCTGTTGTTTTACGAGGATGAGGTGCGAAAGATAAGCAATGAGCTCGTTGTCTGCACCGACGACGGCAGTTACGGCCAGAAGGGCCTCGTCACCGAAATGCTCAAACAGCTCATCGACCGGGGCGAAGACCTGAAGCTGGTCGTCGCCATCGGCCCCGTTCCGATGATGAAGTTCGTGGCCAGAATGACGAAGGAATACACCATTCCCACCATCGTGAGCCTGAATCCGATCATGATAGACGGCTCGGGCATGTGCGGCTGCTGCCGCGTGGTGGTCGGCGGCGCGACGAAGTTCGCGTGCGTGGACGGGCCGGAGTTCGACGCGCACCAGGTGGACTTCGAGCTGCTCACCAAGCGCCTCGCCACCTACAGAGACAAGGAAGCCGAGTCGTACGAACGACATAAACATTCAAAAGACGAATGCAAGATAGGCAGGGGATGATCTCATGGACCCAAAAGAGAGAATGAAAATTCCGCGGCAGAAGATGCCGGAGCAGAAACCCAAGGACCGCGCCAGGAATTTCGACGAGGTCCCGTACGGCTATTCGGAAGAGACGGCGATGCTCGAGGCCAAACGATGCCTCCAGTGCAAGAAGCCGAGCTGCATGAAAGGCTGCCCGGTGGAGATAAACATCCCCAGCTTCGTTAATCTCGTCGCCGAGGGCCACCACTGGGAAGCCATCGCGAAGATAAAGGAAACCAACAGCCTGCCCGCCGTGTGCGGACGCGTGTGCCCGCAGGAGGACCAGTGCGAGAACTACTGCATCGTCGGCAAGAAAGGTGAGCCGGTGGCCATCGGAAGGCTGGAACGCTTCCTGGCCGACTTCGAGCGCAGGTCGGGCAAAGTCACCAAGCCGAAGCTCGCGCCTTCAACCGGCAAGAGGGTGGCCGTCGTCGGCTCCGGGCCGGCGGGGCTCACCGTCGCGGGCGACCTCGCTCGCATGGGCCACAAGGTGGTCATCTTCGAGGCGCTTCACAAGGCGGGCGGCGTGCTCGTGTACGGCATACCCGAATTTCGTTTGCCCAAGGAGATCGTGCAGGCGGAAGTCGATTTTCTGGCCGACCTCGGCATCGAGATTCACCTCAATACCGTCGTCGGCAAGGCCGACACGCTCGACGAACTGCTCAAGAACGGGTTCGACGCGATTTTCGTCGGCACGGGCGCCGGTGCGCCGCTGTTCATGAACATACCGGGCGAAAACCTGAGCGGCGTGTACTCGGCCAACGAATACCTCACCCGCTCGAACCTCATGAAGGCGTACCTGTTCCCCGAATACGACACTCCGATAGCGACCTCCAACGTCGTCGCCGTCGTCGGTGGCGGCAACGTCGCGATGGATTCCGCCCGCACCGCTCTCAGGCTGGGCGCGAACGAAGTGAACATCATCTATCGCAGGTCGAAGGAAGAGATGCCCGCCCGCGCCGAAGAGGTACACCACGCGGAGGAAGAGGGAATCATCTTCAACCTGCTCACCAACCCGATACAGTACATCGGAAACGAACAGGGCAAAGTCGTCGCGGTCGAATGCCAGAAGATGGAACTCGGCGAGCCCGACCAGTCGGGCCGCAGGCGTCCCATTCCCATCAAGGGGTCCGAGTTCCGCAAGGACGTCGATACCGTCATCGTCGCAATCGGAAACGGCCCGAACCCGCTCGTGCCCAGCACGACGCCCGACCTCGATGTCAATCGAAAGGGCAACATCTCGGCCGACCTCCGCACGTGCAAGACCAGCAAGCGGGGCGTGTTCGCGGGCGGCGACATCGTTCGGGGCGCCGCCACGGTGATTCTGGCGATGGGCGACGGAAAGGTCGCGGCCCGCTCGATAGACGCGTATCTCAAAGACCCGAACTGGTGGGACCAGCCCCCGCCCGAGCCCGAGCCGGAGCCGGAACCGAAAAAGAAGCCGGAAAAGAAGAAGTCGGGCTGAGCAGCGGGCAAAGTGAAGATGGAATCAGCGGTCATCCTCGCCGGAGGCAAGAGCACCCGGATGGGGCGCAACAAGGCATTGCTCGATTTCGGGGGTGAAACCCTCATCGGACGGCTCCACCGAATCTTGAAGGAGGCTTTTCGGGAGGTGCTCATATCGGCGAACGATGCCGAAACCTACGAGTTTCTCGGTGCGCCCGTCGTTCCGGACGTCTTCACCGACGGGGGCTCGCTGGCGGGAATCCATTCCTGCCTGCTGCGCTCGCGGGCGGAGCATTGCTTCTTCGCCGCCTGCGACATGCCTTTCGTCAATATCGAGCTGGTCCGATACCTCGACCGCTTCGCGAGCGATTACGACGTGGTCATCCCCTTGAGCAAGGCCGGTCTCGAACCGCTTCATTCGTTCTATTCACGCGGCTGCATCCCGCATATAGAGAAGCAGCTTGAGAGCGGAAACCTGAAGGTGATAGATTTTTTCCGTCACGTCCGCGTGCGAGAAGTCACGCTCGACGAGGTGCGCACGTGCGACCCGGAGGAGATGTCGTACTTCAACATCAACACACAAGAAAAATACGAGCTTGCAATGGCGAGGCTCAAGGAGCAGGGGGCGGGCTGAAAGGCTTCGTCATTTGTTGCAAACGAGACGAGATTATGCCAGAATGTGATGGTTACTGATAAAGTTCCTGTTCCAAGAAAGCGTGTCGAACAATGTTGCATGAAACTCCTGACGTAAACCGCCAGCCGGCTCGAGGCCGCAGGCGCGCGATAAATTACCTGCGCGTTTCCGTCACCGACCTCTGCAACTACAGGTGCACCTACTGCATGCCGCCCGAGGGCGTCGAGCGGCTTCCGCATTCGGAGATTCTCACCTTCGAGGAAATCTGCTCGGTCGTTGGCGCGGCCATTCCGATGGGAATCAACCGCGTGCGGCTGACCGGCGGAGAGCCACTGGTGAGACGCGGAGTGCCGGATTTGGTCGGAATGCTCGCGCGTCTGCCGGGCATCGAGGAGGTCTATCTGACGACGAACGGCTCGCTGCTCGAGGAATTCGCGGCCGCCCTGCGACGCAACGGGCTCGGCCGGATTAATGTCAGCCTCGACTCGCTCAGGCCCGACCGATACCGCCGCATCACGCGCGGGGGCGACCTCGCGAAGGTCTGGAGGGGAATCGAGGCGGCCCGGAGCGCAGGCTTCGACCCCATCAAGCTCAACGTGGTCGTCATCAAGGGAGTGAACGACGACGAAATAGAAGATTTCGCGCAATTCACCAAAGACCACCCGTTCGAGGTGCGGTTCATAGAATACATGCCGTTCGGCCCCGCGGAAATCTCCGGCAGGTTCGAGTACGTGCCTGCCGATGAGATGATGAAACGCATCAGAGCACTCGGCAATCTTCGGCGGCTCGACGGCGTGAGCCTCAGCGGCCCGGCCGAGCGATACAAATTCGAAGGAGCCAGAGGCGCGGTCGGGTTCATACCGGCGATGAGTCACAGCTTCTGTCCCACGTGCAACCGGATCAGGCTCACGGCCGACGGGCGCCTGCTCTCCTGCCTGTTCTCCGGACGCTCGGTGGAGGTCAAGTCTCTGCTGCGGTCGGGCGCGCCGGCCGAGAAAATAGCCGATGCCATCCGGCTGGCCATAGAGTCCAAACCCTCTGCGCGCGAGGCGCGTTGCCAGAGTTTCATGAGTTCAATCGGCGGCTGAACCCGGACGCATGCGTTCCCGAAAGATGAGCGAATCCCCCGAACTATCCGAAGCGAAGCGCTCCATCCGCAAAGAGAAGCTTCGCTGGCGCGCGTCACTGACGCCAGATGAGGCCCGCAGCAAGTCGGAACAAATAGCGGCCACTCTCAATACGCTGCCCGAATATGCGAACGCGAAGACGATACTCTTCTATGTCTCCGCCAAGCCGAACGAGGTGGACACCCATTCACTCATCCGCCAGGCCTTGTCCAGGGGCGTCAGGGTGCTGGTGCCGGTCACCGATTTCGACCGCAACGAGCTTGCATTCTCCGAGATCAGAGGCGTGGAAGAGCTGGTCCGCGTGAGGTTCGGGCTGCTGGAACCGCGAGCCGACTCGCTCCGACCCGCCGACGCGAATGATGCCAACGTCATCATCGTGCCCGGCGTTGCGTTCGACAGGCAATGCCGCCGCGTGGGCTTCGGCGGCGGGTATTACGACAGGCTTCTGGCCGGCGAGCACGCACCCGCGGTCGCGCTCGGCTACGAGGGCCAGTTCGTGGAGAGGGTCCCCGCCGGCTCAAAGGACATGCCCGTCGATGCGGTCGTCACCGAACTCCGCGTGTACCGTCCTCACGGACGCGATTCCTGAGGCCCATCCCGCCCGCGACTTTTGCTCCCAGTGGCGCCTTTCCTGGCGCACATCCCGCAAGGCGGCTCGTCTTGACACGTCCTGAGGTTTGTGATAGACTACGCCAAATTTCCGAATGCTGAAGCGCGCTCGCCCTCTGTTTTTTTGAATTCCGCAATCAATTTCTGGCGCACAAGATAAAAGCCTGCAGATGAAGGCGAGATGCAACTGTATCTTTAAGCCAAGAAGCTGACATAAGCTGCTTTAAGTCAACTACTTAAAGTTATCACTCGGAGCAGCTAATAGTCGTCATCCTGAGCGCAGCGAAGAATCTCAAAGATTGCGGCACGTCGGGCGAAAGAAGAGATCCTTCACTTTGTTCAGGATGACGAAAGTGTGAAGTAGTCAGTGTTCCTAATAGTAATAGAAAAGATGCGTCCGGATTGCCGAGGGAGACTCGCATGTCAACGTTGGAACAGATAGAAAAGCTCAAGAAGCTGCAGCAGGAGGCGTCGCTCGGAGGCGGCGAGAAACGCATCCAGAACCAGCATGAGAAGGGAAAGCTCACCGCCCGCGAACGAATAGACCTGCTGCTGGATGAGGGGTCGTTCACGGAGGTCGGCACCTTCGTCACGCACAAGTGCACGCACTTCGGAATGGAGAAAAAGAAATTCCTCGGCGACGGCGTCGTGACCGGTTACGGAACGATAGCCGGAAGGCTGGCGTACGTGTTCGCGCAGGATTTCACCGTCATCGGAGGCACCCTCGGCCACGCGTTCGCCGAAAAGGTGTGCAGGTTGATGGAAATGGCCATGCGCAACGGCGCTCCCGTCATCGGCCTGAACGATTCCGGCGGCGCGCGCATTCAGGAGGGCGTCGAGAGCCTGGCCGGATACGCCGACATATTCCTGAGGAACACGCTCGCATCGGGCGTGGTGCCCCAGATTTCCGTCATCCTCGGGCCGAGCGCCGGCGGCGCTGTCTATTCGCCCGCTCTCACGGACTTCATATTCATGGTTGACAAGACGAGCTACATGTTCATAACCGGCCCGGAGGTCGTCAAAGCCACCACGTACGAAGAGGTGACGAAGGAGGACCTCGGCGGGCCGCAGACCCATTCGACCCGGAGCGGCGTGTGCCACTTCGCGATGCCCGACGAGAAGAACTGCCTGCAGATGGTGCGCGAGCTGATGTCCTACCTGCCCCAGAACAACATGGAAGACCCGCCGTTCGTCCCGACCGCCGACAGGCACGACCGCATGGACGATTCACTGAACACGCTCATCCCCGACAGCCCCAAGGAATCATACGACATGCATCAGGTTATCAGCTCGGTCGTGGACGACCAGCGGTTCCTCGAAGTGCACGCCAACTATGCGCGGAACATAATCGTCGGGTTCGCCCGGCTGGGCGGAAGGTCGGTCGGAATCGTCGCAAACCAGCCGATGGTGCAGGCCGGCTGCCTGGATATCGACGCGTCCAAGAAGGGAGCGCGGTTCGTCCGGTTCTGCGACGCGTTCAACATCCCGATCATCACATTCGAGGACGTGCCAGGCTTTCTTCCCGGAACGGCCCAGGAGTTCGGGGGCATAATCGTTCACGGCGCGAAACTCATATACGCATACTGCGAGGCGACGGTGCCGCGCGTGACCGTTATCACCCGCAAGGCCTACGGGGGCGCGTACTGCGTGATGTCGTCGAAGCACGTTCGCTGCGACATCAACTACGCCTGGCCTTCGGCCGAGATCGCCGTGATGGGGCCGGAGGGCGCCGTCAACATAGTGTTCAGGAAGGAGCTCGGCGAGGCCGAAAACCGCGACGAGACTCGCCAGAAGCTGATCGACGATTACAGGGACAAGTTCGCGAGCCCCTACATTGCAGCCCAGATGGGATACATAGACGAGGTCATCGAACCGAAGACGACGAGGTCGAAACTGATAAAGGCGCTCGAGATGCTCCAGAACAAGCGCGACACGAATCCGCCCAAGAAGCATGGAAACATTCCCCTCTGAATCGTTGCGTCCGACAGGAGGCGTTAGCCAGTGAGAAGATTCGAGCTGTTCCTCAACGATAAAGTGTACCTGGTCGAAGTCACGAGGGTCAGCGGCGACGAAGCGCTGGTCATCGTCAACGGCGTGCAGTACGAGGTCGGGATCAGCGACCTGTCGAGGATGGACCTGCCGAAGATGATGACGGCCGCCGCGCCGCAGTCCCAAGCCGCACCGGCTCAGCGCCAGGCGGAAGTCGAGACGGCCGGAGGCCTGACGACGGTGAAGGCTCCGCTGCCAGGTCTCATCATCGATGTGAAGGTGGCGGTCGGCGACAAGGTGAAAGCGGGCGACGTGATCCTGGTGATCGAGACTATGAAGATGGAAAACAACGTCGTTTCCCCGCGCGCCGGCACGGTAAAGGAAATCAAGGTTTCGAAGAAGCAGAGCGTGAACGAGGGCGTCCCGCTCATCGTCATCGGCGACTGATTCGGCCGGGCTCCGGTCCCTCCGTTTTCGTTTCACCACCCGAAAGGATACACGCGATGAATATCGAGGAGCTCGAAAAGCAGCGCAGACAGTGGGAAGAGAAAACGCTGCAGAAGGTGCTGAGCAAATATCCCGAACGCTCGGTGAAATTCCTGACCGACTCGGGCATCGAGCTGCGCCGGGTCTATTCCCCTTTAGATGTCCAGGAGATCGACTACCGGAATGACCTCGGTTTCCCCGGCGAGTATCCGTACACGCGGGGCATTCAGCCCACGATGTACCGGGGCCGCCTGTGGACGATGCGGCAGTACGCCGGCTTCGCAAACGCCCGCGAGTCGAACCGCCGCTACCGGTTCCTGCTCGAACACGGACAGACCGGCCTGAGCATAGCGTTCGACCTGCCCACCCAGATAGGCTACGACTCCGACCATCCGCTGGCCGACGGCGAGGTCGGAAAGGTCGGCGTCGCCATCGATTCCCTGAGAGACATCGAAATACTCTTCGACGAGATTCCCCAGGAAAAGGTGACCACGTCGATGACCATCAACGCGACCGCCGCGATCCTGCTGGCGATGTACGTGGCGCTGGCGAAAAAGCGCGGAACGCCCCTCGACAAGCTCGGCGGCACAATCCAGAACGACATCCTGAAGGAATACGTCGCGCGGGGAACGCATCGGTTCCCCATAACCCCGTCGATGCGTCTCGTCACCGACGTCTTCAAGTATTGCACCGAGAATCTGCCCCGCTGGAACATGATCAGCATCAGCGGATACCACATACGCGAGGCCGGCTCCACGGCGGTTCAGGAGGTGGCGTTCACGCTTGCGAACGCAATCGCATACGTGCAGGCGGCGGTGGAGTCGGGGCTGGATGTGGACGCTTTCGCGGGCCGGCTCTCGTTCTTCTTCAATTCCCACAACAACTTCATCGAGGAGATCGCGAAGTTCAGGGCCGCCCGACGTCTCTGGGCGCGCATCGTCAAGGAGCGGTTCGGTGCGAAGAAGTCGGGCTCGGGCATGCTTCGCTTTCACACCCAGACGGCCGGCTGCACGCTCACCGTGCAGCAGCACGAGAACAACGTCGTCCGCGTCGCCATGCAGGCGCTGGCGGCGGTGCTGGGCGGGACGCAGTCGCTTCACACGAACTCGCGCGACGAAGCGCTCTGCCTGCCGACCGAGGAGGCCGTGCGGCTCGCGCTGCGAACCCAGCAGATAATAGCCTTCGAGAGCGGAGTCGCCGAGGTGGTGGACCCGCTCGGAGGCTCCTATTTGATCGAAAATCTCACCGATGAGATCGAAGAGGCGGCCGACGAATATATCAAGAAGATCGACGCGATGGGCGGCGCCATCGTCGCCATCAAGAACGCATACATGCAGAAGGAAATCCAGGACAGCTCGTACCGCTATCAGCAGGCCATCGAGAGCGGCGAAAAGGTGATAGTCGGCGTCAACAAGTTCCAGTCGGAAGAGCCGCCGCCGGATAAGCTTCTCGAAGTGGACCTGGCGATACAGGCTGAGCAAATCGAAGGATTGAAGAAGTTGCGCGCCGAACGCGACGGGTCCGCGGTCGAGGCGTCTCTCAACCGGCTTCGGAACGCGGCCTCGGGCGAGGAGAACCTGATGGCGCCCATCATCGAGTGCGTCGAGAATTACACGACCATCGGAGAGATCTGTTCGACGCTCGCGGAGGTCTTCGGAGAAGCCGCCGAGACAAACCCCTGACTCAATTCGCAATGATACACAGCTACGGCGACCGCAAACCATCCATCTCCCCCACCGCCTTCATCGCCGAAGGAGTCCAGATCATCGGCGGAGTCGAAATCGGCGAGAAGGCGAGCATCTGGTTCAACACGGTCCTGCGTGGCGACATCAACGACGTGCGCATCGGAGCATGCAGCAATATTCAGGACAACTCGACGCTCCACGTGGCCGATGAATGGCCGTGCATCGTCGGGGAGTATGTGACCGTCGGCCACGGGGTCAACCTCCACGGGTGCACCATCGAGGACGAGGTCGTGGTCGGGATGGGCGCGATTGTGATGAACGGCGTCGTGGTCGGTCGCCAATCGGTCATCGGAGCGGGGGCGTTGATACCGCCCAACACGAAGATCCCTCCCCGCAGCCTGGTGATCGGTGTGCCCGCAAAGGTGGCGAAACAGATTCCGGAGTCGGAGGCATCGGGCAACAAGTATTGGGCGGAGAAATACGTAAGGGTGAGCCGCGCGTATTTAGGAGAAACGGAGTAGGTCTATTTCGTGGGAGAAAAGGGGAAAACGCGGAAAGTAAACCCTTTCGTAAGGGCGATAGTGTGGATATTCCCGCCAATCTACAAAGCTTACATGCACTTCGTCTTCCTGACCAGCAAGAGGGTCTTCTACAATTACGACTCGATATTGAAACGGTTCCAGGACGACGCCGCCATTCTCGGAGCTATCTGGCATCAGGATGTCGTACTCGTTCCCTTCACATTTCGCAACTACAACGTCGTGACGATGGTGAGCAAGAGCGACCAGGGCGAGATTATGGCGCTGATTGTCAGGCGCATGGGCTTCGTTCCCGTCCGAGGCGGCAGCTCGATGGGCGGAACCGAGGCGCTGTCCGAGGTCATCGATTACGTTCGCACGCATCCGAAGATTCTTTTCGGCCTCACCGTGGACGGTTCCAGGGGGCCGAAGTATAAGGTTAAAAGAGGCATAATCGTCATCGCCAAGGAGTCCGGAGCGCCCCTCTACCCCGTGCGGGTCTGCGCAAAGCGAAAGATACTGCTGCCCACGTGGGACCGCACGCTCATTCCCCTCCCGTTCAACGAATTCGCATTCTTTTTCGCTGAACCCGTGCACGTCCCCCCCGACGCCACTCAGGAAGTAGTCGATGCCAAGCGGCAAGAGCTCGAAGATAAGCTGATGAAGCTGGTGGAGCGTTCGGATAAGCAGTTCACCACCAAACCGCCCACTGAATACCCCAACGAATCGAAGACGGTTAACTATTGGACCGACATGGCGGGCAGGGATTATTGAGCGACGGAACAGGCCCCTGCAAAAGTTCTCGCCCATTCAAATAGACAGGATGAGACGAGCCGATGAAATTCCAGCCTGAATACGACGTGATCGTCGTGGGCGCGGGTGTGGCCGGACTGGCGGCGGCCACGGCTTCGGCCAGGGCGGGAGCGGAGACGCTTGTGCTCGACGGCGCTCCCGAGGTGGCCGCGAAGGTCAAGGGCGAAGTCATCAAGCGCGACAACACGATAATCGCAAAGGTGTTGGGGAAGCCGCTGCCCAGCTCATTCATCAACGGAACGAGCAAGCGCAGAAGAATCTTCAGCCCGTCGTGCAAGAAGCACATGACACTCAAGGCGGACGCCGAATCGTTGATGATCGAATATCGTCCGTTCGTGCACGAGATCGCCAGGGCGTGCGTCGAGGCGGGCGCAGAGCTTGTTCTGAACACCAGCGCGACGGAACTGATTCTCGACGACCGCGAGCAGGTGTGCGGCCTTACGTGCGCGTCGGCAGGCGAATCGGTTTCGCTGAGGAGCAGAGCGGTGATAGCGGCCGACGGACACAGCTCGCTGCTGAGGCGGCAGGCAAACCTGCCCGCACCCACCATCTGTTCCACTTACAAGGTGGTCGTCGAGAACGCGGACATCCCCGACGAGGACGTGCTGGAGTTCTTCTTGCTCAACGAGCCGGCGGGCGCACTCTGGATTTTTCCGAAGGGAGGCGGGTCCGCCGAGTGCGGCATAACCCTGTGGGACCAGAGCCGCGAAGTCCAGAGCGCAGACATCGTCGCCGTTTGGGAAAGACACCGGGAGAATCATCCGATCCTGAGCAAACGGCTGGAGAACGCCTCGTACGTTCTGACGAGTGTTGACAAACTCATCTTCGGGGGGATGCTGGAAGATTTTGTGCGGCCCGGGCTGGCGCTGGTCGGCGACGCCGCCGGGCAAGTGGGCGCGAAGGGAGCTTCGGGCATCCTGAGCGGATTGAGCATGGGCTACAGGGCCGGCGAGTTCCTGGGCGCTTACACGGCGAAAGAGAAATCCATTCCCGACAGGGCGGCGATGGACCGATGCATAGAGATTATGAAGGACACCGACACATGGCGCCTGCTCAAAGCCGAGGAACAAGCGGGAACGATGACGCGCGACTTCCTGTTCAAGATGTTGAAGACGAACGAGGAAATCGATAACGCCTGGGACGCGATCACCGAAATGGCGAAGAAACGATAGGACCGCCCGCCCTTACGCGTCGGGCTGCGCTTCCAAAACGTCAAACCCGGTGGCGGGGTTCCGCCTGCGGCGTGCGGGGCTGTTGAGAATCTCGAGCAGGACCACCTCGCCCAGTTTCCACACCTCGATGCCGGGCCGGATGCAGCCGGCGCGCGTCTCGCCGTCGCGACCGAGTGCGGCATGCATGTGGAGGCGCGGCTTACCGGCATCGTCGGGGAATATGGTCCCGACGGCGGCGACCTCGTGCACTCCGGCGAGCCTGAACAGGACGGGTTCCGGCGGCATCGTCTCGCGGTCCCTGGGGCCGACCACGATCTGTCCTCCGTCGTCTATTCCCCCGATCAGGATGCACATGGCGCGGCTGACATCCTTCCGGGCCGCAAATTCCTCGATAGCGCGCGGAAGCTCCTCGCCGTCGTCAAGGCTTACGACGAACACTCTCCCGATGCTGCCCTCGCTGTACTTCATCTCTCCCCCTTTATAGCGTTTTGTCGGCGGTCGTGTTCGACAGATGCCGAGTTGTTGGCCTCATTGGCCCAGGTTTTCCAGGTCCGCACCCTTGTCATAGAGACAGCGAGCCATTTCCGTTTTCAGCTTCTTATTCATATCTCGCCGTTGGAAGATTGAGAGAGCGGGGTTTTCAAATAGTATGACATCGCGGGTGAGGTTTCGCCATGCAGGATGCGGCGTTGTCCGCGTTGGGCCGGGCGCGGAACACGGATCGTCGAGCACCCGTCTTCTATCCTCTAATAATAGACGATTCCCAGAATGATGATGAGTATGCCGAAGACGACTCCGAAGCCGAAGAGAATGCGCAACGTCTGGTCGGGAAGCTTCATGAACCAATCGACCAAAGCGCCGTATTTTTCCGGCACAATAATGAGCACGACGCCTCCGACCAGCCACAGGATGCCAAAAATTCCCATTATCACTCTCGCTCCGGCCCAGTCGCCACCGAGCGCAATGAAAATGAGAACGCCGAGGATAAGTACAAAAATTCCCAGCATCCTTATCCTGGAAGCGGGGGAGGTGATTACTGTTATAAGGCTCTTCATCTTCGGGAGGGATACAACGCCCAATCCCCGCGTGACGAGTATGAGCAATCCGATCAGTATCGTCAACACTTTCAGCATTTTTCACCTCCTGAAAATGCATGTGCCGTGGAAAGCATAGCTCGACCTTCGGCTACGTTTATTCATTCGGCGGAATCAGGCCCTTGATGAAATTCTTCAGGTCGTTCATCTTGGCGTCGAGTTCCGATTTGAGGTTCTCCCAGGCTTTGCCGCTCGCCGACTTCAATTCGTCGAGTTTCTTCCGCGCGTCCTTTTGCTTTTCCTGGAGTTCCTCAATCTGCTTATCGAGCTTTTCCCTGGTCTCGGCCTCCGCCTTCTCGGCCTTTGCTTTCAGTTGGCTTATTGTGGCATCAGCTTGACGATTGAACTCCTGCAGCTCGGTCTCCATCCGTTGCTGATACTCCTGCTTCTGTTGCACGGTGTAGGCCTTTGCGGCTTCGAGGGCCTCCTCGGTCTTTTCTTTCACATCCTCGGCCGAGACCTCTTCGGCCTTCGGTTCGACTTCCTCGGCCTGCGGTTGGGCCTCCTCGGCCGGCTCGGTGTGGACA
Organism: uncultured bacterium; assembly: GCA_964607485.1. Classification (GTDB taxonomy): domain Bacteria; phylum Abyssobacteria; class SURF-5; order SURF-5; family SURF-5; genus CAZSKP01. The sequence continues at coordinate 105,055 of CAZSKP010000002.1, read as the reverse complement.
TCCGGCTCGGCTTTCTGTTCAACCGCCTCAGCGGATACGTCGGTCTTTTCCTCGACCGGCTGTTCCTTCTTGCCGCATGCGCTCAGAAGCCACGCACTCAAAAACAAAGAGAACATCATTACCGCCGGCAATGCGAACTTTTTCATAATCTTTCCCCCTGTATTGATATCTTGACTTTTCCTAATCGAAGACCCAGCCTTGGTCTCGGAAGAGTTGCAGCATATTGCGCCACGGTATGCGGAGGGCATTGCAAACATCGGGAATATGCGGCCTTTTTGAGCTGCCGGAAGGCTTCTCATCGGTGAGGACGACACAGTTCTCGACCTTGGCTAAAGCGATCACAAAGGGATCACTACCAGAGCGGCTTTTGCGCTGGTCGATTAGCTTCTTGTGATCTCGGAGAATATCCTCAACAGCTAATTGAACTTCCTCGTTGATAGGGATGAACATATGTTCGCGTCTCCGTGCCCATTCGTAAACCTCATCATCTTTCCTTTTCAGTTCAACTAGCACTTCTTCTGTAGCAATCAAATCACCCAGACTAATCAAATCATCTAGTTTTCTCCAGACAAGCGGAAAGACGTCTGGAGGATAATGTCTCCGCCACGCACCTAAGATTGCACTGGTGTCAATACTATATCTCAACTAGCGGCCCCAAATTCAGTCGACTGGCCCAGTATCTCTCCCTCAATCCTGTGCAAGTGTTTGAGCTTGATGTTAAGGAAATCGGAAAGATCACTTGTTGTGATATTCTCTTGGTAGTAGTTGCTCAACACCAGACGAATAAACATAGGACCCGCCTTACTTATTGCAACGCGATACGGAGGTACATGACCACTTCGAATGCGCCTACCAAGCATCTCATACTGTTGCTCAAATTCTCTCCGCTTCCTCTGGTAGAATTCTCTGGTTGTGCGCCCGCAAATCAACAGACGACGCAACAGTACTTCACTGCTTACTTGATACCGCCTAGCAAGGGTTAAGATGTCTTCATCTGACCATTCGGCACCTCGCCCCTTCTGTAGCACAATGTCTTCCTGCAAAAGTGAATCTCTTGGAACAAGCATTGCACCTGCAACTCTGTTACAGAACACTTCTATACGCTCATCCCCGGGAGCGCGACGAGCTTCTTCCCTTAAGTCACACAAGCCTCCATCTTGCAGCATGATATGGACAAACTCGTGTAGCATCGTAAAAACGCGTGCCCGAGGTAGGTCTTTTACATTAACTACGATCGCGGGCAAAGGGGTTTCACTAATGGAAAACCCTCTCATTTCAGAGAGGTCGATGCCGGTTGCCTGGAAAACTAATACTCCGGCATCTTCAACCGCTGACCGCCACCAGTTGAACGCGTTATACTCGTCCTTGAATCCACATTGAATCTCTCGAGTTATGCCAAGACGGTTCCGAATCTGTATTGCTAGCTTCTCTGGATTGTCGGAAAGACTGGCTTCAGCGGAGAATTGCGGCAATTCACCTTCGAGTTCCTCGTACAAATCGAGTGCGATCTCTCTCCGATCCCGAGCTTGTCGTATTTCAAATCTGAGATTCGGTGATTCGACGCCTGCAACGATTCCAGGAAAACTACGAAAATCACGTATTGGCTGGAAATCCTTGGGTGGTTCGGGCAAGTAGAAAACTGCCAGGGGGCGTTTGTAGGCATTCCCCAACTTGCGAAGCTGCTTGATGGTCGGTCGTCTTTCGCCCGTTTCCCAACTTTCTAGCCGCTCAGGTTTCACCTGTGCCTTCTTCGCTGCTTGCTCGACGGTTAGACCAGCGTTATTTCTTGCCCAAATAAGCAAGTCAGGCTTCACTAGGGCTTCGACAGATCTTGCCATTGCTATCCTCTAGTAGGAAATTCAGTTTGACCAATCCAAATCACTTTATTTTACCACATCTTACTACATCAAGGCTACGAGGCCCTGATTTTGTTCCGTGTTTAGCAACAACAAGGATATGAAAGAATGCTTTGGTCCTCTGCAATCCAGCGGTTGCCACTGCTATATTACCCCGTTCAGTCCTGTCATGTCCAATTTCCATTTGCATTCGCAGTGTTCGTGTGATAAAAAAATAGTGTCGTGTTTCCCAGCCCTCAACCTTCCGGAAAAAGCCGAATCGTCTTCCTCTCGACAGCAAGAGCGCGGGAGCTTTCTTAAGTATGAGGCGAAAGATTTTCTATGGATGGTGGATCGTCGCCGCCACGAACCTCATCTGTCTGCTCGGCTACGGCACGTGGCTTTACTGTTTCGGCGTGTTCTTCAAGCCGATGATGAACGAGTTCGGCTGGACGCGCGCGATGACCGCAGCCGCGTATTCGTTCAGGGGCATCCAGGGCGGTGTCGCCGGCCCTGCGGTCGGCTGGGCCGTGGACAAGTACGGGCCGCGCATCGTGGTGTTCTGCGGCGGCGTCGTTGCGGGCCTGGGCTTCGTGCTGATGTACACCATCAACTCGCTCCTGGCATTTTACCTCGTGTACGGCGCTCTGCTGTCGATCGGGATGAGCGCGATGTTGTACATACCCGCGATGACCGTCATCGCGAACTGGTTCATCCGCATGCGCTCGAGGGCTCTGTCGCTGCTCGCGGTGGGGGCCGGCGTCGGCGGCTTCGTGTGCGCGCCCGCGGCGGCGGCGCTCATCGGTCGGTATGGATGGCGCGTCTCATTCGTTATCATTGGCATAACCGTCTGGGTGGTTGTACTGCCGCTCTCTCTGGTTCTCAGGAAGAAGCCCGAAGACATGAACCTCAGGATGGACGGCGACCCGTCTGCGGGAGATTATGACGAAGGGAACGTCCCAGTACCGAACGAACCGGTTCCAGCGCCCTCGCTCGAGAGAAATTGGACCCTGCGCGAGGCACTCACGTCGAGAACATACTGGATACTCGCGTTCGCGTTTTTCCTTGCCGCCATGACACACGCGACGGTCACGGTACACGCCGTTCCCGCGTTCACCGACGCCGGAATATCGGCCGAAAGAGCCGCTGTCAGCCTCGGGCTCGCGACGCTCCTGAGCATCATCGGGAGACTTTCTTTCGGGTGGCTGGGCGATTTCGTCGATAAGCGCTACCTTTTCATGGTCACCTACTCGCTCGAAGCCGCGGGCGTTCTCGCCCTGGTCAACATCCACGGCACGATTTCTCTCTATCTCTTTGCCGCCTTGTTCGGAATCGGGTTTGGCGGCACGATCCCGCTCAATCCGGCCATACGGGGCGAATACTTCGGCCGCGCGGCATTTGGGAAGATTCAGGGATCCATGGCGCCGATCACGATGATGGGCAGCGTGTTGGGGCCTCCGCTGGTCGGCTACTTGTTCGACATACAGAAGACGTACACGACGGGTTTCATGACAATCGCCCTGCTTCAACTCGTTGCCGCGGCCACGATATTTTTCGCGCGTCCTGCGAGGGCGCCGGCTTCGTAAAAGGCGAGGTCGGTCGGGAAGCGGTTATTCGTGCTTTGAAATGAGCTGTTTGAGGAGGGAGCGGTGGCAACGGTTCTCTTCGCGGCAGCCACAGAGCAACGTGATCGTTTCCTTTTTCGCTCGTTTGGCGAGTTCGGCGATCTTATCTTTCTGCGAGCGCATCTCCGCCCGGTATCTTCGTGAAAACTCGGGCCATGTCACCGAACCGCTCTTCCACTCCTTGATGAGGTCGGCAGACGTGCCGAGTTCCTTCTCCCATGCATCGACGCTGTCCTTGCGCACCCCGCGCGGCCAGAACCGCATGACGAGCAGGCGATACCCGTCGGCGGCTTCTGCCTTGTCATACACGCATTTCGTCTTGACCGCCATTGCCTCAGCCTTTCTTTCAATCAGGGCCGGGAGACGTCGGCCCCGGCCTCTTGAATTCATCGCCCGAGGCGACTGTCAGTCAGGCGATTCCACTCGTTTTCTCCAGCTCGATGACTTCAGGGAACAGGATATTGTTCTCAAGGTGAATATGTTCGTGCAGGTCGTCCTCGAGCTCCCGCAGCCCATCGTAGAGCGCGCCGAACGTGTTGCACGCGTCGTCGGGCAGTGTGTAATCCGATGTCAACTCCCTCATCCTGGCCAGCGCCGCGCCGGCATTGTCGTGCTCGTGTTCCATCTGACGGATGGGATTCTGCACCGACCCGCAATGAAGCGCGGGCTTCGTACCGCCTTCCCGCGCGTAAGCGTCGATCTGGCGGATGGCCGGAAACAGGATTTGCTCCTCCTTCATGAGGTGCTGCTCGATTTCCGTTCTGAGCGAATCATAGGTTTCCTGAAGCTGCGCGAGCATATCCCCGTGTCGGGGGCCGTGCGCGTCGAGCACTTTCGCCATGAGGTTCCGCAGGCGCGGAAGCTGCTCCTTCATAAACGTGTGGTGCCGCTCTTCGATATGGTCGGCCAATTCGGTGGGCGTCGCGGCAGACCAATCCCTCTCGGCGCCGCCCGGAGAAGGGGCCGAGACGGCATCTTCAAGAGCCTCAAACAACGCCTCCAGATTCACTCCCTTTTCGGCCGCCGCTTCCTTCAGCGCGTGGCCGCCGCCGCAGCAGTAGTCGATTCCAAAGCGTTCGAGCACGGGGCGCGCGCGGGGATATTTCACCACCAATTCGCGTACAGTTGTCTCTTCACTTAATGTTTTCAGCATGTCGAACACCTCTTTTCATTAGCTCCGGCCTAGTGTGCGTGATGGCCTTCGGATTCTTTCGCTTCGCTGTGGTGAACGGCCGAGGTGGCTGCGTCGTTGTGAAGTCGCTCGACATAGTGTACGAACTCGACGTAGGCCTCCACGAACTCCCGCCCGTCCTCTACGCTCTCGTCTGCATGCTTCTTCTTCGCAAAGGCGTGGCGAAAGCGTTCGCGAATTCCGTCGGCCGCTTCCGCTGTCACCAGGTTCACGAGAGCTTCGCTCTCGCCCGTCTGGAGGGCTTTGTCGGCCGCTGTCACGGCCGGTCCGAGGTCGGTGCCGGCGGGCTTGAGGCCGGTGTAAGGCGCTCCCTCGCCGGCACGGTGAATTCTCACCAGCGTTTCGAGGAAGTACATGTCCGCCAGCTCTTTTGCTTCGGGTCCCTTGGCCCTCACGGCCAGTGTCTTGTTGAAAGCCTCGCGAATTTCGGACTCGTGCTCCGGTTTCACCCACTTGAGCACGGGTGTCACGTCGCCCTTGTCCAGAGCCGCCCTCGCGGTCGTTACAACGGGGCCGTCCAGCGTGTCGCAGTGAGCGACGGCCACGTGCGGAACAAGGAACAGAAAACCGGCGCATATCGCAACGAGAATTATTATCTTATTCATTTTGTCCCTCCTTCCAAAATCCAGCCATACGTCCTCCTCACGTTTTGAGAGAAATTGCCCTCGGCCTTTCTGCGAGGCCGAGGGCAACATTCCTTATCCCAGAATCGCCTTCAGGTCCTCCTCGGGGGTCGTGATCGGTTTGATGTCAAAAGTCTTCACGAGCGTGTCAAGCACCGCGGGAGTGATGAACGCCGGCAGGCTCGGCCCGAGGCGAATGTCCTTGATGCCCAGATGCAGGAGCGTCAGCAGAATGGCCACGGCCTTCTGCTCGTACCACGAAAGCACCATGGACAGAGGCAGGTCGTTGACTCCCACGTTGAACGCCTTCGACAGCGCCACCGCGATTTGAATGGCGGAGTAAGCGTCGTTGCACTGGCCGACGTCGAGGAGTCTGGGTATGCCCCCGATGTCGCCGAGGTCCTTGTCGAAGAAGCGGAACTTGCCGCACGCCAGCGTCAGCACGACACAGTCGTCGGGCACTTGTTCGACGAACTTGGTGTAATAGTTCCGGCCCGGCTTGGCTCCGTCGCATCCGGCCACGAGGAAAAAGTGGCGGATGGCCTTGTTCTTGACCGCGTCGATCACCTTGTCGGCGACGCCGAGCACCGCGTTTCTCGCGAAACCGACCATGACCGTCTTGCCGTTCGTGTCATTTGCAAAGCCGGGCATCGCGAGCGCCTTCTCGATGACAGGCGCGAAGTTGCGGTCGGAAATGTGGGGCACGCCCGGCCATCCGACCAGGCCGCTAGTGAATATGTTGTCCTTGTATGAGTCTCTCGGCTTCTGGATACAGTTCGTCGTCATCAGTATCGCGCCGGGGAAATCCGCAAACTCCCGCGCCTGGTTCTGCCAGGCGGTTCCGTAGTGCCCGTAGAAATGGGGGTACTTCTTCAGGCCGGGATAGCCGTGGCAGGGGAGCATCTCGCCGTGGGTATAGACGTTTATGCCCTTGCCCTCGGTCTGTTTCAGGAGCTCTTCCAAGTCCTTCAGGTCGTGGCCCGAGACGACGATGGCCTTCCCCTTCTTCGCGCCGAGGGGGACCTTGGTGGGTACCGGGTGTCCATAGGCTCCGGTGTTGCCGGCGTCGAGCAGTTCCATCGTTCGCAGGTTAATCTCGCCGCATTTCAGCACGAGGCCGACCCAGTCGTCGAGGCTCAGGTCTTTCCGCAGGGTTGCGGCCAGGCCTTCGTGGATGAAGGCATACACGGCGTCGTCGGCCTGTCCGAGAATCTTGGCGTGGTCGGCATACGCGGCGACACCCTTGATTCCGAACAGAAGCGTGTGTTGGAGCGAACGGATGTCCGGATTGATGGACGGGTCGGACTTCAGGCCCACCGCTTTGCCCTGTTCCACCAGGCCCTCCAACGTTGGCTTGGGCTGGAAGGTGACGGGGCCGTCGGGAAAGTCGACTTTCCCGCCCGCGGCCTTGACTTTCTTCTTGAGGCTTTCCCGTAGTTCGACGGAGCGCCGGATCAAGGGGTCGAACCTCTCCGGGTCGAAATCCACATTGGTAAGTGTCGCGAACAGGGCCTCGCAGGTGAAGACGTTCGCATCGCCGTCGTTCACGCCCACCTTGCGGCCCTCGACGGCATAAACGGACAATCCCGTGAGCGCATGGACGAGCAGGTCCTGCAGGGCCGCCACATCGGGCTGCTTGCCACATACTCCGGCCTTCGTGCACGCCTCGCCCTTGGCCGTCTGCTCACACTGGTAACAGAACATCTGTGTTGTCGCCATCTTACGTCCTCCTCTTTTCGGTCTCCAGGTCTTGCTGGTACGGATTCATTCCTTGTTCAAGCTCATGCGACCGTTTCATACTATAACCATACATTCCTGAAGAGGGAAACGCTTTGACAAATGTCACAAATCGGAGAAAGTTGCAATGACTATCTGGAGGAGCCTCCGCCTCCCGACGAACAATAGCTTGGACGAAATCGGCCCGGATCAAAGAAAGTCTGGCGCTGTTCCTTTACAAGGAAGATGTCCTCGGACACAATTAGATAAAGAGGGAGGTTAGATTAAATGACACATACCATCACGAAGATATTGCTGCTATTTGCAACACTGGCGCCTCTGGCGTTGGTGGGTTGTTCGGACAGCACAGCGATGCAGCAGCAGGAGAAGAGTACAATGACCATAGATGATAGCACACTGCGCAAAGCGACATTCGCCGGAGGATGTTTCTGGTGCACCGAGGCGGATTTCGAAAAGCTGCCGGGTGTCGTGAAAGTCATCTCAGGCTACGCGGGCGGCACCAAGGAGAACCCGACCTACAAAGAGGTTTCCTCGGGCACGACGGGCTACGTCGAGGCCGTGCAGGTGTACTACGACCCACTCCGGCTCAGCTACAAGGAATTGCTCGACTATTTCTGGAGGCATATCGACCCGACCGACGCCGGCGGGCAGTTTGTCGACAGGGGACCGCAGTATCGCTCCATCATCTTCTATAACGATGCCGAGCAGAAACGATTGGCGGAACAATCGAAGGAAGCGCTCGCCGAATCCGGAAAGTTCGACAAGCCGATCGCCACGCAAATAGTCAAGTTCACGACCTTCTACAAGGCGGAGGACTATCACCAGGATTATTACAAGAAGTCTCCCGTGAGGTACAAGGCCTACAGAAGCGCCTCCGGCCGCGACCAGTTCCTGAAGAAGGAATGGGGAGAAAAGGGGGGAGCCAAGGCTTCTCCGAAGGCCGGAGATTACTCGAAGCCCGACGACGCAACCCTGCGGAGCGAGCTGACTCCTCTGCAATACGAGGTGACGCAGGAGAACGGCACCGAGCCGGCGTTTCACAACGAATACTGGGATAACAAAAAAGAGGGGATTTACGTCGATGTCGTCTCCGGCGAGCCCCTGTTCAGCTCGACGGACAAGTTCAAGTCGGGCACGGGCTGGCCGAGCTTCACCAGGCCGCTCGAACCGAACAACATCGTGGAGAAAGAAGACAGGAGCTACTTCTTCATAAAACGAACCGAGGTGAGGAGCAAACACGGCGACTCTCACCTTGGACACGTGTTCAACGATGGCCCCAAACCCACAGGGCTTCGGTACTGCATCAATTCCGCCGCGCTGCGATTCATCCCCAAAGAGGACCTTGAAAAGGCGGGATACGGCAAGTATATGCGCCTGTTCGCCGAAGCGCACGCCACTCCCGCGAAATAAAGTAACGAGGGGAACCGACGTCATGACTTGCGTCGGTTCCCTAATTTGTCATGCCGGCCGCTGTCCCCGTGAATGTGTGCCAGTCCCACCTTGCGGGCCTGTGCACAAGGGGGACTTCGATTCTTATCGTCTCACGTCGGTATGCGCATCGGATCGTTTGAGGGCCGTTCTCTCAGGGGTGAATGATCCCTTTTCAATTCTGCACTGATTTCTGCTTCCCCAAAGGCGAATTCGCCGCCTCCGAGAAGTCAAGAATATTGGGATTTTCCAGGACAGCACTTGACCGCTCAAATTTGCGAGCGTCATTGGCAAAATCCCAGCTTTTTTTGATATACTGGTCTTTCCGAAAGAACCGGAAGCACCTACGTCGGATCAACTCCCGTAAGATTCAGAGGTAGGTAGCCATGGATATCGAACGGCTCGCAGGCACAAGGCTCGGCAACTACGAGATCGAGTCCCTTCTCGGTCAGGGTGGGATGGGTGTGGTATATAAGGCCCGCCAGGTGAACCTCGACCGTCCCGTCGCTCTGAAAATCCTGCCTCCTCATCTGAGTTCGAATGTTTCTTTCCTTAAGAGATTCAAGCGAGAAGCCCGCGCGGTGGCAAAACTCAGCCATTCCAATATCATCCAGATATTCGACATCGCGGAGGACAACGATCTCCACTTCTTCAGCATGGAATACGTGGAGGGGGAAACTCTTGATAAAGTTTTGGAGAAGAAAGGCAAATTCGAGCCGAAAGAGGCGGTACGGGTCATTTCTCAGGTCGCGCTGGCCCTGGAACACGCCCACAAGCACAACATAATCCACCGCGACGTCAAGCCATCAAACATAATTATCGACGGCTCCGGCAATGCAAAGGTCATGGACTTCGGTCTGGCCAGAGCCGCCGATGACCGCTCCAAGGTGACGCAATCGGGCACGCTCATCGGTACACTTGGCTACATGTCACCCGAACAATGCCGCGGCGAGGAACTCGATTTCCGCACGGATATCTATTCCCTCGGCGTGGTGCTCTACGAAATGCTGACAGGCAAACCCCCATTCGACGCGCCGAACGAAGTGGCCATGATTCACAAGATTGTCAGCGAGGAACCTCCCGGTGTCAGAGAGTTCACAGCGGACATCTCAGAAGAGCTCAACACTGTCGTATCTCGGGCAATGGCGAAAGATAGGATGGCAAGGCACGGGAACATGACCGAATTTATGGAAAGCCTCAGGAAACTCCCTGTCTCATCTTCCTCAGAAAAACACATCGAGGAAGAATCTTCGCCTTCGATTGTTGTGCTGCCTTTTGTCGACATGAGCTCCTCCAGAGATCAGGAATATCTCTGCGACGGCATGGCCGAGGCACTGATAAACGCATTGACGCAGATCAAAGACCTGAAAGTTGTTGCCAGAACATCCGCCTTCTCATTCAAAGGACAGAGTCTGGATGTCCGCGACATCGGAAAGAGGCTGAATGTGGCGACGGTGTTGGAAGGAAGCATCCAAAAGGCCGGGAACCGTCTTCGAATAACCGGCCAGCTCGTTAATGTTGCCGACGGATATCACCTGTGGTCCGAGAAGTATGACCGGAACATGGACGATATCTTCGCGATACAGGACGAAATCTCCGAAGCGATCGTGACCAAGCTCAAGCCCACTCTGCTCAAATCAGAAAAGTCAAAGCTCGGCGCCCGGCAAGCAGTGCCAATTGAAACATACGACCTGTACCTCAAGGGGCGCTATTTCTTTAATAAATCTTCAGTGGAAGCGTTGAAGAAGGCCGTCGATTATTTCGAACAGGCATTGGCGATAGACCCGGACTATGCACAGGCGTATGCCGGGTTGGCCGACGCCCACCTTGTTCTCCCATTTTTTTCTTCGTCCCGGCCACAGGAAACATACCAAAAAGGGAGAAGGGCGGCACTCAGGGCGCTGGAGATTGATAACACTTTGGCTGAAGCCCATATATCATTGGGCACGGTCAAATCGGCGTATGATTGGGACTGGAAAGGAGCGGAGAGGGAGCTGAAACAAGCAATTGAGCTGAACCCCGGCTATGCAATAGCTCACTGGACCTATGCCTATCATCTGGTGCGCGTGAATCGGTTGGATGAAGCAATTGCTGAAATAGAAGAAGCTCACAAGCTGGATTCTCTTTCTCTGCAGATAAATATAGGGCTGGGGATGATCTTATATTGGGCAGGTCAAAATGACAGGGCAATAGAAGTATTACGGAAAACTATCGAGTTGGACCCGAATCATCCTTATGCTCACCTGGCTCTGGGGTTGGCATATTTACAGAAGTCAATGAACGACGAGGCGCTTTTGGAGTTTGAAAGGGAAAGGGAAGTTTCGGGCGTATTGGATGCTGCCGCGGAATGGAGTATCGCTGTCTGGCATGCGCTCGTTGGAAAGCGGGAGAAAGCCCTGGATATTCTCAACACGTTTTTGACGCGTAGTGAAACGGAATATGTGCCTCCGACCTTTACTGGATTGCTCTATTTTGCGCTTGGAGACATCGATAGGGGGTTCGAATGGCTTGAGAAGGCCTGCGAGAGCGGTGACATTTGGCTTGGTTATTTTCAGGCAGCTCCAATGGTCGCTCCCTTGCGTTCGGACCCCAGGTTCAAAGCAATTCTGAAAAAAATGGGCCTCGAACCATGATCGGCACAACTATATCCCATTACAAGATTCTCGAAAAGCTTGGCGAGGGCGGGATGGGCGTGGTGTATAAAGCCGAGGACACGAAGCTGGAGCGGACGGTTGCCTTGAAAATCCTGCCTCCTCATCTGAGTTCGGATGCGTCTTTCCTTAAGAGATTCAAGCGAGAAGCCCGCGCGGTGGCAAAACTCAGCCATTCCAATATCATCCAGATATTCGACATCGCGGAGGACAACGATCTCCACTTCTTCAGCATGGAATACGTGGAGGGGGAAACTCTTGATAAAGTTTTGGAGAAGAAAGGCAAATTCGAGCCGAGCGAGGCGGTGCGGATCATTTCTCAGGTAGCGCTGGCCCTGGAACATGCCCACAAGCACAACATCATCCACCGCGACGTCAAGCCATCAAACGTGATTATCGACGGCTCCGGCAATGCAAAGGTCCTGGACTTCGGTTTGGCGAGAGCCGCCGATGACCGCTCGAAGGTGACGCAGTCGGGCACACTCATCGGCACACTTGGCTACATGTCGCCCGAACAATGCCGCGGCGAGGAACTCGATTTCCGGACAGATGTGTATTCTCTCGGCGTGGTCCTCTATGAGATGCTCACCGGCAAACCCCCTTTCGACGCACCGAATGAAGTGGCGATGATTCACAAGATTGTCAGCGAAGAGCCCATCCCTGTAGAAGAGCTGAGGCCGGACGTCCCATCTGAATTGACTGCCGTTGTCTCCCGCGCAATGGCAAAAGACAGGGATAGTAGATTCCGCACGACCTCCGAGTTCCTGGACGGCCTGGGTAAGAAGGAACGCGGAGATGGGAGACGTCTGAGATTGGCTCCTTCCTGGAAATCGAAACGGATTGGCGTGAGACCCGTAGCAATGGGAATTGCAGCGATGGGCATTTGCATTGCGGCCATAGCGTTCCTCGGACGACAAAAGGAAGAAAAAGCTTTCTCCTCGATTGCAGTGCTCCCGTTTGTTGACATGAGTGCCGAAAAGGACCAGGAATATTTCTGTGATGGAATATCGGAAGAGCTAATCAATGCGCTCGCGAGATTCACAAACCTGAAGGTCGTCGCTCGGACGTCCGCCTTTTCATTCAAGGGGAGAAACGTAACGATTAGTGATATTGGGAAGAAGCTCAACGTCGATACTGTGCTTGAGGGTAGCATCCGAAAGGCGGGCAATCGGCTGCGCATCACGACGCAGCTCGTAAAAGTGAGTGACGGATTTCACCTCTGGTCGGAGCAATATGATCGAGATGTGGAAGATATCTTTGCCGTTCAGGAGGAAATCTCCCGGGCTATAGTGAAGAAATTGAGGGTCAGGCTTGCCGACGGAGAACAGGCGGTCCTTGCAAAGCGGCCTGTCGTAGATCATGAAATCTATGATTTGTATCTCCAAGGCCGCTTCTTCTTCCACAAGGGCACGGAAGAGGATATAGAAAAAGCGATACAGTACTTCGAACAGGCAATAGAGAAAGCCCCGGACTATGCGCAGGCCTACGCCGGTTTGGCCGACTGCTACCATTATCTTCCGATTTTTGGCTATGTGCCTACAAGCGAAGTCTATCCCAAGGCGAAACAGGCCGCGTTGACGGCTCTCGAGATTGACGATACGCTCGCGGAAGCACATGTCTCGCTGGGCAACATCAGGATGTTTTTCGACTGGGACTGGGAGAATGCAGGAAGAGAGTTTCAGAGGGCGCTCGAACTCAACCCCGGAGGCGCGATGGCTCGCCATTGGCACGCCTTCTATCTGCTGAGCATGGGGCGGGTCGACGCAGCCGTCGAGGAAATGCAGAAAGCCGTCGAACTCGATCCTCTCTCGCTTTTCATTAACAGAGGCATGGGGATAATGTTTCTCTATGCCGCTCGGTTCGACGAAGGGATAGAGGTCTTGAAGAAGGGCATAGAGATGGACCCAGACTATCCCGCCACACATTACTGGCTTGGATGGATGTACTACTGCAAATCTATGTATGAAGAAGCCGTCGCGGAGATGGAGTATGAAAGGAAGATCGCAGGCACCCTGAATCCGCGTGATGAGGGCGCTGTCGCAAGTTTCTATGCACGCATTGGCAGAAAAGACGAAGCTCGGAAAGTGTTAAATGATTTGCTGGAGCGATCAGAGGAAGTCTATGTGCCGGCAAACGTCATAGCGGAGCTATACCTCAGGCTGGGGGAAACGGATCAGGCCTTCCATTGGCTGAACAAGGCGGCCGATGAACGCGATATCTGGCTCTCTTTAATCAAAGGAGATACACTATACGACGATTTCCGCTCGGACCCTCGTTATGAGGCACTGCTGAAGAGGATGAACCTGGACAAATGATCGGCACAACCATATCCCACTACAAGATCCTCGAAAAGCTCGGCGAAGGCGGGATGGGTGTGGTGTATAAGGCTGAGGATACGAAGCTGGAGCGGACGGTTGCCCTAAAGTTTCTCACGCCGCAGGCGATAGGTTCCGAGGAAGATAAGGCCCGTTTTATCCTTGAGGCGAAGGCTGCCGCCAAACTCGACCACCCGAACATCTGCACCGTATATGAAATTGATGAAGCGGATGAAGGAACATTTATTGCCATGGCGTATGTGGATGGCCAGAGCCTGGAAGAGAAAGTTGAATCCGGCGTTCTTGAAGTTCATGAAGCGCTCGATATTGCGATGCAGGTTGCCGAAGGGCTGACGGAAGCGCACAAGAAAGGAATTATTCACAGAGACATCAAATCGGCGAACATCATGGTGACCGAAGATGGCCAGGCAAGAATCATGGACTTCGGTCTCGCGAAGCTTGCGGGACGCACACGGCTAACCAAGACATCCACCATCATGGGTACGGTGGCCTACATGTCGCCCGAGCAGGCCAGCGGGGAAACGGCCATCGACCACCGCACCGACATCTGGTCATTGGGCGTAGTGCTCTACAAAATGCTCACCGGGTATCCACCCTTCGATGCCCCGTCGGACGCCGCGCTGATTCATAAGATTATCTATGAAGAACTGACGCCGATATCGAAATTGCGGAACGACATCTCGTCTGGATTGGAAAACATAATCCGGAAAATGCTACAAAAAAATCCTCGGGAGCGGCATGAGGACATGCGGACATTGCTTTTTGATCTTCGAACCGCAAAATCAAGGATGGTGAGTATGGCAGGCAAATCCTCTCCTTCCATTGCTGTTCTTCCCTTCGTCAACATGAGCGCGGACCCGGAGCAGGAATATTTCTGTGATGGTCTGGCAGAGGAGCTCATCAATGCGTTGACCCAGCTTGAAGACTTGCACGTTATTGCCAGGACATCCGCCTTCTCATTCAAGGGTAAGAACGTGAATGTTCGTGACATTGGCAGGGAATTGGATGTGCAAAACGTGCTAGAAGGGAGCGTGCGGAAAGCAGGCAACAGGTTGAGGATAACTGCACAGCTTGTCGAAACTACCCGTGGTCGCCACCTATGGTCGGAACGATACGACCGGGAAATGGATGATATTTTTGCGATCCAAGATGGAATAGCGTCGGCGATAGTGGATAAATTGAAGCCCAGGCTCCTAGGAGAGGAGAAAGCGAAACTTGCCAGACGCCATACTGTGGGCCTTGAAGCCTATAACTTGTATCTGAAAGGCCGCTGGTATATGAATAGGATGACAAGAAGCGATTTAGAGACCGCAATCGGATATTTCGAGCGGGCAACAGAAGAGAAGCCGGACTATGCAGCAGCCTTTGCCAGCCTTGCTATATCACAGGGAGCGCTTTCATTCTTCGGTTTCGCGCCGAAGGAAGTTTTCCCGAAAGCGCGGAAGACGGCCCTCAAGGCGCTCGAACTGGATGACACTCTCGGCGAAGCACATGAATCGCTGGGAATGATCAAACAGCTGTACGACTGGGACTGGGAAGGCGCCGACAAGGAGTTCAGGCAAGCCCTGGACCTCAACCCCGGCAATGCACTCTCCCATTCGGACTATGCCTTCAATTTGATGTACACGGGCCGACTAGAGGAAGCGATGGCAGAAATGAAGTGGGCTCTCCAACTGGATCCGCTTTCTCCCTTCGTCAACAGGGACGCGGCTATTCTGTTCTGGTTTGCGCGCGAACCCGATATGGCAATTGATGTGCTGACGAGAACCAGCGAACTGTATCCGGACTACAGCATTACACACTTCTTGCTCGGGATAGCATATTGGATCAAGTCGATGTATAAAGAAGCAATGTCGGAATTCCAAAAAGAGAAAGAGAGTGCGACTGGACTGGACCCACTTGTGGAGACATGGGTTGGCCTTACATGGGGCATGATGGGTAATAGAGAGGGGCTCCAGCAAGCGCTGGAAGGCCTGGTGGAACAATCAAGACGAAAATATGTGCCGTCTTTCTTTCTGGGGTTCTTGTCTTTATTCCTTGGTGAGAATGACCGGGGTTTTGAGTGGCTGGACAAGGCATATGAGGAACGCGATGTTTACCTCTGCTATCTCAAAGTGCACCCCTTCGTGGACATTCTTGACTTGCGCCATGATCCCAGATACATTGAAATCCTCAAGAAAATTGGACTGGACAAATGATCGGAAAGACCATATCACGCTACAAAATCATCGAGAAACTCGGCGACGGCGGCAGGAGCACTGTCTACAAGGCGAAAGACGTGAGGCTGGAGAGGACGGTTGCCATCAAGATTATGTCGGAGAAGCTGCTCAAGAACCCAAAGGCGCGACTGAGGTTCTTGCGCGAGGCGCAGACCGTTGCGCAACTGGATCATCCCAACATCTGCACCGTCTATGAAGTCGATGCCGTGGAAGGTCACACATTCATAGCCATGGCTTATGTTGAAGGCCGGAGTCTCAGTGAGATGACCAAACTGGGCCCGCTCGACATAAAGGAAGCGCTCAGCATCGGACTTCAGACTGCACGAGGTTTGAACGCGGCGCACAAGAAGAAGATTATTCACCGGGACATCAAAGACGGCAACATCATGATCAATGAAGAAGGAGTCGTAAAGATTCTGGATTTCGGATTATCGAAACCCCTCGAAAAGGAGGACATCACGAAGCCCCGTGCAATTCTGGGCACGGTTCCCTTCATGTCGCCCGAGCAAGCCGTCGGCGAGCCTGTTAGCTACGGGACAGACATCTGGTCGCTGGGTGTTGTGATGTATCGGATGCTGACCGGCACGCATCCGTTCACGGGTCGCAACGTGGGCGAGATGATAAAGTCAATCACAAAGGATGAGCCCGTCAGGATACGGAGGCTGCGAAAAGATGTGCCTGAGACATTGGAAATCTGTGTCCGTAAGATGATGGCGAAGGACAGCGAAGACCGGCACAAAAGCATGGCAGAAGTAATCTCCGACTTGAGGCGCGTGAAATCATAATGAAGTATGGCCCGCGCTGCCTATAGAGATAGGCCCGAACAAATGGTCGGCAAAACCATATCCCATTACAAAATCCTTGAAAAGCTCGGCAAGGGCGGAATGGGCGTGGTGTATAAGGCCGAGGATACGAAGCTTAAGAGGACGGTCGCGATAAAATTCCTCTCTCCTCAAAGCCTGGGCAACGAAGAAGAAAGGATGCGATTTGTCTATGAAGCGCAGTCCGCGGCCGCGCTGGATCATTCCAACATCTGCACTCTATACGAAATCGATGAGGCCGAGGGACAGACGTTCATTGCGATGGCCTATGTCGACGGGCAGAATCTGGAGGAAAAACTGAGGTCCGGTCCACTGGCTCAGGACGAGGCGCTGGACATTGCCATCCAAGTGGCCGAAGGCTTGCAGGAGGCGCATGAGAAGGGCATCATCCACCGCGACATAAAGAGCGCCAATATCATGATAACCGAAAAGGGCCGGGCCCGGATCATGGATTTCGGACTGGCCAAATTGGCCGGTCGAACGAGGCTCACCAAAGTGCCCACGATCATGGGCACGGTGGAATATATGTCTCCGGAGCAGACACGCGGCGAAGCCACGGACGAGCGCACCGACATCTGGTCGCTGGGGGTCGTGCTTTACGAGATGCTCACGGGGGAGACCCCCTTCACGGGAAATAATCCCGCTTCGGTAATCTACAAAATCATCAACGAGGAACCGGCCACTCTGAGTCCTGCTAAACCGGGTTTGCCTCCCGAGCTGGACGCCGTTGTGGCCCGGGCAATGGCCAAGGACAAGGAAGACCGATATGCGAGCGTCCGTGAATTCCTTGAGGATCTTCGCCTTCTCCAGGACCCGCAGACACGAGCCGGCATCACCAAGAAGCGCCCGAGCACGGGAACGATAAGGATCGCAAAACCGAAATTCTCGAGGCGAATTGTGGTCGCCGCGGCCATCGTTATCGTTTTGGCCTGCCTGGTCGCCGCGGCCGTTCTTCTCCTCCCGAAGTCCGAGCCCGCCCCGCCTGCCGCCGGAGCGCGTACGCCGGCAGCGGACCGTTTGCCTTCCATCGCCGTCTTGCCCTTCGTCGATATGAGCGCGGAACGAGACCAGGAGTACTTCTGTGACGGATTGGCGGAGGAACTCATTAACGCGTTAACCCAGCTCAAGGGCCTGCACGTGGTTGCCCGGACGTCGGCCTTTTCGTTCAAGGGCGAGAAACGCGACATTCGCGACATCGGCAGGGAATTGAATGTGGAAACGGTGCTGGAAGGCAGCGTGCGCAAAGTGGGAGATCGACTGCGGGTGACGGCACAGCTCGTCAACGTGGCCGACGGTTACCATCTCTGGTCCGCACGATACGACCGCGGCATGGCAGACATCTTTGCGATTCAGGACGAGATCACCCTGACGATTGTGGACAAGCTGAAGGTCAAGCTCCTGGGAGGAGAGCAGGCCAGATTCGCGGGCCGTCCGACCGTGGATATTGAAGCTTACAAGCTCTACCTGAAGGGGCGCTGGTTCTGGAACAAGATGACGGCGGAAGGGCTGCAGGATGGAATCAGATATTTCGAGCAGGCGATAGAGAAAGCGCCGGACTATGCTCCGGCCTATGCCGGCATGGCCGACGCCTACATGAATCTCCCGCTTTACAGCACGTTTTCGCCCAAAGAGGCATATGTGAAGGCGAAGGCGGCGGTTGAAAAAGCGCTGGAGATCGACAATACGCTTGCCGAGGCGCACGCCTCACTGGCCTGGATAAAAATGAATTACGAATGGGACTGGGAAGGCGCCGAAGCGGAATGCAAGCGAGCCATCGAGCTGAATCCCGGCTATGCGATCGCGCACCGCTGGTACGCATTCGTGCTGCTTCTTACCGGACGGTTCGACGAGGCCATAGATGAGATACAAACGGCCCGCGACTTGGACCCGCTATCCCTCGTGACCAACAGGACGGTCGGGCACGTGTATTACTACGCAGGCGAGTATGACCGTGCGCTCGACGCTATACAGAAGACGATCGAGATGGACCCGAACTACATCTATACGCATCTCGACCTCGGTCTGACCTATCTGGGAAAGTCGATGCCCGAAGAGGCCTTGGAAGCCTTCAAGAAAGAGGAGGCCCTGTCGAAAGGCTGGAATCCCGTCGTGGCAACGTGGATCGGGATCGCCTATGCGTATGCCGGCCAGGAAGACAAAGCGCGGGAAGCGCTGGACGATTTGCTGAAACACTTGGAGAAAGGGTATGTCCCTCCGTCGGGGATGGCAAGGCTCTACCTCGTCCTGGGCGAGAAAGAGAAGGGCTTTGAGTGGCTGCAAAAAGCATATGAAAAGCGCGACTTCTTCCTCCGTTACCTCAAAATCGAAAGAACATTCGACAGCATTCGCTCTGACCCCAGATGCGATGAGATGCTGCAAAACATGGGCCTGGACAAATGATCGGCTAGACCATATCCCACTACAAAATCCTCGAAAAGCTCAATGAGGGCGGGATATAGATGGAACAGCAGATCCGCTTCTGCACGACTTCAGACGGTGTGCGCATTGCCTATGCGGTTGTAGGTGAGGGCCCGCCAATCATACGTGTGCTGGGTTGGTTCACCCACCTTGAGTATGAGTGGAAAAGCCAGTATTGGCGTCCACTTTTGGAAGTTGCAGCCTCCCAGTATCTCAATGTCCGTTACGATGGGCGCGGGATGGGGCTCTCGGACCATAAGGTGAGCGATTTCTCGCTTGAAGCCCATGTGCGCGACCTTGAGGCTGTTGTGGACGCCGTGGGTATCGAGCGATTCGGTCTCAGTGGTATCTCACAGGGAGGACCCACGGCAATCACTTACGCCGTGCGCCATCCCGAAAGGGTTACCCATATTGTGCTGTATGGCTCATATGCGCGCCTGAAGCCTGCGGGGCTGGATTTGGACACAGCAGAAGGGCGAGCGCAATTCGAGGCCATGCTTACCCTTATGCGGCATGGATGGGGCAGAGACAATCCAGCATTTCGGCAGATGTTCACCGGCCTGTTCATGCCCGAGGCCGACGGAGATTCGATTCGTGAGTTCAATGAGATGCAGCGGGCCTCCACTTCTGCCGAGACCGCCGCAGCGCTTTTCGCCGAAAAAATAAATGTCGATGTGAGGGATCTCCTCCCCAAAGTCAGCGTTCCCACTTTGGTCATCCATCGTAAGGGCGATGGTATCGTGCCGTTCGAATTGGGCCGAGAGCTTGCCACCACAATACCCGGCGCCCGTTTTCTCCCGCTGGAAGGAAATAATCACGCCATCCTGCCGCATGAGCCCGAACTGCTGACTATGGGAATAGAAATCGACAGATTCATCCAAGAGGTTCTTGAGAACGAAAGGAAGCACCGGCAATCTGCCAGAATGCCGGCGCGGCCGCAGAGCCTCATCGAAAAGGACATGGTTGGAGAAGTCATCTCTCATTACAGGATTCTCGGAAAGCTCGGCGAGGGCGGGATGGGGGTGGTGTATAAGGCCGAGGATACAAAGCTCAAACGCACCATTGCACTGAAGTTTTTCACCCCGCAAATGATGGGCACCGACGAGGATAAGACCCGATTCATCCTCGAAGCGCAAGCTGCGGCGGCATTGGACTATCCGAACATCTGTACTGTCTATGAAATTGATGAAGCCGAAGGGCACACATTCATCGCCATGCCCTATGTCGATGGACAAAGCCTGGAGGAGAAAGTCGGAGCCGGCGTTCTTGAGACACAAGAAGCAATCGATATTGCGATAGAAATTGCCGAGGGTCTCAGAGAAGCACACGAAAAGGGAATTATCCACCGCGACATAAAAAGCGCGAACATAATGATAACGAGTAGGGGCCAGGTAAAGATTATGGATTTCGGTCTTGCCAAACTAGCCGGACGAACAAGATTGACAAAGACCGCCACCATTATGGGCACGGTGGCTTACATGTCGCCCGAACAGGCGAGCGGTGAAGCTACAATTGATAACCGCACCGACATCTGGTCGCTGGGTGTGGTGCTCTACAAGATGCTGACCGGAAATCCCCCCTTCGACGCTCCATCCGATGCCGCCGTGATTCATAAGATCATCTATGAGGAGCCGGAACCGGTATCGAAATTGCGGAGCGATATTCCGCCTGCTTTGGAACAGTCGATCCGCAAGATGCTCCAAAAGAATCCTCAGGAACGATATGAGGATGCGGCGGCTTTGCTTTCAGACCTGAGAGCGATCAGGGCGGGTGCGGCGCCGAAGATAGAGACACGCGAGAAGCCTAGCCCGTCGATTGCAGTCCTGCCGTTCGTCGACATGAGCCCGGCGAAAGACCAGGAATACTTCTGCGATGGCATCTCCGAATCGCTCATCAATGAACTGACGCAGCTCCGCGATTTGAAAGTCATCGCCCGCACCTCTGCATTTTCGTTTAAAGGTCAGAGCCTTGACATCCGCGAAATCGGAAGGAAGCTTGGTGTCGGAACTGTATTAGAGGGAAGCATTCAAAAAGCAGGAAACAGGCTGCGAATAACAGCTCAGCTTGTCAAAGTGGCTGATGGTTATCACCTGTGGTCCGAACGATTAGACAGAGAGATGGACGACGTGTTCGCCATTCAGGACGAGATCACGCTGGCAATTGTTGACATGCTCAAGGTCAAACTGCTGGGAAAAGACAAGGCACATTTTGGGAAGCGCCGGACCGTGGATCTTGACGCCTATAATTTGTATCTGAAGGCCCGCTATTTCTGGGGCAAGCGGACGGATGAAGGCGTGAAAAAGGCGATCGAGTACTATGAACGGACGATTGAAGAATTTCCGAACTACGCGCCAGCGTATGCGGGGCTGGCTGAGCTCTACTTTTCGCTTCCGCTTTATTTGGCATTACCGTCACGGGAGATGTTCACGAAAGGAAGAGAGGCAGCACAGAAAGCGCTGGAGCTTGACGACACACTTGTCGAGGCTCATGTCTCCCTGGCAATGATCAAAGCTTTGAATGATTGGGATTGGCAGGGTGCAGAGCAGGGACTCAAACGAGCCATGGAGTTGAATCCGGGCAATGCTGTTGGTCATGGTATATATGCGAATTTTCTGATGGCCACGGCGAGGTTCAACAAGGCCATCGATGAGATGCAACGGGCGATTCAACTCGATCCCCTCCATATTGTATTCCACAGAAATCTCGGCATGATATTCATGTTCGCCAGGAAGTATGATAGGGCGATAGAAGCATTGAAGAAAACAGTCGAGATGGATCCCGCCTTTACGTATACCCATGGGGTGCTCGGATTAGCATACATGGGAAAATCAATGTATGAAGAAGCACTGGCGGAATTGCAGGAAGAAAAAAGGCTGAGGAAAGGCAGAGTCGGAGCACCTTTCACTACAGAGGCTGTTATTGGATGCCTCCATGCGATTACCGGCGATAAGGATCGAGCAAAGCACGTGCTGAGCGATCTGACAGAACGATCGAGCCAGGAATATACACCACCATTTTACATGGCGTGTTTATGTTTTTCGCTCGGAGAGAACGATCAAGGGTTTCAGTGGCTTGAAAAGGGGTATGAGATGCGCGACCCATTCATGAGCCAACTCAAAGTGCACCAATTGATGGATCCCGTTCGCTCGGATCCGAGATACATCGAGATGCTTGAGAGGATGAACCTGGACACATGATCGGCCAGACCACATCCCACCAGAAGATCCTCGAAAAGCGCGGGACGGGCGTAGTGCATAAGATACGAGAAGAAGGCTGATGGAAGCACAGATTCGCTACTGCACCAGCGCTGATGGAACTCAGATAGCGTATGCCGTTGCGGGTGAGGGTGCACCTCTCCTGTTTGTCCCTACGTGGTGCGGTAATCTCGAACACGAATGGAAACATCCCCAACTCCGCAACTTCGGCCAAAGCTTGGCCCAGGAACACCTCTTTGTGCAGATGGACCGTCGTGGAGTTGGTTTGTCCCAGCATGGGATTGGTGATATTTCGCTGGAAGCCCATGTTGCCGACCTTCGTGCCGTTGCCGCTGACCTTCAGATCGAGCATTTTGATTTGATTGGCGCTCACGATGGGACGGTAGTCTCCATGGCATTTGCAGCCCAGCACCCGGAACGAATTTCGCGGCTTGTGCTCTGGGCACCATATTCACACGGAGAGGAGCTAGGCTCCAGCGAGCATATTCATGGCATAGCAGAGCTCAGTCGAAAGCACTGGTCTCTCGCACCACGAGCGATAGCGGATTTCTCTTTTCCAAGCGGACCGATAGAGCTACAGCGCTGGTTCGCCCGTCAGCTGCGCGAGTCGGTATTGCCGGAGATTGCTGCAAGGTACTGGGAATCCTTCATTTTCACCAATATAAGAGCGTACCTTCCCCAAGTGAAAGCGCCCACGCTTATCCTGCATAGACGGTATGACCGCAGCGTACCCGTCTCGGCGGGCAGGAGACTGGCTACTCTGATACAAGATGCGCGCTTCATTGAATTGGAAGGTGATATGGCCGGTCCTTATGCAGGTGATATTTCATACCTGGAAAGTGTGAAGCAGTTTCTTGAAGGGCGCGAGGCGAGTGCTTCAAAGCCAGTGTCGACGTTAAGCCCGAGCTTGATCGGTAAGACCATATCACATTACAAGATTCTCGAAAAGCTCGGCGAGGGCGGGATGGGGGTGGTGTATAAGGCCGAGGATACGAAGCTCAAAAGACAAGTCGCTCTTAAATTCTTACCGCCAGAACTGACTCGATCCGACGAGTGGCAACAAAGATTCCTTCGTGAGGCCCAGGCAGCGGCGTCGCTGGCTCATCCCAATATCTGCACTATCCATGAAATTGATGAAACGGAAGGCCAAGCGTTCATTGCGATGGAATACATTGATGGAAACAACTTGACTGAACTCATCGAATTGGGTCCGGTCGATGTAGGTGAGGCAGTTGACCTGGCAATCCAAATGGCAGAGGGGCTTCAGGAGGCACATGAGAAAGGAATAATTCATCGTGATATCAAGACCGCCAACATCATGGTGACGAGAAGAGGCCATGCACGCATCATGGATTTCGGCCTTGCAAAGCTGGCCGGGCAAACTCGGCTTACAAAAACGGCCACTATCATGGGGACGGTGGCATATATGTCTCCTGAGCAAGCTCACGGGGAATCCGCAATTGACCATCGCACCGACATTTGGTCATTAGGCGTGGTCCTCTATGAGATGCTCACCGGCAGGCAACCCTTCGCTGCACCGACCGATGCAGGACTTATCTACAAGATTGTGCATGAGGAGCCTAAGCCCATAACAAGCATTAGACGTGAGGTGCCGGAAGCGCTGGCACAGGCAGTCAAGAAGATGATGCAGAAGCAGCCTCAGGTCCGGTATGAGAATATGGAAGCAGTGCTCTCCGATTTGAAAGCGATCAGGGCAGGTGCAACGCCGCAGATCGTTGTGGAAGAGAAGATCGCACCTTCAATCGCGGTTCTTCCCTTCGTGGACATGAGTCCTGGGAGCGATCAAGAATACTTCTGCGACGGCATCTCCGAATCGCTCATCAATGAACTGACGCAGCTCCGCGACTTGAAAGTCATCGCCCGTACCTCCGCATTTTCGTTTAAAGGTCAGAACCTTGATATCCGCGAAATCGGAAGGAAGCTTGGTGTCGGAACTGTATTGGAGGGAAGCATTCAAAAAGCAGGAAACAGGCTGCGAATAACGGCTCAGCTCGTCAATACGGTTCGAGGTGAACACCTCTGGTCGGAGAAATATGACCGTGAAATGGAGGACATATTCGCCATTCAGGACGAGATCTCAGGGGCGATTGTTGAAAGGCTCAAACCGAAGCTCTTGGGAGAAGAAAAGGCAAAACTTGCCCAGCGCCAGACCGTCGATTTAGAGGCCTACAATTTGTATCTAAAGGGACGCTATTTCTGGAACAAGCAGACCGATGAAGACCTGCATAAAGCAATCGCATGTTTTGAGCAAGCAATAGAAGTAAACCCCCAGTATGCGCTCGCACATGTCGGGATTGCAGATTCCTACTTGGTTCTTGGGACTTACAGTTTTTTGCCTCCAAGGGAGGCTTTTCCTAAAGCAAGGCAAGCAGCCCTTCGCGCGCTGGAGATCAACGAAAAGCTGGCTGAAGCTTATGCGTCTCTCGGGGCGGTCAAGGCTGCGTACGATTGGGATTGGGAGGGAGCCGAGAAGGATCTCCAAAAGTCCATAAGGTTGAATCCAAACTATGCGGAGGCTCATCACTTCTACGGACACTATTTGACCGCTCTGGCGCGCTTTGAAGAAGGCATCAAAGAGATGAACCGGGCCAGAGAGATTGACCCCCTCTCGCATATAATCAATAGATGCTATGGAACATCCTTTTTGGTCGCACGACAATATAACCGCGCCATTGAAGCTTTTCACAATACCATCGAACTCAACCCGAGCCTCAGCTTTGTCCACGTTTTGCTCGGATATGCCTATCTGGGGGAGGGCCTGTTGGAGAAGGCAATGGCAGAATTCGAAGAAGAAAGAAGACTGTCAAAACGTTCAAATCTGGCACTGGAAATACAAATGGGGTCCGTCAACGCGATGCTCGGCAGAAAGGAAGAAGCACAGAAGGCTTTAGATGTTTTTCAGGAGCGATCAATGCAAGAGTATGTCCCAGCCCACATGCTGGCGAATCTCTACTTTCAGCTTGGAAAAGATGATGAAGGTTTTCGATGGCTGGAAGAAGCATATGAGGAACGCGACATCGGGCTCTCCCAATTTCTCAAGACAAGTCCCGTTTTTGACAATCTCTCGAACGACGCCAGATACATATCATTGCTCAAGAAGATGAACCTGGAACAATGATCGGCAAGACCATATTCCACTACAAAATCCTCGAAAAACTCGGTGAGGGCGGGATGGGCGTGGCAGGTCGATGATCGGTCATCCGTCATACTCGGTCGGAATGCGGCGTCGCACTTCTGTGAAGCGATTCAGCGCGTCGGCGTGCTGCATCATCTGAACGAGGTCGCCCTCGAAACGAATTAATCCCTCCATCACGGCTGCATCAATACTCTTCTTGGCGGTGTTTATCTTCATAAATGTGTCGTAGGATGCGACGGTGGTGAAGAAAGGCTGCCGGTCGCCGAGGTCTTCCAGCAGACCGACAACGGTCTCACGCAGTTTGCCTTTTTCGAAGCGCCAGTATAAGAATCGCGTCTTCCCGTCGGGACAATTCTCGATGATGTTGTTCAGCTTGACCGTAAGATCGCCCGCCAGCTTCGCGAATTCTTCGTCCTCGTTTAGCGCGTTTTCGCACAGCTCCTGCCATTCGGGGGACAGATGCTTGACCGCGCGCGCTTTTTCCTTGCGCTTTGCCTCTCGCTCTTTGGCTATCTGTTCGCGCAGGACCTTCGTGCTCTCCGCGTCGATTATCATCTCCCTTTCATCTATCACCACGCCGTAATCCCTGCGCGCCCCTTCGAGCGAGACGTATTCGTCCAGCACGTCTTCGAGCACGGCCGCCGGGTCGCGTTCGAGCGGATCGCCCCAGCCGCCGCCGCCGCCCAGGCGCGCGCTGGCGATATGGCCCGATGAAATGGGTTCCTCGAAGGCCGTCTGCTCGACAACCAACTCGTCGGGAGTTCCCTCCCTGAGCACGATTGAGTTCGGGGAGCCGTCCATTCCGCCGTTGAATCCGCGCATTGGATATTTCGTGCCTATCAGGTACGTATGCATGAACATCGGCGCGAGCGCTTTCATTCTCAAATCGACGCCCAACCCGCCCCGCCACTTGCCCGGGCCGCCCGAATCGGTAGCGTACTCGCGCTCCAATGTCTGGACGGGGAAATACATGTCGTGCAGCTCGCCGGTCGCCATCGTCATGGCTCCAAAAAACGGAGCCATTGCGCCCCACCCGTCAACTCCGTAAGCGCCATTGCACCAGCCGGCGGCCATGTTGACGTTCTGGTCCACGTAGAACTCACCGGTGTATGGGTTCGTGCCATAAGTCACAAGCGGCATTCCCAGCTTGATGTTCTGCACGTACGCCATCTTCGGGATCGCCTTCTCCAGCGCGAAGGCCACGGCCTCGCCGACCTCGCCGCCCGCATGCAGCGTGCAGGCCGTACACGGGGCGGGCGGACGCGGGTTCACCACGGCGCCTTCGGGCAGAATAATTTCGACGGGATTGAACAGCCCCTCGTTGCGCGGGATGGAATCGTCTATCATGCTCGACAACGTCAGGAATATGTAGGAATACGAGTTGGGAACGGAGCTGTTGATGAAGCCGGGCGTCTGCGGGTCGGTTCCGTTGAAATCAATCTTGAGCGAGTCTCCCGCGACGGTCACCGTCGCTCGTATGGTGATGTCCTGAACACCCTGGCAATCATGTTCGAGGTAAGCCTCGCCCTTGTACTCGCCGTCCGGCCATTCGCTGATTTCCGCCCTGAATCTGCGCTCCGTGTAGTTTATGATGTAGTCGAGACTGTCCTGCACCGTTTGCGCGCCGTATTTCTTCAGCATTTCCAGCAGCCGCCGTTCAGCCACGCGCACCGACCCCATCATCGCCTTCAGGTCGCCCAGGAACGTGGGCTCGCGGTTGTTTATCTGGAGCAACTTGATAATGTCGTCTCGGGGTTTTCCCTTGTCATATATTTTGATGGGAGGCAGCCGCAGGCCCTCCTGCCATATGTCGGTCGCGCCGGGATTGTATCCGCCCGGTATCGTCCCTCCGGTGTCGCCCTGATGTGCGCGTGTTACGGGAAAGAACATGAGCCGCCCATCGAAAAAGATGGGGGTCATCATCGTCCAGTCGGGCAGATGCGAGCCGCCGTGGTATGGGTCGTTGACGACGATCAGGTCTCCCGTGTGTATGTCATCGCCAAAGGCATCGAGTGAGGCCATGACAGAGAACTTCGACGCCCCCATGTGAATCGGAAGCGCATCGGCCAGCGCGATGATCCTGCCGCCGCCGTCGAATATCGCGGTCGAGAAATCGTGTGACTCGCTGAACGTCGGCGTCGTCGCGGTGCGAATCATTGTGTTGCCCATCTCGTTTGCGATTGTCACAAGACCGCACCGGATGACCTCGGCGGTGATTGGATCCACTTCCTTCATTCTCGATTCCTCCAGGCTCGCCCCGTCGGGGGGCGATGTATTGCCAACAAACTATCCGGTCGTCATCTCGTAATTGTCCAGTTCCGTCAGGCGGGCGGTCTGCCCGGGATACACCACGATGGTCGTGGCCGGCTCCTCTATCACGCATGGCCCGCGCAGAATGTTTCCGCAGCCGATAAGCGAGCCGTCATAGATGGGCACGTCGATGAAACCGCTCTCATCATCAAAGCACACGCCGCGCGTGCTCCGGAGCGCCTTCGACGGGTCCTCGCCCGAGAACGCGAGCTTGGGCGTCGGCGGCTTTTTCATGCGAACGATTTTGTCGAGCCTAAGGTTCATGAAATGGACGGGATCACCGGGATTCGAAAAAGTGTGCAGGCTCTCGTGCGCCGAATGAAAGGCCTGTACCGCCCCAGCTATGTCTGCGTCGCTCACCGTGTCGTCGGCGGCAGGCAGGGGCACGGTTATCTCATGGGTCTCGCCCTTATAGTGCATGTCCATCTGATAGCTGTTCAGCACCTGCGTCATGAGCCCCGAATTCTCCCGGCTCGAAAGCGGCAGGTCCTTCTCGGCTTCTCCCCGCATGCGCGCGAGCAGCGCATTTATTCTTTCGAGGTCGTAGTCGTCCGAGCGTCCGATGTACGTGCACATCTTGCTGATGACGATGTCCGAATTGAGCAGGCCCCGGGCGGAGAAGGCGGTGGCTATCCTCGGGACGATGACTTTTCTGATGCCCAGCTCGCGAGCCTGCATCCCTGCGTGAAGCGCACCGTTTCCGCCGAAGGCGACGAGCACGAAGTCGCGGGGATCATATCCTCGCTGAACCGAGACCACTCGTATTCCGTTGGACATATTGTTATTGACTATCCTGAATATTCCGCCGGCGGCGTGAACGGAGTCGAGGCCGAGCGGCCGGGCGACCTTCTCGTCGACGGCTCTCTTAGCCGCTTCCACGTCGAGTTTCATCTCGCCGCCGAGGAAGTTTTCGGGATCGAGAAAACCGAGCAGCAAGTTTGCGTCGGTGACGGTCGGCTCGGTTCCGCCTCTGCCGTAACAGGCGGGACCGGGGTCGGCCCCTGCGCTTCGCGGGCCCACTTGCAGCGCGCCGCCCGCGTCAACCCATGCGATGCTCCCCCCGCCGGCGCCGATAGTGTGAATGTCGAGCATCGGGACCGCCACGCGATAGCGGCTCACCCAATAGTCGGTCGTCACGGTCGGCTTTCTCTCTTTGATGAGTGAGACGTCGTAGCTTGTGCCTCCCATGTCGATCGTTATCAGATTCGGCTCGCCGCAGAGTTCGCCGATCAACTGGGCGCAGGCGACCACGCCGCCCGCCGGGCCGGAAAGCAGGCTGAAAACGGAATAGTCGCCCGCATACGCCGCGTTCATGATACCCCCGTTCGACAGCATGACGAAAAAGTCGCTCCGGAAGCCGGAAGCCGCGAGTTCGTCTTCGAGGCTCTCGAGGTATCGCTTGAGTTTGGGCATGGTGTATGCGTTGACGAGTGTCGTGCTGACTCGCTCGAATTCCCGAATCTGCGGAAGCACCTCGTGGGAAAGAGAGATGAACGCGTCGGGATGTTCGCGCCTGATTATCTCGGCGATCTTTTTCTCGTGGGCGGGATTCAGGAACCCGAAAAAAAGGCACACGGCTATCGACTCCACATCCGCCTGTTTGAGCTTTCGCACCGCCTGCGCGACTTCGGCTTCATCGAGCGGAACCAACACCTTTCCCTCGCGGTCTATGCGCTCGTTTACCGTGAGCCTGTGCCTCCTGCGGGCAATCGGAGTGGGCGCCGGATGGCGGGGATTGAAAATGCGCTCTTTGAACCCGCGCCTTATTTCGATGTCGTCGCGGAACCCTTTTGTCGCGATGAGTCCCGTCCTGGCGCCGTTAAACTCCAGCATGGTATTGGTCGCGACGGTCGTGCCATGCACTATCAGTTCGGTGCGCTTCAGGAATTCCTCCAGCCCCAACCCCTCGGTGGACGCGATTTTCCTGAGCCCCGACAGTACGCCGATCGCTTGGTTCTCCGGAGTGGTCGGCGTCTTCAGGACACCGATTGATTCGGCCCCGTCGGTATACACCAGGTCGGTGAACGTGCCGCCAACGTCGATGCCTATCTTGTATCCCACCTCAACTCTCCTTCACCACACGAATTTGCCGCGCTGGGGTTAATCTTCAAAGAGAACATCGAAAAGGAGGGACATGCTGAATATATCGGTTTATTTGCCGAAATGCAAGCCATCCCCGAAATAAACGACGAGGGAACCGCAAGCACTCCCTGTTGATAGCCCCAGAGCTCCAAGACATTTCTGGAATCAGGAATGGTCAGCGGTCGAGCGGGGGCGGAGGGGTTAACCTTTATGGGCCTGCGAAACCAGAAAAAGACTCTGTATGCATGCCCGCTTTCGCTCCAACTCAGTCAGACTTGCCGGAATCCGGTTGAACAGACCGCCCGATAATCATCGAGCTCAGTTGGGATTTCCCAAAATTGTCCAGAATTTTGTCAAGAGAGTACTTGTCGTCCATCAAGAGACGATAGCATATGAAATCGAAGGAGCCCACGAGCATGTAGCTGGCGAGTTCGGGATCCACCGGAACGTCGGCCACCAGTCCTTCCTGCCGGGCTTTCTCAATATCTTTTGCCACCGGGTCGATGATCTTTCGATAGATGGCCTGAATGCTCAGCTCGGGCTTACCCTGATGCCCGATGGATTCCGCTCGGATGATGTCGAAGACTCTGTGGTATCTCTTGTAGAAGGCGAAGTACGCGCGGGCTCGTTCGCGCATGCGTATGATCACGTCGGTTTCATCGGCTATCTTCTCTTCGGTGCGCGTGAGGATTTGGATGAGATAGTCGAAAACGGCGACAAAAAGTTCATGCTTGTTTTCGAAGTAAAGATAGAATGTTGCTTTTGATATGCGCAGGGAATCGGTGATGTGGCTCACGTGTGTACGGTGATACCCTCTTTCCGAAAAGAGCTCAAGGGCGCGTTCGACGATCCTCTGCCGCTGGTGCCTTCCTCTTGGCCCGATGCTTCGATCGGTTGCGTCGAGGCCCGATGTTGCTTGCCCCGCGGTTCTCCAATGATCGCCGAAGCGGAGCCTGACCTCCTGGCGCACGGCGGCTATCGGCATTCCCTCTTCTTCCCTCAGCTTGCGGATGAACCTGAGACATTCGAGGTGCACCTCGCTATAGAGGGACATTGTGCGGCCTGTTTTCAAGGGCGGAGGAAGCAGCCCCGCCTTCAAGTAGTGATGCACGGTGTACCGGCTGACTCCGGCCCTTGCAGACAGTTCCTTTATCCGCATCCAGTTCCGCCCGGTTTCGATGCTTTGAACCATCTAATGCTCCTTAGTATAGACATGCAGTTGCTATACAGTATGCTGCATGCGCCTTTGCCCAAATTGTATCCAAAAGAGTTAGCGTTGTCAAGACAAAAATCCATTTGGCGTCCTATTATCATTATATTAATAGAGTTAAGATATGATGCTGTGATATTGGCGAGGCCATGCTCCTTGATTTTCTTCTTGACAAATCGCGCATCGTGTGATATATATTTGAAAACTCATGAGTTTTACAATGTATAGTGAGTGGGATGATGGATATGAGAGAAAGGTGACTGTTCATGTCTGAAAACAAAGCCCTGGCGGGCATTGTCGGCGCAGAAAACCTGCTGGAACACAAAGACATATTGAAAGAGCATTCCGGCGACCTCAGTTTTGCCCCCCGGGTGAGGCCCCGGTCGGTCGTAAGGGCCGGGAACGCCGAAGAAGTGCAGGCCATAGTCAGGTGGGCGAACGAAACGCGCACGCCGCTGGTTCCAATGAGTTCGGGCGCGCCCCATTCTTATGGGGATACGGTGCCTGGCGCGGGTGGGGCAGTGATTGTCGACCTCGGCGGCATGAAAAGAGTCATCCGCATCGACAGGCGCAACCGGGTCGCCATGATTGAGCCCGGCGTGACTTTTGGCCAACTGATTCCGGCATTGGAAAAGGAAGGGCTTGCGCCACTGATGCCGCTCGTTCCCCGCGGCTCGAAATCCGTGGTGACGGCTTTTCTCGAGAGAACTCCGATAACCACGCCCAGATTTCACTGGGAAGCACAGGACCCCTTGCTGTGTGTCGAAGTGGTGTACGGCTGCGGCGACCTGATGCGGACCGGGTCGGCCGCCGGACCGGGCTCGATAGAAGAACAATGGGAGGTCGGCCGCGCCCAGGTACGGGGAATGGGGCCGTCGCAGGTAGATTTCACCAGGCTGCTTCAAGGCGCTCAGGGAACCATGGGCATTGTCACATGGGCCACCATCAGATGCAGGCCGTTGCCTAAGATCAAGTCGATGTTCCTTGTTCCCTCCGACGACGTCGATCCCTTGATTGAAATGGCATACAGGATTAGTTACAAGAGACTGGGCGAAGAACTGCTGATACTGAGCGGTTTCAACCTGGCTTCGATCCTCGGAGAGGACCGCGGGGAAATCGGAACGCTGCGCGCGAAGCTGCCCGCGTGGATTCTGCTGCTGGGCATTGATGGAGCGGGATTGTTGCCCGAGGAGAAGGTGGCCTATCAACGTGAGGAATCTCTTGAGGTCGCTCAATCGTGCGGACTCGAATTGAAAAGCGTCGTTCCCGGGGCGACCGCAGAAGATGTATCGGCGGCATTGTCCCGACCCTGCGCAGACCCGGGCTGGAAGCTCAAAGGTGGGGCAGGATGCAGCGACATTTTCTTCATAACGACTCTTGACCGGTGCGCGGAGTTTGTCGATGCGGCATATAGGCTCGCTGGAAGATACCGTTTCTCGGCTGGAAATTTGGGCGTCTATATTCAGCCGACGACGCAGGGAACGAACTGTCACTTGGAGTTCAGCTTGAGCTATGACATCAGCGACCGGCAAGAGGCGGATAAGGCGAAGCAATTTGTTGAAGAAGGCGGCGAGACCTTTGCCGGCATGGGCGCGTTTTTCTCTCGCCCCTACGGCTCATGGGCCCGAATCGCATACGGCCGCGAGGCCCAGGCGGTAATCATGCAGAAGAAGCTCAAAGACATCTTCGATCCCAATGGAATCATGAATCCGGGCAAGCTGTGCTTCTAAACCACCGCTCAGCTCCATAAGGAGAAGGGAAATGCCTCTAGAGAATTATGAAAACGACATCATGCGATGCACGCGATGTTCATACTGCAAGTGGGTGCCGCATCAGGTCATGTCCGACTCGCGCTTCCTGACGGTATGTCCAAGCATTGAACGATACAACTTCCATGGCTGGTCGGCCGGTGGACGACAGATCGCGGGCCTGTCGCTCCTCAAAGAACGAACGTCCATCGGGGATACGTTTCTGAACATGATCTACCAGTGCCAGATGTGCGGCGGGTGCGATGTGTCGTGCAAGGTCGAAAGGGACCTCGAGCCCTATGAAGTCATGCAAGAGATCAGATTCAGGTGTATCGAGGAAGGCCAGGTCATTCCCGAGCACGCTCTGGTCATTGAGGGCCTCAAGCAAGAGGACAACATGATGCAGGAGTCGAAAGAGGACAGGGGAAACTGGGCCGAAGGACTTGCGGTCAAGAACCTGACAAAGGAGAAAGCCGACGTCTTGTATCATGCCGGTTGCAGATATTCGTTTGACACGGAGTTGTGGCCGGCAGCGAGGAGCGGGCTGACCCTTCTTGCGGACGCCGGCGTCGATGTCGGCATCATGGGCAAAGAAGAAACCTGCTGCGGCGGGCGAAGCTATGAAATGGGCTACGCGGGCGATCTGATGAAGTACGCCGAGCATAACACTGGCACCTGGAAGGTGGCCGGAGTGAAGACAGTCGTCACTCCCTGCGCCGACTGCTATCAGGCGTTCAAAGTCCTTTACGACAAGACCGGCCAGAAGCGTACAGTGGAAATATTGCACATCACGGAGTTCATAGCTCGGCTGATAGAGGAAGGGAAGATGAAGCTGACCACGCGGGTTCCGTTGACCGTGACGTATCACGATCCCTGCCACTTGGGCAGATTGGCTGAGCCCTGGGTACATTGGGAGGGTAAGAACGTCAAGGTCAATGGGCAGATGGTCGTGCATGATCCGCCGAAGAAAAAACGATGCGGGGCAAACGGCGTCTATGAAGCGCCAAGGAACATCCTGCGGAGTATTCCCGGCTTGAACCTCGTCGAGATGAGCCGTATCAGGGAATACGCGTGGTGCTGCGGCGCCGGCGGCGGCGTGAAGG
Organism: uncultured bacterium; assembly: GCA_964607485.1. Taxonomy (GTDB): domain Bacteria; phylum Abyssobacteria; class SURF-5; order SURF-5; family SURF-5; genus CAZSKP01. Next base: position 71,345 of record CAZSKP010000002.1, on the reverse strand, counting down.
AAGCGTATCCGGACTTTGCAGAGTGGACCGCGGCCAAACGGCTTGAGGAGGCGACAACTGTCGGAGCAAAAGCGCTCGTCAGCGCTTGTCCGTGGTGCAAGCGGAACTTCATCGACGCCAGAGCCAAGGCCGGCGCGACGATCGACGTATATGACATTGTCGAGCTTGTCGAACGGGCACTATAGAAAGGGAGACGGGCAATGAGTCTATCCAAGGAAGCCTACCGGGCGTTGGAGGACATAGTCGGGCCGGAATACATCACTCAGGAACCTGAGATACTGGACACCTATTGTTTTGTCTGGGCCAACGAGCTCATCTTCGGGGGGAAATTTTCGCCGCGGCCGCCGGCCGTTGTGCTGCCGGAAACCGTCGAGGAAGTTCAGGCCATCGTGAAAGCGTGCAATCGGTTCGGGGTGCGATACAGGGCGCACGCAACCGGGTTCGAAACGTCCGCGCTGACTTCGTCGGAACCGTTTCTGCCTATTGACATGAGGAGAATGAACAGGATCGTGGAGATCGACCGCAAGAACAGGTTCGCAGTCGTGGAACCGTATGTATCGCAGGCGAGGCTTTTCCTCGAAACCATGAAAGTGGGCTTGCGCCCGAATATGCTCGGCGCCGGGCCGAGCGCTTCCGTTCTTGCCGGGACTGCGGCGCATTTCGGAAGCGGCCCGACAAACATCAGCACCGACTTTGGAGGACGCAATCTTCTGGGCGCAGAATGGGTGTTGCCCGACGGCGACATCCTGCGGCTGGGTTCTCTGGGGGCCGGGGCGGGCTGGATAAGCGGCGACGGTCCCGGGCCGAGCCTTCGAGGAGTGCTGAGAGGTTACGGCGGTGCCAACGGAGGAATGGGAATATTCACAAAGGTCGCCACAAAACTCTACCCGTGGTACGGCCCGCCGAAGTTGCAAACGACGGGCGGACCACCCGTCTATGGGATGGCGATACCGGAGAATTTCTCGGTGTATTGCGTGGTCTTTCCGGGCCGGGAGAAGATGAATGATTTTTTCCATCTGTTGGTCGAAGAATCCATCGCGTTCAGCATTCAGCGGCTGCATCCGGCGCTTGGAGCAATCTTGGCGACTGAATCGAACGATGAACTCTGGGAGCTGATGAAGAACGTTCCCGAAGAACAGCGCAGAGCACCCATGTTCTGTACCATGGTGTTGCTTGATGCCAGTTCTCCGCGAGAGATGGAGTACAGGAAGAAATGTTTTCAGCTGATCCTGGAAAAGGTCGATGGAACCGTCTTCCCCTTCGACGACCACATCCATGGCCTGCTATTCAACAATTCGGTAACAGGGCAGGGAATGACGAGGGCGGCGTTTCGTTCGACGGGATCATTCATCATTTCACCCGTCGGCGATGAGGCCGTGGACGCGCTGTCAACGTTGACCCAGCTATCCGAAAAAGAGATTGTCGAGGAGGCCAGGGAGTCCGGGCAGATTATGGAGACGGGCGCGGAACCCGTATGGGGAGTAGTCTACGGCGACGGCGGCGCTCATGTGGAGATTCTCACGATGTACGACCCGGCCGACCCCGCTTCATGCAAGAGAACGTCCGAACTTCTGGAAAAAGGCGACAAGAAAATAGTGGAATGGGGGCTGGGCATAAACAGTCTGGAAAACGCTCTCAGTTTCGAAGAATCAGCTTTGAAGGCGGCGCTGCCCTATTCACTGGATTTTGTCAAATACATGAAGAAGATTAAGAGGACCTTTGATCCGAATTGTGCCGCCGAATCCTCGTTCTATGTCTCACCCGATGAATATGAATAGAAAGCGCGGCAGGAGAGCAAAGGCGGTGGGAGCAGAATGAGTCAGACAGGCTCTGTGCTGGTATTTTGTGAACCCGGACCCACAGGGGAAATCATAGCCGCATCCGTGGAGATGTTAGGCCTCGGGAAGAGAGTGGCGCAGGCCATGGGTTCTGAACTCAGCGCTCTCGCCACCGATGAGATGGCGAACGAAGTGGGAGCGTATGGAGTAAGCCATATTTACACGGCGACGCCGCCCGCAGGCCGGAGATATTGTCCCGAATGGCATGTCGCATTCGTCGAGACAGCATGTAATCGGTACGACCCCGCCGCCATTATCTTTGCTCATACTCCCCTGGGCCAGGATATTGCTCCGCGGCTCGCCGAACGGGTGCGAGGAGGGCTTGTCACCGATTGCATTGCGATAAGTGTCGACCGGCAAGACCTCGTCGCGACCAAACCCGTTCAGGGCGGAGTCGCGCTCGCAACGTATTCATTCAACACCAGGCCTGCTGTCGTCACAGTCAGGCGCGGAGTGGAGAGCATGCCGGCTCGCGATGAATCTCTCTCGGCAACAAGTATCAAGGTTGACATCCCCTTTGAGACCGGTCGGGAATGGGAGGTCATGGATCACGTAGTGGAAGAATCCTCCGAGACCAAGCTGGAAGATGCCGAAGTTGTGATCAGCGGAGGACGCGGAATCGGCGGTCCGGAGGGATTTGATATGCTTCGGAAGCTCGCGAGCGCGCTGGGCGCTGCTGTGGGGGCAAGCCGACCTGCTTGCGATTCAGGATGGGTCCCTTCTTCCAGCCAAATTGGCATAACAGGAAAATCCGTCAGCCCCGAGGTGTACATTGCCGTAGGTATCTCCGGAGCGAGCCAGCATCTATCCGGAATGGGCGGTTCGAAGGTCGTAGTCGCCATCAACAACAATGCCGAGGCAGACATCTTTCGGATGGCTGATTATGGTATTGTCGGCGACTACCGCTCGATCCTGCCACCGCTCATCGACGCAGTCAATAGACTGAAAACAGGAGGGAGCTGAGCGATGGGCGGGGGAATGAGAATCATCGTGTGCATGAAGCAGGTGATCGATCCCGAGGCTCCGGCCAGATGTTTCAAGCTCGACTCTGAAAACAGAAAAATCGTCGCCGAGGGTGTGCCTCCCGTAATAAGTCCGTATGACGAGAGCGCACTCGAATTGGCTCTGAAAATAAAAGATGCGCGAGCGGACACCCACGTTTCAGTATTGAGCCTTGGACCGAAGCTCGCCCGACCCATTCTCATGAAGGCGCTTGCCGTAGGCGCTGATACGCTCCGCATGATCGAGGGGAAAGCCGAGACGGACTCTCACGTGACGGCCGCCATTCTCGCTTCCGCAATCTCGAACATGAGCTTCGACCTCATTTTGGCTGGTCGGCAGGCTGCTGATTCCAACTCAGGCGGTGTGGGGCTGGCAATCGCCGAGCAGTTGGATATCCCAGCCGTATCGTGGGCGCGAAGAATCGAAATTGACGGCGATCGACTCGTTGTGGAGCGTGTCCTCTCTGACGGTCACGAGGTGCTGCGAGGTTCCATGCCCGCTCTGGTAACGGTCAGCCATGAGGCGGGCGAACTGCGGACGCCGAAACTGAGAGACATAAAGAAAGCCAAGGAAAGACCCATGGAAAATCTGCGGCTGAGTGACCTGGCCATGGACCCGATTCCGGACCCGCTCATAACGTGCATGCGCTTGGAATCGCCGTCACGAGAGCGTCATTGTCGTCTTATCGAGGCCGACGAACCCACCAAGGCCGCCGCACATTTGGCACGAGCGCTCGTGAACGGCACGCTGGGGCAGGGCAAATCGATTGAAATGTCTCCGAAGTAGAATCTCATCCTGCGGATTCGGCACACACCCCCTCGTTAAAGCCGGGTTTTGTCGCGGTCGCTCTCCTTTGGTCAACTCTTAAACTGGTTTGAGATCCCGTGAGGCGGGCTCTATCTCTGACTGAATCGCCTCCCCAGCATGGCGCCAGCGATGTTTATCCGCTGCATTTGCACGGTGCCGCCTGCGACCGGCCAGCCGCGGCTGTCGCGCAGCATGCGCTCAATCGGGTATTCCTTCGAGTAGCCGTACCCGCCAAAGACCTGAAGGGCCATATCGGTGACCTCCTTGGCCATTTCATTGGCGAAACACTTGGCGACGGACGATTCGAATATCGACGGCAGGCCCATACCGGCATTCACCGCCGCGCGGTAGATCAGCAATCTCGCCGCCTCGACCTTCATTGCCATGTCCGCCAGAAGGAACTGAACCGCCTGAAATTCGCATATTTGCTTGCCGAATGCCGTTCTCTCCTGCGAATATTTTTTGGCCGCTTCGAGCGCGCCCCAGGCGATCCCGAGCGATTGGGTCGCATTCCCGCAGCGCTCGACGTCAAAGGCCTGCATCAAGTTGGCGAATCCACCCTCGGGAATGACGAGATTCTCCTTGGGCACGACGCAATCTTCAAAAATCAAATCGCAGCTCGGTATCCCGCGGAGCCCCATGAATTCCTCCTGCTTTCCGAAACTGAAGCCGGGCGAGCCTTTTTCAATCACAAGCCCGCCGATTCCCTTGTGCCCTTTCTTCTCGCTCAGGCGAACGTAAACCATATACAGCTCCGAATGGCCTCCGCCGGAAATGAACCGTTTCCGGCCGTTCACCACGAAGTGGTCGCCTTCGAGAACCGCCCGCGTCGTGAGATCGGTCAGGGCCGAGCCTGCGCCGGGCTCGGTCATGCCTACAGCCATGAATTTTTCTCCCGTGCAGCAGGGAGGGATGAACCGCTCCTTCTGTTCTTCCGTGCCGAACTGCTCCACGACGCGAATCGGGCCAAAGCTGGTTTCAAATACCGGTCCGGCGGCGACGCAGCTCACGCGGGCCAACTCTTCCACGGCCAGAATGGCGTCGAATGCCGTCAGTCCCGCGCCTCCATATTGTTCGGGAAGCGTGATTCCAAGCAGGCCGCGCTCCGCATATTCCGATATCAGCTTTGTATCCCGGACAAAACCTTCTCGCTCCCAGGTCTCAACCAGCGGGGCAAGGCGTTCATCTGCAAAATCGTGCACCATCTTCTTGAAAATTCTCTGTTCTTCGGTCAATTGGAAATCCATTGTCGCCTCCCTTTGCGTTTCTTCATTTATCTGAGTTCGCTGATTCAGCAGATTGTGGCTTCGCCTTGCCAACTTCAACAGTCTCACGCGGGAAATCGTCAATAATCATGCCTCTTATTACTCAGAGCGTGAAATACTTCACATTTCTGTCATCCTGAACGAAGTGAAGGATCTCTTCTTTGGCCAGGGTCCGTCGCAGTCTCTGAGATTCTTCGCTGCGCTCAGAATGACGAATATTTTATGCTCCCAGTAGTATCTCCTCGGGATTTGGCCTACAACTCCAGCAGGCGAGCGGGATTTTCGGCCAGCACCGTTTTGATTTCCTGCCGGCTGATGCCTTCCGCCATCAATGCTTCGATAAATGATAGCATTCCCGCCACGGGATGCGGAAAAACCGACTGGCCGAGATCGGTCACCAGCACGCAGCTCTTCGCTCCAATCGCTTTGATGCTCTCGGCCATGGTTTTCGCGCCACCGTCCTGAGAGAGCAGCATGGCGAGGTAGCACTTCTCCAGAATCGCGCCTTTCCTCGCCAAGCTCACTTGTTCTTCCAGAGTCAGGCCGACAAAAAACATGTCGGCATGGGTTATGAGAATCTTCTCGACCCCCGCGGCCAGAGCGGCATCAGTGAGAACGAGAATTTCACGGGCTGAAAGATGTCCCGTCCCCAGGATAGCTTTGCGCTCGGCAATTGTTTGCAGAACCGGCTCAACTTCCGGGTTCAACCGGCCGCTCTCGTCTAAGACGCTCAGGCCGGTCGGCGGCGCCTCCATCTGATGTGAGGTGGGGGTGATACTCTCGGCGCCATAATGGGCAAGATGATTCTGCGCATGGAACGTCGGGAACCAGACGATTTTTCCGCCCATCTTCAGAGCCGCATCCACTGCAACCGGATTGAACCCGCCGATGAAATGGTTGAGAACAATTCCCCCGCAGGCAAGAACGCCTTCCATGTTGGCATTGACAAGGGCTGCCCGGCCGGCGGTCGGGCACTCGTGAGCCTTGAGCACCACGGCGCGCATCCCGGCTACTTTCGCCTCAGCCGCCAGACCGAAATCGTCAAGTGCCCGGTCATACAGGCTTGGGCCGCTGTGAGTATGCAGGTCAATCCCGCCCTCAAGCAGGTTATCACCTGTCATGTCCTTCTCCTCCCGGCAGCCTTGGAGCCACGGGCTTCAACCCTCATGCTCCGAATGCTCTTCGGGCCTTCAACATTTTTTCCGCCGCCTCTTGCGTCATGAATAATCCGCAGTGGCAGGAGCCTTTCTCCTCGATTTGGGCGCGATGAGCCGCGCAGGGACACGACGCCTCGTCGGCTTTCTCGCGGACCCTGAGGGTATCGTCCGATATCACCTGGCATGAACAGAATGGGCGTCCATATAGTTCGAGATTGCGCGCCAATCCCGCCAGAGTCGCCTCCCTTATGGAATCAATCGGATTCAGGACGTATCCGGCCTGGCGGGCGTGTTCTTCCGCCATCTTTCGTACCTGCGCCATCGCCTCTGCGTTCGGTTCGGTCACCTTCATGCCTCCTTGGGACGGATAGCCCGCGTCACTGAATAGGTGACCCCGAACGTGGGAATCCACATCGAATGTTTTCCGGGTCCTCCGGCCACGACAACGTTGATGGCGCCGGCCATCTGGGCCATCCGCAAAGTCCCGTCAGGTTCCACAAAATCATCTCTTCCCGCCTGCATGTGGCGCAACTGCTCCTCCGACATCTTGCCGATCGGAACCCGCGCGTGTTCAAAGATATATTCCTGCACGTCCTTTTTGGAATACCCGCCGCCGGCGATGGTGGCGGCATGTTCCGGTCCGAGTACGACAAACAGGTCGCCAACCTTATAAAGGTTATTGTTGCCGGCGCTGCCGACCGCTCCGCTAATGGTGGTCAGCACGGCCTCCGCCGTTGTGCTGCCATGGTCGTTGATGTTATGCGGCGTTTCCGCCGCCGCCACGGTGACGGTGCTGACGGACCTGTCGAATCCGCGCTCGACGTGCAGCGGCTCCCACGGGCTCTCGTCTTCGTTTTCCGCCATGCAGTAACTGTACTTTCCCGGATGCCCCATCGTCGCCTTGTCCATCTCTCCCGGAATCCCGCCGCCAATATTTTGCATCGCCAGTCTGACGGCGCGTCCGATGGCGGCGTTGGCGCGCCGGCCCTGCCCGAGGCAGTTGCCCTTCGAGTTGATGTTCAATTCACGTGCCAGCGGACCATTTACTATAACAAGCGCGCCGCACGGATGCGTCGTCGCCTGAATCCCATAAAGATTGAACTGTTCCTCAAGCATCGCCTCCACCCCGGCCAGTACGACCGGGAAATACGACGGCAGGCACCCGGCCATGACGGCGTTCACGGCTATTTTTTGAACGGTTGCCTCGGCATACGCGGGAGGGAACAAGCCCAGGACTTCTTTGGGATCTCTACCGGCGCCGGAAAGCATTGCTTTCACTTTTTCGGCGGTGGGCGGCATCACCGGCAGGCCGTCGCTCCAGCCCTTTTCGTAGAAGAGGTCCTGCAGTGCGTCGAAGTCGCCTTCGATGACGAACTGCTGCGGCGAATCAGAAACGACGGCGCCTGAAATCTGCCCTCCACTGCGGCTCAGATGCTCGACAATATCGTTGAAGGCTTTTTCCGCCAGAATCGCAACGTCCGATTCCGTTCGGCCGCCGAGCGGGTGCGGCATGACCGCCAGGGGAATCTGCGGCATTCCGAGAGCTTTGCTTTCCGCGTCCGCCAGAGGACGAAACTGGTCGGTCACCAAGGTAATGGTAGGAACGCCCCTCTTCTCGAACGCGACAGAGTCGTGGATACTCCACGACGTGCATGACCCTCAATCGCCGACGCCGCAGATGACCATGTCTGCCTCATCGGCCGCCTCATTCAAATATTCTTCTGGGGCGGCGAACGCCGCATTCTCCTTCCCTTTCCTGATAGTCCTGGTCTCAGGGAATTTCGCGGCGAACATTTTCTCCAGGTTGTCAAACAGGATATTCAAGTTGGGCTTGGCGTTGCCAAAGAATACGATAGTCTTTCCCGCCAGATTCTTTTCGCGGCTCGCCAACGCCTGCTTTTCCGCCGTTACTTCTCCGATCGGACTCAGCACTTCCAGTTTCATCGCGTTTCCTCCCTTAGCTCGCCCTCCGGCAATGCTTTGCACCCGTGAAGAAGAGCGGCCTCTTTTTCGTGATTCAATCGATACTCCACTCTATAACATATCTCCATCAAAAAGTCATCAAAAGAAGAAATCTGTCCAGGTAGGGAAGAGATAAATCAGTTGGGGTATTTTGCCGCCCCCATTTCAGGCGTTCGAGCCCGCGCGCTGCCTGATGACGCCGGCGATCTCGCCGATGTCCGTTCCCGAGGTAAAGACTTCGGCGACACCCATTTCCTTGAGCGCGGGAATGTCGGCCTCGGGAATGACTCCGCCGACCAGCACCGTGACGTCCTCGACGCCTTCTTCCTTGAGCTTGTCCATGACGCGCCGGGTCAGCGGGATGTGCGCGCCCGAAAGAATGGACAGGCCGATGACTTTGACATCCTCCTGAAGCGCGGTGCTTACGATTTTTTCGGGCGTCTGCCGGATGCCCAGATAGATTACCTCGAACCCCTCGTCGCGCAGTCCGTAAGCGACCACTTTCGACCCGCGGTCGTGCCCGTCCAGTCCAATCTTGGATATGAGAACTCTGATCTTATTCTCCATTCATCCTCTCCTTCAATCGAAAATCGGCTCGCATTCGACCAGGCCAACCGGAATCTTCAGAGCGCGCTCGATATCCAGATACACCCGACCCGTCAGGTCTCTTCCCCACCTGCTCAGATGGAACGGCGATGAGGGAATGACGATCAGGTCGGGCCGAATGCCCTCCGTTTCTATGAACTCCTCGACCGCTCGAATGAAATCCTCGACAACCATCAGGTCGCCCATGAAGATGTTTCCCCCGAAAAAGTCGTTTCGAGGAACCCGGATATGCAGCTTCACATCGGCAAACCCGTTCCGCGCGACGAGCCTCTCGATGGTCGGATACACCAGCCGAGAGGTCAGCAGCAGCGGGTTCTTCGCGCCGTGCGAGACGATGACGTCCTTCAGCTTGTCCATCCATTCTTGGGGAATACCCGACGACGCGAACACAATGCCGAGGTGTGTCGCCGTCTGTGGCGTGTAGGGATAATCGTAATCGCGCAGCCCGACCGCCAAATCAAGAGCCGTCCCGGCACGCTCGACCGAGATGACAGCCTCTTTTAGGTCGCTCTGGTGGACGGTTGTCAAAAGCGCCCGCGCCTGTTGTCGCTTGCTTACGCCGAGACCGTTGACCCTTATGATGCGGTCGCCCGGGCGGACACCCGCTCTGGCTGCGGGAGAATTCTTCATCACGCCATGCGCAAGCGGTTCGTTGACCGTTACGGGGTCGTCGAAATCCTCGTAGAGCCCCGGGCGAATAACCAGCGGGCAGTCAAGCTGCCTGCGCAGCTCGCGCGCGGTCGTCTTCAATTCATCCCACACTTCATCCAGCGCGAATGCAGAGTCCCACTCCAGCGCGCGTGTGCAACCAGGCAGGCTGAGCTGGATGAGGGTCGGGTCGAAGGCTGCCGAGAACATCGCGGTGGCTTTGAGGTCGTTGAGCATCTCACGGTGCGAGGGGAACGGCCAGGGCACAATCACCACCGAGAATGGAATTCTTGCGGCGCGCAGGAGCGCGAGGGAGCCGATGGCGACCTCGGGAGCATGGTCGTTCATCAGCCATCTTCGACGCTCGGGCGAGGAGGAGTTCAGCGACACGTCGAGATACACGGGCTGGACTCCGGCGAGCGCTTCGACCATCGAGGGCGTTAAGGCGGCGCCATTGGTCGGGATGCGGAACACCTCGGTAGTTCTGGCGCGCAGTTCTCTCAAAATATCCGCAATCTGTGGATGCGCGAGCATTTCTCGCGGGCTTCCCATATCGGGGAACAAATTCAATTTTCCCCGAGGCGCGTAATGCTCGATACGAGCCTTCAGCCGGCGGTACTCCGCTTCCGGGTCGCCCGGCGCCGGCGAGAGGACGGCGGGCGCTCCGGCATTGTAGCAAAAGCGGCACTGCAGGTTGCAGCGAGTTGCTGCGTGAGCGAGAATATCGTCGGCACCGCCTCCGGGAGTGAGCCATTGCTGCGGGTGTTTCAGGCGGAAGCTGTCCACCTTCAGGGGATTCCCGTCCGATTCCAGTTCCACAATATTCAGAAGCGATTCCAAAATGCGGCGGATGTAGCCGACTCGTGGTTCATACAATTCCAGCGGGTCGATGGGTGACTCGCTTCTTCCCCTGTCACCCTGATCAAGAGAATGAAGGTTCTGCCGCTCATGCAGAAGCTTATAGCCGTCAACACTTAGTTCCCGGCCCCCTGCCATTGGAACAAGCAGGTCAAGCAATTCCCTCAGATGCTGACCCAACAGCTCGTTCAGACTGCACGCCTGATTGCTCGTTGCGTCATTGAGCGAAAACCGCAGGGGATCATCTTTCATGATTGGAATGAATTTCCTTCGGACTTATCCTACAGTATCGATGCGGACTCATACTCGCCGAAGACCGAGCGCAGGACGTCGCACACTTCCTGAATCGACACATAGGCCTTCGCGCATTCTACCAGGTGCGGCGTCAGATTGACATCTTCCTGCCGGGCCTGTTCTTCCAGTTCCTTCAGCAGTCGCTTCACTTCATCGTTATTGCGGCTACTCTTCACTTGCTTGAGCGCGGCGATTTGTTCTTCTTCAGCGCGCTCGCGCCGCTGCGGGTCATAAGGATGCGGCACCAGACGGGTCGTCTCGACCTCGAGTTCGTTCTCGCCGGTAAAGCAATTGACGCCGACGACCAATTTCTGGCCGGAACTGACGGCCTTTTGTCGCTCATAGGCGCTCTTGGCGATCTGTTTCTGCATGTATCCTTTCTCGATGGCCGCGACGGCGCCGCCGAGCTCTTCGACCTTCTTGAGTTCATCCCATGCCTCGCTCTCGGTCTCGTCGGTCAACGACTCCATACAATATGAGCCGGCGAACGGGTCTTCGACATCGAGCAGTCTGGCCTCACAGATGAGTATCCGGCCGGCGTCCTGCATGAGCTGCTGCGCTTCGAGGCTCCAGCCCAATCCGAGCGGCTCGTCGTAGGGCGGGAACGGGGCGGCCGTCCCGCCGGAAAGCGCGCCCATGATGGCGCCCATGACGGCGCGGGAGAGGTTATTAAGCGGTCGCTGAATGGTCGTGTCGGAGGGACCGATGTGCGCGGTGATCGGCTGCCTGATGATCATGCTGCGCTGGTCCTTCGCCTCGAATTGCTCCTTCAGGATTTTCCCGTACATGCGCCGGGCGGCGCGCTGGAAGGCGATCTCATGAAGAAACTCCATGCTGCCGCCGAACGCGTTGAACGTGAACCGTGGCGCGAAAGAGTCCACGTCGAGACCTGCGTTCACGCCTTCCTGCAGGTAGGCGATGGCGTTCGCCATGCTGTAGGCGAGGTCCTGCGTGCGCGTCGCGCCCGCTTCTCGGATATGATAGCCGCCCATGCTGGTAATGTTCACACGAGGCATGTGCCGGTTGATAAAAACAAGAGTATCGCGAAACAGCCGCATGGCCGGCTTCGGGGGGAAGATGTACGTGCCGCGAGCGATATACTCCTTCAGAATGTCGTTTTGCGGTGTGGCCCGAAGTTTCTCAAGAGGCACACCTCGATTTTCAGCCAGCGCCGCGTACATTGCGACCAGATAAATGGCCGGCGCGTTGATGGTGAAGTTCGAGGCGATGCGGTCCAGGTTCAGGTCGCCTTGGTACGGCTCATAGACGACTTCGAGGTCGCGCAGCGTGTCGATGGAAACGCCCACCTTGCCTACCTCTCCCGCCACCAGCGGATTGTCTGAATCATATCCGCATTGCGTCGGCAGGTCCATCGCCAGGTTCGGCCCCTGCTTGCCGCCGCGTTCGAGCAGGCTCTTATAGTAGTCGCGCGTGTCCTCCGGTTTCCCGTAGCCGGAATAGAGGGCCGCGCGTGTGGTGGCTGCGCCGGTCGGCGCGATGGCGGCGAATTTGGACAGCCCCGCCATCGGGTCGAACGGGTACGCTCCCGCCGTGAAGGGATACTGCCCCGGGAAGCCAACCTTCTCGAGGAAATCAAAATCCTCCTTCATGTCAAGCGGAGTATAGAATCGGCTCGGACACTCGCTCAGAAGCGGAAACCTCTTGAGCGCCTTCGCCACGCATGCCTCATTCCATTTCTCCTGTTGTGTCTTGATTTCTTCGCTTCGCTCCTTCATCGCCCCTCTCCTATCTTTTATGAATACGAGAAGAATCCTGCTGTGTCATTCTTTCCAGAATGGTCACCGGCCGGTATGCCTCTCCGGGTAAATGCGTTTCGGATACCTGGACCGCTCTGTCTGCGACGGTAAAAAAAATGCGTTTGAGAACCAGGATCGGATGACCGACTTCAATACCCATGGCTGAGGCATGCTCTAAAGTGGCCACCGCAGCAGACATTGTCTGATGCGCCCTGGTGACCCGCTGCAATGCCGCATCTTCGACGGCGCCAATCAGGAAGGGGCTGCTAAAATTCTCAAGCGTTATCTTCTCCCCGATTTCCCAAGGCAGCCATGCCCGGAACAGCCCGCTGTGTGGCATCTCATGAAAGATCCGAATGCCTTCAAAACAATAGACGTTATCATGTTCATCCAAACGCATATCTTCGATTAATTGCGCATCCGGTTTCACCAGTTTCCGGGAGCGCAGTTTCAGAGTCGTCTTTGAGCCGAAGAGAAAGAGGTCATCCATGAAACCATATGCAACAAAGAGATCGCCTTTGCCATCCTCCTCCGTAATGAAGGTGCCGCGCCCCTGTTTCCTGATGAGGAGGCGATCGCGCTCCAAAATCATGAGCGCCTGGCGGACGGTGGCGCGGCTGACACCATATTCCTCGCACAACTGACGCTCATTGGGAAAAGCCTTCACGCCGTTCTTTCGTTCAGAGAGAATGCGCTTGCGCAGGGCGCGTTCAAGTTGGTAGTAAAGGGGAATGGGTCCTTTCTTGAGCTTCATGGATTTTTCTCCATACGTGCAAACATACAAGCAAGATTCCGTTTTCAGAAGAGCGCGAGGAGAAGCAAATAAATCATTGACAATGGTAAGTATATTATAATGTTCGTACCAATGTCAAGAGCAGAAAGTCTGTCGCCGTGACGTTACTATCGCGTTGCCAACAGGGATAGTCGGCACCACAAGGCTGTTGTGATTATTTCCCGATTATCTCAGATGAGAGTGAGGAGTTTCCCCAAGAACTTGTTCACAAAAGTTGTAATGTCTTTGACCACCAATTTCTACGAGATTCTGAATATGACAGTCTTTTACCACCTCTGATCGCAGTCGCAGACCGCCATTCCGAGCGAAGCGAAGAATCTGCTATCGCGTTGGTGCAAAACGAGATGCTTCGCGACGCTCAGCATGACATCGCTTCGGAATGGAAAACATGCGCGGGGGAAAATGGGGAAACTCCACGTGAGAATGACTTGACAATATGAACAACTGGCAATATAATGATTGTAAGTTATTAGTCACTTACTTATCCGGGGCGCGACGCACGGCAGGAATGGACGAATGCTCCCGGGCCGGGAGGTGTGAATGCCAAGACCCAGTCAAAAGGACAAGATTATGTCGGCCGCATTGAGCTGCTTCGCCGAAAAAGGATATGATGGCGCGCGCAACAAAGATATAGCAATCGCCTCCGGCACATCGGAGGCGGCGCTGTACCGGCATTTCGAGTCGAAAGAAGACCTTGCAAAGTCTCTGCACATGCACTACTTGAATAAGCTGGTAAGCAAGATGGAGGCGGCCGCGGTTTCGCGTCGACCCACTCTCGAGAAGCTGCGGGATATTGTCACGCTGATGCTGGATAGCTATCGTAAGGAGACGAGCGCGTTCAGATTTGTTCTTCTCAACGTCGACGAATATATGTGGAAGCTGCCGAGGAAGACACGGTATCCGGTGGACGCCATTGAATCGCTCATCCTGGAGGGACAACGGTCGGGAGTCGTTCGAGGAGGTGACTCGCGCATACTTGCATCTGTTTTCCTGGGCTGCATTCTTCGACCGATTCTGGCGTCGCTGGCGCCGCCCGGCTTCGCGCCGGACCTGGTGAAAAACAAGGGACACGACAAGACAATTGCGGCCGCTGCTATCGCTGCCGTGTCCGCCGCAAGGAAGTGAGAAGAGGGAAGGAGCAAGAGGAAAGGGCACCGCGCAAGGCGCGGGGTTTCTCGTTTCTTGTTGAAAGAGGTGAAAGACAAAGAAAGAACATTGAGATTGGAGAACATCGAGCCGGCAAAACGAGGTTGGCAAGAGGGAGTTCTCGCGTGAGTTTTCCGTGACTTTCACTAAAGGACGGAGAAGATGCAGGCAAGAAAATCAGATGTGCTTGTGATTGGGTCCGGCGGGGCAGGCGTGACGGCCGCCGTCGAAGCCGCTCGCACGGGCGCGACTGTGGTCATGGTGTCCAAGGACCCGATCGGATACGGCGACACGCGCATATCGCTCGGCGTCATGTCAACGTCGCCCGATACGACAACCGGCGACTCTGAAGAGCAGTTCGTGGATGACATGATTCGGGGCGGTGAAGGCCTGAACGACCCGAAGCTCGTGCGGGCTCTCGTGAGAGATGCGCTTGATGCGACGATCACGTTCGAGGGCTTCGGCCATATCTTCTTGCGAGACGAAGGCGGAGTCTTGAACAGGCTTTCGTTTCCGCCCGGCGGACACACGAGTTCTCGCGCGATAGGAAGCCCGGCCGTCGGCATATCGATGGGGCATGCGATGCGGTCGGCGGCGGCTCGCGCAAACGTCGAGATTCTGGAGGAAACATATTGCACGGAACTCCTCGTTCGGGACGGTGAGGTTGTTGGGGCTGCGGCGGTTCAGAAAATTTCGGGCGAACCGATAGCTTTGCTGGCAAAAGCCACTATCATCGCCGCCGGTGGAGCGGGCTCTCTCTATTATCCGCATACTGACTGCATGCCCGCCGTAGTGGGCGACAGTTTTGGGCTCGCCCTTCGCGTCGGAGCGGAACTCGTGGACATGGAGCAGGTGCAATTCCTGCCGTTTGCGATTACGCATCCCCCCGCTATGCTCGGCGCTCCGTGCGGCGAACCGGCTATGGCCGGCCCGCATGGTCGATTGCTCAATAACAAGGGAGATGTTGTGCTCGAGAACATCATGCCCATGACGCGAGCCGCGGTCGCGCGGATTATAGTGGAAGAAATCCGGCGCGGCGGCGCGACCGAACACGGGGGGCTTCTCCTTGACCTCAGGCCCAACATGGAAGCGCCCGAGGGAGAATTCATGCTTGCGCTGATGAAAAGAGTGGGCGGCGTCTTCCTCGATATTGTGCGGCGGGCTTACGGAGAGAAAGCAGCCGAGTTGCAGGAGCCGTGGGACGTGCTGCCGACGGTTCACTACAATATGGGCGGAGTGAAAACGGATGAATGGTGCCGGAGCGCCGCGCCTGGGCTTTACGCCTGCGGACAGGCGCAAGGCGGCGTGATGGGCGGCAACCGGCTCGGCTCGACCTCGCTCACCGAGATAATCGTGTTCGGAAAACGGGCGGGCACGACGGCCGCGAGAGAGAGCGTCAACCGCAGGATTGCGGACGAAACCACGGCACGGCACGCTCTGGAAAAGGTTCGTTCGCTCTTTGGCGCATCGGGGAATCATCGCCCCGTTCATTTGAAACGAGCCCTCCAAAAGTTAATGTGGGAAAAGGTCGGCCCGCTGCGCGACCGGGATGGTCTGGAAGAGGCGGTTAAGGAAATAGGCAGCATAAAGAAACAGGCGGCCGACTTGAGAATTTCAGGACCCAAACCCCACAATAGCGAAGTTGTCGACGCAATCGAGCTGTCTCATATGCTTGCCACCGCCGACGCGATCGTGTTGTCGGCTCTTGAGCGTGCGGAGTCACGGGGCGCGCACGTGCGTTCGGATTTTCCGGAACGCGACGATAAGTCTCCGGTAGAGAACATGGTCGTTACGATGAAGGACGGCATGAGCGAAATTCGTCGCGTGGAGGTGGGCTCATGACGAAACACAAGCGAGGCAACGCGAAAATCCACCGCCATGGAGAAGCAACGATGAACATGACGATTTCGATAAGGAGATACAACCCGGAGACGGATGTCGAGCCAAAGTGGGTTGATTACGCCGTGCCGGCCGGTGAACGCACGAGCGTGATGGAAGCGCTGATGCATATTTACGAGAATGACGACTCAACGCTGGCGTTTCGGTTCGGCTGCCGGTTCAACAAATGCGGGCTCTGCACGGTCGAGGTGAACGGTCGGCCAAGAATGGCATGCTTCACCGAGGCGAAAGACAAGATGAAAATCGCGCCGCTCGCCCGAATGCCCGTCGTCCGCGACCTTGTGGTCGACCGGGTGGCGTTTTTCAATGCGCTTCGCGAACTGCAGATCTACATACCCGAACAGAAAAACCTTTCGGAGCCACAGGTAATTTGTGAGTCGGAGACTCACAAGAAACTGCTCCACTGTGTTGAATGCCTCGCCTGCAACTCGACCTGCCCGAACTATGACTTCGAGAAGAACCCGTTCGCCGGCCCCTATGTGTTCGTGAAGCTGGCGCAGTTGCACCTCCATCCTCTCAACGTGATTGACAGGCGCGAGCAGGCAAGAGACCTTGGGGTCGCCGCCTGCGCCAAGTGCGGCAAATGCTACTGCATCCACGGCATTAACATCCACCGCGACGCGATAGGGGCGTTAGCGGCCGAATAAGCCGGCGGGTTGGACGTGCCCAAATTCTGCGGTCGGATTCTCACTCGACAGGCGCGAGAAACGATGACCGGCGCAACAGAAACAATAATGAAGAAGCGGGAGCTTTATCATGAAAGCAATAGTGCTCAAGAATGCTCATGAGCTGGTGGTCGAAGAAGCACCTGAGCCGCACATAGGGCCCGATGAGGCGCTGATCAAGGTGGCGGCGTGCGGTATCTGCGGGACAGACTTACATCTGTATAAACACGGCTCGCTCAGCCCGAACGTAAGGATGGGCCATGAGAGCGTGGGAACAATCGTGGAGGTCGGCAAACAGATCGAAGGTTTCCGTATCGGTGACAGGGTGGCGATTCTCGGCCGGATTCCGTGCGGCCAATGTCACTGGTGTCGGCGTGGACGGCATCATATTTGTCCGACCCGCTTGGACGTGAGAGGCGGATTCTCTGAATATGTGGCGGCAAAAGAGGGCATGCTCGCGCGGATTCCCGACAATCTTACATTCAAACAGGCGGCTGTGCTGGAGCCCATGGGTGTAAGCCTTCACGGCATCCGGCGCGCGCACATCGGCAAAGGCGACGGTGTTGTGGTGACTGGCGCCGGACCGATCGGGCTCTTCGTCGCGGCACTGCTCAGGGACGCGGGCGTTCGCAGGCTTGTGATGAGCGAACCATCGAGTCGACGAAGGGAAACGGCAAAACGATGGGCAGACCGCGTTGTGGACCCTGTCGAGGAGGACCTCGCTGAAATCTCACGAGAAGAGCTCGATCCATGCGTTGACGCCCTCGTGGAATGTTCGGGACAGCCTCGAGTGCTGGAAGAGGCATTCAATATGGTTGGCTTTGCCGGCAGGGTGCTGCTATTGGCCGCTTGTCTGGAGAATATCAACATAAACCCGGCGCTTCTGCTTGTGCGCGAAATATGTTTTGAAACCTCATATGGATGCGATATGGAGGAGTTCCGCCATTGCATTGAACTTGTGAGCAGCGGAAAGGTAGATGTGAATCCGATAATAAGCCGAACGGTTTCTCAGACCGAGCTGCCGGAAGCCTTTGAGCGGCTCTGTGGCCCGAATGACGAGGTCAAGCTTGTGATGGAGATTCCGTAGCAGAAAGGAGCCAAAGATGAAGATCGGCGAAGTGCAGCACATTGCGATCAGCGTGAGCGACATGGAAAAGGCGCTGGATTTCTACTGCGGCCTGCTGGGGCTCGAAGTGATGATGGATATGGAATTGGAGAACGACCCCACTATTCAGGCCATGTTCGGCCTGAAGGAAATCAAGATGCGCTACGTGCTCTTCTTAGGCAAGGGGGCGCGCCTGAATCTTCTTGAATTCAAGAACCCTCGCGGCGAAAACGTTGCGAAGAAGTTGAGGCCTTATGACCATGCGATCCACCATCTCGCGTTTTTGGTCGATGACGTCGAGGCCGCCTATCAGGAACTGAGCGCAAAAGGGGTCGAGTTCATATGTCCCCCGCAGGATACAGGACTCGCAAAAGCAATCACAATGTATGGACCCGATGGAGTGGTCGTCGAATTGTTTCAACTCCCCATGGGAGACTAAGCATGACTTGCATTGAGAATGTTGGCGGAATCAGATTAATGAATGGACAAAGGAGTTATTAATGGAAGACAAAATCGATGAGGTTGCGCGGGAGACCGCGAAGGAGCGGATGAACGAAGGGCGCGTGGCGAATCTTCAGGAACTGATGACGTTCTTCGATCCCGAACTTGCCGCCGAGATCGGCAACTTCGTGCTCGGCAAGCTGTACTCGCGAAGCGTGATCCCTTGGAAGACCCGGCAACTGTGCGCCATAGCGGCGCTCACGGTGTTATACCGGCCGGTGCAGCTTCGCAGCCATATCCTGTACGCCCTGCAGGCCGGCGCGACGAAGGAGGAGGTTGGAGAGGCGATTGTGCAGGTGGCCATCTATGGAGGGTTCCCCGCGGCCATCGAAGCCCTGAAGGTGGCCAAAGAAGCAATCGAAGAATTTGAAGAGCAGAAGAGCCGCTAACGCTTTGGGTACAAGGCTTCTCCGTGCCGGAAATATCCGGTTAATTGCAGATGCCTATCATCCCAAGGAGATGCACAATGAGCGACCGTTTGAAAGACAAAGTGGCAATCGTAGTAGGCGCAGGTTCAACACCGGGTGAGACCATGGGCAACGGCAGGGCGACGGCAATCCTGTTCGCGCGTGAGGGCGCAAAGGTGATGCTGGTGGACAACAGGCTCGAGTCGGCCATGGAAACGAAGAAGTTAATCGATGATGAGGGTGGCGAATCATTTGCATTCGGCGCCGACATAACAAAGTCGTCTGACTGCAAACGGATGGCGGACAAATGCGCCGAGACCTACGGCAGAGTTGACATCCTCCATAACAACGTCGGCATAGGCGAGGGAGGCGGCCCGGTCGAGTTAAGCGAAGAAGATTGGGACAAGGTCGTCGGAACGAACCTCAAGGGCATGTTTCTCACGTGCAAACACGTGCTTCCTTACATGCAGAAGCAGGGAAGCGGCGCCATCGTGAACATCTCGTCTTTGGCGGCGATCCGCTGCGTGCCCTATCCATATGTGGCATATTCCGCGTCAAAGGCGGGCGTGAATGGTCTCACACGCGATATCGCGATGCAGTACGCGCACCAGGGCGTTCGCTGCAATTGCATCATGCCCGGGTTCATCAACACTCCTATGGCGATCGAGGCTATTCTGGACCGGACGGGAATGGATAGAGCCGACTTGATCCGCATGCGCGAATCGGCCGTTCCGATGAACCACATGGGGGATGCATGGGACGTTGCCTACGCGGCGCTCTTTCTGGCGTCGGACGAGGCAAAATTCATAACCGGCACAGCCATCATCGTTGACGGCGGGCAATCACTAAAAGGTTGAGCTGAACCCAAGAACGACCACGCCGCCGAGGAATACTAACAAAAGGACAAAGAGATTATGAGCCGTTTTTTTGGAAAAGTCTGTCAGAACGGTTATGTGGTGCGTGATATCGAGGCAGCGCTGAAGCATTGGACCGAAGTCTTAGGCATCGGGCCATTCTTCTATTCGGAACGTGTGCACCTCGAGTATTTCCGCTATCACGGGGAACCGTTCGACCTGGAAATGAGCATTGCACTGGCAAATACGGGAGATCTGCAGATTGAACTCATCCAGCAGCGCAACGATGTGCCCTCCATGTACCGCGATTTTCTGAGATCAGGCTGCGAAGGGCTGCATCATATGTCTTATTGGACCACGTCCTACCAGGAGGACTATGACCGTCTGATTGCCCAGGGATTCAAAGTTGGGCACGAAGGGCTCACCGCCGGAGGCCGCTTCGTCTATTTTGATACGGAAATGCATCCCGGCACGGTGATTGAGCTTTCTGACGTCAGCGGCCCGAAAGGGGATTTTTTCGAATATGTCCGCAAGGCTGCGGAGAACTGGGACGGCACAGATCCAATCCGGAAAATCGGATAAACAAATATCTCTTTGTCATTCAGATAAGTGTGATTTTCAGACGAAACCCGCACGCCGAGGCGCCCCGCTAACCAAAAGATGCTCCCACCTAATTCAAGTGTCTTCCCGTGCGGTTTCAGCAAGAGATAGACGTTACCTTTAGCAATATAGTCTGGTGGCTCCCCTTCTTGGACGATTTTCGTACCTATTCTTACCACCTCGCAGGCTCGGAGCTCTGGAGATAAACGCCCAGCCAAAGGGTCGCATGGAGGGTGAGGAAAGGTCCTCATTGTTTATCCAAACCGAGCACAAGGCCTTGATATTCCTGACGCTACAGATCTCAGCACAATACTGGTCACTGCTCCTTCCTCAGCGACCACTGGCCCAAGTTTCTATCATTATATACGGAGCAGTTTATGGGGTGAAGACCGACCGCGACGCTCTTGAATCGCCGTTTCTATGGAAGCGCCGCAACCAGAAGAACCGCTGCAAGTGATTTTCTCATTGCTTTCTCTTCTCATGCGGGCATGCTGATTGCGATATGACTATAAATGAACTTAATTATATATTTATAAACAAGGAAGTGTCAAACGGAGTTTACCCGGTGGTTGACAAACAAAGAGGGGATGCTATACGATACTGCAAAGCAAGCCGATCCTGTAACCCAATTCCGATAGCAAAGTGTCCCGAACAGTCTGAAGACATACATGCCTCGTTTGTCGTGTCTTGGTTTGCTTTATCTACTCGGGTCGGATAGCATGGGACCTTACAAGGGACATCTTTGCCACCATAAGACGTATCGGTTATCGAGTGGAGATTGTGATGATGCGTGATTCCGGCAGGGCGTCAGTAGCATTGTTCCTTTTGGCAATGAGCGTTCTGGTCGTCGAAGTCGCTCTCACGCGAGTGTTCTCCTTTATGAGTTGGTACCATTTTGCCTATCTCATTATCAGTCTGGCCTTGCTGGGTTTTGGGGCAGCCGGCAGCTATCTGACCGTTTCGCCGCGCTTTACAGGCAAAGAGATTGACAATCGAGTGGTCGGATGCTTTGCGCTGGCATTCAGTTTGGCGATAGTAATCGGTTTTTTCACGGCCACGAAGGTGCGTTTCTATCCAATGGACGCATACACATACGGTGACTACAGCAATGTATATAGCCTGCTTTTGCTTTACATAGTCATCGGAGCCCAGTTTTTCTTCGCGGGAACCTGCATCGGTTATCTCATTTCCAGAGCCGGAGAGGCCATTAATAGGTTTTACTTCGCGGACCTGCTGGGCGCGGGAGCAGGCGCCCTGCTTTCGATTTTGGGGGTCAATTATCTGGGCGCCGAGGCAACAATCTATGGTGCCGCTGCCGTGGCCGGGCTGGTTGCGGTGATTCACGCGTTGAAGACAGATAGTCGCAGGCTGAAGAACGCGGCGATGCTCACGCTGGGATTGGCCACGTTGCTGACGCTGTTGGCGTCCAAGAATGAAATCTTTCCTGTTTACTCTCCCCCAGGGAAGATGTTTCGAACCGCGATGGAGCCGCACTATTATCGTTGGCACACGGTTGCGCGTATTGATGTCGGGAACCCTATGGAGTTGTCTTTGTCATGGGAGATGATGCTCTCACGCAATTATGCGGGCTATCTTCCGTTCACACGCATGATTTTTCAGGACGGCGGCGCTCCTACTCACATGTACAGAATCCCCAACGGTGAGGTGAAATCCTTGCCGATACTGGCTTACGATTTGAGGGTGGCTCCATTTGTAGTAAAGGCAAATCCCGCTCAGACGCTGGTGATCGGCGTGGGCGGAGGTCTGGATGTGTTGACGGCGATTTACTACGGAGCGAGACAAGTCGTGGGAGTCGAGATTAATCCTGTGACAGTAGACGTCATTAAGAATCGATATGCCGATTTCAATGGATTCTTCTTTCATCGACCCGACGTACGACTGGTAAACGTGGAGGGCAGGCATTACCTCACCGCCTCCGAGGAGAAGTTTGACGTTATCCAGTTAACCGGTGTGGACACATACACAGCGCTATCGTCGGGCGCCTATGTATTAACGGAGAACTACCTCTATACGACAGCAGCGATGCGGGACTACTGGCAGCATCTTACGGATGATGGCATTCTTGCAATACATCGGTGGGTATTCGATCCGCCAAGGGAAACGCTTCGGCTGGCGTCGACTCAAATAGAAGCTCTCCGACGCGAAGGAATCGAGGATCCCTCGCGGCAAATTATGGTATTTGCCACTCAGGAGATTGAAGGAGTTGAGACTCGCTATGGTGAGACACTTCTGAAGAAGGTCCCATTTACCATCTCGGAGGTGAAGACCCTTCGTGGATGGGCTCGTTATATGGGCTTTGATATTCTCTATGACCCGTACCAGGAACAAGTCAACGCTTTTAACAGCCTTATTCGCAGCCCAATAAACCAGCGCGCTGCTTTTATCGATGATTACCTCTACGACATCCGCCCGTGCAGCGATGACAATCCATTTTTCTTTCGCTTCTATCGCTGGAAGCAGCTCTTTCATCCATCCGCAAGCCATGGAGGGTATGGACTGGAGCATATTCCTCTGGCCTTGGCAGTGCTTCTTGTAAGTCTCGTGCAGATCTTGATACTGGCCGCTGTGTTTGTTATCGGGCCCTTGATGACACGAAGGGACAAATTGCGCGAGGTGCCCCACAAGGGACGAATATTCGTTTACTTCGGAGCATTGGGTTTGGGCTTCATAACGGTGGAGATCGTGCTTCTGCAGAAGTATACCGTATTCGTTGGCGGACCCGTATATTCGATGGCAGTCACGTTGTCGGCACTCTTGGCTTTTTCCGGCGTGGGAAGCCTGCTCTCCAAACGATTGGCTCGACCGAGCGCCAGTTCTCTGATACTGGTGATTCTCGCTTTGGTTGCGGCCATCGTCGGCGAAATGATGCTCATAAACTTCTGTATCCCAAAGTTGATGTTCCTCTCGCAAACGGCTCGCTGTGGGGTGGTCATACTGGCTCTGGCGCCGCTGGCCATGTTGATGGGTATGCCTTTTCCGATCGGATTGCGCGTGACACAGCTTGTGGACGAAACGATAATTCCCTGGGCCTGGGGGATCAATGCAGTTACCACGACGTTGGGATCTCTTACCTGTGTGCTCGTGAGCATGGAATGGGGATTCACGCTGTCGCTATCCATTGCCGTATTGATTTATCTGATTGGACTGGGGGCATTCAATCCTGTGGCCCGGAAGATATATGGACACGGCTGAGACGGCAATAGGGGGATGTGCGCGCGGGACGAAGTGACACGAATTTGCGCAGGTCAGTACAAGGGAAGGTATACGGGCGGTTCGCGAACTGTCCGTACTGCAACGGAATGAGAACTGTTATTCTCTTCGGGAAGTAGCGTTTTCGCCCTTGACAAAAGGGGGAATGCGAGATGCGAATGCGAGACGAAGCCGGCGAACGAATCAAGAGGCTCCGGAAGAGATACCTGGACGAGATCGTGTGGGTGTCGGTCGAGCGGGCCAGGTATTACACCGAGAAATGGCGCGAGACCGAAGGCTCGGGCCTCTCGCCCGGCGTCCGCGTCGCGCTGGCGATGAAGCACGTGTTTGAGAACATGACCCACTGCGTCGACCCCGACGACCGAATCGCCGGCAAGTGGACCGAATATTTCCTCGGCATCCCGATCGACATCGAGCGCGGGCTGTTTAACGGCGTCCTGCAAACCGAGCTGGACAAGCGCTCGATGGCCGCCTACCAACTCAAGTCGAACGCTCGATTCCTGTCCTACATGGTGAAGCGGTACGGTCCGCTCGCGCTATACCGCAACCTGAAGAACACGAAAGCGGTGGGGGCCGCGATGCCGAAGATCGGGCTCAAGACGATGGAGGAACGGGAGATTAATCCGTTTACCATCGACCCCGAAGACAAGAAATTCCTGCAGAAAGAGCTCTTGCCGTACTGGAAAGGCCGCACCATGGCCGAGCGTGTCTGGGATGAGACGAAACGGTCCGGCTTGTTCGCGGGCGATATGCGCGAGTTCGCCGCGGCCCTTCCGGCGACTACCTCGAAGATGTACACGTTCGTATCCACCGGCGCCGTCACCGGCACCTACCAGGGCCATCTCGTTCTCGACCACGAGCAGGCGATGCGGCGCGGGCTGCTGGCGATGAAGGAGGAAGTGCAGCAAAAAATTGCGAATGACAAGGGATTGACCGCGGACGAGCGCGATTTTCTCCAGTCGATTGAAATTGCCCTCGAAGGCGTCATCATCTTTGCGAGACGGCTGGCTGAAAAGCTTGAGGAACGACGTGACGCGGAGACGGACCTCGACAGGAAGGCGGTGCTCGCGCGCATGCTCGATGCCTGCCGGAGAGTTCCCCTCTATCCGGCGGAGAGCTTCCGCGAGGCCGTTCAGTCGTTCTGGACCGTCACGAGCGCGACCGAGCTTGCAAACATCACGAATGTCCATTCCGCCGGCCGACTCGACGTCATGTTCTATCCCTACTACAAGCGGGACGTCGAGCGGGGCGAGATCACGAGGGACGAGGCGCGCGAGCTGCTCGAGGAACTGCTGCTCAAGATCATGACGCACAACATCCGCCCGGAATCGAATTTCATCGGCACGTTCTACCAGCGCTACGAGGGGTCCGCGCCGGTGACCCTCGGGGGCCTCACGCGCGACGGCAGGGACGCAACGAACGAGCTGACCTACGTGCTGATCGAGGCCGCGGGACGCTCGAAGAGCGCGGTCAATGTCGTCGTGCGATTCCACAAGGACACGCCCGAGGACCTCTACCTGGCCGTGGCGGACGTGCTCTATCACGGCACCTCAAGCGTCTCGCTCATGAACGATGAGATTTGCATCGAGGCGATGAAGCGGCGCGGCTTCACGGAAGAGGACGCGCGCGACAGCGCGATCACGGGATGCGTCGACCTGCTCGCGCCGGGGAAGACCGGCGGGATAGGCTTCGCCGCCATCCTGCTCAGCCGCGTGCTCGACATGGCGCTCCGCAACGGAGACTCGCAGACGCTCATCGGCGCCGTCAAAAACGTCGGCGTCAAGACGGGTGCCCCCGACTCGTTCGCTTCGTTCGAGCAACTAGTGGACGCCTTCATCGCGCAGGCGGCCAACATGATCAAGACGATTGTCGATTCGTCCAACCTGCGCGACCGCATTTTCGCCGACGAGCTGCCCGCTCCGTTCATCTCGGCATTCATGCAGGGATGCCTCGAGAAGAAAAAGGATGTGACCCGCGGCGGCGCCGTCTATGACCTGTCCGGCATCCTGTTCATGAACAGCATCGCCAACGTGGTGGACTCGCTCTACGTGATCAAGAAGCTCGTGTTCGAGCAGCGGCGCTTGACGTTCAAGGAACTGCTCGAGGCGATCGACCACAACTTCGTGGGATACGAGCATGTCTATCGGATGATCGCGGAAGTGGACGGCAAGTGGGGCAACGGGAACCCCGAATCGGACGAGCTGGCGCGGCAGGTGAGCACACGGCTGTTCGAGGAGACCTACAAACACCGGAGCTTCAAGAACGGGCCGTTCGTGCCTTTCGTCAACAGCATGACCACGCACACGTATGACGGCCGGATATCCATCGCGACGCCCGATGGCCGTAAGGCCGCCATGCCCTATGCCGCAAGCTGCAACCCGTACAACGTGGACAAATGCGGGCCCACGGGCGTGCTCAGGTCGGTCGCCGCGCTCGAGTTCAAGCACATCTTCGGGTGCGCCGTGAACATCCGACTGCATCCCTCGGCGATCGGTCGGAGCAGGGAGTCCCGGAAGAAATGGGTCGCGCTGGTCAAGACCTATTTCAATATGGGGGGCATGCAGATACAGCCGACCGTCGCCTCGACCGAGATGCTGCGCGCCGCGCAGAAGGACCCCGAGAGCTATCGAAGCCTCATCGTCAAGGTCGGCGGCTACAGCACCTATTTCGTGGACCTGGGGTGCGAGATTCAGAACGAGATCATCTCGCGGTCCGAACACGTCGGAGTCTGATCCATCCCGTGAGCGGCATCGTTTTCGATATCCATTACTACGCGATATACGACGGCCCGGGCATCCGGACATGCGTGTTCCTGAAAGGCTGCCCGCTGCGGTGCGAGTGGTGCCACAATCCGGAATCGCAGAAGCCGAACCCGGAGATGTCCTACTTCGCGGAACGCTGCGCCGGCTGCGGCGCGTGCGCGGAGGCATGCCCGTCGGATGCGCTCCGGCTGACCGAGCACGGCGTCGTCAGAGACCACAAGGCGTGCACCACCTGCGGCGAATGCGCAGCCGCCTGCCCCAACCGCGCCATGGAAAAGATCGGCGCGGAGCTGTCGGCCGACGAAGTTGCGGAACGGGTTTCGCGCGACACGACGTTCTACGAATCCTCCGGCGGCGGGGTCACGGTCTCGGGCGGCGAGCCGACGTTCCAGGCCGAATTCCTGTTCGAGCTTCTGCGCGCGGTCAAGGGGCGCGGCCTTCACACCGCCCTCGAGACCTGCGGGTATTTCGACCGGGACCTCGTGGATGACCTCCTGGAATTGGTTGACCTCTTCCTGTACGACATCAAGCACGCCGACCCCGACATCCACAAGAAGCTCACCGGCGTCTCAAACGAAAAGATACTGGGCAATTTCTCCTCCATCCTTTCGCGCGCGGGGAACGCGCGCATTGTCCCGCGGGTGCCGGTGATTCCCGGATTCAACGACGACGCCGATTCAATAGAGGGCATCGTCGCCTGCCTCAAGCGCGCCGGATATGCGGGCCCCGTGCACCTGATGCCCTACAACCGGATGGCAAAGACGAAGTGGGAAAAGATAGGCAGGGGCTCATCGTACCGAGATATGGGGCTCCAGCCCGATGAGGTTCTCGACAAGATCATCGCCCAGTTCGAGCAGGCCTCGTTCGAAACCGTCTGCAACCGGTAGCCGCGCGCAAAGAAGAACCAGCGACCTGGCCGACGCAGAGGCCTCGGAATCCCGGAGGGCCCTTCGATGCGTCCTTCGACGTTGCTCAGGGCTTGCCGTTCCGGCAGGCCGGAAGCGGTGTTGACCTGGATTTCATCCCTCTGCCTGACAACGTGAAGTTCACCGGGAGGCGGGCGCCTTTTCCCGCCGATCCGGTGGAACGGTTTGTTCGGAGGCGGTGATGCCTCTTTTCTCATCTGGCTCGTCATGGGTATGCCCAATAATGTGCGTTAGCCAACTAGAAATGTGCTATGCCCCCCTTTCTTGAACGCATAAATCGCCCACCCCAGCGTTTCTCGTCCCCACCTCAGATATGCTGTCTTACTCTCACGCACTCGCTTCAGCACGGTCTCCACATCTGGATCATCCCGATGATCACTCGCCCAGGTTTCCGCAGCATACCACTGTAACCCCTCATATCTATCCCAGTCATCCTGGCTGCTTACGAGTGTGTAGACAGCCTCCAATCCGTGCTCTCGCCCGACCTCTACATTCTGATAATGTGTTCCGAAGTCGTTCCGTGTCACTCCGGTCGCTTCTAAATACTCTCTTTCCGGTTCATGCCGCCAGTACGGTTCTCCCACAACGATCCAACTTTCTGGGGCTGCCATCTTCTGCAGCGCGTTCAACGTCCCTCGATGCCCGCCATAAATCCAACTCGCACCGATGCAGGCTACCAGATCAAAGCTCTCTAAGGTCTCTGGGACATACTTGGCCCCGTCCATCTCCAAGAAATGGAGTTGGGCATCCGGAACACGTTCCTGATGCTTCTTGTGGACATCAGCAATGCAGTAGGGAGAGAAATCAACTCCTGTCCCTGTCATTTGTCGGTACCGTTCTGCAAGCCTGATGAGAAACTCGCCCTTTCCAGTGGCGATATCAAGCACGCGTGCCCCAGGTTTCAGAGGCAGAAGTGTGATAAGCTGTTCAAGTTTCTCAAGACTCATCGGATTGCAGAGAATGTGCTCCCGATGCGTGATGTCAAAGAACTTCCACATGTCCATGCGTATACCTCCTTTATCAATGCCAGCCGAACCACCAGATTTCATGGCTTGCTCCCGGACTTCTTGACTTCATAGATCATAACATAGTGAACCTGCTGAAGATCGCGCTGCGTCAGTTCCTTCAGGGATCGGATCGGTTTCTTGATGGCCAACCGCTCTTGCGCCAGCAGATAGAGGTCGTCTTTGGAAATCCCAAGCTCGCCCGCGCGTGCGTAGATCGGCTTGTATAGACTCTCCTTCCATTTATCGGGGGCTTTCCTGCGGATTTTGGGTCTTGCCATCGCGACCTGAGCCTGAAGCCATTGAATCGCGCGGTCGGAATCCTGGGCGGAAATCTCCTTGTAGCTGGTCACGTTGAATTCGTTTTTCAAGCTGCTCCAAATCCGTTGGGCCGCTCGCTGCGCGTCTTTGCCAGCCGTCGTGTTTGAAATGTGCTTGCCGCCCGGATCGATCTGGACAACCGCCTTGCGAACAGCAGCCAAAGCCAACCTAACGCGTTAGTATCGCTTGTATTCCATGTCATTCGCCGTCGCGCAGGGGTGTATCAGCATGCATTATTCTTCAAAAGGCGAGCGCCACTGCATAGATAGTAAGGTCGCTCTCTGGCAATAAGACAGTAGTTGCCGCATGGAACGGAGCAATAAATTCTATTGCCTGACTCGCATATTTCGGGTACAATGATGATAAATGCGGATATGGGGAGGATAGGGAGGCGCGAGTTCCGTACACCCACGGGTGCGGCGAGCGGGGAGGTGTGGGGAATGCTCAAAAGGACTTTTTCTATATCGGAAGAGCAAGAGGAGTATCTGCTGTCCACCGTAGACTATGTTAAGAGTCGGGGAGGCAGGCTCAGCGAATCAGGGATTGTCAGGGTGGCCCTGGAGCTTTTGATGCGATTTCCCATAGACATCCGTGCGGTGAAAGACGAAGACGCCCTGAGAAGGAGAAGTCTGAGACTGATGGAGCTGGCAAAGGACGCCTTCAAGACACTGAAAATGCAGATGGCCGAGCTTGATTATCTTGAGGGCGTCAGGGATAAGACGCCGGATGGCGTGTATATGGTGGATGAGAAGGGCAACTTCACCCTGGTAAACAGGGTGGCTCAAAAGCGGATAGGTTATACGCGCGAAGAGCTGGTTGGAGAGCACTTCAGCAAAATTGTCGCTCCGGAATATAGAGACATGTTGAATGAGTATCTCGAAAGAAGAATTTCAGGTCAGGAAGGCCCGGGAAGATACAGGGTAGAGATAATTGCGAAAAACAAGGAAAGATTTCCGGTAGAGCTAAACATCACGCCGATAGAGGACGAAGAGGGGGTAATGGTAGCCGTTTTCGGGATCGCTAAGGAGATATCCTCCAACCAGGTTTGATTCCCGGATATGCGGCGTGCGCGCAATTGTTCGGATAAACGGTGTTCTCGGCGGGAATAATAATAAGATTTCACGGACTGCCGAAGGTCCCCGTGGTCGTCCCGATTTGTTAATCGCGATGATGTCCGAGGGACCCAATGCATTGAGTCTTATTGCCGGATGCTTCGTATCCGGGCTTTGGAACTGAAAACCGGGCAAACGGTACAGGAGGGGGAAGTATGATATCGAAGGGTGATCTTGTGAAAATGCGTATGGTATTGGGTGGCGATTCGCAGTCGGGCGGGATTAAGGAGATCTTTGTACTCGGAAGAGTGGTAAACTACTGCGACGAAGAGGATTCATATATTGTCGATCCGAAGGTCCTATCGGTTCGTAAGGATCAAGTCGCTGAAGTTGACAGGCTGCTGGAAGATTTTGATTTCGAAAATGCCTCGGAGGAGTTGAGCTCGGGTGGTTTTGAGAAGAAGAGGTACAATATCGCGCCCGATATAGAGGACATCCGCATTTCTGACAAAAACTAGCTGAACCGCGCCTTGTTAACCGCCAATTTTCGAGCGTCTTTGGGATCGATAACGACGTTTTGGACGAGGTCCAGGAGATGTTCGTCCATCATCTGCATCCCATATTTCTTGCCGGTCTCCATAAGTGAGACCATCTGCTCTATTTTTCCCTCCCTGATCGTGTTCGAGATGGCCGGCGTGCCGATCAACAATTCCACCACGGCCACGCGCCCCTTTTTGTCTCTTCTCTTGACGAGTTGCTGAGCGATCACGCCGGTCAGCGCCTCCGAGAGAAGGGCCCTTATGCGATTTCGCTCTTCGTAACTAAACACGTCAATGATTCGATTGACCGTCATTGCCGCGTCGGTTGTGTGAAGTGTCGCAAACACCAGCGCGCCCATCTCGGCCGTTGTCAGCGCCATTGAAATAGTGTCGAGGTCGCGCATCTCGCCGACGAGTATGATGTCGGGATCCATCCGCACTGCGCTGCGCAAAGCATTTTTGAAGCTGTGCGTGTGCCGGCCCACCTCCCGCTGGGTGATCAGCGATCTCTGGCATTTGTGCACGAATTCGATCGGCTCTTCGATCGTCACGATATGAGCGCGGCGCTGGCGGTTTATTTCATCGATAATTGCCGCCAAAGTCGTCGTTTTGCCGCAACCGGTGGGACCCGTGACCAGAACGAAACCGCGGGTAGCGCGTATGAGTTTCTTCACGCCGGGAGGGAGCCCCAGCTCCTCGACGCTCCGGATCTGGGTGGGGATATTTCGCAAAGCGATGCCCAGACCTTTTGTCTGCTTGTATACGTTGGTTCTGAATCGTGCGCAGCCGGGCACTTCATAGGCGAGATCCAGATCGCCCGCCCGCTCGAATTGCCGAATTTGATCTTCCGACAGTATTTCATATATCAGACTTCTTGTGAGTTCCGTCGTGAGGATCGAGCTGCCCTTCCCAAAATCGAGCGCCATGAGGTCGCCGTGAATTCGCATCATCGGCATTGAGCCGGATGCAAGCATCAGGTCCGATCCGTCATTGTCGACGAGGAATCTCAGGAATGCATCTATTTTTGCCGCCACGAATGTCTCCCGCAGATCGTCTATGTGCCGGCAGGGGATTTTCTGGCCCGGAGCACGTCTCTGAAAGCTTCCTGATCGATCACCTTTTCATAGGCATGCTTCGGGTCTATCAGACCTTTCTTGCACAGGTCGGCGATATATGCATCCATCAATATCATGCCGCTTCTACCGCCTGTCTCCATAAGCATCGGAATTCGGTAGGTTTTCCCTTCTCGTATCAGCTTGGCGAGCGCCGACGTGCGAAGCAGAATTTCCAGCGCAAGCACACGGCCTGTGCCTTCTCTATTCCTTATCAGCTCCTGGGACACAACACCGACAAGCGATTCGGCCACCATAGTCCTGATCTGAGCGATCTGGTCGGGTGGAAACACATTTATGATGCGCTCGATCGTTTTGGCGGCGTTGCGAGTGTGCAAGGTGCTGAACACGAGGTGACCGGTTTCAGAGGCGGTTATGGCCATGGAAATGGTTTCGAGATCGCGCATCTCGCCTACGAGTATAACGTCGGGATCCTCTCTGAGAGCCGCGCGGAGAGCGGAGGAAAAGCTTCGAGTATGCACGCCGACCTCGCGCTGATCGATGTGACACCGCTTGGTCTGGTGGACGAACTCGACAGGGTCCTCTATACATATTATGTGACGGCGGGATTCCGTGTTTATCAGGTCTATAATGGCGGCCAATGTGGTCGATTTGCCGCAACCCGACGGGCCTGTGACCAGGGCCAGCCCCTTCTGGAGCCGAGCAAGCTCCTTTACGGCATCGGGAAGACCCAGTTCTTCGGCGGTACGGATTCTTGAAGGTACGACGCGGAATGAGGCGGAAAGCCCCCTGTCTTCGTGGTGAATGCTTACTCTGAAGCGCCCCAAATCTTCAACGAAGTAGGAGACGTCGATTTCGAGGTTGCGCTCCAGGTCGTCCTTTTGCTTGTTGGTCAGAATCTCGTAGAGCCATTGCCTGCTCTTCTCAGACGAAATCGGCTCATGATTGCCCACCGGCTTGATCTCGCCCCAGAGCCTGATGGTGGGAACAAGGCCGGCGCACACGTGGATGTCGGAGGCTCCTATCTCCAAAGCCTCCGCAAGAATGTTGTCGATCTGAGCCAAGCGGGCCCCCTCCCGTGCCGATGAGCATGCTTCGTGCTCGCCGGGAATGCATTAACCCGATCGAGCATGCAATACAGCTGGCTAGATCTCCGAATCTTGTCTGCATATATGATAATGGCTGAAGCCGAATTTTGCAAGTTTAGGCCTCTACATCAATGGCTTATTTCAGATTCGATACGCTGCGCAGAAACGTGATCGACCTCAACTCGCGTCCGGTGCGGTGACATACGCCGTCCCGCGATACGCCCCAGGCGTCATTTATGCGGGCACTAATAGGTCAAATTAGGATGGGCTTTGAGAAGCTCGAAATGGATTTGGCTTTTGATAGGGTCGCCCTCACACATGTAGTGGCTCCCCGGGCCGGACTCGAACCAGCGACCAAGTGGTTAACAGCCACCCGCTCTACCTGCTGAGCTACCGGGGAATTGTTCGGAATCGATGAAACGAGAGAGCCCGGCGCCGCCACAAATCGAATATTGACCGCGCCTCTGGCACCTTCGCAACAGTCCAATTATATTGGCGGGCCCATCATTTGTCAAGGTTGGAAGCGCCGCAGACAGCCCATCCACGTTTGCGTTTTTCCGCGACGGTGTGCTATCATAAGCTCCTCGATTCTTCGTTTTGTTCCGTGAACTTAATTAGTGGGAGCATGAAATACTTTACACTCTTGTCATCCTGAACGAAGGGCCGCAGGCCCAAGTGAAGGATCTCATGTTTAGTCCGAATGCACTGCATTCTTCTAGATTCTTCGCTGCGCTCAGAATGACAACGAATGTCTGCTCCGGGTAGTATCTCTGGAATCAGATGCCGAAAACAGGCTTTCTCTACCACCCCATTTACCACGAACATTTTGCCGGCTCGTGGCATCCGGAGCGGCCGGAACGGCTCGCCGCGATACTTCAGGCCATTGAGGCCGCCGGCCTGAAAGACGTTCTTGTCAACCTGTCTCCTTCGAGCTGTCCCGTGGAATACGTGGCCGCCGTTCATACCGACCGATTGATAAACTCGATAAAGAACCTTTGCGGCCCAGATGTGCAACACATCGACCCCGACACGGCAGTGTCGGAGAAATCGTTCGAGGCGGCTCTGTTCGCCGCCGGAGCGGGCATCGCCGCCGCCGATGCCATTTTGGAAGGCACAATCGATAACGCCTTCTGCGCGGTGAGGCCGCCCGGTCACCATGCCGAGAGCGACCGCGCCATGGGCTTCTGCCTGTTCAATAATGTCGCCATCACGACCACATATCTGCAGCGCGTTCGGGGAATCGAGAAGGTGCTCATCATCGACTGGGACGTCCATCACGGCAACGGCACGCAGGAGATTTTCTACGACGACCCGACGGTCCTCTACTTCAGCGCTCACCAGTACCCGCACTATCCCGGCACGGGAAGCATGCAAGAGGGGGGTCGCGGCAAAGGGGAGACGTTCACCATCAATGCCCCGCTCAGGGCCGGATGCGGCGACAGAGAATATGAGATGGTCTTTACGAAAATGCTTCCGCCGGTGGCGGATGTGTTCAAGCCCGACTTCGTGATGGTCTCCGCCGGCTTCGACGGGCACAGGGACGACCCGCTCGCCTCGATGCAATTGACCGACGAGGGCTACGCCTGGCTCACCAAAATGTGCGTGGACATATCCCAGAAGCATTCCGGCGGCAGGCTGATCTCGATGCTCGAGGGCGGCTACGACCTTCGTGCCCTCGGCGCTTCGGTCGTCGCCCATCTGGAGACACTCTGCGGCCGCAGGTGAGCGTTCGTCGTGGAGAATCCGCGCTCAATCTTTACAAGAAACGGAGTTGAGGACATGCAGAGAACGGTCGATTACTTCGAAAAGCCGGGCCCGGACAACACGTCGCGCTGTCTCGAGATAGCAAGGAAGGCAGTGCGCGAGGGCATCCGGCACGTGGTCGTGGCCAGCACGTGCGGAGACACCGGAGCGGCCATGGCCGAGGCGCTCGCCGACACGAAGGCCAACGTGGTGGTGGTGACCCACAGCGCCGGGTTCAAATCTCCCAGCGACCTCGAATTGAGTGAGGCGAACAGAAAGAAGATACTGGAAGCGGGCGGGAAAATTTATACGGGCACGATCCTGACCCACTCGATTGAGACCTCGCTGGCCACGCAGTTTCAGGGCGTGTTCCCGACGACGCTGATCGCGCTCACCCTGAGAAGGCTGGGGCAGGGCGTCAAGGTCGTCTGCGAAATAGTCATGGAAGCCTGCGACGCGGGCCTGATACCCGAACGGGAAGAGGTGCTGGCAATCGCGGGCACGGGCAGGGGAGCCGACACCGTCGCGATACTCCGTTCGGCGGCATCGAAGAGGTTCCACGAACTGAAGGTGCTCGAAATACTCGCAAAACCCCGCGAATAGAGCGAACGATAGGAGAGACCCGATGCGTCACAGTCAAGTGCTTGCCAGAGACAGCGCGTTACTTCTCGTTGTCGATTACCAGCAGAAGCTCCTGGCGGCTTTCAAGAAGCCGGACGAATTCGTCGAAAACTGTGTGAAGCTCATCAAGTTTGCGAAGATTCTGAAGCTCCCCATCATCTGGACCGAGCAGTATCCGAAAGGGCTCGGGCAGACGGTCGAACAGATAGGAACCGAGCTCTCCCACCTGAAGCCGATAGAAAAGCTGAGCTTCAGTTGCTTCGGCGAGCCACAGTTCGTTGACGCGCTTTCCAACCATTCGGCGACACAGTTGATGATCTGCGGCATCGAGACGCACATATGCGTCGAGCAGACCGTTCTGGACGGAATCGAGGCCGGGTATCGGATGCATGTTGTCGCCGACGCATGCGGGTCGAGAAAGAAGCAGGACCACAAAATCGGCCTGCGCAAGATGGAGCAAGCCGGCGCCGTTTCGACATGCGTCGAAATGGCCATGTACGAGATTTTGGAGAGATCCGATTCGGCAGAGTTCCGCGAAGTTCTGAAAATCGTTAAGTGACTTTTGATGATGAGGATGATGCGGCGGAAAGTATCCCCGTCTCCCTGATGCCACGTGTAGTGCCCGGCAAGGTAATCGCTTGCTCGTCCAGCCATACGATAACATTTCGCATACGCCCCTGCCTCCCACCGCACCACCCGGAATTCTCCCGTAGGGGCAGGCCCCCGTGCCTGCCCGTTTCTTCCCGTAATACCGCAATTATCCGCGGGTCAGCAGGGCAGGCACGGGGGCCTGCCCGTACGGACACTCACATGTGTCTCTGCTGTCTGGGGTCATAGCCCGCAACCCTTTTGGTCCATAACTATTTGTAATTAAATGCTTTATAAGGTTGACGGCCGAATTGTTGTTGAGAAAAGCCCTGCCGTACGATTTCACTTGACAAGTTGGATTTGGGGGGATATAATATTTAGTAAACAGTTAACAGGAGGAGCCGTGAATTTCGGATATATACTCAGAACTCTGCGCATTTCGGCCGGCCTCAGCCTCAGGGAACTGTCGCGCATGATCGACGTGTCTCCGACATATCTCAGCCTCGTCGAAAACGGGAAACAGTCGCCGCCGAGTGCCAGGAGGATTGCGCAAATCGAAAAAGCGCTCGATGTCCCATCCGGATACCTTCTGTCGATCGTGAACGGGCTTGACTCCCAGGTGAGGCTTTTCGTTCGGCAGGTGCCCGAGGTGGTGGACTTCATCAACGTGGCGAAAGGAAATTCGATGAGTTCCGCCGATTTCATGGAACTCACAAGCTTCTTGAATCTTTA
Source organism: uncultured bacterium (assembly GCA_964607485.1). GTDB lineage: Bacteria > Abyssobacteria > SURF-5 > SURF-5 > SURF-5 > CAZSKP01. Next base: position 35,501 of record CAZSKP010000002.1, on the reverse strand, counting down.
CGGGTGGAAGGGATTGAAGCAGGCGTTGGAGAAGACGGGTTTTCAGCCTCCCGAACCCTCTTCTGACGGCGCGAACAAAACAGATATCAGCCCATACGTCTGGCCTTTTCTTTACGAAGGTCTCATATTCGATATCGTCGGCGTCAAGGAGAAACGGGCCTTTCTGGAGGAAGCCGTCAGTCGAATAGCCGGTCATTGCAAGGGCTTGCAGCCGGAGGTCATGCTGACAGAACTGGTTGAACGCGAGGAGATTGCGAGCACGGGGATTGGAAGCGGAGTGGCTCTCCCGCACGCCTGCGTGCCCGGCCTGGAGCAGATGATAGTGTCATTCATGCGGATACCGGAGGGTTTGGATTTCGATGCCATAGACGGAGAGCCCGTTTGCATGGCGTTTCTGCTGGCTGGACCGCCCTCCTCGGAAAACGTGCATTTGAGGCTGTTGGCCAGGATAGCCAAGCTTTTAAGCCACAACAACTTTTGCGAAAGCGTGCTCGGAGCTTCCAGCCCGAAAGAGATAATTTCGATATTCAGGTCGGCTGAGATGAGAATTCCATGAGAGGACAACACCGCCGGAAAGTCGTCAAAACAATCGCAACGTGGACCGGAAAGGCAAACCCAACGGTTTCCGCAAGCGAGTGAGGGGGAGCAAATGAAAACGAATAACCAAGTCAAGCTGCTTTTGAAATTGCACGAACTGGAATCGAACGGCAACGGAACCGATAATGCCAGGACGTTTCGAAGAATTGAGAAAGGCCTCGACCCGTCTCTCCTGAAACGTTATCACAAATTGAAGGAAAGAAAAGGCACCGGCGTGGCAGTGTTGAAAGACGGCATCTGCAGCGCGTGCAAGATGGTGTATCCGGAATCGCACGATGTACAACGCTACAGGAATTTCATCCACAACTGTGAGTACTGCGGCAGGCTGCTCGTTGTGACCGAAAAGTCGTAGTAACCTAAGCTATGGAATCGATATCCGTTACAGCAGTTTCTTGCGCCCCGGAACCTTCCGGCGAACGCCTCGACGAGAGGCGGGGAAGGGGTGTCGTTCATCCCCCCGCGGCCCGTCTGCCGGCTCGCTGCGCATTTTTCCCGACCACCAATCCATCAATTGCCCGACTCCTCCATTCCGCTCAAGGGAAATAGTCGGCGAAGCCTCGTCATCTCCCCTTTGTTGCAGCCAATCGCAACCGCGCGATGTTCACGGTGTGTTGCCAAAAACGCATTTGCCGATTTGGCATTCTGAGTCCTTCGGCTGCGCTCAGGATAAACTCCGCGAAGAATCTCCTGCTGATAGGCGCAAACTCGCCTGAAAATGAGAGATTCTTCGTCGCCCGGGTCTGCGACCCTTCGCTCCTCAGAATGACAGTTCTGATAAGGTCGTTAAGCGGGAACCTCCTTTCGACGGCAGTCCTTTCAGTCGTTGAACTCCACAAGCACCTTGATTTCCTCGCTGGGCGAGAGCAGCCGCTCGAATGCATCGGGCAATCGGTCGAGTGAAACGGTCTCGCTGACAAGCCCGTCGGTTTTCAGCACTCCCTTTCGGAGCAACTCGAGCGAGCCCTCGAACTCGCTCCGAACAAAGCCGAGGGTCGCCTGCATCGAGATCTCTTTAATCACCCACAGGACCGGTTGAACGGTTGCCGGCTCCATGCACACACCCACAATCACAACCTTCCCCCCTCGCCTGACGAGGGTGAAGGCGTCCTGCGCGGTGTCGGGCGTTCCAACGCATTCGAACACGTAATCCACTCCGATATCATCTGTGAGTTCAGACATCTTTCCGAAAACGTCGTCGTCGGGCCTGAGGACAATGTCCGCGCCGAACTGCTTCGCTGCCTGGGCGCGCTTTTGCACGAATTCGGTCGCCATCACCAGTCGAGCCCCTGCGAGCCGCAACTGCTGGATAATGCACAGCCCGATCGGGCCGGCGCCCATCACCAGGGCAGTATCGCCGAGCCGGAAACCCGACAGGTGCACCGCGTGAAAGGCGGTGGAAAAGGGGTCGAGCAGTGCCGCATCCTTGAGACTGACCTCGTCGGGAACTCTCACGAGCATCGAGGTGAAAGCTCTCAGAAGTTCTGCATAGCCGCCGGGCATATCGCCCAGGCCTATGCCCCCCATCTCGCGGCAGAGGCTGGTCTGGCCCCTCTTGCACCAGAAACACTTTCCGCAGGAAAGGCCGCCGTACAGGGCGACCCTGTCGCCCACGCTCCATCCTTCCGTTCCCTCACCGAGCTCGGCGACCACTCCGACGCATTCATGTCCCATGACGGTGTCGGGCGGCAACAGGCCGCTCGCGTAAAGGTGCAAGTCGGAGCCGCAGATTCCCACATACTTGACCCTGATGATCGCTTCGCCCGGGCCGGCCTTCGGGGTCGGCACCTCTTCGACAACCATCGTGCGCTTGTCCTTCAAGACCGCAGCTTTCATCCTTTCCTCCCCAGTGAATGCTCATGCATCCATTCGAGCGTTCCGTTCATCGCTTCTTCTTCTCTCCAAGACGGCGGCGCGTCATGGCTCGAAACCTCTCGAGCAGCGCCGGCTCATGCTCCACAAGAAATTCCTCCACCTCCCGCGTGCTCGGCAGCGAGGGCTGCGCTCCTTTCTTCGTGACGGTGAGCGCGGCCACTGCGGAGGCGAACCTCGTCAGTTCCTTCAAGTCCGAAAACGAGCGATACCCCGCCGCAAGCGCGCCCACAAAAGCGTCGCCCGCCGCTGTTGTGTCTTCGACGTTCACCCTGAAGGCGGGTATGCGGCACATTTTTTCGGAATCTGCGAGCATGCTTCCCTTCTCGCCCAGCGTGATGATCACCGCTCGCGCTCCCCGCTTCCTGAGTTCCTGGATCGCGGCCGCGGCAAAATCGGCGGCGTCCTGCTTCACGCCGGTGAGGGCCTCGGCCTCCGTTTCGTTCGGCACGAGCACATCCACTTGTTTCAGCAGAGCAGGCTCAATCGATTCGGACAACGCGGGAGCCGGGTTGAGTATCACCGGCACTCCGTGCCTGGCTGCGAGCCCGACGGTTTCCCGCACTGTCTCCATGGGAATCTCGAACTGTGTGACCACGAGCGCCGCGCGGGCGATTGCCTCCTCCGCCTGTTGCACGTCCTCGGGCTTGAGCTCGTTGTTCGCTCCCGCCACCACGACTATCCGGTTCTGGCCTCCAGAGTCCACGATGATGAGCGCCGTGCCGGTCGAGCGCCCCGCGCACACTCTGATGTGAGCCGTCTCTATCCCCTCGTTTTGCGCTCCGGAGATGATCTCCCGGCCGTGCGCGTCGTCGCCCACACATCCGACGAAGCTGACGGGCACGCCCAGCCGCGCAATCGCGACCGCCTGGTTTGCGCCCTTACCGCCAAACGCCGTGTAGAAACTCTCGCCCACGACGGTCTCGCCGGCTCGGGGAAACCGGGGCGCCTTCGCGACCAGGTCCATATTCATACTGCCGACAACAACGACCGGCTTCTCTTCCATCTCGACCGCTCCAACGGAGTGGGCCCATTCGGACACAGCGCAATGATTATATAGAAAGGACGCATAGAGAGGCAACAAGGCTTCCGACGCAACCGACCGGGAAGACCGCGGAGAAGCATGACTGAATCTCTTTCGTGCGGTCTCTGCCGCGAGAGTTTGCGAGGGCGGACGAGAGTGGTATAAGATGATTTCTGTAAAACGTGACATGGCGGCCTGCCCTCTGCCCCAGCCGTTCCATTTGGTTTCGTCGGCCTCCAGAGTTCAGAGTGTATCAATGACGACTACATGCGTGAGCCAGTGAGGAGGAACAGTTATGCCCGAGGTGGAAGCGAACGGACTGAGTATCCACTATGAGCTGGACGATTTCACCGATCCGTGGGAAGAATCCGATACCATCTGGATACAGCACGGATACGGGCGCAGCGGCAGGTTCTGGTACCATTGGGTGCCGCCTCTCGCCCGGCAATACAAAGTTCTCCGCGTGGACATGAGGGGCCATGGACAGTCGGCAGATCCCGCCGCCGACCACGCGTGGAGTGTGGACGAACTCCTGTCCGACATCCGGGGCGTGATAGAAGCGCTCGGAATCGGCCCGGTTCATTACGTTGGGGAATCGGTGGGAGGAATCCTGGGAATTGCGCTGGCCGCGCGCTGGCCCGAACTCTTGAAGAGTCTCACCCTGGTGGCCACCCCGCTCTCCATTCGTCCGGAGATACAACAGATCTTCGCCGTGGGAGAAGAGGACTGGCCCACGGCCATGAAGAAACTGGGGGGCGACGGCTGGGCCAAGAGGCTCATGGGGTACGGCGCCGCCCATCCCGACACTTCGAAGGGGAAAGCGGAGTGGGGGCTCAGCGAATGGGCCAAGAACCGCCCCGTGATGCTGTCGAACCTGGCGCGATTGGCCGCCGGCGTCAACGTGGAGCCGCTATTGCCCGAGGTCGGCGTTCCCACGCTCGTTCTGGCTCCCGCGACCAGCCTCATCTCACCCCTGGAGGAGCAGGTCAAAATACGCAAGACCGTACCCAACGCTCGGATATCGGTGGTCGAAGGGTCATGGCACGAGATTTATTTGGACCAACCCGATGCCTGCATCTCGGCGCTGTTGAGTTTTCTGCGGTCTCTATAGGGGCGCGATGGGGACAGTCCGAAAATTGTGTAGGTGCGAATTCATTCGCACCTACAGGAGTTGGTGAACGGTCACAATCGTATTTGAAAGTATAGGCGTATGTTTGCGTAGGGGCGGACGGCCGTGCGCCCCTACAAGAGCCAACAGAAACGGGATGGGAAAGACACCGACTCCAGATGCACGACTGTCGGACAGTTTCACGATGCGGCATAGCCGCAATCGAGGCTGCGATGGGGACAGTCCCTATTCTACGAATCCAAAAGGTAGGATTCCGTAAATAGGGACAGTCCCCATCCCTAGGCAAAATGAAGTCTGAGTAAGGAGAGGATAGGAGATAAGTAAGATGAAGTTGAAAGACAGAGTCGCGATTATCACCGGCGGGAGCAGGGGAATCGGGCGGGAGATCGCCCTGCTCTTCGCACGCGAGGGCGCCAAAGTCGCCGTCACCGCCCGGAGTTCAGACCAGCTTTCGGAGGTCGTCAAGGACATTTCGCGGAGCGGTGGCGAGGCAGTCGGAGTGAGCGCCGATGTTACCCGCGAAGAAGACGTTCAGAACATGGTCGAACAGACGATGTCGAAATTTGGAGGAATCGACATCCTCGTGAACAACGCGGGCATCTTACAGGGCGCGCCCTTTGTCGTTTACGAGCCCGAGGAATGGCGTCGCGTCATCGAGGTGAATCTCATGGGCACGTTCTACTGCACGAGGGCGGTCGCGCCCATCCTGATTGAACGGGGATGGGGCAGGATCATCAACATCGCCTCTCGCAGCGGCAAGATAGGCGTCATGTATCTGACGGCCTACGTGGCTTCCAAGCACGCCGTCGTCGGCTTCACAAAAGCGCTTGCCGAGGAACTCGGGCCGTTCAACATCACGGTGAACGCGGTGTGCCCCGGCACCGTCAAGACCGAGATGGTTCCGCAAACGGTTCAGGAACGGATAGGGGAGCTGCTCATTCCTCCGAGCCATGTCGCCGACCTCACGCTCTACCTGGCGACCGACGGGGCGAGTTCAATCAACGGCGAGGCAATCAATATCTTTGGCCGCACCAAGCTGGATTTGAGCATGTAGCGAGCGCGGGGATCTTGACGGGCCTGCTGTCCAAATGATTCGGCGTCATTGCGAGGGAGAGTCACAGACTCGACCGAAGCAATCTCGGAGAGTCACCCTCTTGCCATCGGGATTGCTTCGTCGCGCGAGCTTGCAGCTTCTTGCTCATCGCAATGACGAAGCAGGGGAAGGTTGTTGGGTGGGGTTGCTTGAATCCTAGGACTTCTCCTGCGCCACCAGCGTGAGATGCAGCTCGTTGTTTTTCCGCAACGCGTCGATCGAGAACTTCTCGCCCACCAGCACGCTCCCGAATGCGCTCAGAGCATCGTCGGCGTCGCTTATGACTCGGTTGTTCACTCGCGCGATGACGTCGCCCGGCATGAGGCCGGCCTCATCGGCGGGGCTGCCCCTCTCGACCGCCCGTATGAGCGCTCCTCCGGCGGGCAGTCCGAGCGCGCGGGCGGTCTCTCCGTCAACGGTGATGACGGTGAACCCCAGCCACACGTCGCGAACCTTTCCGTATTTTCTTACTTCCTCCAGAATCTTCTTGACCCTGTTGATGGGAATCGCGAATCCGACCCCCAGCGAGCCGCCGCTACGCGTGAATATGAACGTGTTGATTCCTATGACCTGCCCGTCCGCGTTCACCAGCGGGCCTCCGCTGTTGCCGGGGTTGATGGCGGCGTCGGTCTGGATCATGTCGTCGTACACCTTTCCTCCGCTCCCCGGTTTGAACGACCGCTTTTGCGCGCTCACGACGCCGACGGTGACCGATGGGTGCGCGTCTTCTATCAGGTTGCCGAAGGGGTTGCCTATGGCGATGGCCCATTCGCCCACCATCAGGTTGTCCGAGTCGCCCAGCGGGGCATACGGCAGGTTGTCGGCATCTACCTTGATGATCGCAATGTCAGAGGCCTCGTGTATTCCCACGAGCTTGCCCGAAAGGGTGAGGCCATCGGGTGTGACGACCGTTATCTCTTCCGCGCCGTGCACGACGTGCTCGTTGGTCACGACGTAGCCGTCGGGCGAAACGATCACGCCGGAGCCGATGTTCGGAATGGATTCCCTGTATTTGTACTGCCGGGTCGGCGGCAGAAAATCGCGGAAGAAGTAATCGAAGAATTCGTCGTACGTCGGGTTGACGCCTCGCACGATACGGGTGGTGACGACCCCTATGCTCACCACCGCCGGGTCCACTCGCTCGGCGGCCGTCACGATGGCGTTTCGGCGTGAGCGCGAGACGGACTCGCTGGCGGGCTCCGCATCGGCGACGCCGGGCCTCGTCTTCTCTATGGCCGACGGACCGATGCCCGACAGCCTCATGACCGCGAAAAGCAGCACGGCGGCGAACGCGACGAACACCAGCGCGGCGCCGCTCAGCGCGCGGCTGGGAGCCAATCTGTGTTTCTTCCTGAATTCTATCTTCTCGCTCACGGTGTCTTCCTCACTATTGAGTCGCCCTCCCTGACGGCGAGCAACCCGTATTCGTCGACTCTGGCCGCAAAGTCGATGTCGCGCTCGAACCCGAGTTCAATCAGGCTCCGGCCGTGTTCGCTCACGTTCTTCATCATTGCCGCCAGGCTGTCTCGGTGAGCTTTCCAGAGCGATACTGCCTCGTCGGCCTCACCGCCGCCCCGGACATGCAATGCATCGAGCAGCATGCCTCCGCAGACCGTGTCCTCTATGGAAGGCTTTCCCCGCGTGCCGGCACACACTATCAGGATGCCCTTTTTCTGTTTTTCCAGCAAGCGGACGACCTCTGTGCCGTTGAGAAACGACGCGACAAGAAGCGCGTCCGAGGCGGCACAGGCCTGTATGGCGCGCGTGCCGTTGGTTGTCGTGAATGCGATGGAGCGCCCGCCGATTTTCTCCGGCCCGTACTCGAAGGGGGAGTTGCCGAAATCGAATCCTTCAACCTTAAGCCCGTTTCTCTCTCCTCCCAACAGGCAGCCTCGCTTCCGCGCGATTTCCCTCGCCTCCTCCGGCGTTTCCACCGGGATGACGCTCGGGCATCCGTTGGCCAGCGCGGCGACGATGGTGGTGCTCGCGCGCAGCACGTCGATTACGACGCAGACCGAGCCCCGCACGTCGCGCGCGTTGAAGGAGTCGGACGTCAATGCGATTTTGGCTTGGGTCATTTCTTGATGGGTCGCCGGCGGGCCCTCGGGTGCGGCCGGTCTTCTTCAGACTTCCGTCTCGTCTCCGGCGAACAGGATGGTACAGTCGATATCGTTTCGGGCAAGCCTCCTCTTGAAGCTGTTCAGGGCGTCCTCGACGTCGAGGCTGTGCTCGCTCACTCTTTTTTTCGTCGGGATGTCGAGATATTTCCCGACGCAATCGAAATGCATCGGTATTACGTGTTTCGGGTGTATGGCCTTTGCCAGTTCGTCCGCGTAGTTGACATCCAATCCGTTCGCTCCATAGAACGGCGCATGAAACGAGCAGGATACCTGGAGCAGCGCGACGTCTATCCGCCTGTCGCGCAGAGTTTTCACAATGCTCCAGTCGAACCGCGTGTCTCCGCTGAAATAGACGCTCTTGCTGCCTTCGAGGAGGAAGCCGATGGAATCCTTCGATGGCGGATGCATCGCCGGCACGGCGGTTACGCGAAGGTTCTGGAGGTCGAAGCTTTCGCCGGGGCCCAGTTCCCGGCAGTTCGCTACTCCGCTTCTCCTGGCGCGTCCGACGACTCCCCTCGGTCCCGCCACCACCGTCCCCAGCCTGCGCGCGAGTTTGAGCGCATCTTGGCTGAAGTGGCCGGGATGATTGTGAGAGACCAACATTGCGTCGCACCTGTTGATGGACTCATGACCGAGGGCAAGCGGATAGATCCTTCTCCAGAACAGGTTGTACAGGAGGCCGGATGTGGTGAACCATGGGTCGGTCAGGATCACGTTATCGTCAATCTCCAGCCTGAACGTCGAATGTCCGAGCATGAATATTTTCATCGTGTGAACGCCTCTGAGGGTCAAATGCCCTCGTTTGCCCTCCCGTGGGGGAGGAGCTTTTCCGAATGCCGGTTGAACCGCTTTAACCGGCCTGCGGTCAGGAGGATGATACCAGACAAACCTCGGCGATTTCAAGCGTCGATTTCGCTTCACGCCCCGTGGTTGCGCCTCATAACGGGGAAATGTATAATAATTCCGGGCTTTCCCCTTTGACTGGCAAACGGGATGGACCGCACATTCAAAATCCATTAAACCTATGCGCGACCTCCGAAAGGTAAAAGTGATAGTAGTCGCAGGCGACAAGGGGAAGAGCCATCCGGTTCTTGGAGCAAACAAGGCGTTCCTGGACGTCGGCGGCCTGCCGATTGTCGCGCGCGTCGTGTCGGCGCTTGCCAATGCCGAGCGCATCTCGGAGATATACGTTGTCGGCCCGAAGCAGAAGTTGGAGGAAGCCCTTTCGCCGGGACCCGACTTTCCGAAGGTGGACAAGCCCCTTCACATATTGGAGCAACGGTCCACGCTTTACGAAAACATATGGTACACCTTCTTGGAGACGCTGCCGTCGCACCAGCGCGGGGAGGCCGTCGAGGATGTCGCCAAGGGGCCCGATGCCGACAGCGTCGTGCTCATCGCGGCCGCCGACATGCCGCTGCTTACATCCGCCGAAGTGGACGAGTTCGTGTCGAAATGCGACATGGAGAAGTATGACTATGTGGTCGGCGTGACGCTCGATGAAGACCTCACGCATTACTATCCCCAGAAGGGACAGAAGGGAATTCGCCTCGCCTACTTGCATTTTCGGGAGGGAAACTTCAGGCAGAACAACATGCACATGGTCCGCCCCTTCAGGGTTCACAATCGGCATTACGTTCAGACGATGTATGACTTGCGCTATCAGAAGGAGTTCGCAAACATAGTGCGCCTCACATGGGAAATATTGAGAAACGAAGAGGGCGGTTGGGGAGCGGTGGGAAACTATCTCCTGCTCCAGATCTCGCTCCTGTTTGCGAGGCTTCGTCTGGGCTTCTTGAGAGATTTGGTCCGCAGGATAACGCATGCCGAGTCGGTGGCGAGATGCATCTCGAAGCTGATGGATACGCGCTTCGGATATGCGTACACCTCTCTCGGCGGAGCCGCGCTGGATGTCGATAAGGAACGCGAGTACGAGGTTGTCAAGCTTCGATTCTCCGAATGGGAGAAGTATCAGGAAGACAAAGCCAAAGAATCGGCAACTCACGTCGGTCCGCAGTGACCTCCGGAGGCGGGCCTCCTCGCCCGGGATGGAAAATCCGCACATGCGTCAAATTCTAAAGGGAGAAAGAAGTTGAAGCCGTTTCTCTTAGCGGCGTCGATTTTCGCGTCGCTGATGCTGGTTGCCCGCCTGGCGGCCGCCGAACAGAAAGAGACTGCGCTCCGGGGAGAAGGGTGCCTGAGCTGTCACAAGGGCATCGAAGTGATCAACCAGAAGATGGCCGCCGAGTGGGGCGCCGACAAGAGATGCGACGTCTGTCATCACGGCCGTCCCTCGGGCGCGACGAAGCTGGAGGCCCACACCGGGCTGATAGCCAACCCGGGCGACCTCAGAGTCATCGACCGCACGTGCGGGAAGTGTCACAGCGATTACGGCGCGATTTCAAAAGTCGAAATCAACGGCGTCGGCGATCACGTCGGCAGGGTGAGGCGTTCGCTCATGGCGACGGCGGCGGGCGAGATAGCGGGAACCCGGTACCTCTGGAATGTGCAGCAGACCCGGGGCGCGCTCTACGGAGTGCGCGGAGTATCCGACCAGGACAAGCTTCAGCCCGATGGCGCCGTCGCGCGGCTGGAGGAACTTCCGCCCGCGTCGAATTCCAACGCCGACAGTCTCCTCCGGGGCGCCTGCCTCAGGTGTCACCTGTGGACGGAGGATAAGACCAGCCCCGGCGTCTTCCGTCCCGCCGGATGCTCGGCCTGTCATGTTCTGTATGAGGAGGACGGGTTGAGCCTGAGCGGAGACCCGACCGTGCCCAAGAGCGAGCCCGGCCATCCGGCGATGCACGTAATCACGACGAAGGTGCCCAGCTCGCAGTGCCTGTTGTGCCACAACGACGGCGGCGCGAGAATAGGCCTCAGCTACGAGGGTCTCGGGGTGACGGACCCGACGCTCGAACCTCAAGTGGCCGAACCGGGAGAGAAGACCGCGTATGGCGCCAGGGTCATCCATGTGAAGCCGGATGTCCACTACCTGCGCGGGATGGCGTGCATCGACTGCCACGACACCGTTGACGTGCACGGCGACGGCAACCTCTATTCCCACGAGGAATATCAGGTCGGCGTGAGGTGCGAGAGCTGCCATGGCGATTCCTCGAAGCCGCCCGACTTCCGCACCGAGCGCGGCGACGCCCTTAAAAACATCCAGTTCGAGGACGGCAAACCCTACCTGCGGACAAAGATCATGGTTGAGAGGCGTCCTATCCCGGTGCTGTATTCAGACGCGTCCGAACCGAGCCGGCCCGCCGACATCTGGCACAAAGGCCACCAGAAGCTGGAGTGTTATGCCTGTCACAGCGCCGGCGTTCCCCAATGCTACGCCTGCCACATGGTCTGGGACGACCGCGGGGTGAGCCCGGTCGATTGGGCGGCCGGGGTCGGCGAGGGCGAGCCGGCCCGAAGCTCGGAGGGCAAGTGGACGGGCCGAAAACTCTTCCAGCTCTGGGACAGGCCCGTCCTCGGCTTTAACCGAAAAGAGAGGATAGCTCCCTTCATTCCCGGCGGCCAGACGATACTGACGCACCTGGACGTAACAGGCAGGCAGCTCAAGCTCAATCAGACCTTCACGACGGCGGCCGGGCTGTATGGGTTTTCCATGAGCCCGGTTCAACCGCATAATGTAACCGCCGAGTCGAGGACATGCGCCTCCTGCCATTCGGACAGGAAAGCGTTGGGCCTGGGAACAGAGGGATTCGCCGACCTCAAGCGGCTCGGGTTGCCGTTGAGCTTCACGCCCGACAGCCTCGTGGGTAAGCACGGAGGTCGAATTCAGGATTCGGCGCACGAGGGCGTGCGGCCCTTCACGGGGGAGGAACTGGCGGGCTTGTTCCGCACCGGCTCTTGCATCGACTGTCATCCGAAGCCCCTCGAGAAGGAACGCCGTCCCTCGGGCGCGCCCGGCTCATTGAGGGAAGCTGACAGAGTGCACCATGAGGCGATAGAAGAGCTTCTTTCGCCCAAGAAGGAATAGATGAGGCTTGCCGTAATATCCGACATACATTCCAACCTGCATGCGCTCACAGCGGTGCTTGCAGAGCTGGAGAATCGAGAGACCGACGCCATCTTTGCACTAGGGGACCTCGTCGGCTACAACGCGTTTCCCTGTGAGGTGTTGGACCTCGTGTTAGAGAAAGACATCCCCTCGATCATGGGCAATCATGATATCGTGTGTTGTGGGCTCGAAAACCCGATCTGGTTCAACTCCGCGGCCCGTGAGGCCGCACTGTGGACCCGAAAGAGGCTGTCCGAGGATAGGAGACGCCACCTCTGCGGCCTCCCGAATGAGGCGATGGTTCTGGGAAAAATTTACGCCGTCCACGGCAGCCCCCTCTCGCGTGATGATTACATCATGGACCTGATGGACGCCTTGAACAACTTTCAACATCTGCCCAGTGCATCGATTCAGATATGTCTGTTCGGCCATACCCATCTTCCCGCAATCTACAGCGACCGCGGACCCTCCCACGAATCCATGTCTCCGGGCAAGTACGAGTTGACCGCCCGCGACAGGTATTTCGTCAATCCGGGCTCCGTCGGTCAGCCGCGAGACGGCGACCCGAGGGCATCGTTTGCCATCCTGGACACGGAGGAAATATCGGTTGAACTCATTCGTGTGGAATACGATATCCAGGCGGCGATGAAGGCGGTGCGGGAGTCGGGCCTGCCGCAATTTTTGGCGGAGAGGCTTCAGGTGGGTGCGTAGCGCGACTGGAAAAATTCCGGCGGATAGCGGTTTATGCATGCTCTTCGGCTTTGTTGAACAGCATTGTTTTTCGTGCTATAATTAAAGTCGGGGTAGTTTGTAATAGGCACAACAATGCGGAGGGGATGACTTTCCGATGCGCCCGCCCAAGTTCAGGTTGGGGCTTCGCTTCAAGATAACCGCCTACATATCTCTCGTGGTCATACTGACCGCCACCGTGCTCGGCTGGTTTCTGGTCCGCCGACAAGTCGATGAAATATCCGACCATCTGAAAGAAAAAGGCGCCGTTTTGGCCCGCAATGTGGCCTCCGTCAGCGAGTACGGCGTGTTGACCGGCGATGAAACGGTATTTACCAGCATCATCGCCGGACTCATCAAAGAGACTGACGTGGCCTACTGCATCATCTACAACGACGAAGGAAAGCCGCTGGCAAGCACTCCGGCGCTTCCTCGCAACATTAAGGGAATCTCCCCGACGGCCGCCTACGAAGTCTCCGAGCAGGCGCTCAAAACCGACAAGCTTAAGATACAGTCGTTCACCGAGGATGAAACGAAAACGCCCGTCTTCGATATCGCTGCTCCAATCATAACGGAAAAAAGCCCGTCCCGCTCCGGCGAGGAAGTCATCTTCGGAACCGATACCGAGGTCGTCCCGGAAAAAATCGGCGTGGCCCGTATCGGCATTTCCCTCGACGCGATGAACGAACAGATCAGTCAGGCGCGGCGCACGATCAGAAACGTCACGGTGACGGTCGTCTTGCTGGCCATCGGTATGACCGTTTTCCTCGTGCGGCGTATCGTGAACCCCGTCCAGCAGCTCGTAGCCGCTACCGAGAGAGTGGCCAGCGGGGACCTCGATAAGCCCGTCATGATCAACACGAACGATGAGATCGGCGACCTTGGCTCTTCGTTCAACAAGATGACCCAAGACCTGAAACGCTACCGGACCGAACTCGAGGAGTATAGCAAGACGCTCGAGCAAAAGGTGGAAGGGCGAACGAAAGCGCTCCGATTGCTAAACGAAGACCTTCACCGGACAAACAAGGAGCTCGAAGCCGTCAGTCAGCTCAAATCCGAGTTTCTGGCGAACATGAGCCACGAGCTTCGCACGCCGCTTAACGCGATCATCGGATTCTCCGAGATACTCTGCGACCAATCGTTCGGCACTCTCAACGAAAAGCAGCGCAGATATGCGGAAAATGTCGTCGTCAGCGGCAAGCACCTCCTTCAGCTCATCAACGAAATCCTCGACCTCGCCAAAGTGGAATCGGGCAAGATGCAGCTCCATCCGGAAACGTTCGCGGTCGCGGGCATGCTGGCGGAAATCGCCAACTTCGCCAAGGGGCTGGCGGCTCAGAAGGAGATCACTATCCGTCAACGTCTCTCGCCGCGGCTCGTCACCGTCACGGCCGACCCGAAAAAGCTGAAACAGATTTTCTACAACCTCCTCAGTAACGCGATAAAGTTCACGCCGAACAAAGGCTGGGTCGAGATATCCACCGATGTCGTCGGGGACTTTGAGATGTCCGACGACGACCAGTTTGTCCTCAGGCGTTACGCGGAGTTCTGCGTGAGGGATAACGGCATAGGAATCGATAAGGCCGACCAGGCTCGGGTCTTCCAGGAATTCCAGCAGGTGGATGGTTCATACGCCCGCCAGTACGAGGGCACAGGTCTCGGGCTCGCTCTCACCAGGAAGCTCGTCGAGCTTCACGGCGGCTCGATCTGGCTTGAAAGCGAGAAGGGAAAGGGATGTTCGTTCTACTTCACGCTGCCCGTGTCGGACAAAGATGTGGTAGAGCCTCGGAAGACCCCCGTCTCCACCGGCGGCGGCGAGGACGCTGCGGCCGGGTCGAGAGAGCTCCGGGGCGACGAAGTCGTCCTCGTCGTCGAGGACGACCCTCACTCGTTCGAGCTGATATCGACCTATCTCGGGGAGGCGGGCTACCAGGTTGTCCACGCCGCCGACGGAGAAGAAGCCATGAAGGCCGCTCGTTCGATACACCCCGCCATCATCACGCTCGACATCATCCTGCCCGACAAGGACGGCTGGAAAATATTGCAGGAGCTCAAGGATTCTCCCGATACGAGAGATATCCCGGTGCTCATCACCTCGGTGCTGCAGGACGAGGAGACGGGCTTTGCCCTGGGAGCAGCCGATTACATCGTCAAGCCGGTCTCTCGCCGGGACCTGCTCGAACGGTTGGAGAGATTGCGCGGCAAGGCGACAAAGGGACAGATATCGAACGTGTTGGTCGTGGACGACGACGAGAACTTTGTGGAACTCCTGGCCGCGATGCTCGAGGGACAGGCGTTCTCCGTATCCAAGGCGTACACGGGCCTCCAGGGAATCGAGGTTGCCTCCAAGCAGAAGCCCGACCTGATATTTCTCGACCTGATGATGCCCGACATCAGCGGATTCGAGGTGGTCGAATTCCTGAAAATGGAGAAGAGCACAAAGGATATCCCCATCATAATCGTCACTGCAAAAGACCTCACGGTAGAAGAAAAGGGTTTGCTGAATGGGAAGGTAGAGGCCGCAGCCAAGAAAGGCCAGTTCGGCAAGCAAGACTTCCTCAACGAAATCAGACGCGTCGAACGCCTTGCCGGGACAAGAAAGGAAGATGGTTGAGATGGCACCTGCACGCATTCTTGTCGTCGAGGACAACGCCATGAATTTGGAGTTGGCGGTGGACCTGCTCAAGCTCAGAGGCTACGAGGTCTTGACAGCCAAGACGGGACAAGAAGCGCTCGATGTTGCGAACGGCGAGCGTTTGGACCTTATCCTGATGGACGTTCAACTCCCGGGGATGGACGGCCTCACCGTGACGAAGAAGCTCAAGGAGAATCCCAACACGGCCCATATCCCCGTCGTCGCGCTGACCGCACACGCCATGAAGGGCGACGAAGAGCGGATCCTCGGACATGGATGCACGGGCTACATCTCCAAGCCCATTGACACGAGGGAGTTCCCCAAAGCCGTGGGAAAATTCATTGACGAAACCATGAAAGGTTGAGCTCACACATGGCCAAGGAAAGCTCGGTCTCCCACCAGCCACGCATCCTCATTGTCGATGACGACCCGATGAACATCGAGCTGATGAGGGCTCAGCTCCACGACGAGGGCTATTCAATCGACTCCGCCCTCGACGGCGAGGAAGCGCTGGAGCGGGTGTCGCGAGAAAAGCCGGACCTCATATTGCTCGACATCATGATTCCCAAGAAGAGCGGCTTCGAGGTGTGCAAGCACGTGAAGGGCAGGCCCGAAACGCGGTCGATTCCCATAATAATGGTGACCGCCCTGAAGGATATGGAGAGCCGCGTCAAGGGGATCGCCGTCGGAGCGGACGACTTCTTGAGCCGTCCCCTGGACAAATCCGAGCTGGTCGCCCGTGTCAAGTCGATGCTGCGGGTCAAGAAGCTGCACGACGAGCTCGCCAAGGAATCGCGGACCGCCCGCGAGTCGAACGAAAAGATCGAGGTGCAAAAGCGCGTCCTCAAGTCGATGTCCACACAGCTCATGCAGGCAAGCCACTTGAAGTATGAATTCATCGTGGACATGAGCCACGCGCTTCGGACACCGCTGAACGTGGTCATAGGTTTTTCCGAGATGCTCCAGGATGAACTGGTCGGCGCGCTGAACGAGAGGCAGGCCAAGTATGTGGGCAACGTCCTCGAGAGCGGCCGCGAGCTGCAAAAGCTCATCGCCAACATCGTGGATGTGTTCAAGATAGATACCGGCAAGGTGGCTCTGGAAACGACCGAGTTCTCCCTGAAAGACGCCATCGAGTCGGCGGCCGGTTCGTTTGAGAGGGCGGCGCGAGACAAGAACATGGAGGTTTCGGTCCGCGTTGCGCCCGAGGCATCGCGCATCTCGGCCGACCCGCAGAAACTCTTGACCATATTGGAAAACCTGTTGTCGAACGCGTTCAAGTTCACCCCAAGCGGCGGCAAGGTGGAGGTGACCGCCGAGCGATCCGACGATTGGATACGAGTCTGCGTCGCCGACTCCGGCATGGGGCTCTCCCCCGAAGACTGCAAGAAGGTGTTTTCGGAGTTCTACAGGGTGGCCGACCCGGCCGCGTCGGTCTGCGCTGGCAGCGGCCTCGGACTGGCCATCTCCAAGAAGCTGGTGCTCATGCACGGCGGAGAGATTTGGGCGGAGAGCAGGAAAGGGGCCGGCGCCAGGTTCATCTTCACGTTGCCCTGCCGGCAGGCTCAGAAGCAGTAAGCTCTGGCGCCTCGCCGACGCACACCTTTGTAACGAAACCGTAAGGACGATGGCTGAACCGCTGAAATCGCAAAAAGGGTCCGTGCCCAAGCAAAAGAGGATTTTGACGACGCCCTCGGTCGAGTCGATTACGGCCATGTTCGAGGCATTCGTCGACTCGATCGAAGTCGGCGTGTACGTGCTCGATTGCGCCGGCGTTATCGTCCGGGTCAATAGATACATACTCGAGCATTATGGGTGGAAGCCGGAGGAACTCATCGGCCAGAACATCTTCGAACTGATGTCGGACCTGAGCGGTCTGGGAGTGGAGAAGAGATTCAAACAGGTCATCCGCGAGAAGCGCTCGAAGGAGCTGACCAACATCAATCGCAAAGACCGCCTCGGCCGCGACATCGTGTTCAATCTCAAGGGAATCCCCATCCTGGAGGAGGACAAGGTCAAGGGAGTGCTCGCCGTGATGAACGACATCACGGAGAAAAGGGCGCTTGAATCGCAGGTGGCTGAAACCGAAGAGTATCTCCAAAGCCTCATCGACAACGCGAACGACATCATCTATATGCTCGACGCGGAGGGATTCATCACGTTTCTCAACAAGATGGGCCAGGAAATAACAGGCTACCGGTTCGACCCCGAAGAGAGAGGGCATTATTCCGAATATGTCGTCCAGGACGACCTCGAGAAGAACGAAAGACATTTCCGCAAGGCTCTCGATGGTCACCCTCGACGTTATGAATCGGCAATCGTCGCCATGGACGGACGGCTCGTCGAGGTGCTCATCAACATTACCCCCATTCGGAAAGGTGAAGAGGTGGTCGGCGTGCTCGGAATCGCGCGGGACATCACCGAGAGAAACCGGATGGAATCGCAGTTGCTCCAGGCAAGCAAGATGGCCGCGATCGGGGAGCTTGCGGCGGGTGTGGCTCACGAGATAAACAACCCGGTCGGCATAATCAGCGGCACGGCGGAGCAATTGCAATTTCTCATGGAGCACTACTCCGAAAATCCAGAACAGTTGTCGGAGAGGCTCTCCAAGCACGTCGATACAATTCGTGAACAGGCGGCCCGATGCAAGAAGATAACGCAGGGATTGCTGAACTTCGCCCGCAAGAGCGAAATTCGGACGACCGAAGTGAACCTCACAAAACTGATCGGGGAAACCGTTGCGTTGGTGGAAAACCGCGCCCTCTCTGAGGGCAAGAAGGTTGAGGTACAGCTTCCTTCCGGCCTTCCGGAGCTCGACGCCGACCCCCACCAGCTCGAACAGGTATTTCTCAACCTCGTCAATAACGGGCTCGACGCCGTCGATGCAAACGGGACCGTGACCATCAGGGCGCGGGCCAAGGACAATTGGGTCGTGATCGAGTTCATCGACGACGGCCCGGGAATTTCCGAGCAGAACCTCGAGAAGATATTCGACCCGTTCTTTACGACCAAGCCAATAGGAAAAGGCACCGGACTGGGACTTTCGATCTGCTTTGGCATAATACAGCGGATGAACGGCACGATCTCCGCCGACAGCAAACCCGGCGCCGGAACGACCTTCATGGTACGGCTGCCCCTGAGGCAGAAAAAGCGTTCGGAAAAATGAAAAAAAAGCCCATAAGACTCCTGATAGTCGATGACGAAGAGGCCTACCGAAACCTGCTCAGCGAACGCTTCGGCATGGCCGGCGCCGCCGTGACGCTCGCAGCCACGGGCGACGCGGCGCTGGGGAGAATAAAGGCGGAGCCGTTCGACGTCGGGATACTCGACCTCCGCATGCCTGGCATGGACGGAATCGAGCTGTTCAAGAAGGTCAGGGAGTATCAGCCGCACGCTGAAATCATCTTCCTGACGGGCCAGGCGACGGTCGATGTGGCCATCGAGGCGATGAAGCTCGGCGCATACGATTTTCTCACAAAGCCGTGTCAGCTCTCGGAGCTGCAGGTGGTTGTCCAAAAAGCCTATGAGAAGAAACAGCTCACCGAAAAGGTCAACAGGCATCATGAGCTTCAGCTCAGGGCGGGCACGGTAAACCTCGTCGGCGAAAGCCCTGCCATGCAAGAGGTCAAAGAGCTCATCGCACGCGTGGCGCCGACGGAATCCACGGTGCTCATCGAGGGCGAAAGCGGCACGGGCAAGGAAATCGTCGCCAACGCCATCCACCAGAACAGCACCAGAAGGAACAACTCCTTCGTGGTGATAAACTGTGGCGCTGTTCCCGAGACCTTGCTGGAAAGCGAGCTGTTCGGCCACGAGAAGGGCGCCTTCACCGGGGCCGTGAAGCGGAAGAGCGGTTTGTTCGAAATAGCCGACTCCGGCACTCTCTTCATCGATGAAATCAGCGAGATGAGCCCGGGCATGCAGGTGAAGCTGCTTCGTGTGCTGGAGACGGGCCGATTCCGGCATGTGGGTGACATCAAGGAAATCGAAGTCGATGTGCGCGTCATATGCGCCACGAACAAGAAGCTGCGCGAGGAAACGGCGGAAGGCAGGTTTCGCGAAGACCTGTTCTACCGGATTAACGTGATGCGCATCTCGCTTCCGCCCCTTCGCGAGAGGAAAGAGGATATCCCCCTTCTCGTCGACCATTTCATCAGGTCCTCTCCCTATTCGAACGCCGACAAGATTCGAGTGACAACCGGAGTGCTCGAAGCCTTGGAAGGATACCACTGGCCGGGAAATGTGCGCGAACTCTCTAACGTTATCGAACGCGCCACGATTCTCGCGAACAATAACCTCATCACCGTGCGCGAAATACCCGCTCTCCACGAGGTGAGCTCCGAACCCGAGGGCCAGCCGCTCACGTCGCTCTCGCTGAACGAGGTGGAAAGACGCCACATTCAACTCGTGTTGGAGGCCGAGGGCGGCAACAAAACAAGAGCGGCCCGCATACTCGGCATCAGCCGGCCGAAACTGTATCGAAAGATGATGAAGTACCGCATTCCCGATAACACCACCTACGCGAGGCGCAGGAGCGCCACGTAGCACGTGTCCTCCAGGACCCTATTCTCTCAAGGCTGAATGTAACGTATCGTGACATCTGCCCCCAATGTCGTAAGCTATTGTTTTAGAATAGGTTAACCGTCCTACCGAAAGGGGCAGTGTAACACATCGTTCCGCTTTCCTGCCGATTCCCGCGCAAACTTGCTGGTGCTCACCGCGTCTGCCTCCGCTGGTCGATTGTGGTATCCTCCTATTCTCACAAGGGTTATGGCAAGATGATGACTAGGCCAGCCATCGTTTGGCACATAGCTTGCTCCCTTTCAGAAAGTGAATCGTATTTAGCATCCCGTGTAAAAGTCCTGATGAGGGGAAGAGTCAAGGTTATTTATGGGCAGGCGGCTACCCATTCAAAAACACTTGCTGGGAGACAAGCGTTTTGAGAGGGCAATTGAAAAAATGGGACATGGGTTACCGCCCGCCCACGTTCTTATTCGTCCTAATCCCCTCCTAAGGCAAAAGGCGAATCTGCCCCGTTGACTTGTAAAGGCCGCTGGGGTGCACATTGCTCACCCCGCGGGGACGTCGGAGAAAAGCGGACGCTGGACCGACCGAAAAAGATTGATACGGGGCAGGTTCCCTTTTGTTTTTTGCGACTTTCCTTCCGAAAGCCTTTTTTCTTTCTTCTTGCAGAGGGAGAAAAAACGCGCGAACCTCTCAGAGAATCCGCATTTGACAATTACTCTCCGCTTGGATAGACTACACTTCGCCGTAACACTGAACAATCGGCTGTTTGTGGCCTGCTGCCCTCTAGAGGCAAGTGCCTACGTGTCATTCTGAGCGAAGCGAAGAATCCCTTGATGACAAGCGTAAACTCGCCCGAAAAGGGGAGATTCTTCGTTGCTCGGGTCTGCGACCCTTCACTCCTCAGAATGACATTTCTGATAAAATTGCCAAGGGGAACGTTTTTTCGGCAACGCGCCCTTTAATGATTTTGATGGTACGGCGTTCGTGCCAGATTAGGCGAGCAGGTTGAGGACGGGCGCGCGTTCGGAAGGGGCGGCGGACTGGGGCGCCGGTGCAACGTCTCTCGCGGGTTGGGCCGTTTGTTCGACCGACGCTGCGCGCTCGGCGGCCGCAGGAGGAGCAGAGGGTCTGTCGAAGACACGCTCCAGCCGGAGCCGTCTTATCTCGCTTGTGACCGAGTCGAGGTCTTGCTCCAGGCGGGCGCGCTCAAGCCGCGCATCGATCTGCGCCATTAAAGAATTCGCAAGTTGCAGACGATTGTTGACGGTCTCGAGCCTGCGCTCGAGCCGGCCATAACGGACTTCAAGATCGTGTTCGTGCACCGATTCGGCAACTGTCAGGAAGCGGAAGTTCCGGACCCGTGGGACCGGCGCTCCTTGGTTCTGTTGCGCAGCGTTTGTCTGCGCCTCTGCCTCGGCAACCGTCGGAGCTGCAGCCGTTGGGGTCTCGGCTGCCCCGCGCGTGAGGGCCGCCATGGAGGGGCCGTCTGTCGTATTGGCGGCGTCTGGAGTCGGGGGCGGCGCAGCGGCTTGGCCTTGCGTCGCTACCTGGAGATCGAGCCGACGCATGGCCCGAGTCTGCTGTCCTGCGACGGTGACCGCAGCCTGATTCACGGGCAACGCTACGGGCTGCGCCGCGGGCTCGCCCACGTCGAGCCTCATACGAAGCGTCTGATTGTCCACTACGTTTAATCGGATACCCACAGAATGACCCCGAACTTAGACACCCATATTGAGCCAGTGCCAAAAGATATAGCTAAGGTCAATACTCCGTTAAAATTATACCACTGCTTAAGGTTTTTGTCAAACCGGCGAAACGGACCGATTTCGGACAGCGGCCCGTGCCTAACATACTTTTTTTGCAGACACTTGCATGATTCTTAGCTCCGGGCAATATGCCGGAAAAGGCCCGCATGCGCCACGTCCTGGGAATAGACGCAGGGGGAACCCACACGCGATGCCGGCTCGCCGATGAGCGCGGCCGCATCCTCTCTGTCGGATGCGGCGGTCCCGCAAATAAGAATTTCGTCTCCTCCAAGTCCGCACAGTCCGCGGTCGAGCGCGCCCTGGCCCGAGCGCTGAAGTCGTTCGACCACAAAGTTGAGGCGGCGGTGGTCGCGGGCCCACACCTGCCTCCGACCACGCTCGCCGTCGTCGCCCGTCACGCCGGAACGGAGAACGTGATCGCCGCCGATGAATTCGAGATAGCTCTCGCGGCGGCACTTCCCGGAACGGAAGGCCGTCACGGCGTCGTGATAATGTCCGGCACGGGCTCCTTCTGCAAGGGCCGCAACGCCGAAGGAGCGGAGGAGTACGCGGGCGGATGGGGTCCGCTCGTCGGGGATGAAGGAAGCGGATACGACCTCGCGAGGGACGCGCTCGCCGCAGTCGTCAGAGCCTCCGAAGGAAGAGGCGGCGAGACGATGCTCACCGAGCTGATGCTCTCGCACTTCAAGCTCGGCGACGTGCAGGAGCTCAAGAAGCGTCTCTACGCCCCTCCGATCAAGCGTCACAAACTCGCGGCGCTTGCCAGGCATGTGTTCACTGCGGCGCAGGCGGGCGACGAGGTCGCCGCCGAGATTCTTCGAACCGGCGGAGTGCGGTTGGCGCAGCTTGCCTCGCCCGTTCTGCTGGGATTGTTCGGCGCGCGCGAGCGTTTTCCGGTCGCGCTCAGCGGCGGCATCCTCCGCGAGGAAAGCGTCATGACGGCCACCGTGACTTCGGAAGTGAAGAAGATTCGGCCTCGTGCCGACGTGTTCGCGCCTGCGTTTCAGCCCGTGACGGGCGCCGTCATCATCGCACTCGAATCGATAGGCGTGCGGATAGACTCAGAGGTAATCGAAAATCTGAATAAAAGCAGTTCGAGCGGGTAACGTTTGAGACTCTCAGGAGAACGAACGAACATGAACTCTTATCACGACAAAGTCATCGCGCTTCTTTCCGAAATTCGTTCGACCCAGGCCGACGCCATCGCCCGGGCCGGGACC
The DNA here is from genome assembly GCA_964607485.1 of uncultured bacterium. GTDB lineage: Bacteria > Abyssobacteria > SURF-5 > SURF-5 > SURF-5 > CAZSKP01. Next base: position 12,783 of record CAZSKP010000002.1, on the reverse strand, counting down.
ATCGTGGGCGAGACGATAAGAGACGGAGGCATCGTGCATACGTTCGGCAGCGGTCATTCGGCGGCGGTCGCGTATGAGGCCCACGGCCGCGCGGGCGGGCTGGCGGCGGTCTGCGCGATAATCGACCCGCTCAGGGGACTGGCCGAACAGGTCGAAGGCTACGGTCGGGCGCTGATGAAACCCGTGCGCCTCGGCAAACATGATTCGATGATCGTGATTTCCAATTCCGGCAGGAACCCGCTTCCCATCGAGGTCGCGACCGTCGCAAAGGAGAGCGGGCTCAGGGTCATTGCCATCACGTCGCTCTCGCACTCCACATCGGTCACGTCCAGACACTCAAGCGGCAAAAGACTGTTCGAGCTTGCGGACGTCATCATCGACAACCTGGGCGATCCCGGCGACGCCGCCATAGCTCTGGAAGGATGCGACATTCCGGTCGGGCCGACCTCGACCATAACGGGCTCATACATCATGAACGAAATCACGATTGCGGCCGTAAGGTGGATGGTCAAAAACGGCGTCGAGCCCCCGCTCTTCAAGAGCGCAAACCTCGACGGCTCGAAAGAGCACAACAAAAACCTGCGCCAACGCTACACGGCCCCCCGCAGGTTGTGGTAGCGTTTGAGGGGACCGGTACGAATCGACGTGCGAGTTTATATAGGGACAAGAATATAGAGAATATAGACAGACACCTGAATATAGGGACAGACACCTAATTATTTACTATAATCTCTTTATTTGTCGCATATTACGTGGTCGGCCCGACTTCTTCAGCTTCACGGAACGGCCTGTCATGCGCTCGACCATTGCGATAAAGCTTTAGAATATAGGGACAGACACCTAATTATTTACTATAATCTCTTTATTTGTCGCATAT
>CAZSKP010000002.1:0-11806 GCA_964607485.1 uncultured bacterium | reverse complement strand
GGCCCGACTTCTTCAGCTTCACGGAACGGCCTGTCATGCGCTCGACCATTGCGATGAAGCTTTCGCCTCCCAGGGGACGCCCGGTCCGGGTGAAAGAGCGAAGGGCGTCCGTTTCAGTCTCGGGGTCGGGCCCCGTGAGTATGTCGCGCCATTGAGCCAGAAGCTGGCGCGACGGCCATTGCTCCGAAAGCAGGTCGTCGCACACCTCGCCCACATGAGCGCGCGCGCTCGACCACGGGTAATCCCACGCCTTTTCCGCCAGCCCGGCCCTCACAGGGTTGCATTCCACATAGCGCGCGGCGGCTAGAGCGTGCAGCTCGTCGAGAACGCACGAGTAGAACCGCCCCTGCCACAAGTGTCCCGTTTGCTCCTGCTTGCGATTTACGTGCCGCGCGTGGCGCATATGTGTCTCGGCAAACGTACGCGCAAGCGAATATGATTCCCGCGGGATCGCCACAAAATGGACGTGGTTAGACATCAGGCAGTAGGCGAGAATCTCCAAGCCGTGCCTCTGAGAGTATCGCTTCAGCAGTTCCAGATAGCTCAACCGATCTTCATCGTCAAGGAACACATCGGCCCGGCGATTGCCCCTTTGCGTGATGTGGTGAGGAAGACCGGTGGCCACCACCCTGGCTATTCTCGGCATGAAGTTATGTTAAGGAAAGACTGCAGGAAAGTCAAATAATATTTTCATCTGTATCCAAGGTCGATGTTAATAACAAATTGTTAATAAAGGTCTTATGTCCTAAAATATGGTGTCTGTCCCCAAATTTGTCCCAAATTAATCGGCTTGCGGCGTCTTAGCTCTTGTTTTCGAATCCTGCCAGCAATTCGCGCAGGGCGGCCAAGACTTTGTCGAGGTCTTCGTTCATGAATTGCGTCAGGCGCGAAGAGGCTTGGGCGTGCCTTCCCTTGGACTGGAGAGCCTCGGCCTCGGCTTCGACGTCGGCTGCTTCTCTCCGAAACGCGCTCTCGAGTTCCGTCCAGACATCTTGAACGAGGGGTGTTCTCTCCCGATAGTCCTCGGCGACGTATTCATCCAATCTCCTGAACAGCCACCACACCGAGTCGTCCGAAAACTCCGAGCCTGCGCGGGTCAGCGCCGGCGGTATTTCGCCGTCGATGTACAGCGGCATGAACACGCCGCAGCAGGGATTGCCGAGACTCGCCCAGTACACGTTCGGGCGTCCGGGCCCGCGCAGGTGTGCGACGACGCTTGCGGCCGTTGTGCCGACGGGGTCGGCATGCATGCATATCGAGTAGCACTCGTCGTTGGCGGGGTCGCGGCCGGGTGTGAAGATTGTGCCGCTTTCGTAGTGGTCGCGGAGCAGGCGCGTCATCGTTTCGGGAGAAATGCGGCCGCGGCGCTGCTCCAGTAGCTCTTGCGAGCGTCGAAGGCGTCCTTCCGATATCTGGGGCGGAGCAATCTCCGTGCTGCGGTAGGCTCCCGAAAAATCGAGCCGCTCGGAAGGGTCGCGATTCCACCACCCTTTCGACACGGCATACTCGACGGCGTTGTCGGAAAGCGCGTCCCAATCGGCGCCTATCGCAATGTGATTGGAAATGCTCCCAATCGCGGAAACCCTCTTCCACGCAAACTGCCGGCCGGAGGTCTCCAGGATATATGCCGCGGAAGGATCGGCGATGATGAACGAATTGTTGTACGGCCATTGGACGTGTTCGTACCCCGAGCCGCCCTGTCCGAACTCTTCGAGCAGACGCGTCATCACGCCGAGCGCTTCTCGTGCCGTCTGCCCGCGTTCGAGCCCGATGCGCACGAGGTCCATTCCCAGCAGCCCGCTGTCGGGCAGAGCTTCCTTGGTGAACACAGCCTCGTTGCCGATGGCGACGCCACAGTCGTTCATCCCGTGTTCGAGACCCCACAGCCAGTGCGGCCTGGAACCTATGAACGCGCGGGTTTCCTCCGCCTGTGGGATGTCGATGTATTGACATTTCAGGAAGGACCCGCGACCGTGCTCGAGCCGCGGGGCTTGAATGAGCGGCTGGCTCTCGTCGGCGGGCCTGTCGCTGTTCTTCGCGAACACGACGGAGCCGTCGGCCGTCGCTTCGGATAGGGCGACGACCGTGTCGCAGCCGAGTGGGGATGGTTCAGAGGCTCTTGCCGAAAAGCGCATGGGCCTCACACTAGCGCAGCAGGTTCGCCGCGATGACGAGCCGCTGTATCTCAGATGTGCCTTCGTATATTTCGGTTATCTTGGCGTCGCGGAAGAAGCGCTCGACGGGATATTCCTTCGAATAACCGTACCCTCCGTGTATCTGAACGGCCTTCGTCGCGGTCTTCATGGCGGTCTCCGAGGCGAACAGCTTCGCCATGGCCGCTTCCTTGGTGTAACGCTGGCCGGAACTCTGCAATCTCGCCGCGCGGTAGGCGAGCAGGCGCGACGCGTCGATCTCGGTCGCCATGTCGGCGAGCATCCATTGAATTGCCTGAAACTTCGCTATCGGCTGGCCGAACTGCTCGCGTTCGAGCGCGTACTTGGCCGATTGTTCCATCGCCGCGCGCGCTATGCCGATTGCCTGCGCGGCGATTCCGATGCGGCCGCCGTCGAGCGTCTGCAGCGCAATCTTGAACCCTTGTCCCTCCTGGCCGAGCAACTGGTCCTTCGGGATGCGGCAGTCCTCGAACACGAGTTCGGCCGTGCCGGAAGCGTTCAGGCCGAGCTTCTTCTCCGCCGAGCCCGCGCTGAAGCCGGGCGTGCCTTTTTCGACGATGAACGCGCTGATGCCCTTCGCTCCCTTGCTCTTATCGGTCATCGCAAACACGACGGCTATGTCGGCGTGGGTGCCGTTGGTGATGAACACCTTGTTTCCGTTGAGCACCCATTTGTCGCCGTCGAGCACGGCGGTCGTCTTCTGATTGCTCGCGTCGGAGCCTGCGCTCGGCTCAGTCAGCCCGAAGCATCCGATCTTTTCGCCCGACGCCATCGGCGCTAGAAATTTCTTCTTCTGTTCCTCCGTGCCATTGGCCAGAATCGGACCGCATGCGAGCGAATTGTTGGCCGACATGACGACGCCCGTGTTCGCGCAGGCGACGGAGATTTCCTCGAGCGCGACGACGTAGCAGACGTAGTCCATCCCCGCGCCGCCGTATTCCTCCGGCACGGCTACGCCCATCAGCCCGAGCTCGCCCATCTTACGCGCAAGCTCGACGGGGAACCGGTGTGTTTCGTCCAGCTCGGCCGCGACGGGGGCGACCTCTTTCTCGGCGAAATTGCGCGCCATCTCCTGTATCATTCGTTGTTCTTCGGTGAGTTCAAAGTCCATTCTCTTTCTCCTTCGAATGCTCTGCTGGCCGATTCGTCCGAACCCGTCGGGGCAGCCGCCCGGCTTAACGCTCCACCATCATGGCGACGGCCTCGCCTCCGCCGATACAGAGGGTGGCAAGCCCTCTCTTCGCGTTTCGCTGCTTCATCGAATACAGCAGCGTCACAAATATCCTCGCCCCGCTGGCGCCGATGGGATGCCCGAGGGCGACCGCGCCCCCGTTGACGTTCACCTTGGCGGGGTCGAGCCCGAACTGCTTGTTGGCGACCAGCGTGACGACCGCGAATGCCTCGTTTATCTCGAACAGGTCGACGTCTGCGGGGGCCGTCTTTGTCTTTTCGAACAGTTTCTTCATCGCGTCGGCGGGGGCGATGGTGAACCATTCGGGCTCGCGGCTTGCGGAACTGTGAGCGATGATCTTGGCGAGCGGCTGGAGGCCCTTCTTCTTCGCGAATTCGGCCGAGGTCACCACGACTGCCGCGGCGCCGTCGTTTATCGATGACGCGTTTGCCGCGGTGACGGTGCCGTCCTTCTTGAACGCGGGCCGGAGCGTGGGTATCTTCTGTATGTTGGCGCGGCCGGGACCCTCATCATCGCTCACGACGACGGGGTCGCCCTTGCGCTGGGGCACGCTGACGGGCACGATTTCCTCCCGGAACAGGCCCTCCTTTTGCGCCCGCTGGGCGCGCGTGTAGCTCTCGATTGCAAATTCGTCCTGTATCTCGCGGGTGAACTCGTATTCAGCGGCACAGAGCTCGGCCGCGTTGCCCATGTGGAAATCGTTGTACACGTCCCACAGGCCGTCCTTTATCATCAGGTCCAGAATCTGCCCGTTGCCCATCCGATAGCCGCTCCGCGCCTTGTCGAGGGCGTAGGGCGCGCGCGTCATGCTCTCCATCCCGCCCGCGACGACCACTTCGGCCTCCTCCAGCCGGATGGCGTCGAAGGCGAGCATCACCGCCTTGAGTCCGGACCCGCATACCTTGTTGATGGTCAGGCAGTCGGTCGCTTTCGGCAGGCCGGCTCCGAGCGCCGCCTGCCTTGCGGGCGCCTGGCCTAATCCGGCGGGCAACACGCAGCCCATGATGCACTGGTTGACTTCGTCGGGAGAGATTCCGGCGCGCTTGAGCGCTTCCTCGATCGCGATGCTGCCGAGGCGCGTCGCGGGAACATCGGAGAGAACGCCTTGAAAACTGCCGACGGGCGTGCGCGCCGCACTCGCTATGACAACTTCTCTCATGGTCGATTCTCCTTGCCTGTTCAGCGTGTTTTTCAAACTCTTTGAGTCGGGTGGGGAAAGGGTCAGCGGGACACCGAGCGGAGTGCATTCTAGCAAAATCAACGCACCGTGTCAATTTATCGGGAGAGGCGGCTCTGTGAAGGATAGCGCGGGCGCCGGCGGCTCATTCGTCCAGGGCGAGATAATGCAGAAAATCGGACTTCGTTCCGAAGCTCGTGCGACGATTCCAGCGGCGGACTTTCTCGAAGTAGCTTTCATCTTCCCGTACATTCCAACGGTAGACTTGCTTCAGGTCTCGCTTACGCACCTTGCCGTCGAGTGTGTGTGAGCAGACAGAGACGTCGCTCAGCTCGATGGATTCGATTCTGCGCTCGGATTCGTCCAAGGATAAGACGAACGGGTGTTCGCGGCACGTGAGCGGCCTGTGCGCATAAACGGAGCACCGGTTGGCCCGGAGGAAGCGGCAATGGCCGCGAATCTCTCGCAGGCACATGACCCTGCGGTCCTGTCGCCGTGGGCCGAACTTGACCCACGCGACCATCTCGGGATTCGACCCGAACATCGAGGGCTTGACGAATTCGACAATTTCCCGGGCGGGCAGTCCCGTGCTCGCCATGAGCCGGCGCACGTCGTCATCGGTGACCGGAATCCACAGGTGACAGCACGTGCCGCATTGTCCGCAGCGGAACTTCAGGAGCTCGGCGCCCTCAATATGGTTTGTATTCCTGCTTCTTGTTAGCGACTGCATAAGAATAACAATAACATAACTCCGCTCATCGCGAAAGTAACGGCGCTTACTTTCATAAAGACTTGTTCGACCCCGCCTCCTTGTGTTATCCTGACGTGTGTGACGGAAGTCGCAGAGCCCTGCGCCGCCTCCAGGTGAATGTCATAGTGAGCGAGCTTAACGAATGCCGCACCGCAAAAAAAGTAAGAGAGAAAAATTCAGAGACAGCTCCCATTCGGCAGACGAATTCTACGACGAACTCGGCGTAGGATACGAGCTGATGATAAACTGGGACGCCCGTCTCAGGCGGGAGGCTCCCTTCTTCCGGAAGCTCTTCGAGGAGCGCGGGGTCCGAAGTGTGCTCGACTGCGCCTGCGGGACGGGGCACCACGCGGTCGAATTTGCCACGTGGGGCCTCGCGGTTTCCGCGTGCGACATCAGCCCGGAGATGCTTCGGCTGGCTGAGCGCAACAGCTCGGCGGCCGGGGCGGCCGTCGAATTCTTCAGGGCGGGGTTGACCGAGGTCGCCCGGAAGGCGGGACGAGAAAAGTTTGACGCCGTCGTGTGCATCGGCAATTCATTGCCCCATCTTCTCACACAGCGCGAGCTGGACCGAGCGATTCGCTCCATCAAACAGGCGCTCGCGCCGGGCGGCGTGTTCGTCTCGCAGATACGCAACTACGCGAGGATTCTTAGAGAGAACCTTCGCTTCATGCCGCCGTCCTCGGCCGAATGGGAGGGGAGAGAGTGCGTCTTCTTCAGGATGCTCGACATTCACGGCCCGCGCCGAGTCGATTTTCACATCATTCGGTTCCTGCGCGAGTCGGGCAAGTGGAGCTACAACGTCCAGACGACGCGGCTTCGGCCTATACTGAAAAAGCACATGGACGCCGCGCTCGGGCGCGCAGGTTTTCAGAACATCCGCCACTATGCCGACTACTCGTTCACGCCGTTTGCCGTCGATAAGACGCTCGACCTGATTTCGGTAGCCTCGTAGCCGTTTACTCCTTGCAGAAGAAGAATAGCCCTCTGGCCACACCTCGTTCCGTCCCCGCCACATCCCGTGAGGATTGCGTCATTTAATCGCTCTGACGTTGGCGATAATTGCCAGAGGGTTCTTGGTTCTCGCGTTGCGCAGGGTGGAAAGCAGTTCCACTTGCTTGAAGCCGGCGCTTTCAAATAAACCCAGAAACGACCGTTCCGGCAACGCGCCGGCAAGTCATTTAAACCAGTCTTCAAGGCTGCAAGCGGCTTTTTCCTCCGACGGCTTCTTCAGGATTATCTCCGACAGGACGGTGCGACCTTGCGGTTTGAGCACTCTGAAGACCTCCGCGACAATCGGTTCCTTCGCAGGTGAAAGGTTGTAGATGCCGTTGCTGATGACGACGTCGGCCGACCTGTCGGACAGGGGAATGTGGTCCGCGGGCGCGTGGTGAAAATCAACGTTGCGTATTCCCAACTCCGCGAGGTTGCGTCTCGCTTTCTCAATCATATCCGATGAGAAATCAAGCCCGTGCACGAATCCTTCGGGACCGACCGAAACCGCCGCGAGATACATGTCGAGCCCCGCCCCGCAACCGAGGTCGAGCACAACTTCGCCCGGCCTGAGATCGGCGAAAAGCAGCGGATTGTGGGCGCCGGTGAACGATTCGGTGAGCGATCTGGGCAGGCGTTCCAATACCTCTGTCGGATAGCCAACGCTCTTGGCGAATGCGCATCCGACCGGAAAGCCGAATGCCTCGGTGGGATGCTTTGCCACCCGCGAGTATTTCCGGCAAACGGCGTCACTGATCTCTCCGGGGTTCATTTGTTGCTGACTCCGTTACAGGTTTTCTGATACACCTTGCTCCAGTATTCTATCATGATTATGTCACAGCAATATAGCAGTTGCCTTCGGAATCTTCCTTGCAATTTGGCCGTGAAAGCGGTAAAATTAAGTAGTATTTATGGTTGCGCCACTCCGCGTACTCCCAGCGTCGATGCAGACCGCGCGAGGTGTGGCCGGCGCACGGAACGCTAAGGAAATGCCGTCAGGAGTATTCGCCAAATGAGAGCTTCAATGCTGAATTTTCCATTTACTGCAATCGTGGGACAGGAAAAAATGAAGTTGGCGCTCGTGTTGAACGCCATCAATCCCAAGCTCTCGGGCGTGCTCATACGCGGGGAGAAAGGCACGGCAAAATCCACGGCCGTGCGCTCGCTCGCGGTGCTCCTTCCCAATCTCCGCGTCGTCAAGGATTGCCCGTTTCACTGCGACCCCGACGACCGTCACAAGATGTGCATTCAATGCCGCGACAAGCTTCGTCAGAAGGTGGAGCTCGAGGTTGAGGAAAGGCAGACGCGGGTGATAAACCTTCCCGTCAACGCCACCGAGGACAGGGTGGTGGGCACGCTCGACCTCGAGCACGCGATAAAGAAGGGCGAGAAACGCTTCGAGCCGGGTGTGTTGGCCGATGCCAACCGGGGCATCCTTTACGTCGATGAGGTCAACCTCCTCGACGATCACATCGTGGACGTGCTGCTCGATTCGGCGGCGATGGGTGTCAACTCGATCGAGCGCGAGAGCGTCTCTTACACGCATCCGGCCGAGTTCATCCTCGTGGGCACGATGAACCCCGAGGAGGGCGAGCTCAGGCCTCAGCTTCTGGACAGGTTCGGCCTGTGCGTGAACATCGAGGGCATCTCCGACGCGGAGCAGCGCGTCGAGGTCGTCAAGCGATGGGTTGCGTTCGAGGACGATCCCAACGCGTTCATAAAAGAGTGGGCGCGCGCGGAGACCGAGCTGCGCGACCGAATCGTTCACGCGCGCGAGATTCTTCCGCAGGTGCGAATTTCGGACGAGATGCTGGACAAGATAGCGCACATATCGATTGAGATAGGCGTGGACGGCCACAGGGCCGACATAATAATGATGAAGACGGCGAAGACGGTGGCCGCGTTTCACCAGCGGACCGAGGTCACACACGAGGACCTCGAGGAATCCGCCGACATGGCGCTTCAGCACCGCGTCAGGCGCAAGCCGTTCGAGGACGTTGTGCTCGACCGCGAGCGCATAGCCTCGGTGCTCAGACACAATGTGTCGGTGACCAAATGAAGAAGAGCAACGGAAACGGATGGAGAGCTCTCGGGAGGCCGATATATCCATTCACGGCGATCGTCGGGCAGGAGCAGCTTCTGCTCGCGCTGCTTCTCAACGCCATCGACCCGTCGCTTTCCGGCGTGCTGGTGCGGGGTCAGAAGGGTACGGCCAAGTCGACCGCCGTCAGGGCGCTCGCCGACCTGCTGCCCGAGGCGGAGGTGGTGGCGGATTGTCCGTTCGGCTGCCATCCCCGCGAGAAAGAAAAGATGTGCCTGAACTGTCGGGAACGCCTGTCGAGCGGCTCGGAGCTTCCCGTGGAGAGGCGCAAGGCGCAGGTGATAAACCTCCCCATCGGCGCGACTGAGGACAGGGTCGTCGGAAGCATCGACTTCGAGCATGCGCTCAGCGCGGGCGAGAAACGGGTCGAGACGGGCATCCTGGCCGCGGCCAACCGGAACATCCTCTACGTCGATGAGGTCAACCTGCTGGACGACTACATAGTCAACCTGCTGCTCGACACGGTCGTCACCGGCATAAACATCATCGAGCGCGAGGGCATCTCTTTTGCGCATCCGGCCGCGTTCTCGCTCGTGGGCACGATGAATCCCGAGGAGGGCGAGCTCAGGCCCCAGCTCCTGGACAGGTTCGGCCTGTGCGTCGGCATCGAGGGAATCCCCGACCCGGAGCGGCGGGTCGAGGTGGTGAAGCGGCGGGAGGCGTTCGACACCGACCCCGCGGGTTTCTGCGAACAATGGGCGCCTCGGCAGGAGGCCATGAGAATCAGGATAAGAAAGGCGAGGGAACTGCTGCCGCGCGTATTCATCCCGGACCGAATGCGCGCGTTCATCTCACAGGTCTGCCTGCTTAACCAGGTGGACGGTCACCGCGCCGACATTTTTCTCGAAAAGGCCGCCAAGACCATTGCGGCGTTCAGCCTGCGGCTGGTTCCCACACTCGACGACATGAGCCGGGCTGCGGCGCTCGTTTTGCCCCATCGGTCCCGCAACACGAATCTTCCGAAGAAGACACTTGAGGATTTCCAGAGGATGCTGGCCGAGGAGATGGCGAGAGAACAGGACCACAAGGCCGACAGGCCCGACCCCGAGGATGATGAAAGCGAGTCGGTGCAGGTTGACGCCGAGCAACTGACGCTGGACGATGAGTCCTCCGCGGAGGAGGGCGATGCGGCAAGCGCTTCCAACGCGATGATGGGCGACGACGACCAGCGGACACCCGATTACGCCGGGAAGCTCGAACCGGGCGCCGACAGCCAGATGCTGGGAAACGAGGGCGAGGCGCGAGACAAGAAATGCAAAGAGCGGCTGTTCGGAGTCGGCGAAACGTTCCGCGTGCCGCCACTCCTCCTCGACAGGGACCGAACCGTGCGCAAGAAGAGCGGCCGCCGCATGCCGACGCGAACCCTGCGGAAGGCGGGCCGCTACGTGCGCAGCACGCCCGAGCGCCGCAACGACGACATGGCGTTCGACGCCACTATCCGCGCCGCCGCGCCCCATCAAAAGAACCGTCGAAGACGCGACGTGGCGATAGCGATAGAGGAATCCGACATCCGCGAGAAAGTCCGCGAGATGAAAGCCGGCAGCCTGCTGCTCTTCGTCGTGGACGCGAGCGGGTCGATGGGCACCCGCCTCATGACCGAAACCAAGGCGGCGATGATAAGCCTGCTTCTGGACGCATATCAAAAGCGCGACAGGGTGGCGCTCGTGACGTTTAAGGGAGACGAGGCGGAGGTGCTGCTCCCTCCGACCAACAGCATCGACCTGGCAAAGAAGCTTCTCGAAGACCTGCCCGCCGGCGGCAAGACGCCTCTCGGTCACGGGCTTTTGAAGGCACACGAACTGCTGGCGAACCACATGCGCCGTGACAGCCACACGATGCCCTTGATGGTCCTCATCTCCGACGGCGAGGCGAACGTGGGCGTCAGGCGCGACAGGTCTTACGAAGGACCGGGCTATTCCGCGCTTCTGGACGAGCTGTTCGAAATCGCCAAGATGATAAGAGACGACAAGAGAATCAAGACGCTTGTCATCGACACCGAGGAAAGAAGGTTCTCCGTCTTCCGCAACGCCTCCACCTCCCCCTCGATGGCGCAGAGGATAGCGAGGGCGATGGGCTCCTCTTACTGCAAGATCGAGGACTTCCGAGCGGGCGGCGTCGTGCGCGCCGTCAAAGAACAGATGCGCTGACCCTTCGGCTTGCCTTCCTGATTGGAATCATTCCTCCAATGTGGGAACAGACACCACATTATATCATCTAAGTATTGTATTATTAATATATTACGCCGACATCTCATGGGGTGCCTTAGCTTCACCAGCTTCACCAAATCGGCCTGCCACTCCCTGGATTTCTCGAAATGAGCGGAACTAACGGAAATATTTCATGAAAGGCAATAAATATTCTCATTCATACTTTCAAGTAAGATATGAAACATATTTTTATGACACATGTTATGATTATAAATATGGTGTCTGTCCCCAATATCCCGGAGGGCGTTTTAACTCAAGTTATTTCACAAGAGAAAATTGAATTCCGGCGGCGTTTTTGATAGAATGCGGTTTCCGGCGCAATGATTCCCGAATTTGTGCGGGCCATTTCAGGAGGAAGCGGGAGATGATAGACGGTGTGAAGAAGATTCCCTTGGTGCGTCATCCCGATGACCGGGGATATGTAACCGAGATACTCCGCTGCGATTCGCCCCATTTCATGAAGTTCGGCCAGGTGTACGTCGCCTCCTGCCGCCGCAACGTCGTCAAGGCGTGGCACTGTCATCAGAAGCAGACCGACAACTTCTTCATCGTCAAAGGCACGGCAAAGATAGGCCTGTACGACGACAGGCCCGGCAGTCCGACTTGTGGCGAATATGGTCAGTTCATCCTCGGCGAAGACGGCGAGGACGTGCTGCTCGTCATACCACCGATGGTGTGGCACGGCCAGATGGGCCTGAGCGAGATGAGTTACCTCATCAATATCCCGACGGAACCGTTCGACGCGAAGAATCCGGACGAGCTCCGCAAAGGCATTCACGAGCTGGATGACATCTGGACCATCAGGAACAGGTAACGCTACGGCGTGTACTTACCATGGGAAGCATGAAATATATCACATTCCTGTCATCCTGAACGAAGGGCCACAGGCCCAAGTGAAGGATCTCAGTTTCAAAGCATGTCATTGCGCAACGAGAGATTCTTCGCTGCGCTCAGAATGACAACTAATAATTTCGCCGACTGACAACTATTCCTTGCTCCGAACAGCAATAATCGTGGCGCCTTCGGCGAGCTTGCCCATGTCTTTGAACCTGTGCCTGGCATCGGGAGGAATGGCGTGCTCTTCCAGCCACTGGTCACGGGCCTTTCCCGTCACGACGAACCCTATCCCCAGCCTGTCCATTTCCTCCAGCGTGCGCTCCGGCGGGAACGCCCTCTGCCAGTAGTTGCCGTGCCTGGTGTCCATGTAGGTG
>CAZSKP010000001.1:0-217940 GCA_964607485.1 uncultured bacterium | reverse complement strand
CCTTACCGTCGGGCGATATGTCGGTCTCCGCCGTCCCGATGAGTCCCACGAGACCCTCCTGGCCGGCCACGCTTCTTCTGGCGTGCGCGCGCACGACGAGCGTCACCAGGAAAATGGCGATGGCGGCCGTGACGAATACCACCGGAAAAATGACACCATAGGAAACCCTGAGGAAATCGTACGGAGTGTTAATCAGCATCATCGACCCCAGTGTCATGCACACCAGCCCTCCAATGGTCAGCAGTCCGTAACTCGCCACCTTCGCCTCGGCGATGAAGAGCACGAGCGCGAGTATAATGAGCAGCACGCCCGCATAATTGACCGGCAGCGTCTGGAACGAGTAAAACGCGAGTATCAGACAGATTGCGCCCGCTATGCCGGGGAATCCGATTCCCGGATGGGTCACCTCGAAGAGCAGGCCGAAAAATCCCAACATCATAAGGATGTATGCGATGTTCGGGTTGGATATGGTGTTGAGTATCTTCTGCCGGGTGGTCATATCGATGCGCTCGATGCGGACGCCCTTTGTATGGAGTACCACGGTCCCGCTCGGAAGCTGGACTTCTCTGCCGTCTATCTTTTCAAGCAGATCGTTGAGGTCTTTACACACGAGGTCGATTACGTTCTCCTTGAGCGCCTCGGTGTCGGTGATGGAAACGCTCTTCGTCACGGCCTCGACCGCCCACTCTTCGTTGCGGCCGCGTAAGCGCGCGATGCCGCGCACCCACGCGATGGTGTCTTTCATGATCTTATCGCCCAGAGTCGAGCCGGTGGACTCCTCTTCTCCCGTTTGCTCCTCCGCCGGCTGCTCCTTCTTTCCCTCCTGAGGCCCGGGCTCGCCCTCCGTCGGCTTGCCTTCTTTCTGCCGACGCTCCATCTCCTTCATCTTGTCCTCAAGGTCTTTTATCGACTTGCGCCACGACTCGCCATCGCCCCCGAGGTCCACCGGATGGGCGGCCCCGATGTTGGTCGAGGGAGCCATCGCCGCGATGTTGGCCGCGAGCGTTATGAACACTCCTGCCGACCCCGCCCTGGCGCCACTGGGAGCGACGTACACGACGACCGGAACTTCTGCGTTCAGCAAGTCTTTGACTATTATGCGTGTGGACGCAAGCAGGCCGCCGGGCGTGTCGAGCTGGATGATGAGGCATTCAGCGCCGTCCTTCTCGGCCCCGTCTATCGCCTGCGAGACGTACTCGGCGACAACCGGGTTGATGATGTCCTCATTTATGGTGATGACGCGAACGAATCTGGCCTCGGCGGAAACGGAGAGGATAAGCAGCGGGATAAAGAGCGCCGCAATTGAGAAGATGAGCAGTTTACGCATATTATTCGTCGTCCAAATCCTCTAACAAATCTCAACTTATTATAATCTACCGGCCCTTTAATGTCTAGCTAGCAGAGGCGGTCTCGGGTTTCAGGGCTAGTGGGCGTGTTGCCCAGATGGTTCCTCACCCAATAGAGTTTCCTGCCTCGTCATTGCGAGGAGCAAAGGGCTGCGAGCTAGAGCGACGAAGCAATCCCGATGGCAAGAGGAAGACACCCCCGGGATTGCTTCGGTCGAGCCTGTGGCTCTCCCTCGCAATGACTCCGAACCATTCGGGCAACACGCCACTTGATTTGACATAATTTTGCCGCGCCATATATATTGATAACCGGCACAGCCGTTCCGCTTTGTTTCTCAGCACGCACCCGGATTTGCTCGCGAAACCGTTCAGGCAAGAGAAAGGCGGGCCGTCGCATTGAGAGAAGTCTTCGCAATGTGGAAGTACACCAAGATGGTCGTCCTCGTGGCAGTGACCGCCGCCTTCTACGCCGCCCTCGTCATCCCCCTGAAAGGCATTCCCATAATACCGGGATTCACCGAGTTCAGGCCCGGCGCGGTCGTGCCCGTGGTGTTCGGACTCCTCTTCGGCCCTGCGGGCGCATGGGGAGCGGCATTCGGGAACGTCATCGGCGATTTCTTCGGCACGTTCGGCCTGGGGACCCTGTGCGGCTTCCTCGGTAACTTCTTCTATGGCCTGCTCGGCTACAAGGTGTGGGCGCACATGGGGCTCGCGTCTTCGCAGGAGGAGTTGCTGATCAATTCGTGGAAAAAGGTGCTGAACTTTGTCCTCGTCTGCGTGCTCAGCAGCCTTGCATGCGCGGTGGTGATAGCGTGGACTCTCGAGATTTTCAAGCTGCTGCCGTTCGCGGCCATCGGTCCCATAATCGCCGTCAACAACACGCTCGCGTGCCTCGTTCTCGGGGTTCCGTTGATGCGCCTGCTCTATAACCGCCTGAACCGATGGGACCTCGTCTGGTTCGCCATCATGGACGAGCGGGACAGGCCACGCGGCCGAAGCCCGAAGGTGGGCACCGCGCTCATCTGGCTGGGAGTCGTCGGCGGGTTCGTCGTGGGCGTGGCGCTATCGGCGGGTATCGGCGGCACTACGCTGTTCACCTTCGGCACGGGAGCGACGACCCCCTCGGTGGCGCTGGGCGTGACGCCGTTCATGATTATTCTGGTGCTCGGATGCTTGCTGGTGTAGGCGCGCTTTTGAAACGCAAACCCCTCGGGAAGCGACATTGCCAGTCATCGAGATAGAATCACTCAGCTTCCTTTATCGCTCCGCCTCCGATAACGCTCTTCAAGACATAAGCATGAACATCGACGACGGCGAGATGGTCGTCATCATGGGGCCGAACGAGGCGGGCAAGTCCACCCTCTGCTTCACCCTGAACGGCCTCATTCCCCACCTCGTCAAAGGCACGCTCGGCGGTCGTGTGAGAATCGACGGAATGGACACGCGTGAGAAAACCGTGAGGGATATGTTCCCGCACATCGGCCTCGTGTTCCAGGACTTCGAGTCGCAACTTTTCTCGACCGCGGTCGAGCTGGAGGTGGCCTTCGCCCCGGAAAACCTCGGCCTTGCGAGAGACGAGATAAAAGGCAGAATAGACCGCGCGCTGGACCTCACGGGACTAAACTCTCTCCGCGGAAGACAGCCGGCAACGCTTTCGGGCGGACAAAAGCAGTTGCTCGCCATCGCGTCGGTCCTATCGCTCGAACCACGCATCCTCTGTCTCGACGAGCCAACGACCGACCTCGACCCGAAGAACAAGCGCCGCGTCTTCGACCTCACGCGTCGTCTGTTCGAACGCGGCAGTCGGACGCTTATCGTCGTCGAGCACGAGACCGAGGAGGTCATACGGGCGGACAGAATCGTCCTGATGCAAGACGGCCGGATAGCCGCCGTCGGCCCGCCCAAGGAAATCCTTCGCAATACCCGGCTGCTCGAGGAATGCCGCATTATGCCGCTCCAACTGACCGAGTTGTTCGAGAGGCTCGGCGCACGAGAACCGCCGCTTGACATGGACGAAGCAAGAGAGATTTGGCAGAAGAATTCTTTCAGGCTGGCCGCCGACGCCCGCCGAAAGCTTGAAGAGGCCGACTCCGAGAGGACGCGCTGCTACGGACGCCCGCTGATAGAAGTCGAGGACGTCCACTTCTCATATCAAGGAGGAACCGAGGCGCTTCGCGGCGTCAGCCTGCAGATTCGCGAGGGCGAATTTGTCGCCATCCTGGGCCAGAACGGAAGCGGAAAGACGACGCTCGCGAAGCATCTGAACGGCCTCCTGAAGCCCACGCGGGGCGAGGTAAGAGTCGGCGGAACCGGCACGAACCGCATGTCGGCCGCGGAACTCGGAAGGCGCGTCGGCTATGTGTTTCAGAATCCCGACCACCAGATTTTCGAGGAAAGCATCCTCGACGAGGTTCTGTTCGGCCCGAAAAATCTCGGCATGGAATCCGAACGGGCGCAACAACAGGCGCGTGACGCGCTGGAGACGGTCGGCCTGTGGGAACGCCGCTCCGAGGACCCGTTCACGCTCACCAAGGGGCTGCGGCAGAAGGTGGCCGTCGCCTCCGTGCTGGCGACGAGGCCGGGCGCGATAGTGATGGACGAGCCCACAACGGGCCTGGACTACGGCGAGCTCAAAGGGATGATGTCGCTCGTCAAGCGTCTGAACGAGAGCGGCCACACCATCGTCATCATCACGCACTGCATGTGGATAGCCGCGCAGTACGCTCACAGGACCATCCTGATGAGCGAGGGCAAAGTCGTGGCCGACGGCCCCACGCGCGACGTGTTCGCGCGCGAGGACCTGCTCGCGCAGGCCGACATCATCGCGCCGCAGATCGTCCGCTTCAGCAACGAGATGGGGACAACAATCCTGTCGGTCGAGGAATTTCTGCGGTGCACGGAGACGGTCATCAATCTGGACGAGGACCCGCAGAATGCGGACTGGATAAAATTCGTGAGAAAGAAGCGAGAAGAAAAGGACGACGAATGAATCCGTACCTCTATGAACCGAAAGATACGCCGGTCCACCGACTCGACCCGCGCGCGAAGATTCTGATACTGCTGGCCTCATTCGTCATCGCGCTCGTTCCCTCGACCGTACCTCATGCGCTCGGCGTGCTGGCGCTTGTCGCTGTATGCGTGACCGTCGCCCGGAGCTGGCCCGTCGTCGCCCGGATACGCATGTTCCTGTTGATAATAACCGTTTTCACAATATTGATATGGGGAATCATCCCGCGCGGGGAAGAGGTCCTGTGGCTGTTCATACGGCGCGAGTCGGTCGTCTTCGGCGTGCTGACGGCGATCAAGATAGACGCAATCCTGATAGCGGGAATCACATTCCTTGCGACGACGCGGAACGAGGAAATCACGATCGGGCTCGTCAAGCTGGGCGTGCCCTATGTGATGTGCTTCGCGTTCTCGACCGCGCTGAGGCTCGTGCCGACGTTCGCCGGCACGGGCGCGACGGTGGTCGAGGCTCAGAAGAGCCGTGGGCTCGACCCCGCCGCGGGCTCATTGTGGAAACGCATGAAGGCCTACATCCCGCTGATGGCCCCCATCTTCCTCGTGTCGATACGAAACGCTAACCTGATGGCCATGGCGCTCGAGGCTCGCGGCTTCGGCTCGGGCAAAAAACGCACCTTCTACATCCAACTCCGAATGCGTCCTCGCGACTGGGCGGCCCTCATTGCAACCGCCATACTCCTGGTGGGCAGTGTCTATCTGGCATACCGGGGCTGACCGGAATCGGCAGATATTCTATTTATCCCTTTTCATGAGCAATTTTATGATGACGGCAACAGATGCCGCTGATATCCAGATGCCACCCCACAAAAGACCGGAACCTGAGACACGTGAAGAAAATAGGAGGAAATACAAAGGCGTGACAACCAACATTAGCACTATGGCTGGCCCACGCCATCCTTCTTTCTCCATGGGAATGAGTATCGTCATCACAGCCACAACACATAGAATCATGCCGACAGAAAGAACCGTTCCCCATAGGTCGGGATCCGATTTGTCACCAATCCAAAGCAAAGCAAGAAAGCCACTCAGGACCGACATCCCTAAAGCCAACGCATAGGCAGACAAAATAAAAGGTTTCAATCTCACGATTAGATGACCCATGTTCTCTTGTTTTCAGCCACCAAACAGCTTATGCTTGATCGCCAGGCGCTTGAGGTCGGCGATGGCGCCGGTGGGGTCGAGGTCCTTGGGGCAGACTTCCTGGCAGGAGAAGATGGTGTGGCAGCGCCAGACGCCGTGCAGTTGGTCAACCAGCCTGAGCCGTTCGTCCACGGCGTTGTCGCGTGAGTCGCGCGCGAATCGGTCGGCCCACAGGAGCGCGGCCGGGCCGAGGTATTCGGGGTCGGTGCCCGTGACGGTGCACGAAGCATGACAGCACGCGCACAGGATGCAGTCTATCGACGGCATCACCTTCGCATGCTCGCCGACGGTTTGCGGCCGTTCACGCTCAGGCGGCGGGCTGCCGGGCATGAGGAACGGTTTAATATACTTGTACTTCGCAAAAAACGGCTCCATATCGACGACGAGGTCGCGCAGCACCCGGAGATGGCCAAGCGGTTGCACTGTGACCGTGTCCGAGCCCAGGTCGGCCACCTGCGTCTCGCAGGCGAGCCGGTATTTACCGTTGATGTGCATCGCGCACGAGCCGCACACGCCCTCGCGGCATGACGCCCTGAACGCAAGTGAGCCGTCCAGTTTTTCCTGGATATAGAAGAGCCCCTCCAGCACGGTCAACCCCTTCTTGAAACGCGGCACCCGACACGTATCGAACCGGGGCGCGCCGTCGGCGGCGGGGTCGAATCTGAACACCTTGAACGTTAGATCAGCCACGCTTTCCTCTTCCTTGAGTAATTGTTTTTTTGGTTGTCCGTCGCTAAGAAGAAAAGAGACATTTACGGCATCGTCACGGCTCCAGGTCTTACATCTGTAGGGGCGGAGCATGCTGCGCCCTTCCCAGTATATTGTCTATTTCATTTTCTTGTTCGCTTTGCCTCTTCTCAGCCAGCAGGTTTTCCCGGTCGAAGGCCCATTGGGCTGGATCACCGAGAATGTATTCTCTGATCTTGTCAAGTTCTTCTTCGTTTCGAATCACATGTTCATAATAATTGCGTTGCCAAATGCGGGTGCCAGGTGTGTTGCGGATTTGATTGATGTGTTTGGTTGATATGGTCTTAAATGCCCCGATTAGCCGTCCCAGCGGTTTTTGTTTCCTTGTAGGGGCGGTTCGCGAACCGCCCCTACAATCTTCGGTGATCATGATGATTCCATGCAAATGGTTTGGCATGATGACTGAAATGTCCGTGATTACATAAGGGTATTGTCGCGACAACCACTCCCAACTGTCCGCAACAATCCGCCCTGAGACATTCAACCGTATGGCTCCATCCATTACTTCCCCAAACACGCAGCGCCGATCTCGTGCACAGATCGTCACAAGATAGGCGCCGGGACGAGCATAATCGTGATGCCGCAACCGGAGCGATCGTCGGTCGTGGGTTCTTGTTCCCATTGGGATAACCTCTAATATTTCCTCTCCTGCGGTTCCCAGTAGCCGAGGGTGACGTCGCTGTACTCCAGTCTCGGTCCGTCGGGCGTGCAATACGCGAGCGTGTGTTTGAGGAACTTGTCGTCGTCGCGCTTAGGGAAATCGCGGCGGAATTGGGAGCCCCGGCTCTCCTCGCGCGCGAGCGCTCCGGCGACAACCGCCTCCGCGACGTCGAGGCTCCCTTGTAGCTCGATATTCCACATGAGATCGTAGTTGTACGTGCGGCCAGTGTGCTTCAGCCGTATCTTGTTGTAGCGCTCCCGCAGTTCCCTAAGCTTTTCCGCCGCTTGCGCCAAGCTCTCCCTGGTGCGGAATATCCCGACCTTGTCACGCATAGTAGCTTGCATTTCTTCCTTGATGACGGACGGGTCTTCCGAGCCGCCGGAACCGAGCAGTTTCTTAAGTTTCTCTTCTTCCCGCGCAAGGGCTTCTTCGAGCGCTTTGTCGCCGGCGCCCGCATCGGATTTTCCCGACACGTACTCGGAGGCGTGGTCTCCGGCGATCTTTCCGAACACGATCGTCTCAAGCAGCGAATTGCCGCCCAGCCGGTTTGCGCCGTGCACGCTCACGCACGATGCCTCGCCGGCCGCGTAGAAGCCCTTCACCCTCGAGGCCCCATCTTTGTTGCAGTCGATTCCGCCCATCGTGTAGTGCTGCCCCGGCTGAACCGGCACAGGTTCGTCGACGGGATCGACGCCGAGGAATTTCCTTGCTATGTCGCGTATGCCGGGGAGGCGGGTTGCGATCTTCTCTTCTCCCAGGTGCCTGAGGTCCAGATGCAGGTACGCGTTCTCGAACCCGCGTCCTTCGAGCATTTCGGTCGTCATGTTTCGCGCCACGATGTCGCGGGGAGCCACCTCCATCAGCTTGCTACTGTCGGGATAATTGGCGAGGAAGCGTTCCCCCTTGTTGTTCGTAAGGTATCCGCCCTCTCCCCGCGCACCCTCGGTCATGAGAATGTTCGAGCCGAAGAGCGTCGTGGGGTGGAACTGGATAAATTCCATATCCTTGAGCGGAATGCCCGCCCAATACGGTAAGGCCATGCCCATGCCGGTGTTGATGAGCGCGTTTGTGGAGTTGGAGTAAAGCCTGCCCGCCCCGCCCGTGGCGAACACGACCGCGTCGGCCTTGAACGCCTCGAGCTGACCGGTCGCCAATTCGAGCGCTATCACGCCCCGGCACACGCCGTCCTCGACGACGAGCGCGGTCGCGAGCCATTCGTTGTATATCTTCAACTCACCCCGCTCGGCCGCCTGCTCGTACTTGACCGCCTGCTCGAAGAGCGTGTGCAGCAGCATGTGGCCGGTCTTGTCGGCCGCAAAACAGGTACGCGGAAAGCCCGCTCCTCCGAAGGGACGCTGCGCAATCTTTCCGTCGGGAGTCCGGCTGAAGGGGCAGCCCCAGTGCTCCATCTCGATGATGCGCGTCGAGGAGTCCTGTACCATCCGCACGACGGCGTCCTGGTCGGCAAGGTAGTCGCTGCCTTTGACGGTATCGAAAGCGTGTCGCTCCCACGTGTCGTGGCCCCCTCGCGGGTGATTGCCCAGCGGAGCGTTGATGCCGCCCTGCGCCGCGATTGAATGAGAGCGGATGGGATAGACTTTCGACAGCACTGCGGCGCGCAGGTTGTTCATGTTGACCTCAAGCGCCGCCCTCAGCCCGGCCAGACCTCCGCCGACTATTATGACGTTATGGTATTTCATCCGTGCCTCAGTTCGCACTCAGTGTCCGAACATCTTCGGGATGTACACGTAGATGCTGTAGATCATCACAACCGCCGTGAGCCCGCTCGCGATCCAGAACAGGCGCTTGCGGCTGCGCGTGGCCGAAAAGAAATCAACCGCTATGATGCGGATGCCGTTGAACATGTGGAAGGCGACTCCGAGGATTATAAGCAGCTCCAGCCAGTGAAGCTTCTGCGCCATCTCGGTCGCCGTGTCGTATTTCTCCGCCCCGAACATCAGCGCGTATCCGTTCAGGAAGACATGGGGGATAAGATAGACGGCAAGCAGGATGCCCGTAATCCGCTGAAGCCCGAACGACGGCTGTCCCTCGTGTCTGTTCAGCAGAAAGTCCTTGAGCCAGCTCACGCCTGCCCCCTATTTCGCGAAAGGAACCAACACGAAGATGCCGAACACAACCCAGATCAGCCCGAACAATGCAAGCCCCCAGCCGACACCCCTGCGCAGCCCCGGCGAAGGGTTGAAATCAAGGAAGACCGACCACAGCCCGTTGAAGCCGTGGTACACGCACACGGCAAGGAGGAGAAAGTCGAACGTCGCCCACCATGGATGTTGAAGGCGCGCGGAGACGCTTTCGAACGTTATGGTTCCCTTGCCGAGTGGAAGCACGATGATGTGGACGGCCATGCCGAAGACGAGGTAGGCGCCCGTTATCCGTTGGAGCAGCCAGGGCAAGAGCCCGCGGTGCTGAGTCATGGAAAGCTCTTTTCCTTCGATACCGAAAAAATGAGAGCTTCAACACCTGAGAGATTCGACTGAGGTCGATAAAAAACATAACAAACCAAAGATGCTTTGTCAAGGCTTAAGCCCTTTTTTCGTTCTTTGAAACGTGCGCCGACAAACTCTCCCAAACCTCTAATCCCGTGCTTTGACACGTCGGTCGAGCCTATGCTAGACTTGACTGAGACGCGGGGATTTCCAAACCGTTTCAGCGTATGAAAACACAAAGAAACAAATACCCTCTGGTGGTGAGCAAAGACACTCAGTTCCCGTTTTCCAAGGGAATATTGTCGCAAGGACTGCTCGCCATCGGCCTGGAACCCGACGAGGCTTACCGGCTGGCCGAGAAGGTCGAGGAGCGCCTGATGAAGAGGAAATCGGCGCGCGTCGACAAGAGCCAGCTCAGACGAATCGTCTCTGACCTCCTGCGCAGCGAGCACGACCAGGATATGGCCAATAAATACCTCGATTGGAAGAAGGTCTCCTCTCCCATTCTCGTGATGGGAGACAAGTCGGGCGTGCCCTTCTCAAAGGGGATACTCTCGCAGTCGCTTGAGGCCTCCGGCATCGAGCCGAATATATCTCATTCACTGGCGGTGACAATTGAGAAAGCGCTCCTGCGCCGCCGCGGCCGAGAGGTCAGCCGCGACGAGCTTCGCGACCTGACCGTCAATACGCTCCGAAAAAAGTACGGCTCCTCGTACGCAAATCGTTATCTGCTCTGGCGGCGCCTCAAGAACCCCGCCACCCCGCTCATCATCCTGCTGGGCGGGACCGCCGGTACGGGCAAGTCCACGATAGCGGTCGAGCTTGCGCATCGCCTTGGCATAACGCGCGTCATCTCGACGGATTCGGTCAGGGAGGTCATGCGCATCATGTTCTCGCCGGAGCTGATGCCGACCATCCACAGGTCGTCGTTCGACGCCTGGAAATCGTTCGACTTGCCCAAGGGCGTCCAGGACGACATAGTCATTGCAGCGTTCATGGAACAGGCTCTGCGCGTCTCGGCGGGCATATACGCGCTGATGGACCGCGCGCTGAACGAGAAGATAAGCACAATAATAGACGGCGTGCACCTTGTGCCGGGGTTCCTGAAGAGGGACTATGGCGATAAGGCGCTCGTGTTCAGGATGGTGATAACCACCGAGGACGAAAACATTCACCGCGAACGCTTCCACCTTCGGGGCCAGCAGGCTTCCACCCGAGGCGCGGAGAAATATCTCGACAACTTCGACTCGATACGGAAGATACAGGATTTCGTCGTGGAGCAGGCCCACAAACACAACGTGCCCGTTTTTGAAAGCAAGAACTTCGACCAGACGGTGGCCACCATCGTACAACACCTCACCGCCTTCGTCAGGAGCCACGACAAGCCCCCCCTCAGGAAAGCCAGATGAAAGCTCTCTTCCTGATAGACGGAGAACACTACATTCCAGTCAATCGGGACGGTATCTCCGAAGTTTCGCAAAGCCGCTCGTATGAAGCCGCCGCGGCCGTATTCATAGGCGGGATGGAGAAGATAGGCTCGCCCGAAGACCTGAAAGAGCTCGGCCTGCCGGTGGTCATCGATGAAAACCCGCTTGCGGCGATCTCAGGCGCGATCGACCGGTTTCGGCCCGACGTGGTCGTGGACCTGAGCGACGAGCCCGTGGTCAGCTACCGAAGGCGGTTCGAGTTCGCCAACCTGATACTCGGCCACGACGTATCCTACGAAGGGGCCGACTTTCGGTTCACTCCTCCCCGATACGAAAAGATTTGCGCGAAGCCCTCGCTCTCCGTCGGCGGCACCGGCAAGCGCGTAGGCAAGACGGCGCTGGCGGCCTACATCGCCCGCGTTCTGAGCGGACAGGAAGCAATCGAGGCCGACTACAAACCCTGCATCGTCACGATGGGACGCGGCGGACCGCCCCAGCCGGAGGTTATCCACGGCGAGGAGATCCACATCACGCCCGAGCACCTGCTGGCGGAGAGCCGCAAGGGCAAGCACGCCGCCAGCGACCATTACGAGGACGCGCTCATGACGCGGCTGACGACCATAGGCTGCCGCCGCTGCGGGGGCGGATTTGCGGGCGTCGTGTTCACCTCGGTCGTTCCCGAGGGAGCCCGCGTCGCCAACACGCTCCCTGCCGACTTCGTGATATTCGAGGGGAGCGGCGCGTCGATGCCGCCCGTCGCGACCGACGGCTGGGCGATGGCCGTCGGAGCGCATCAGCCGCTCGAATACATTACGGATTACATGGGCCCCTACCGCATCCGCAAGACCGACCTCTGCGTGCTCACGATGTGCGAGGAGCCGATGGCCGACCCGAAGAAGATATCGGCTATGTTCGACTGCATACGCGCGCTGAACCCGTCGGCAAGAGTGGTCAAGACCGTATTCAGACCGAAGCCGCTCGGGGACATCAAGAACGAGAGGGTGCTCCTGGCGACAACGGCACCCAAAATCGCAGGCGAAATTATTCGGAACAGCCTGGAGCGGGAATTCGGCTGCGAGGTCGTGGCCGTCAGCCATCACCTGTCGAACCGGCCGAAGCTGCGGGCCGATATCGCAGAGGCCATCAAGAGCCGCAGGCCTACAGTGTTGCTGACCGAGGTGAAGGCGGCGGCTATCGACGTGGCCACCGCGCTCGGCCTCGAGGCGAACCTGAGGGTCGTGTACGCCGACAACATCCCGCTCGAAATCGACGGAGAACCGAAACTGGCCGAGGAAGTCGTTCGGCTGGCAGAACTTGCTGTTGAACGTTTTAAGACAGGGAAAACGCCATGAAGAAAATCCGCAAAGCCGTCATGCTGATACTCGACGGTCTGGGCGACCGCCCGCTCGACGTGTTCGGCGGAATGACACCGCTTGAGGCCGCCCACACGCCCTGCTTCGACGCGCTGGCACGGGGCGGAATCACCGGCCTGATGGACCCGCTCTCGCCCGGAATCCGGGTCGGCACCGACGTGGGACACCTCGCGCTGTTCGGCTACAATCCGCTGAAGGTGTACTGGGGACGGGGCCCCATCGAAGCCGCAGGCATCGGGATCCATCTCAAGCCGGGAGACGTCGCGCTTCGATGCAACTTCGCGACCGTCGATGAAAATTTCATTGTGCTGAACCGCCGCGCCGGCCGAATCAGACACACGGAGCCGCTCGCGGCAGCTTTGGATGGAATGCCGCTGGGCGATGGGATGAACGCCGTATTCAAGCGCGCCACCGAACACCGCGCCGTCCTCGTGCTCGGCGGAGGACGGCTCTCGGCGGAGATAACCAACTCCGACCCTGGACCGGCAAACGAAGGTGAACCGGTGCAAGAAGTGAAATCGAAACGGCCCGGTCAACCCCTGGCCGAGAAAACCGCCCGCCTTGTCAACGAATTCGTGCGCAAGTCGTACCACATACTCAAAGACCATGACCTGAACAAAGAGCGCGTGGAAAAGGGCCTGCTTCCCGCCAACATAGTCATCACCCGGGGGGCCGGCATGGCCGTCAAGATGCGGAGCCTCGCCGAGAGGTTCAACATCAAAGGATGTTGTGTCACCGGAGAGAGCACCGTCGCCGGAATTGCCCAGATGGCGGGCTTCACCGTGCTGACCAACGAAAAGCTCACGGCCAACGTCGATACGGACCTGGACGAGAAGGCACGGCTGACACTCCAGGGCCTGAAGGAGGCCGATTTCGTCGCCACCCACATCAAGGGAATGGACCTCATGGCCCACGACAACAAACCACGCGAAAAGTTCGCGTTCATCGAACGCACCGATAACATGCTTCAAAAGATAATCGACGGCCTCGACGACCCGCAGGACACCTACATCGCGATCACGGCCGACCATTCCACCCCGTCGGCAATCCGTGAACACAGCGCCGACCCCGTGCCCGTGCTGATACACGGCGAGGGAGTTCTCGTGGATGGCGTGACAAGCTTCGGAGAACGAGCGTGCGCGCGTGGCGGGCTCTGCCGCATCAGGGCCAATGATTTTCTGCTCTCGATACTCGACCTGATGGGCGCCACTTACCGATTTGGAAGCTGAGGTTCGAAATGCTCCTGGCGAAAGACATCATGACGCGCGAAGTCGTCACGATAGACGTCTCGGCGTCCATCCGCGACCTCTTGAAGCTGCTTGCCGATAAGAGGATTACCGGCGTTCCCGTGATAGACGGGGAAGAAAAAATGGTCGGAATGGTCTCAATGC
Source organism: uncultured bacterium (assembly GCA_964607485.1). Taxonomy (GTDB): domain Bacteria; phylum Abyssobacteria; class SURF-5; order SURF-5; family SURF-5; genus CAZSKP01. The sequence goes on along the minus strand of CAZSKP010000001.1, from coordinate 204,384 downwards.
GCGACCTGATCAGGGAGGAGGTACGCACTCTCGGCGCTAACCTCGAATATCAGGAAATCTACGAGCTCTTCTCCTCCGCCCTCAACACGGAGGAGGCCGAGGGAGTATCCTTCAAACACCTCTGGGTCGAGGAGATCATGTCCACCCGCCTCTATACCGCCGCCGAGTCGACTCCGGTGAATGAGATATGCAGGACCATGCATGAGCATCGCGTCCACCGGGTGCCCATCTTAAGGGACGGTAAGGTGGTCGGCATCGTGACCGCCACAGACGTTATTGGGGCCATATCTCACGGCAGGCTGGTCAGTTGAGGAAGAGGATAAATTTGGCCGGGAATGCATACCGAACGTTCAGGAAGGCTGGCGTTACTACCGAAAAGTTAATGAAATTCGCTATTTAGCACGCGCCGCCGCTGACCTGGCTTTGCCCTTGCCACGATGGCGGGCACCTGCCGCCGCCGACTTCAAGCCCCTCAGTATGCGGCGGCTCCGGAGCTTCGAGGCTAGCATCCGATCGGTTGCGTTGCGGCACGTCACCGAGCAGATCCGTAGGTCGAACGTGTTCAGGCAGTACCCCGGACACCCCTCTTGCCCCGTGCAGAGTTCATTGGGACACTCCTTCTCGCGAAGGTCGCCGAAGTCGGACGCCCTCACGCCGAAGAACCGGCCGCAGTTTTTCGCGCGATGCTGAAACAAAAAGTGGTTGTACTTGGCCGTCACGAAATCGGGCTGATAGCCCACTATCTTCACTTTCCCGTCGTGAAGAAAATCGTCCCGAGTCTTCCATGATTGTCCGCATTGGCATTTTCTAAATTCCGGTGTGGTCTTGCGACGGGGCATGATGAAGTTATCTCCTTTCGGAAGCTCGTGACTCTCCGCCGAGAATTTCCTCTCCCAGTCCGACAGCCGTTCACGCCATCTCGGCAAAAAATGCCCTTGCTTCGGCGCAGGTCTGCTCCGGCTCGAAAATCGTCAGAACCTCGTCGTGAAGCGTGTTGAAATAATTGATGTCGCTCGTGTTCATCGGCGGAAGGAGCGCTCTGGGAATCAGCTTGGCGTGCGTCCAGAAATGGTCCTCTCCCAAACCTGAATACATGGCCATATTGAAGCTGTAGAGGCCCTGGCTGTCCAGGTATTTCATCGCCGCCGAGAGCCCTCGCGAGAAATCCGTCCAATCGGAAACGTCGATGTCCGCGATGGCCGGCGTTCGCTCGAACACCGCCGTTATGTCGATGAACCCCTTGGGCGCGAAGCTGGTCAGCCAGGTCACCTTCCCAAGTTTGCCGATGAACCTCTCGCCCCGCCTCGACTCCTCCTCGATGAGGTCGGCCCAATAGCACCCGGAATTTTCGGCCGCATAATTCCTGCTCGCATCCAGAATCGAGCGATGATAATTCGTCCCGCCCTCTCCGGCGATTATCTGAAGATGCGGATGTATGATCGTTCCGCCGGCGAGCGGCATATAATTCCAGTTTATGGTGCAATATCGGGAGGCGTCCGGATTGGCCTTCTTCACGGAGGCCAGATACTCCTGCGACGCACGGAAGCCGTCGCGCAGCAGTTCCGGCGCAAACTCGGCCAGGGGCTTAAAGTGCTCGTCGGAGAATATTGCCACCGCGCTGAACGTGTCGTAGGGAAACATGTTGGGAAACACGACGGCGTCGCCCTGCCGGATTCGCTCTTTCTTCGTCAGCTCCGCCGGAAACTTGGGCGTGACCATCTCTCTCATCTGCGGGCAAAACGGGCAGCCGAACTCCAGCGAGCGCTCAACGATTTCCGTCAGGTCCGGCCTCGACAGCATGCGTATGGGGAAATGCAGCACGCGCGCGGTTCGACCGGTGAGTGGGTCAACACGTATCTCGGTCGGCCGCTCGTTTTCCTCGAAGTTCTGGGCAGGGTCGAGAAACTTCGTTATGCGAGAATATTTTTCGAACCGGATGCTCATCGCATTTGGCGTCCTCTCTTGCTTCCCTTACGGAGCGATTACTACTCTACCATTCCCTTTCAGAACTTTTCAAGTGGCCACCGGGAAGCGCGAAAATATTGTTAGACTTCCAATCATTCCGCCGTTGACAGGAAAATCCGCAAAGTGCTATATTTTGTCAAGAACGAAGATGGTTAAAGACGCTATGCGCTCTGTATGGTGAGATAGCGCGCGCCCGGCAAGATGGTTGCATTTGCATTTTTGCTGTGCTAGACTAAGGCGCTATTGAACTTGTTTTTGGACATTGACTTATTCTCGCAGGGGCGTGCGGCCGTGCGCCCTTACAGCAATGAACTGATAGCCAATACGGAAGATCCGGATGCCGCAGGTAAAAAGCAAATTTCCGCCCTGGATAAAGAAGAGGCTGCCCGCGAGCCCGCGGGCCGATTTCACACGGGGCGTGCTGGAAAAATACCGCCTCAACACCGTGTGTCGCAGCGCGCACTGTCCCAACACGGGCGAATGTTTCGCGAGCGGAACGGCCACGTTCATGATAATGGGCAACGTGTGCACGCGCTCGTGCCGGTTCTGTGCGGTCGAGGGAGGCGTGCCGGCGCCGTTGGATGAATCGGAGGCGGAACGACTGGCTCTGGCCGCGGGCGAGATGAAACTGCGGCACGTGGTGGTGACATCGGTCACGCGAGACGACCTGGAAGACGGAGGGGCTGCGCATTTCGCCGCGGTAATCGAGGCTCTCAGAAGGCTGAATCCGCAGGCGGCGGTCGAGGTGCTCGTCCCCGATTTCAAGGGACGCGAACAATCGGTCCGGACGGTCGTGGACGCCGGGCCCGATGTATTCAATCACAACGTCGAGACGGTTCCGTCGCTTTATTCCAGAGTGCGGCCCGAGGCGAGCTATCGCGTATCACTCGCCGTGCTCCGACTCGCAAGGCGGTTTCGGCCCGACATGCTCACGAAATCGGGACTGATGGTGGGCCTGGGCGAGCGAGGCGAAGAAGTCGAGGCCGTCATGAGCGACTTGCGGGGCGCCAGGTGCGACATTCTCACAATCGGGCAGTACCTGAGTCCGTCGCCGGACCATCTGCCCGTGGCCGCCTTTGTCGAGCCGTCCGAGTTCGAGCGCTACCGCCTGCTGGGCTTGCGGATGGGTTTCAAGGCGGTCGCATCGGGGCCGTTCGTGCGGAGTTCTCACAATGCGGCAGAAGTGACAAGAGAGGCACAATCACGCTGATCTTTCTGGCGGAGGAGAATAATGTACGAAGTGAAACTACCCGACTTAGGCGAGGATGCCGGAGATGAGGCCTCCGTTTCCTTCTGGCATTTCGAGGAAGGCGACGAGGTCAATGAAGGCGACGACCTCGTGGAGATGACGACCGACAAGGCCACCTTCAATGTGCCGTCTCCGAGGTCGGGCGTCCTGGCGGAGATAGTGGCCGACGAGGGAGAGACGGTGAAAGTGGGCGAGGTGCTCGCAGTATTGGAGGAGGAGTAGATACCGGTGCGCTTTTTTTCAAAGCACATGGAAAAGATTCCGCCCTACATGTTCGCGCGCATCAACCAGATGAAGCTGAACGCGCGTCGGGCGGGCAAGGACGTGATCGACCTAGGCATGGGGAATCCCGACCAACCCGCGCCGCCACACGTAGTGGAGAAGCTGTGCGAGGTCGCGCAGGACCCCAAGTCTCACAGGTATTCGGCCTCCAGCGGCATTCCGCACCTGAGAAGGGCAATCACCGAATGGTACGGCAGCCGGTTTGGAGTCGAACTCGACCCCGAGACCGAAGCGATAGCCGTCATCGGCTCGAAGGAGGGCATCTGTCACCTCTTCCTCGCCATACTCGACGAGGGCGACATGGTCCTCGTGCCCAACCCGAGTTACCCGATACACTACTACAGCGTGGTGATCGCGGGTGGGCATCTGCAGTCGGTGCCCCTCACCGCCGAGAGCAACTTTTTGCCCGACCTCTCGAAGGTGACGCACCAAGTGTATCCTCGGCCGAAAATTTTGATTCTCAGCTATCCCAACAACCCTACGACGCAGGTCGTCGACCTGGCGTTCTTCGAGGAGGTTGTCGAGTTTGCGAAGAGGGAGCAGATACTGATCGTGCACGATTTGGCTTACAGCGAGATGTGCTTCGACGGATATAAGGCTCCGAGCTTCCTCCAGGCAAAGGGCGCAAAGGATGTCGGAATAGAATTCTACTCGCTGTCGAAGACATACAATATGCCGGGCTGGCGCGTCGGCTTCGCGCTCGGGAACCGACACATTATCGCCGCGCTGGCCAAACTGAAAAGCTACTACGACTACGGCATCTTCACCCCCATCCAGGTGGCTGCAATCGCCGCCTTGAAGGGAGATCAATCGTACGTTGACGAACAGATTCAGATTTACAGCCGCCGTCGAGACGTCCTGGTGAACGGCCTGAACAATATGGGATGGGACGTCCCTCTCCCGAGGGCCACGATGTACGTCTGGGCGCCCATTCCGGAGAAATTCAGGCCGCTCGGTTCGATGAAATTCTCTGAACTCCTTCTGGAAGAAGCGCTCGTCGCGACCTCGCCCGGCGTAGGGTTCGGGACAGTCGGGGAAGGGTACCTGAGGTTGGCGCTCGTCGAGAACGAGCACCGAATAAGGCAGGCGCTGCGTGGGATACGAACGATGATGGAGACGGGCAGGGCGGGCGAAACCGCTCCTTCCGCCGCCAGGGAAAGGAAGGGATGAACACATGGCCCTTTCGGAGAGAGCGCGCTGCCTCAAACCTTCCTCCACGCTCGCCATCACAGCCAAAGCCAAGGCGATGAGGGCCGAGGGAATAGACGTGATAGGGTTCGGAGCGGGCGAGCCCGATTTCGACACGCCCCAACACATCAAGGACGCTGCAATCGAAGCGATAAGGACGGGGTTCACCAAGTACACGGCTGCCTCGGGCATGCCCGAATTGAAGGACGCGGTCGCGGCGAAATTCAAGAGGGACAACGGGCTCGACTGCAACACTTCGGAGATCTCCATTGGCTGCGGAGCGAAGCAGATTATCTACAACATATTCCAGGTCGTATGCGACCCGGGCGACGAAGTCCTGATTCCGTCGCCGTTCTGGGTGAGCTATCCCGAACAGGTCTGCCTGGCCGGAGGCGCGCCGAAGCTGGTTGAGACGACCGACTTCAAGATGACGGCCAAGCAATTCGAGGCCGCCATCACACCGAAGACGAAGATGCTCGTGCTCAACAGCCCGTGCAACCCGACGGGCGCCGTTTACAGCAGGAGCGAGCTTGAGGCCATCGGAGACGTCGCCCTCAGGCGCCGGATCTTGATCCTCTCGGACGAGTGCTACGAGAAGATACTGTACGACGGAAACGAACACCACAGCATAGCGTCGTTCGATAAGGCCCTCAAAGAACTCACGTTCACCGTCAACGCCGTGTCGAAAACGTATTCGATGACCGGCTGGCGCATCGGCTACGCGGCGGGGCCCGCGGATTACATAAAGGCGATAGGCAACATCACAAGCCAATCGACCTCCAACCCTTGCTCCATTTCGCAGAAGGCGGCGATGGCGGCGCTGACGGGCGACTATGCGTTCGTGGAGAACATGCTGCGGGAGTTCGACAAACGCAGAAGGATACTGGCCGAGGGACTCAACGAATGCCTGAAAGACAGCACTCCCCTGCCCGAGGGCGCGTTCTACTATTTCCCGAGCATGGCGGCGTTCATCGACAAGAAAGTGCAGGGCTCCGTCGTGAGGACCGCCGACGACCTGTGCAAGACACTGCTCGAAAAAGCCCGAGTGGCCGCCGTGCCGGGCACCGACTTCGGCGACTCAACGCGCATACGTTTCTCGTTCGCCACGTCGGAGAAAAACATCCGCGAAGGTCTGAGCAGGGTCGCCGACTGCTTGAGCGAGGCACAATAACATGAAAGAAATAGGGATCGGCATAATCGGCCTGGGCGTCGTCGGCTCGGGTGTGTACGAAACATTGACGCAACACTTCGAGGAAATCTCGCGGCGAACGGGAGTAAGGCTGGCGGTCCGAAAAGCCGCCGACACCGACGAATCCCGGCGCAAACAACTGGGCGTCCCCGACGGAGTGTTCACAAAGAGCGCGACGGAAGTGATAAACGACGCCTCCGTGGACATCGTGGTCGAGCTCATCGGCGGCTATTCACCCGCGGGGGAATACATAGTCGATTCGCTGAACAGCCACAAGCACGTCGTCACCGCGAACAAGGCGCTCCTGGCAAAACAGGGGGCCGAGCTGGTTGAGCTGGCGTCGGAAAAAGGAGTGGACCTCTACTTCGAGGCCAGCGTCGCGGGTGGCATCCCCATTCTCAAGGCGCTCAGGGAAGGACTGGCCGGGAACAGCATAAGCGGCATCTACGGCATCGTCAACGGAACCTGCAACTACGTCTTGAGCCGGATGACCTACGACGGGATGAGTTTCGACAGGGCGCTCAAGGAGGCGCAGAAAAAGGGATTCGCCGAGGCAAATCCCACGCTCGACATCGAGGGCCACGACTCCGCTCATAAGCTGGCGATACTGGCCACCATCGCATTCAATACGCGCGTGGACCTCTCCGAGATTTACGTCGAGGGCATCGGCAGACTCACCCACGAAGACGTCGAGTACGCCGACGAACTCGGCTATGTCATCAAGCTGCTTGCAATCGCCAAGAGGACGGGCGACGAAATCGAGGTACGCGTCCATCCGACGCTCGTGTCGAAGGATTCGCTGCTGGCGTCGGTGAAGGACGAGTTCAACGCGCTGCTGGTCGAGGGCGACGTCGTCGGCACCACAATGTACTATGGCAAAGGCGCCGGCAAGCTGCCCGCCGCCAGCGCGATTGTCGGCGACCTCATCGACATCGGCAAGAACATACAATCCGGTTCGCCGCTGCGCGTCCGGCCGTTCGCCTACGTGAACGACAGCAGGGTGAGGAGCATCGAAGAAATCACATCGCTCTACTACATTCGCTTTACCGCTCTCGATACGCCGGGAGTGCTCGGTCAGATATCGGGCATCCTTGGAAAGCACGGCATAAGCATCGCGTCGGTAATCCAGAAAGCGCAGCACCGGGGAAAGCACGTGCCGGTCGTCATGATGACGCACGAGGCGCTCGAGCGCGACGTAAGAAAGGCGCTGGCGGAGATTGACGCCATGGAGTTCATGAAGGAAAAGAGCGCACTCATCCGGATTGCCTGACGCATTCACGCTTCACCCTTGCCCTATGAGCAAGCGATACATAAACGAACTGGCGGAAGGTGAGAGGATAGTTGCGCACTTTCTCGTCCAATCCAAGCAGCTCCTCACCACCAAGTCCGGCAAGCCGTATATCAGCATGATTCTGCAGGACAAGACCGGGAGCATCTCGGCCAAGCTGTGGGACAGCGCGATCGAATTCTACGAGACGTTCAGAAACAACGACGTCATCAAGGTGGACGCGAATGTGGAGCTGTACAATAAGGAGCTGCAGCTCGTGGTCCGCAGACTTCGCACGAGCGAGCCCGACGAAATAGACCTGTCGGATTTCCTCCGCCAGTCGGCGCACGACGCGGAGGAGATGCTGCTTGAGCTTCGGTCGTACATCGAGAGCGTGGATAATCCCCACCTGAAGGCGCTTTTGGAAGGTTTCTTCCTCGACGAGGATTTCGCGAAGAAGTTTGCGGCGTCACCCGCGGCAAGGAACATACACCACGTCTGCGTCGGCGGGCTGCTCGAACACACACTCTCCACCGCGCGCATATGCGAGTATCTGACGACGCACTACGAGGGCGTGGACGCCGACCTGCTCATCACGATGGCGATCCTTCACGACATCGGAAAGGTGAAGGAGCTCGAAGTCATGCCGTCGATAAACTACACCGAAGAGGGGAACCTGCTCGGACACATCACCATCGGAATCCAGATGGTTGACGAGGTAATTGCGCGCATACCCGGCTTCCCTCCCAAGCTGCGAATGCTCGTCGAACACATGCTGCTTTCACATCACGGTCAAACCGAATGGGGCTCGCCGCGGCCGCCGATGTTTCTGGAGGCGGAAATTCTGCACCGTGCCGACGACCTCGACGTGAAGGTCGATGTAATCAAGCGGGCGCTCTCGGAAGACCGCGACCCGGAATCGTCATGGACGGTGTACCAGAGGGCGCTCGAGCGGGTGCTCTACAAGAAGCCCACCTACGGCACCGACGTTTCCCCCGAGCAAAGCCCCGATTGATCTTCTCCGCCGCAGGCAAACCTTCTTTTCGCCACAGAGGACTCAGAGTTCACAGAGGGGATTGAACCACCAAGGCACAAAAGCACAAAGAAAACCTTTTCTCTTTTCCTTTTCCTTGGTGTCTTGGTGCCTTGGTGGTTAATGTTGTGCTTTGACCCTGCTAAATCCCTTGGCGGCCTTGCGACTTTGCATGAAAAACTTGTCCACCGACCGGAATGGCGGATTTAAGCGGATATCCTCCCTAAGGAATCTCTCCAATGTTTCTCTGAAGCTTGACAGGAAAATCTTCGTTGAGATATTTTGTTGAGAACCGAGAGGGATTTGGATTTTTCATGAAGAAGTCTCTTGTCGTATGGATTGTAGTCTTCGTTTGTCTGTGTCTCTTCTTCTGGATGGCGTCCGGTCATCTGAGCATGACGGTCGATGATGCGTTCATCGCATTCAGATACGCGAAGCATTTTGCCGAGGGCAAGGGGCTTGTGTACAATGTAGGCGAGCGGGTCGAAGGCTACACAAGCTTCCTCTGGGTTGTGCTCATGGCCGCCGGCCGCAAGCTCGGCTTCGACATCCTGGCGTTCGCGCGAGCGGCGTCGGTCCTTTGCGCCGCCCTCCTTGTTGTGGCGGTTGCGCTGTTCTCGAAATCCTCCTTTCGGGATTCGCCGTTTCCATATCTTTCCTACCTTGCGCCCATCCTGTTGGCTCTGAATCCGGTATTCATTGAACACATCGGGTCGGGAATGGAGACACTTCTCTTTGCGCTGCTCATGTTTCTCAGTGTCGCGGCGTACCTCAACCACACTCGTAGGTCGCGGCTGCCATACCTGACTGGTCTTCTGCTGGGATTGGGATATCTGACCAGGCCGGAAGCAGTCATCTGGGCAGGTAGCATGGTTGCGATGAACGTGTCATGGACGCTGTTGAAAAGGGAGAAATTATCCGAGCGGATGCCGGAGGTCGCAAAGTATGCGGGCGTGTTCGCCTCGATGGTGCTGCTGCATCTGGCGTGGCGGGTGAGTTACTACGATAGTTGGCTGCCGAACACGTACTATGCCAAGGGAACGCTCAACTGGTCGAGCGGCATCTACTACACGATACACTTTCTTCTTTCCACCGGCTTCATTCCATTGTTCGTCATGGTCGCGGGGCCGTTCCTGCTGCGCAAGAAGTGGGCGCTATGCTTTTGCGTTATCATGGCCGCCACGTTTCTTTATAATGTCGGGATAGGGGGCGATTTCGTCTTCACCGGGCGCTTTCTGTTTGCCTTGCTCCCGTTGATTTACATTCTGACTCAGGAACTGATCCGGCTGTCCGTTATGCTGGGCGTGAGATCGGTGAACATCTCGCTCCTTAAGAGGACACTCTGCCTGGTCGCAGGAGCGACGCTCATCGTTGTCTTCCTGCTCGGTGCGGCGCGAGGCCTGGCATACGCGCGGCTGGGGGTCCAAGTGTGCGAAGAAATAAACAAGACCAACGTGCGTGTGTTGAGATGCCTGGAAAAGCACACGCAACCGGCCGACACGATAGCAGTGATCGCCGCCGGCATCATGCCCTATTATTCCGAAAACACTGTGATAGATATGCTGGGTCTTACCGACAGCCACATTGCGCGGCACGGCCTGACGGACAAGCGATGCACAATCGGCCACCAGAGAGCGGACACCGACTATGTGCTGGACAGGAGGCCGGATGTCATATTGGTTCTTCCTCCGCCCCCCGAGCTTCGGCGGATATCCCGCCCTCTCAACCTGCGCATCGCTGCAAACGAATATATGCTCGAAAACCCCAGGTTCTGGGATTTGTACGAGAAAGTCGATGTGGATTGCGACATACATCCATATCGAATTTTTATGCTGAAAGAACAGGCATGAGCTTCGCGCCCCTTTGTCCCAGCGAAAATGGAGACTCTGAATTCTGAACCCGGGCGGCAGGGCGCAATGTTTTTCCTGCGACGCGCAGGTGCAATCCTGCAAAAAAGGGACAGCCCGGAGGGTCGGCGGGTACGCGCCGTGGCTCCCTATGTACTTGCTAATCAATAGATTGCTGATATAATAGGGTCATGGCATCGTTATTGCTCCCCCTTGAGGGAATTGCGGAACAAAACGACAGGGCCGGGTGAGGGAGAAATGGCGCCTTCTGTTCGCAGCCTCAGAAAACACGTCGTGCGACTCGCCTCGAGGAAGCTCGATTCACTCTTAGATTTCATCGAAAAGGAAACCTACGCCAGCGGCATCATTGAGAGAGTCAGGCCTTTCACGCCTCAGCAGCCGATAGACACCGAGGCGACGGTGCGCGACGTGATGGCGCGCCTTGAGGACGAACTCCCCTCGACTTCCGACTGGAACCGTGTCGAGGCCGGGGTGCGCGATATACTGCCGACGTACAATCCCGTCACTCACCAGCGGTTCAGGGACATGGCCTATTTCCTGCTCGACCTCTTCTTCGACCACTCCGGCCTGATTGCTTTCTTCAAGGAGAAAGAGGCCGACACCGCGAACTTGAGCCTGATCCCCTCCGACACATCCCTAAGCCGCGTCATAGCGGCGAATCATTCCTCGAACATAGACGACATCCTGATAGGCACGCTCTCGGACTCGTTCGGGCTCGGGCTGGGCCATTTCGCCGCAGGAGCAAACCTGATGTTCCTGGCCAAGGTCGAGCAGATAATGAAGGAACTCAACGTGATCAAGGTGAAGCGGTCGCTCGGCGAAGGAACGGACGCGAAGCTCTATAAGTCGATCCTCGAGAAAACGTGCGAGACGCTCACCGACAACGGAGAAGATTTCCTCATCTTCCCCGAGGCCAACAATCGGCAGGGAGCGCGCACCCGCAACGGCACGCTTCGTCTGCCCGAACGCCTCCGCGTCGTGGACGGCATACTCGACTCGGCCAAAGACGCGATAGTCGTCCCCATCGCCGTCTCGTTTTCGCGCGTGCCGGAGTACTACAAGCTCATCCACGGACGCGGCACCTATCGTTTTCTGCGACACCGCAGGCGCCCGCTTCGTCTGCTCCGCGACCACGAGAACGGCAGAGGCGCTCTGCATCTGATGGGATACAGTCTGCTGATGAGTTACAGGAACATATACGGAAGAGCGTGCGCCAGCGTCGGCGAGCCCTTCTCGATCAAGGAGTTTCTGTCCGCCCATCCCGACGCCACCGAGCCCGCCCGGCTGGTGGCCGAGGAGAGCATGCGCCGCATCGCGAAGGTGAAGAAGGTCATGCCCAGCCACATCGTCGCCGAGGCGATCGAGGGCAACGACGCTGTTTCCATCCCCCACCTGTCTCAGCAGATTCAGGCCGAGATAGACAAGGTCACCGACTACCACCACAACACGTTCGGCTCCGCCCCCAATTTCTCCTATGAGTTCGAGATGGGACCCAGAACGGTCATGGAGGCCGGCCTGAGGGAGCTGGGGCTGATGCACATCATCAGCCGAGGCCAGGTGTTCTTCAGATACCGCGTCCGCGTCAACGACCGCGCCGCGCTCGCCTATTACGGGAACATGACCGACCATCGGCTGTACTCGCCCGACTACGACGACAAGGTCAGCGTCATCGGAGCCGGCCAGTGGGGTTACACCATCGCCTATCTCATCGGAAAAAAGTTTCTCGAAGACCCGGCCTATCGCCGGCACAGCATAGTCATATACGACACGCGCGAGGAAATAACCGAGGCCCTCAAGTACAAGGGCGTTCACCCACTGTTTTTCCACGGGATGGAAGCGCCCAAGATCGTCTACCCGAAGTTTTCCTACAAGGACGCGATAAACGATTCGAAGGTGATCATCATAGCGACGCCCTCCAGCCAGTTCGAACGGGTGGTTGACAACATATGCAAGTACGCCTCGCGGGACCTCGACCTCATCATCGCCACAAAGGGATTCTCCCACGAGAGCGCCGAGCTTCTGCCCGTGAGGGCGCGCGAAAAAATCGAGAAGGCCAAGCTCGCACACAACATCCATATCGCGGTGCTTTCCGGAGCGAACATCGCGCTGGAAGTGATACGGGGCGAAGTCTGTTCCACGCAGCTCGCAGGTGAAAAGCCTGAGCGTGTCGCCGAGTTGAAGAAGCTGTTCGAGAATCCCCGCATGGTCGTGCACACCTCGACCGATCCGATAGGAACCTCGCTCGCCGGCGCGGCAAAGAATCCCTATGCCACCCTCTACGCCGCCGCCAAGTCCTTCGGAATGGGCGAAAACTATCTCGGCGCATTCATGATGGCCGCCACCGAAGAGATCGTAAACCTCGGAAACGCCCTCGGAGCGGACCCGAAAACGTTCACCGAGAGCCACGCCTGGTGGCCCGACTTGCACGCCACCGCCATGGCAGGACGTTCGAGCAAGTTCGGAAAACTGCTGGGACAAAGGCGGCCGGCCCGCAAAGCCGCACAGGCGTTCGCGGAGAGAAACGAGACCATCGAGACATTCGCCTCGATTGCCAGTCTGTATCGGCTGGCCAACAGGATGGGTGTCAAGATGCCGATTGTCGAGCTCGGCTACCAAATAATTCACGAAGACGCCGAGGTGACGAAGGCAAAATTCGAACAAGCCATCCTGCAGAAGACCGTCGAGAAAGCCTGATCCCGCCCATCGCGCCCCTGCACGCAATTTGCCAATTCCCCATCCCTGTGCTAGAATGATTCCGAACCGACGCCATTGAGGAATTGTCTGCCCGTTGATTCGCCCGAAGCGAAAAATGCAGGCAGATCCCCCGGAGAATCGACACCCTTGGTCCAAACATCACGCCAGGCATGAAGCAGGTTCGCCCGATTTCACACCGACGACGCCATATCAGATGAGCGGGGAAGGAGGCGCAGGATGAAGGTTGATTTCAGCGGCGACGAAATTCAGATATTCGATTTCGACGAACTCGAAGCTTACCGAATCGCCCGGAAAATGGAGGAAGACGGCGTTTACTATTACTCCCGGATGAAGGAAGAAGCGCTCAAGCCCCAAATCCGCGAAGTCCTCGAAATGCTCATCAAGGATGAACGAAAGCATGTCAGCTTGTTCGAGAGAAAGGTCGAGGAGCTCGCCCGCAAGCACAACGTCCTCGACGAGGAAGAAACCCTCACGGACATCGTTGACTCGAAGGTGATGGATATTCTCAAGGACCCAAAACTCGTTGCGGACATACTCTGCAATCCGCAGGAAGCTCTCAAGCTGGGCATCTCCGTCGAAAGGCGCTCGATCTCATTTTACAACGAAATCCTCCAGAACACGCAAGATAAGACGGGGAGAGCCGCCATCAACGAGCTCATCGGTGAAGAACAAGAACATCTTGAGAAGCTTCTGGCGCTCCTGAGAAAATGAACGGTCCGCGGCGCAGACGTGCTGATGCAAAGAGGAGAACTCCATGAAGCTGGATGACATTCCCCGAGTACCGCTGTCTTTTCTTCCCACCCCTCTCGAGCCGCTGCCGGCGCTGACAAGGCATCTCGGCGGACCACAGATATGGATGAAACGCGACGACATGACCGGCCTGGCCACGGGCGGGAACAAGGCGCGCAAGCTCGAATTCCTGCTCGCCGACGCGCTCAAGAACAAGGCCGACACAGTGCTCACGTTCGGCGCGCTGCAATCCAACCACTGCCGCATGACCGCCGCAGCCGCATGCAAGCTGGGTCTCAAGTGTCTCCTCGTGCTGTCCGGAGACAAGTCCGGCGAACTGACCGGAAACCTCCTGCTGGATGAAATCATGGGGTGCGAATACCTCTTCCTGCCCGACTTCAGCGATTCGTCCAAGCTGGACGAGATGCGGCTGGCGGTTTTCAACATCGTGCAAGACCTGACCGAGAAGGGACGCAGCGTGTACATGATCCCGCCCGGAGGCTCCACACCGCTGGGCGACGTGGGGTACTACCTCGCCGCGCTCGAGCTGTTCGAGCAGGCTCGCGAGAACGGCATCAGGATCGACCACATATTCGTCGCCATGGGCACCGGCGGCACCCACGCGGGCCTGCTTGCCGGAGTCAAGTGCCTCGACATGCCCACGAAAGTGAACGGCGTCGGGGTGAACAAGGAGGGCTCTCTCGAAGAACTCGGCCTGCCACCCATCGAGGTGATCGTCAACGAGATCGGCGACCTCATCGGAGAACGGCCGAACGCAAAGCCCGACGACGTGATTGTGCATTACGATTATTACGGCGAGGCCTACGGCAAGATCACGCCCGGATGCATCGAGGCAATCAAACTCGTGGCCCGGCTTGAAGGCATCTTTCTGGACCCGACGTACACGGGCAAAACCATGGCGGGCATGATCGACCTCATCAGGAAGGGTAAATTCCGCAAAGACGAAAACATCGTATTCATGCACACCGGCGGCTATCCCGGCATCTTTCCCTACGGCGAACATTTCCGCGAGCGCGTCTGAATCGCTGATACGGTGCGCCGAAAGATTTCTTTTCCGTTCAGGCTGAATCGGCAGGAAGCCGCCCGGCCCGAGCGAAAACGATGAAACAGAACGGCATGGATAAGTTTCTCAGACTGCTGTTGTTTGCGATTGTGAGCCTGGCCGTAGCGACGCCGAGCACCGGCCTGGCCGCCGAAGAGAAGGCGCCCGAGATTTCCTCCCCCGTTGACGCTGTCGAATCCATCATCACCAAGGAGAAGACAATCGAGACAAAGGTCGGCGAGAAGAGGCGGGTCCACTTCGACGCGAAAGTTCTCGACGTAGCCGTCACGCGGCCCGAAGTCGCCGACGCGTTCATCTCCGCAAATCAAGAGATGGTGGTGAGCGCCAACTCGCCCGGCGTAGGAAGCGTCATCGTGCAGATGGACAACGGCGAGAAGGTCGCTTTCAAGGTTCGCGTGTTCGTGGCCGACCCCGATGAGTTTGTAAAAGAACTCAAGAAGAAGATCGGTCACATCCAGGGCATAGATATCGAGGTGGTGAAAGGCAAAATACTCGTCGATGGCAGAGTGCTCTATCTCGAGGACATGGATGAGATAGAACGAACCGTCGGCGACAATCCTTCCATCATCAATCTCACCTCCCTCAGCTCGCGCAACGCACGCATCTTGGCCCGGGAAATACAGAGAGAGCTCCGCGAATCGGGGATATACGGCGCTCACGTCGAGGTCCGCAACAACAGGGTCACGCTGGTCGGCTCGCTGGCTTCTGAGCTGCTTATTAAGAAAGCGGAGCACATCGCCTCCACCTACACGCCCACCTTCGACAGCCTCCTCGAAGTCGCCCCCGACGCGGACAAAAAGCCCGCGCGACAGAATTGACATAGGGCCGAACATGGTGCTATATTTAGGTTTCCGGACCAGCTGCGTTGCCCGTTTCTTCGGGAAGAAACCGGCCTTAGAGGCGGAAAAGAGTGAATATTTTCGGCCGACGAGCGTCTAATTCCAAAACAATCAAAAGAAAGGGAGGAATTGTATCGTGAAACGGGTCGGGCGCATTTTTTTCTGCAAAGGCGGCGGCCTGGCGGCAGTTGCGTTGGCCTTGTCGCTCGTCTTCGTATCGGGGCGCCTCTTCGCCGAGACGATTACCGTAACGGGAGAGGCGGCCATAATTCAGGGCAACGTCGACTCGGCGAAAGAGGCCGCGTTGCTCGACGCCTTCCGAAAAGCGGTGGAACAAGGGGTCGGAACCCTCATCGCCGCCGACACACTTGTTCAAAACTATCGGGTAATAGACGACAACATCTTCACCAAGGCCCGCGGCTATGTCAAGGGGTGGGAAATTCTTTCAGAATACTCGCTCGGCGACCGCTACAAGATGGACGTCCGCTGCGACGTTTCAAGCGAATCGATAGAGGAAGACCTGATTGCGCTCAACATCCTCCAGGAAGCCAAGCACAAGCCGCGCATCATGATAGTCATATCCGAACAGCACCTGTGGAGCTATGTCGATCAGCCCGCCAGCGAGACCACGATGATCTCGAAGTTCCTCGATAAGGAATTCAAAGTTGTGGACCAGTCGCAGAGCGAAAAGGTGCGCAAGAGCGACGAGATGAAGGCCGTTCTCCAGGGTGACGACGCGGCGGCGGCTCAGATAGGCCTGCGCTACGGAGCGGAGGTCATCATCGTCGGCAAAGCGTTCAGCGAGACCGGCGGGAAAGTTTACAGGATGGAATCGGCACGGGGCAGCGTCGAGGCCCGCGCCATCAGGTGCGACACGGCCGAGATAATCGCCGCGGGCACGGCACAGGCCAGCGGAGCCGACATCTCCGAGGCCGTCGCCGGCAAGAAGGCCGTCCAGCAGGCCGCCTCGCAGCTCTCCGACGACCTGATAGCTCAGATAGCGAAACGCTGGAGCGCCGACATCGTGGGCGGCGCGAGTGTGCAATTGACTATCAACAACATCGATTTCAGCCAGCTCGCCAGCTTCAAGAAAGCTTTGAGAGAAATCAAGGGCGTCCAAGACATACAACAGCGCAGCTTCGCGGCCAAGTCCGCCGTCCTCGACGTTGACTATCGGGCCGACGCCGAGCGCCTCGCCGAGGAACTGGCGGCAACCGACTTCGGGACGTTCACTCTGGAAATAGTCGGCCTCACGGCAAACCGTGTCGAGATGCGCGCCAAGTAAGGCGAAGCGAAAAACATCAGAGGAGATGCCAGATGAAGAGGACGGCGAATCGGCTTGTCAATTATTTGGCGCCGTTTGCCTTCGTGTTCGTACTGACGCTCGCGCTCCAACGACCGTCATCTGCGAACGCACAGGAATCCGAAGAAGGCCCCAAGCGGACCGTCGTGGCGGTCTCCCGGTTCACGAACTCGACCGGCAAGCCGCTGGAAGTCGGCATAGGGCTCGCCGACAAGCTCAACCTCGCGCTGGACAGGACTCAGAGATTCACGATAGTCGATAGGCTCCGCCTGGAAGACGTCATGAGGGAACAACACCTGGAACTGAGCGGGCTCGTGGACCCCTCGACCGCCAAAGAGGTCGGCAAGCTGCTGGGAATTGATTACCTCGTCGTCGGCAATCTTCATCAGTTCAACTTCATCCAAAACGCCTTGCCCATCGGCGGGCTGATCGGCGCCATCACGGGCAACCACGGCGCCGACGGGTTCGGCATGACAAGTTTCCAGGTTGACGTCGGCGTGGCGGTCTCGTTTATCAACGTCGAGACGGGCGAACAGATAATCGCCGAGGGCGCCGGCCACCGTAACGGCAGCGGAGTCGGCTTCGACATATACAATCCGCGCGGCATCGCATGGGGGCAGCTCAACCGCGGTGCTATCGGCGAAGCGATAGACATCGCGATAAACGACGCCGTCCGCAACGCCAAGACCAAGCTCTTCGTGCCGACGATCCTGAAGAGAACGGGCGATGAGGTCTTCTTCGACATGGGCATGGCCGATTCCGTATTCGTGGGCGAAGTGTTCGCAGTCATCGTCAAGGAAGAGCTGCCCGGCGGGCACGTGATAGAGGACAAGGTCGGCGAAGTCAGCGTCACAAAAGTGTACGATACGGTCAGCCGGGCGCTGATACTGTACGGATTGGACAAGATCGAGCCCGGCATGATCGTTCGACGAAAGGTAGCGCCTCCGCCGCCTCGCTGAGTCGGGCTGGACACATGAAGAGTAAGGGTGGTGCTTCGATAATGAGGCCTCCCAATGCCAAAAAATCCGGCTCTCTTGCCGTTCTGACCTGTGTGGTCGGAGCCCTCGCAATCTTCGCCTCCACGGCCTTTGCGAAAGAAGACGCGTTCGTGAAGGTTGATAGGAAGAAAGTGAGCGAGAGCGCGCACAAGGCGAGCATGGTCGTCCGGGCCACGGGCACAGGATACGAATCTCCGCGCCATTCGGGCCCGCAGGCACGTCTGATGGCGCGCAGGGCGGCGATCGTGGACGGTTACCGAAAGCTCGCCGCCATGCGCGGCAGGGTGGTGAGCTCTCTGACCGGCAGAACGTACTATGAATCCGTCACCGACTTCGTGAAAGGCGCGACCGTCGTCGAGACCCGCTATTACTACGACGGACACGTCGAAGCCGATATGGAGCTGCCCGTCAGCGTCAGCCGCGTCGGAGGCCGTTCGGTCAGTTACGAGAACCTCACGAATGTCCTGAGAGAAAACGGCGTAGCCGTGGTCGAAGTCGAGCCCGAACGACGCGAAATCACCAAGGAGGAATGGCAAGAGCTTTTTGCAAAAAGGGAAAAGCAAAAAACGGAAGAAGGAGAATCGGAGGCCGAGGGACAGTGAAACAAGCCGTCAATTGTGTAGGTGCGAATTCATTCGCACGAACGATGCACGACGGAATTCAGGAATCGTAGGGAAGGAGGGCTTGGAAATGAGGCAGAAGATTTTCTCAGTTTTCTTAATCACGCTTGTGGCGGCGCTTGTTCTCGCGTGGGGCGTTCCCGCCGAGGCCCAGCTCACGCCTCAACAGAGGCTGCTCGCGTGTCGTGCGGCGAAGGCCGATGCGTATCGCCAGCTCGCCGAGCGCGTGAACGGTTTGCGGATAGAGTCGGCCACGTATGTGCGCGACTTCGTCGCCGAAAGCGACGAGATAGCTACCGCGCTGGACACGTTCATCAAGGGCGTTCGTGTCGTTGACGAACGCGAGCTCGCCGACGGCTCCTGCGAGGTGGACGTCGAAGTCACCATCCAACAGGTCGAGGAAGAGCTCAAGCGGATAGTGAAGGAACACTATCACGGCGGCCGCTGGCACGAGCACAGCTTCGACAAGATTCATGACTACTACACTCCGAAGGTTATCTCGGCCACGGGCATGGGCGCCCCCAGACCGCTCGAACCGGAGACGGCTCCGCCGCCGATGCCGGCGCCGACAAGACCGGCGCCCGCCATGAATCCCGATTGGCAAGGCGTATCTCCGCAGGACAGGCTGCTCGCGCGACGCGCCGCGATCGCCGACGCCTACCGGAACATGGCCGAACGCGTCAAGGGATTGCAGATCGACTCGCAGACGTACGTGCGCGACTTCGTCGCCGAGAGCGATGTGATAAACACGAGCCTGGACACATTCATCAAAGGCTGCCGCATCCTCGACACCCGTTACGTCGCCGGGCCCATCTGCGAAGTTGACGTGGAATGTACGATACAGGAAATCCAGCAGGAACTCCGCAGGATAGTGAAGGAACACTACCACGGCGGCCGCTGGCACGAACACTCGTTCGACAAGGTGAACACCTACTACGAGAACAAATCGCTCGTGGCGACGGGCTCCGGTGTACCCAGAAGCTACGGCGCGAGCGCAGGCCCCGTCCCGGAAGCAGCGGCGGAGGAGGCGCCTTATGAGCCCGAGTGGGCGACACAGTACATCCGTGCGACCGGCTCGGGCATTCCGCCCGAAGACGTGACGGACCCCAATCAGGCGGGACTGTTGGCCGAACGCGCGGCGGAGGTGGACGCCAAGCGTAACCTCCTCGAGAGAATTAACGGCATCCGGGTCGATTCGGCCACGTATGTCCGCGACTATGCAGCCGAGCACGACGAGGTCAACACGAGGCTGGATGCCTTCTTGAGGGGCGCAAAAAAGGTGGACACGCGCTATCTCGACGACGGTGTGGTCGAAGTGGACGTGGAGGCCCCCCTGTCGGGCGTGTGGGATATTGTGAAGGACTACAGATAACGGGAATCGACGGACTGAAGCCTCGGAGGTGAACATCGATGACAAAACTGCGCAAGGCTGCATTGATCATAGTGGGACTCGCGCTCATCACCGTGCTCATGAGTTGCTCCAGAACCAAGAAGGATATAACCGTAGAGAGGCACGTCGTCGGCGAGGAATTCGTGGTCGAGTAACCTGATAGGTTTCGACAGGGCCCCGTCGCTCAATGGCGGCGGGGCGTTGCCTTTTCGATTTGTTACCCAAATGGTTCCGCACCCAACCATGGTCCCCCGCCTTGTCATTGCGAGGAGCAAAGAGCTGCAAGCTCGGGCGACGAAGCAATCCCGATGGCCTGGGGAAACGCCCCCAGGATTGCTTCGGTCGAGTCCCTTACTCTCCCTCGCAATAACTCCGAATCATTTGGGCAACACGCCTTTTGTATTCAGGGGGCGTGACCGAACACTTCAAGCTCTACCTCCAGCAGAAGCGCGTTCTCCAGAGCCCCGGCCGTGAGCGCCAGCCTGACCCCGTCCTTCTCCGTGCTCACGATGTGTTCGGCGGAGCATCTCTCCGCCTCTCTCCGTATCCTTTCGATGTCGGCCGAATCGTACCAATGATGGTCCTTAAACCTGAGGGAACGCACCACCTCGGCTCCCAGCCGCCCAAGCGTTTCCTCGAACGACTTCGGGTTGCCGATGCTCGACAGCGCGAGCACCCGTCTGCCCGAGAGGGAGCTGAGCGGGGCCTCGATTCCTTCCTTCAGCCCGACCAATCGCACCGGGCGATGGCGGCTCTCGAGTATTTCCGCCGTTGGGTTGATTCGCCTCAGGCCTTCGACGATATGGGCGTGCTCGCGTTCATCGGCTCGGGTCAAAAGGAAGCTGGTCGCCCTACCCAGCGCTGAAAGCGGCTCGCGCAACAGGCCTCGCGGCAGGAGATGTCCGAAGCCGAAGGGAACCGTGCAATCGATGATCACGATGTCCTCTTCCCTGCCTATGGCGATGTGCTGAAATCCGTCGTCGAGCACGATGGTCTCGGCGCTGAATTTTTCGATGGCGAAGGCGGCTCCCCTCACCCTCTTTCCGCACACCACGACGGGAACTCCGGAGAGCTTCTTCGCGATGAGATAGGGCTCGTCCCCCGACTCTTTGGGCGAGAGCAGTATCTGCGCGCGGTCGGATACCGCAAGCGGCTCGTCCATCGGGGTCGTGCGGCCATAGCCGCGGCTGAGCACGACGATGTTTTGCCCTTCCTCAAAGAACTTCCGGCCGAAATAGATCGCCGCCGGCGTTTTGCCCGTGCCGCCGGCGGTGATGTTGCCGATGCTCACCACCCTCGCGTCAACGCTGCTCCGGCGCATGAGCCCGATGTCGTACGCCGCCCGCTTCGCTGTGTATCCGAGCAAATAGATAGCGGAGAGGGCGGAAAGCGAAGCGCGGGCCAGCGACGGGCCGACTCCCTTTGCGTCGCCTGAGACGACCCGCATGTAGAGTTCTCGGTTCATAGGGAGCGGAGGTTGTTGTCAAGCGTGACGGATGAAACGTTTGCCCGAAAGCTGTTGCACCAGCCCCTTTATCTCGAGCGTCATCAGCGCGCTTGCGGTCTGCGAAGCGGTGAGGCCGCATTCTTCCCCTATGTCGTCGATGTGTTCCGGCGTCATGGAGAGGAAATTGAAAACCCTTTTCTCGTCGGCTGACATTGGCGCTTCGAGCTGTTTGGGCGGCTCTTCCGCAGGCTCGGCGGATTCGATACCCACAAGGTTGTGCTCGACCTCGCCTATAATATCATAAACGCTCTCCACAAGCTTGGCCCCGTCTTTTATCAGCCTGTGACAGCCCGCGCTGTACGGCGAATAGATGTTGCCCGGCACGGCGAAGACCTCGCGGCCCTGCTCGAGCGCGTGTCTGGCGGTTATCAGGGCGCCGCTCTTGCGAGGCGCCTCGACGACGAGCGTACCCAGCGAGAGCCCGCTTATGATTCGATTGCGCAGGGGAAAGAATCCCGGGTCGGGCTGGCAGCCCATTGGAAATTCGGAAACGAGTGCGCCTGATGGGACAATCTGCTCGTAGAGCTTCGCGTTGGCCTTCGGATAAACCACATCTACCCCGCAGCCGAGCACGGCTATCGTGCGTCCGCCGGCTTCGAGCGCTCCCTTGTGGGCCGCCGCGTCGATTCCATGGGCGAGCCCGCTCACCACGGTAAAGCCCAGGCGAGCGAGGTCGCCGGCAAGCCTGCCCGCCGCCATCTTCCCGTAATGAGTGGCCCTTCTGGAACCGACGATGCTGATCGCGTTGTCGTCGGCGGCGCAGAAGGCTTCCTTGACGTACAGAAGCGGAGGGGGATCGTAAATGTTCTTCAGGCGTTCAGGATAGGCGGGATTGTTAAATGTGACGACGGAGACGTCGTGTCTTTCGATGAGTTTGAGTGACTTGTCGAGGTCGGATTTGCAGCCGAGAATGACCGCTTCGATTACGGCGGCGCTTACCTCGGGCACTTCCTTCAGCGCCGGGCGGGAAGCTTCCAGGACTCTTCTTGCAGTTCCGAAATGGTTGAGCAGCTTAAAGAAAGTTTTCGGGCCGACACCGGGAACGAGGCTCAACTCCAGCCAATCGCGGACTTCGTCCATTACCCTCCGCATGACTCCCGAAAACAATTTGCGGGCGACGTTAGATGAGGCCGCGCAGTCTCAATGAAAGGTCTTTCGGACTCGATGCGAACTCCAGCGCTGTTTCTTCGGATATTTCCTCGGCCTCCCACAGCTCATACAAGTGCTGGTCGAACGTCTGCATGCCGTAGGTGTCCCGACCTTCCGTCATCAGAGCAGTGAGCTGATAGGGGTCGGCCTGCATCTTTATTCGCTCTCTGACGAGCTGAGTGCATACGAGAACCTCGACGGCCGCGATTCTGCCCACGCCGGATTTCCGGGGGACGAGCCTCTGCGAGATGACCGCTCTCAGACTCGAAGCAAACTGGTTCCTGACCTGCTGATGCTGAGACGGAGCGAAGAAGTCGGTGATTCGGTTGACCGTATCGACCGCGTCGGGCGTGTGGAGCGTTGACAGGACGAGGTGCCCCGTTTCCGCCGCCTGCATGGCGGTGAAGACCGTCTCGGCGTCTCGCATTTCACCCAACATTATCACATCGGGGTCCTGACGCACAACCGTGCGCATTGCGTCGATGAACGAATTCGTGTCGGTCCCGAGCTGGCGCTGCGTGATCATCCCCATCTTATCCGGATGAACGAACTCGATGGGGTCCTCGATAGTCACCACGTGCTTGGGCTGATGTGAGTTTATGTACGCTATCATAGCCGCGAGCGTGGTCGATTTTCCACTGCCGGTCGGCCCGGTGACCAGGACCAGCCCGCGGGGAGTCTTGCAGATTTCCTCGAGCACGATCGGGAGCTTCAGCTCTCGTATCGTCGGAATCTCGAACGGGATCAGCCTGAACACGATTCTCACGCTTCCCATTTCACGGCAGATGTTCACGCGAAACCTCGACAGGTCGGACACCGCGTAGGAGACGTCCATCTCACGCTTCTCTTCGAATATCCTGAATTCTTCCTCGGTGAGGATCTGCTGCAACACCTCCTCGATGTCCTTCCGGCTGAGGGGCGAATAGTCGAGCCTCACCAGCCGCCCGTCATAGCGGATGACCGGCGGGTTGCCGGCCTTGAAATGAATGTCGGAGCCGCATTGGCCGACCACGGTGTGAAGCAACGCATGCAGATTCATGAGCTCTTCCCCGGTCCGTTTAGCCGTTTCTCAATCACTGGAAACAGAGAAGTATCCGGCGTTTATGGGGAGCAAGACTCATGCCACTCTTTTTCGAGGCCCCGACAGATGTCGATTATCTCGTCCACCGTTTGGGCGCGATGTACCTTTTCCCTCGCAATTGCGGCGTTTTTCAGCCCTTTTATGTACCAACCGGCGTGTTTTCGCATCTTCAGCGCGGCCCGACGCCCGCCCTCGTAACCGGCCAAAAGCGTGCAGTGTCTGGCCAGAGTGTGCAGCCTCTCCCCCGGAGACGGCTCCGGCACAAATTTGTTTTCCAGCAACAACTTAAGCGTCCGGCTGAAAATCCATGGGTTACCCCTGGCCGCCCGCGCGACCATCACGAAATCGCAAGCTGTCTGCTCGAGCATCTTCTTCGCATCCTCGGGAGAGCGCACGTCGCCGCTCCCGATTACAGGAATGCTCACGGTCCGTTTCGTTCGGGTGATCAAGCTCCAGTCGGCGCTGCCAGAAAAGCCCTGTGCTTTCGTGCGCGGATGCAGCGCAATCGCCGAGGCGCCAGCCTCCTCGACGGCACCAGCAATCTCGGGGGCGTTTATCGAGCTTGCGTCCCAACCGGCGCGCAGCTTGACGGTCACAGGCATGTCGGTCGCGCCGACGGCCGCTCTCACAATCTCGGCCGCCAGCTTCGGGTCGCGCAGGAGCGACGCGCCGCCCGCGTGTCCCGCCACCTTTGGAACGGGACAGCCCATGTTGATATCGATCATATCGACCGGATATGCGTTGAGCACCTTTACGGCTTCGACTATCGTTTCGACGTCGCCGCCGAATATCTGAACCGCGACCGGCCGCTCGGCAGGGTCGGATACGAGCAGGTCGAGCGTCTTGCGGCTTCCGAGGCTGAGCGCCTTCGCGCTTATGAGTGGAATATAGACCAGTGCGGCACCAAAGGACTTGGCAATCAACCGAAACGCGATGTCTGTGATGCCGGACATGGGTCCGAGCACGACGGGAGAGCTTATGTTCACTGAGCCTATTGTCGCTCGAGTTCTTTCCATAGCTCGGAGGAGAGTCGAAGGTTGGGTTCAGCGTTGAGCGTCATGTCGGCGACACAGCCGGAGAGATGCCTGCGGTATCCCGCGGAGGCGGTCATCGCGCCGTTATCGAGGCAGAGCTCTGGCGGCGGCGCGAACACCTCGCATCCGGCTCGGCTTCTGATCGTCTCTTTGACGCGCTCGTTCGCCATCACGCCGCCTCCAAGCGCCAGCATCGACACGCCGGCCTCGAGCACCGCGCGGCGAGCCTTCTCGGCCAGCACTTCGGCGACGGCGGCCTGAAAGCTCGCGGCGATGTCGGGAATGTTCTCGGAGGTCTTACCGGCTTTATCGAGGTCGTTGAGGCAATACAGCACCGCCGTCTTCAATCCGCTGAAGCTGAAGTCGAGTCCCGAATCCGCGAGCATCGGCCGCGGGAAACCGAACGCCTGCGGGTCGCCTGCGACCGCTGCGCGCTCGATCGCCGGGCCGCCGGGATAGTCGAGCCTGAGCATCTTTGCGACCTTGTCGAACGCCTCTCCGGCCGCGTCGTCGCGCGTGCGTCCGAGAATCCGATAGTGAAGCGGCTCCCGGCATTCGATCAGGTCGGTGTGGCCGCCGGACGCGATGAGAGCCACGAACGGGAACCGGAGGGAAGAGCCCGTGACGATGTTGGCGTATATGTGACCTTCGAGATGGTGGACGGGCACGAGCGGCTTGCGTTTGACGTAGGCGAGGGATTTGGCGAAACTGATGCCCACGAGGAGCGACCCGACCAGCCCCGGCCCGACGGTCACGGCGATGGCGTCAATTTCGTCGAGAGAACAGCCGGCCTTCGCCAGCGCCGACCGGAGCATGGGTGCGATGACTCTGATGTGCGCGCGGGAGGCGAGTTCGGGCACGACCCCTCCAAACCGCGCGTGAAGCGGGATTTGGGAGGCCACCTCGTTGGCCAGTATGCGGGTTCCGTCCTCGACGACGGCCACGCCCGTTTCGTCGCAGGATGTCTCGATTCCCAGAATCAGCACTGTCCCGTCTCAGTGGACCAATTCGGAGGCGTAAACAATCTCGATTCCTCTCTTATCTATAACGGGGAACATCTCCCGGAGAGCCTGCATGGTGGCCGGACGCACGTGGCAGATGCCTATCGCCGAGCCCTTTTCCTCCGCCTCCTGCATCAACACCTCGATTCGCCCCTTGATGTATTCGACATCCTTCTCATTGTCGAGGAACGCGTCGTTCTCGGCAGCCCGAAGGCCGAAGGTCTTGGCGACCTGATAGGCGACCGAGTCGCTCGTTGTGCGGCTGTCGATGAAGAACACGTCTTTCTTCGCCAGATAGCGCATGACACGGGCCATGGCTCCCGCGTCGGCGGTCATTCTGGAGCCCTGATGATTGTTGACTCCGACAACATAAGGGATGGATTCGAAATCCCTGTCGAGCACCCAGTAGAGCGAATCTTCCTTCATATTGAGCGTGATGAAGCCGGGATTGCGCCTCAGTCTCTCGCCGGGCTCCATGGGCAAGTGCATCATGACCTCGTATCCCATATCGTGCGCGACTTCGGCGATGTGCCTCGAATATTTCAGCTGCGGAAAGATGGATATGGTCATCGGACGGCGCATATTCAGCAGCTCGAGCGCGCGCTTTATGTCATAGCCCACGTCGTCCACCACCAGAGCGATTCTGGGACGCTTCTCTTCGACCTTCTGCTTGGGGATCGACGCGACGCGCTTTTGCCTCAGGAGCATTTGGTAAATGGGCACTTCGTCGAAATAAACCGACAGTTGAAGCTCGCTGAACGGGGGGTTTTGATATATTCCTCTCTCCGTGACCGCGAGCGCTGGGATGTCCAGACTGTCGCGCAGCTTTCTGCTCAAAGAATACAATGACTGAGATTGATCCAGGGTCACGACGACTTCGATTTGTTCCCAGTCGAGCTTGCCGCTGCGCTTATGGACGTAATTCTTCCGCATCTCCGACGTTTTCGCGCCTGCCGCCGACAGAGTGTGCGAGAATATCGAATCAACCTGCCGGGCCAAGATTGAGGCATTGGTCCCCTGTCGAAAAATCAGAGAGGCCAGGAAGTAAGTGCCTCCGAGAAACACGATGAGCGCCAGTACAAGCAGCGCCACCCTGGTTTTCTTGTCGAGGTTCATCTCATTCACAATTCCCAGGATAACATGATTGCTTTCGGGAGGCGACTCTCTTCGCCGAATCGACCGGAAGTCTCTGAGGCGGCCGGTTTGAGGCTCTGGAAGCTGGTGAGGCGATCCTTCAACGCTAACTCACATGGGTGGTGACGCGCCGGCCCTGCCTACCCCAGGCCCGATGGCACGTTCAGGCCCCCGGCTCGATGGGCGGCTGAGCCGTCATCCACTTCGTATCGGGAGGAAGGGGCCTTGTGAGGTCCATGTGTCCCGTCAGGGTCTCTATTTCCTCTCCCTCCAGCAATATTTGCACCCTTTTGATGCCGTACATGTTTTCCGTCATGGTGTTCACAATAGAGTACACGGTCAGCAACTCGCCGGTGGACCCCCCGGGGTGATTGCTCTGCAGCTCGCGTGTGAAATCGAGAACGAGCGTGTCGCCAAGCTTGTACGCATCGAGCAGCTTGGTGTCGGCGGGTATGGTCGGGAATAGTCCTGCCGATTGCGGGCCCCTCATGAGCTCCGATACTATGGTCGTCGCGTCCGCCGAAGCTCCGGCTCCCAACTTGACCGAACGTTTCTCCGAAACCAGCGCGTCGGCGTCTTCGTCGGCAAAATACAGCTTAATCACACGCTTTTCGGTCCGAGGGGGAGTCCGACTCGATGGAAAAGAGGTTGTCTGTTCCGGAGCGAGGACGAAATCTTTCAGCAGTTTCAACCCGAATCCCAGCAGCAAAAGCACAACGAGCGCCCACAGAACCGCGAGCGCTATTTTCAGAGAGCGCTCCTTCGTCAAGGATTTGATTTCCTGTTCAGAAGCCCGAGCCTCGTTTCATAGCGTTCTTTGAAGGTCGCCACGGACGCTGCGAGCGCTTCGGCGCACTTGTCCTTGTAATCGGCCGTCTTCAATTTTGCCTCCTCGATGCGGTTCGAAATGAACCCGACTTCGACGAGGATAGAGGGCATGGCCACGCCTGCCAGCACGATGAATTGCGCCTGCCTGACCCCACGGTTTCGTGTGTTGAGTCGTTCGGCCAACTCTTCCTTCGCTATGAAAGCGAGCTCGCTGCTCTCGGAGATAAACTCCGTAAACTGCAAATCCCATAGTATTGGAGTAAGGGCGGATTCAGCCGGGCCGCCCGTATCCCATTCGAGGTCAACCACTGCGTTTTCCATCGCCGCCGTGGCCTCCGAGCCCGGGTCTATCGCATCCGAAATGTAGTACGCTTCAAATCCCGCCACCTTTGGACTCTTGTGCGAATTCGTGTGGACGCTTATGAACAGGTCGGCGGGCGCGCCGCCCTTGGCATGGTTCGCGATCGCCGTGCGTTCCTTGAGCGAGACGAAATAGTCGCCCGAGCGCGTAAGGACAACCTTCATGCCGGGGTCGCTTTCGATGAGTTCCTTGAGCTTGAGGGCGATATCGAGGGTGACGTCCTTCTCCAGCAACCCGCCGCGGCCGCGTGCTCCCTGGTCTTTGCCTCCGTGTCCGGGGTCAATCACGATCGTCGTGAAGGGAAGTTGCTGAGGCTTGTGCATCGCCGGCTGCTCTGTCCACTCTTCGGGTTGGGGGGACAAGGTGGGGGTGTCGGAAAAATCGGCCACTATGGCGGGCTCGATGGTCTTTATATCGACCACCAGCCTCGGGGGATCATCATATCTCTGAACTTCGTAATCGATCTCATCCGGGATGGTTCTCACGATGAGTTTGGCGTCGGTGTTCGTTTGGACGGGCTCGACCTGTTCCACTATCCTGTCGCCGACTTTTATCGGTTCCGCCGATTGCATGAAGCGGGACCGCGGAAGCTCGACCGTGAACATCTTTGCGCCCTTCAGGCACTTCACATCAATGTCTTCGACACTCCGATCGCCGACCACACTGATGATGAGACGCGTGAAGCGGGGATAGGATATATAGCGCACATTCTTGATCAGGTTCGCTTCGCTCGCCTCGGAGCGCTGACGGGGGATGAGCCCGGCCGAAGAGATTTCCTTCTCCGTCACCTGTCGTCCGAGCAGCCGGGAGAACAACTCCGCCGAATCCGCCAGTGAAATGCCTATGCTCCCACCGGTGGCAACGACGGGAGAAGCAAGAACCATCAGATAGTCATCGACCATCAAGCGGTCACTGCCGATGAGAATTTCCGCGCGGTGACCCTCGTGAGTGAACGACAGCCTTCGTTCGGCGGGTTTCCAGGAGGTTTCCACCCCGAAATACCGGGCGGCTTCGGGCAACGGGACCCTTTGTTCCGCCAGGTGAGCCTGCGCAAGGGATTCGGCCGGCGCGGGGGAAGAAAGCCCGACGACCAAACACAGCGCCATGAGCACTGCTAATGCTCTTCGACTCAGCAACAAAATCGCATCCTTCCGTCCGTTTCGCACCATTGTCAATCCAGCATTCAAGAGCGATTCTCTATACAACCTTCGGTTTCCCAATCTCTCTCTGGTGTGGTGGAGGCGGGGGGAATCGAACCCCCGTCCAGAGACCCCACCTCGTGGGCTTCTACATGCTTATCTCACGTTTTGTTCTCGCGGCGCGTGGCTCCCGTGAGAGGGATTCACGAACCGCCAGCCCGAAGGGTTTCACGCCGGAGGTTCGGACATTCCGCCGACGCTATCCTGCTCGTCGACAGCCGTTCCCGGCCCGCAGGCCTGCCGGGAGGGCTGGGTGGCCTTATCAGGCCGCCATTGCGAACTGTGGTTCTGCAATTACATTTTAGTTCCCGCCCGTTTAACGAGTGGTCGGGGAGCTCGGCATGCGACCCAGGAAGCGATTATCCCTGTCGAACCCATTTCGCCCCCATGAGTTGACTTGCTCCCACTACTTCCTGCCCTTAAGCTCCCTTTCTATCTCCCTCTGCAAATCCCTCCTCTTTATCGTTTCCCGCTTGTCGTACTCTCTTTTCCCGCGAGCAAGCGCAAGCTCGACCTTGGCTCGGCCGCGCTCGAAATACAATTTCAATGGAATGAGCGTCAGCCCCTTTTCCTCGGTCTTTCCCGTCAGACGCTTGATCTCGGCCTTATGCAGAAGCAGTTTCCTATCACGCAACGGCTCATGGTTTTGCACGTTCCCATGGGAGTAAGGGCTTATGTGCGCATTCACGAGAAAGACCTCGCCCCCCAGTATCTTTGCGTAACTGTCCTTCAGATTCGCCTTGCCTTCGCGGAGCGATTTCACCTCCGTCCCGCTCAGTGCCATGCCCGCCTCGAAAGATTCGAGAATCTCATAATCTCTTCTTGCCTTGCGGTTGACCGCCACGATTTTCTGGCTCATATCACCAGAATATAATAGCACAAAACCGGGCCAAACTCAAGTATGCTCCAGCCGCAGGCCTTCCCGTAACATCCTGTCAAACAAGGCATTGCGCTTTACGCGCGTTACCGGGGAGCAAGGCCTGCTCCGATGCTCGGCTTCCAGTTCACGAGCGACATGGCGCGGCGGTTGAGTTCCTCATTCTGAGATTCCGTCACCACGACGACGGCTCCCTGAGCCTCGACTGTCCGCTTGATACCCGGGCTTTTCTTGTCTGCAATGTACTGCGCGATCTCGTCGGCTGCACGCGGTGTGTCGCATTCATAGTATTTGACTTTTATTCTCATGCGATTGGCAAGGAATTCCTGCATGAGCGAACTTTCTAACTGCCCGCCGAGTTCCCGGTCATATTCTTGCGCCTCCTCACCCGTCAGGAATCCTTCACCCAACAAGAACCAGTCTTTCGGCAAACGGTCTGTCCTGATCTTGCGATAATGTACGGGGTCGGCCTTGAACAGATGGGCGACCTCGTCGCTGAATTCTCTCGTAGTGGCGGCTATTTGCACAATCACATTATCCTTCAAGAAGATGAAGCTCTTGGCCCCATCCGTTTCAACGAGCTTCGAGTAGCCGAAGTTGAGCCACTCCTCGTCCGGGGCCGCCATATAGTTTACTCTCGCCTGGTCGTTCTCATACAGCATTGCTTGACTAAGCAGAGCCTGTATGGGAAACCCCACTCTCGTCCGAATCTTGAGCAACTGTGATGCGGAAGCCCAGACTTCTTGAGCAATTCTCATGCCAGGCGGCAACGACTCCTGCGTGAGCTTCACTTTGGAGATGGCTTGTTCCCCCTCCGAGCCGACTGTCGCGCCGGCGATGGTGCCGGCGAGCAAAAACGATACGATAGTGATGAAAAATAGTGTGTTTTTCAAAGTCGATCCTTTCTCGCAACCCTTTTCCTTTGCGCCGCCGGCGGTTCGATTGTGTGCCAGGGACGCATGCCGACGCCCTCCGGCTGGGCGCCTGTATATCGTTCTATCCTGTCTCCAAAACTCCGCATGGCCTGAGAGACCGTCCCGCCCTCGGCCACCGATTGCGCCAGACTCGCCACTCGCCTGTCGCCACGCGCGAAGGCGCACTGGAGCTTGGCCATGCGGGGACTCTCTACCGTAAGACTCGTGTTTGCGAGCCGGGCCAGACCCCGGCGCAGAATTTTGACGCGGCTCGCAAGAACCGACATACCCGCAAACGGGGCCGATTCCAAAGGTGTGAACGGTTTGGGTACAAAAGGGTTCACGCTTATGGTCAGCCTGCCGATTTTCCGGAGACCCTTCGCGGCTCGGCGCATCAATCCCTGCACGCGCGAGGCAAGCTCGACTATGGCCCCGACATCGTCGTCTTCCTCCCCTGGGAAACCGATCATGAAGTACAGTCGGAAGCTAGGTATATGCTGGTCGAGCGCCATATCGACCGCCCTCAGGACCATGTCGGCGGTGATTCTTTTGCCGGTCAGGGCGGCCAGTTTTTCCCCCACTGCCTCGGGAGCGAGCGTCAGCGTCCGCTGCCCGCATGCCCTCATGCCGGCGAGCACGTCGTCGGTTATCGCGTCGGCTCTTATGGATGAGACTGAAAAACCGAAGCCTTTATTCAGCAGGAAGGAGAGCAGTTCCCTCCTGCGCGGATAATCCGCCAGGTCGGATGTCACAAGCCCCAGCCTGCCCGACATCCCTTCGGCGGCAAGAATCTGCTTCTTCAGAGAATCGAGCGAACGGTTGCGCACCAGATACGTATGACAAGCCGAGCAGAACTTGCACCCCCGCCTGCATCCCCTTCCGAGCTCGATGAGGACCATGTCCGCAAACTCGGTCTCCGGGGTTATTATAACCGATGCACATGGGTACTTGTCGAGTTCCGGGACGACGCGCGCCTTAACGGGAAGGCCGCCCCCTTTCTTGCTCTCCATGCCCGTCAATTCCCCACCGTCCGAGTAGATGGGCTCATGAAGAGACGGCACATACGCTCCCGGAATCTCCGAGAGAGCGCGAAGTGTGGAGGTCCTGTCGAGGCCGCGCGCGCGAGCCTTGGAAAACACGTCAACTATCTCATTGCTGATTTCCTCACCCTCGCCGATGGCGCACAGGTCGATGCAATCGGCAAGCGGTTCCGGATTCGAGAATATGCAGGGCCCGCCCGCTATGACGAGCGGGTGCGATGCCTTCCTGTCGGCGGTCCGCAGTGGAATGCGCGCCGCGAGCAGCGTCTTGAGAACGTTGGGATAATCCAGCTCGAACGATATGGAAAACGCCACGATGTGGAAGCTTCCCAATGGAGAGCCCGTTTCGAGCGAACGTCCCAGCAGCGGCTCCTCGCAAAAGCTCCGCTCGCAGATGCAGTCTCTCCTTGAGTTCAATATCGAGTAGAGAGTGTGTACCGCAAGGTTCGACATTCCCGCGTGGTAGGTGTTCGGAAAGACGAGGCACACTCTCAGCGGCGCGCTCTTTTTCAACGCCATTCCCCGCTCAACCGAGAGTCTGGCCCGGCGATACTGTTCTACCTGACGAAGGCTCTTTCCCATTCATCCTTCGGGAGGGCGCCGGAGTGCGATCTCAGGTCCGCGCTTATTTGGCGTTCTCCTGCTCCAGCGGCACCTTCCGCTCGTTTTTCCGGCGAATAAACGTCGGTATCTCCAGGTTTTCCGTGAAAAGCCCCTCTTTGCCTCTCGCCGAGAGCACCTTCACCTTCTTGCCGCCGGAATGCCTGACGAACGCGGGAGTGCTGGCGAGCTCCTCGTAGGAGAACAGTTCCATCGGCCTGCCCGGCTCGCTGGGGACGGCCTTCTTTGCGCGTTCTTCCTCCGTCTGGAACCCGGTCGCTATGACCGTGACCTTTATCTTGTCGGTGAGCTCCGGGTCGATTACCGCTCCGAAGATCACATTCGCCTCGCGGTCGGCGGCTCTGGATACGATTGTGGCGGCCTCGTTGACTTCGTAGAGCGAGAGGCTGGTGCCTCCGACGATATTTATTATGACTCCTCGCGCGCCGCTCATGTCGGAGCTTTCGAGCAGGGGCGAGGTGATGGCGCCCCTCGCCGCCGCAACGGCCCGCCCCTCACCCGTGGCGGAGCCGACGCCCATCAGGGCCGACCCGGTGTCGGACATGATGCGGCGGACATCGTTGAGGTCGAGATTGATGAGGCCGGTCATCGTGATGAGGCCGGAGATGCATTCGACTCCCTGTCTCAATATGTCGTCGGCCATCCGGAACGCATCGACAATCGTCGTGCTCCTGTCAATCACCTCCACCTCGAGAAGCTTCTGGTTGGGGACGACGATCAGCGTGTCCACACAACCTCGCAGCTCTTCGACGCCCGCGTTGGCGTTGTCGTGGCGTGGTTTTCCTTCGAAGTTGAACGGTTTCGTCACGATCGCGACCGTCAGCGCACCCATGTTCTTGGCAACCTCGGCGATCACCGGGCCGGCGCCGGTGCCCGTGCCGCCCCCGAACCCGGCCGTCACGAACACCATCTCCGCCCCTTTCAGCGTCTCGCGAATCAGTTCCACATCCTCCAGAGCGGCCTGTCGCCCGATCTCGGGGTTGCCTCCCGAGCCGCGCCCCTTCGTCAGCACGGCGCCGAGTTGCATCTTGATGGGCGCGCGCGAACGCTCGAGCGCCTGGGCGTCCGTGTTGACGGCGATGAACTCGACTCCAGTGATTCTGGCCTCTATCATGTGGTCCACGGCATTGCTGCCGCCGCCGCCCACGCCTATGACGATGAGACGCCCGCCGACGTTGGGCTCGTCAATGAACTCGAAAGCCATGTTCTCGCTCCTTCCGGAAAATATTCTTACAGATTAGTCCGCACCCAACCCCCGACGCGGCCGACAAGTTTCCCAAATGCTCCAAAAATGTTCGGCCCAAAGGAGTCGCGTCTGCTACGCTGGATGAGCCCGTAACGTGCCAGGCCGGTCACCGTGGCATAGGAAGGTCCGGCCAACGATTTGTATTCGTCGAGATTGACCGCGTATCGGGGCCCGCCTATCCTCACGGGGCATCCGAATATCTCCTCGCTCATTTCGGCGATACCGGGAAGGAGCGACGCGCCTCCCGTGAGAACGACTCCGCCCGCGATGAGTTCGCCGTAGCCCGTGAGCTGAATTTCCATCTGGATCAGACGCATCAGCTCGTCCATCCTGATTTCGATTATCTCGACCATCTCCCGCAGGGCGACCTCGCGGTCGCGACGGTCGCCTACGCTGGGCACGGCGATCGTCTGCCCGTTGCGGACCATCGACTGAAGCGCACAGCCGTGCGCTTTCTTCATCTCCTCGGCCTTCTCGTGGGGCGTGCGAAGTCCGAGCGAAATATCCCGCGTCACGTGTTCGCCCCCCAGGCCGATGACCTCGCTGTGGCGCACGGAACCGTTCAGGTAAACGATTATGTCCGATGTCCCGCCGCCAATATCGATCATCGCCACGCCGAGGTCTTTCTCGTCATCGGTGAGCGTCGATTCCGCCGACGCCAGGGGTTCGAGAACGACGCCCTCGACATCGAACCCGGCGCGGTTGACGCTCTTCATGAGATTCTGCACAGACGTGACCGATCCCGTGACGATGTGCACATCCACCTCGAGCCGCACGCCCAGCATTCCGACGGGGTCGCGGATGCCGTCCTGACCATCGATTATGAATCCGTAGGGAAGCACGTGAACGACCTCCCTGTCGATGGGTATTGCAACCGCCTTGGCGGCCTCGATGGCTCGCTTCACATCATCCCGGGTAATCTCCTTGTCGTTCCTGGCCACGCCGGTCATGCCGCGACTGTTCAAGCTCTTGATGTGCCCGCCCGAGATCCCGACGAAAACCGAGTTGACGTCGATGCCGGCCTGGTTCTCGGCCTCCTCGACCGCCTGATGGATGGCCGCGATGGTCCGTTCAACATTAACTATGATTCCCTTTCTCAACCCCTCGGACCTGCTCTCGCTGAACCCCAACACCCTGATCGTCCGGTCGGGTCCGGGTTCTCCGATAAGCGCGCACACCTTGCTCGTACCGATGTCCAGAGCCACTATCGGAGCTTCTTTCGCCATATTCGCCCCTTCACCTGCCTTTCCGATGTAATTCCGCTTTCCGATGGAACCGAATTCGCTCGCGCTTTTCGACTCAACTGTCTTTGAACTTGGCGGGAACGATGGCTTCGAACCTCATGTCCATCCCCTCCAAGTTGGCGATCTGAAGGCGTTCGTCCTGATTGATCGTTTCAGCTACCCTGGCCAGCCTCCAAAGCTTTCCCCGCAAATCCCCCGACCCGACACATATGTTTGCGCCCGATTGTTGTTCGACCATCAGTATGTTGGCCGGGTCGTCGATGTTTATCTCCGAGATTCGAATACTCTCCCGTACGTTCATTTCGTTCATGATTCTGATTATCTCGAGAGCTTCGACGATGCCCTCCGCTTTCACGGTGTCGCCGACCTTGAGTCCCGCAAGCGTTCTGCCCGTTATTATGGGAGCGTCGATCTTTTCGGACGGGCTGAATTTAGCGAATACCTCCCCCTCGTCGTCAATGCACATAAGTTCACTCGAAAGCAGCGGCGCAAGTGGCTGGCGTTCTGTTATCTCGATGTAAATCTCGTCGGGTAGTTTTCTTTCGACCCGCGCGCGTCGAACCCGAGGGATCTCCTCGATGGCCGCCTTGGCGTCGGCAAGGCTAACGCGAAAGATGTTTTCTCCTTCGACTATCCCCGATTTTTGGATGACCGCGCGTGCAGTGGTGTGCGTGTTCCCCTTCACCCCAATGTGAGCGATGGAAAACCTCGGGGAAGAACGCACGTATCTGAGCACGTTCACGGTCAGCACAGTCAACGCGGCGCCGAAAAGGAGAAGCTTGACGGCGGACAGCGCCGCCCGCGCGATTCGTTTCTTCCTGGCCATCAATACGCGCTGCCGGCGCTTCACCTTCTGGCGGCGTCGGGGAGTGGTCTTGGCCGTCTGGATTATCTTTGTGTTTTCCTTGACCAACTTGCCGACGAACACTCGCGTCGGGTCTCCACGTTTCAGCACGGCGCGCAGATTGTCCCATACGCGGAGCAGCCTCGACCTCTTCTTTGCCGACTTGCGCGCTGCCATCAATCTCTCCCCACTACCTCGATTTCCTCCTCCAGGTCGATGCCGGCCTGAGCGAGCGAACGCTTCTTGATCTCGGCCATTATCGCCAGCACGTCGGCCGCGCTGGCGGAACCGGAGTTGAGGATGAAGTTGGCGTGAACGTCGGACACCTCCGCGCCTCCGCGCCTGTACCCCTTGAATCCGAGTGCTTCAATCAAAGCGCCTGCCGGGCGGTCGGCCGGGTTTTTGAAAATACATCCTGCGCTCTTGAATCCGAGCGGCTGGCTGTTCGACCTCTGCAGAAGATGTTCTCTCATCCGGGCGAATATCGCATCGGGCTCGGCCGCTTTCACCTCGAACTCCGCTTCCAGTATCACTCCGCGGGAGGCGAGGTCGCTCTTCCTGTATTCGAAAGTTATCTCGCCCTTCGCCAGCCTTTGGGTCTCCCGCTTCCTGGGATCATAGATGACGACGCTCTTGACGACCTCGCCCAGGCTGCTTCCCCACGCTCCCGCGTTCGTCGCCAGCCCCCCACCGACAGAGCCGGGTATGCCGACGCAGAATTCGAGGCCCTGCAGCCCGTGCTGGGCGGCGAATCTGACCAAAACATTCAGCGAAATGCCCGCGCCGGCCACAATGCGGACCCTGTTCGCGTCCAGATGTCCGCAGGCATCGTCCAAACTTATGACCACTCCCCCAACGCCGCCGTCGCGGACGAGCAGGTTCGTGCCGCGTCCGATTATCATGTATGGAATCTTCTTTGTCTCACACAGGTCGAGCAGCGCAAAGAGGTCTTCGAGCGATTGAGGCACAGCCCAGATGTCAGCCGGACCACCAATGCCGAAGGAAGTGTGGCCGGACATGGGCTCCCGGCTCCTCACCTCGCCCCGGATGAGTTTCCTGATTTCTTCGCGCAACTCGTTGTCCATGTTCCGCATTCCCGATTTAGGAATCGCAACTCTCAACGGCCTTCCTTTTCAGCCTTCGAACCGAACTTCTCCTTTACACGGCCGGCGATCTCGTCGGCCACCTTCCATATGTCGCCGGCGCCCAGCACGAGCACCACATCCCCCTGCGCCAGGTCGGCCTCGATGGCATCGGGCACGCTCCACTTATCCTCGATGAATTCGGCGTCGGAATGGCCGAACTCGCGCGCCGCCTTCACGATATTCAGCCCGCTCACTCCCGGCATCGGCTCCTCCCTCGCCTTATAGATTTCCGTGACAAGCAGCTTCGACGCCGGCAAGAGCGACTGCGCGAATTCCGTCGTGAAGAACTTCGTCCTGCTGTAAAGATGTGGCTGAAACACCGCGATGATGCGCTTGGCTCCGAAGTGAGACACCGCATCGAGGGTCGCCGATATCTCGGTCGGGTGGTGCGCGTAGTCCTCGACCACGAGCACGCCTCCCGTGTTCGCCTTGACCTGAAGCCTGCGTTCGACCCCCTCGTAGAGGAGCAGCCCTTCACAAATCTGGTCGAACGGCATCCCCAGCCCCAGGCCCACCCCGATGGCGGCGAGCGCATTCAAGACGTTGTGTTTCCCGGCGGCCTTGACCCTTACACGGCCGAGCGTCCCCAACGGTTCCAGGTGCTTGTTCGAATTCTTGACTTCAAAAGAGGTTTCCATGCGCTCCACGTCGAACCTGCCGCTCTGAAGCACCATCGGGTTCGTCTTGATGTCGATGGCCTCGAGGTCGGCAGGGTGATTTATCGCGTACGTGATCAGGTTGGAGGGTATGTGCGGCAAGATGTCGCGGACGTTGGCGTCCTCCTTGTTCACGACGGAAAATCCGTAAAACGGAATGCGGCTGACGAAATCGAGGAACGCGCGCTTTATCTCGTCTATCGTGCCATAGTACTCGAGATGCTCGGCGTCTATGCTCGTCACGACGGTGATTGTCGGAAACAATTTCAGAAAAGAGCCGTCGTGCTCGTCGGCCTCGGCGACCAGAAAGTCGCCCGTTCCCCAGGAGACGTTGCTTCCGTTGCGGTTCAGGATGCCCCCGATTATCGCCGTGGATTCGATGTCGGCCCTTTCCAGAAGTGCCGCGATCATGGACGTGGTGGTCGTTTTGCCGTGCGTGCCCGCGACGGCTATGGCGTTCGGTTTCAGGCGCATGAGGTCGGCGAGCATTTCGCTGCGGGGAATGGCCGGGATTTTGGCGGCCTGCGCCGCGAGAAGCTCCGGATTATCCCGAGAAATGGCGGCTGAGTAAACGACGATGCTCGCCCCCTCGACGTTTTCGGCCGAATGCCGTTCGTAGAAGGTTGCTCCGAGCCTTTTCAAACGGTTCGTGATCGCGCTGGGGTTGAGGTCCGAGCCGGAGACCTGGTAGCCGAGGTTGAGCAGTATCTCGGCCAGGCCGCTCATGCCGATGCCGCCGATGCCTACGAAATGAACTTTCTTGACCGACCTGATCAATTCATTCCTCCGTATCGTCGAGTCTATTCGAACACAAATTCAAAAAGTATATTCACAACTCTCTCGGATGCGTCGGGCCTGCCGAGCCGTTTGCTGCGTGAGCGCATGAGGTCGAGCGTCTGCTCGTCCCCCGCGAGCGACTGTATCTTTTCCGCGAGCACATCTCCCCGAAGCTCGCCGTTCATTATCATCTGCGCCGCGCCGGCCTCGGCCAGCGCGCGAGCGTTGAGCTCCTGGTGCCGGTCGGTCGCATGCGGGTAAGGAACCAGTATCGCGGGCAGGCCCATGGCCGCGAGCTCGGCAAGCGTGCTCGCTCCCGCCCGCGAAACGGCAAGGTCGGCCGCGCTGTAGGCGGCCACCATGTCGTCGATGAATTGAAAGACGGCGGCGGTGACGCCCGCCTTCTCGCACGCGTCGCGAACCCACCTGTAATCGTCCTTTCCCGTCATACACACGAGCTGGAACCGGCGCGGGTCGAGGTGCGGAAGCGCATCGACGAGCGCGGCGTTGAGCGAATGAGCTCCGCGGCTGCCGCCCAGAACGAAGATGGTGAACTTGTCCGGACCCAGCCCCAGCTTTCGCTTCGATTCCGCCCGGTCGATTGTCTTGAGCCGCTCCGGAAGAAAATCCGAGCGAATCGGGTTGCCGACAATGCGGGGCGCCTTTTCCGGGAAATACCGTTGGGATTCCTCGAAGTGGACGGTGACGATGTCTGCAAACCGCGAACACAGGCGATTCGCCTTGCCCGGAACGCAGTTTTGCTCGTGTATCAGCGTCGGAATGCGTAGGATACTCGCCGCGAGTATGGGCGGAAGGCTCGCGTAGCCGCCCGTTCCGATGACCACGTGCGGCCGAAACCGAAACAGGATCGCCAGTGACTGCAACAGGCCGACCCCGCTGCTCACGGCGGAACGCAGCTTTTTGAGCACGTTCTCTCTGGGCAGCCCCTCGACGATGATAGACCGAAACGGGATCATCTTGTCGGCGGCAATCCGCTCCTCTATGGAGCCGCTTTTCCCAAGATACATGAGCTGCAGGTGCGGGTCGCGCCTCTTCAGCTCTTCCGCTATGGCGACTGCGGGGAAGACGTGTCCACCCGTCCCGCCCCCGGCAAGTGCGACTTTCATAAGACACCCTGTGGTTGCGACAACTAGTTACATTCCGCTCATCATCGGAATGGGCTGCAACTTTTCCCGCTCCATCGACAGGCGCGCAATATTCATAAGTATCCCAACCGCGATCATGTTTGTTAAGAGCGAGCTGCCGCCGTAGCTCACGAGCGGCAGAGTGATGCCTTTCGTCGGAAGCATGTCAACCGCGACGGCCATGTTGATGAACGCAGTGATGGCAATCATGAAGCTGAGCCCGAGTGCGAGGAACGAGGCCTCCCTGTTGGTCGCCTTCAGCGCGATGCGGGTTCCGACCACCGCAAGCAAAGCGAAGGCGAGGTTGATGACCATTGTCCCGACCAACCCCAGCTCCTCGCCGATAATCGAAAAAACGAAATCGGTGTGCGCCGCCGGCAGATAGAGACACTTCTGGAGTCCGCGTCCGGGGCCGACTCCCCAAACGCCGCCGCTGCCCAGGGCTGCCATCGACTGGATTATCTGCCAACCATAGCGCTTGGGGTCCTCCCAAGGGTCGATGAACGCTATCAGCCGGTGCATTCGATAGGGCTCGATGACGATGAGCAGCACCAGCGACACCGCCGCCGCGCCTGCGGTCGCCGCCAGGTGGAGAACGTTGGCGCCGGCAATGAAGAGGACAAAGAGCGCGGTCAGTCCGATGGTGACCGGTATGCCGAGGTCGCGCCCGGCCAGAATGAGCCCCGCCAGCACCGACACGGCCGCCATGGCCGGAATGAAGCCCTTCTTCAGATTTTTCAGATGCTCAGCCTTCCTCGCGCAGAAGCTCGCGAGGAAGAACACGGCCGCCAGTCGCGCGAACTCCGACGGCTGTACCGTAATGAACCCGAGGTTGAGGCTCCTTCTGGCCTCGCCCACCTGTACTCCCATAGACGTAAACACGAGAAGCAGACCCACCACCGAAACCCCGTAAAAGATCGGCCAGTGTCGAGTCCACGTCTCGTAATGAATGACTGCCGCGAGAATCAACCCGATTGAGCCCACCACCGCAAACGCTATCATTCGCTTGAGGTAATAATAGTCATCCCCCATCATCTTCTCACCGACCGACGCGCTCGCGCTGTATGCCATCGTGAGGCCGAAGAAGAGAAGCAGCCCCGTGATGATAAGCAGAAATTTGAATTCGTCGTTTCGCATCACAACCCCTCGACGGCCTCCTTGAACACTCGGCCTCTGTGCTCGTAGTTAAGAAACATGTCGAAGCTCGCGCACGCGGGAGCGAGCAGAACGCAGTCGCCCGACCGCGCGAGCGACGCCGCCTGCCTGACGGCCTCGGGGAGAGTCTCTGCCCGTCGGGTCGGGACGATGTCGCCGAAGGCATCCTCCAGAAGCGGAGCGTCCTCGCCTATGACTACCATTTCCCTCACCCTTTTTCCGATGAGCGGCCGGAGGACTCGGTAATCGCTTTTCTTCCCCCGCCCTCCCGCTATCAATATGATGGGCCTGTCGAAACTCTCGAGCGACTTCTCGAGAGCTCCGATGTTGGTCGCTTTCGAATCGTTGACAAACAGCACGCCGTTTATCTCGCGGACTCTTTCAAGTCGGTGCTCGACGCCGGGAAAGCTTGCGACCGCCTGCGCGCAACGCTTCGCCGAAACCTTGAGCGGCAATGTGGCGGCTATCGCGGCGAGCACGTTTTCTATGTTGTGCCGGCCGGGGAGCGGGATGTCGCCGGCGTCCATAACCTCTTCTTCCCTGCCGTCGAACCGCACGACAAGCGTGTTGCCACGGAGAAAAGCGCCCTGCTCGACCTCCTCGCGCATGCTGAACTCGAGCTTCGCGGAATGCACGCGCGCGGCGATTCGCGCCACGGCGGCATCGTCCCG
Source organism: uncultured bacterium (assembly GCA_964607485.1). Classification (GTDB taxonomy): domain Bacteria; phylum Abyssobacteria; class SURF-5; order SURF-5; family SURF-5; genus CAZSKP01. The sequence goes on along the minus strand of CAZSKP010000001.1, from coordinate 163,036 downwards.
GTTGAGCACGGCGAAGTCGCCTGCCGACTGATTTCTGAACAGGGAGAGTTTGGCCTCGGTGTAGTCGTCGACACTTCGATACCGGTCGAGGTGGTCGGGCGAGATGTTCAGGAGAACTCCGACCAGCGGCCTGAAACGCCTTATGTTTTCCAACTGGAAGCTGCTTACCTCGAGCACGACCACCTCGAAGGGGCCTTCGCCTACCACTCGCGAAAACGGTATCTCGATGTTCCCCGCAAGCGCGGCCTTGAGTCCGGCCTGAGCGGCTATGTGATGAGTCAACATCGTCGTAGTCGTTTTGCCGTTTGTTCCCGTGACGGCGACGATGGGCGCGTCGCAGAACGAGTACGCCAGTTCAATCTCGCTGATGACATCGACGGCGGCCCTTCGCGCGCGCTCGACCTGGGGCAAGTCCGAAGGCACTCCCGGACTGATGACCACCAGGTCCGAGTCGAGCAGAAGGTCCGAGTCGATCCGGCCCAGACGATACTCGACGTCGATGCCCTCAAGCGTCTTCATCGCTTCTTCCAATTCGTCCTCACTCTTGTCGTCCGTCAGAGTGACGTGCGCGTTTTGTTTGCGAAGCAGCCTTGCGGCGGCGGCTCCGCTCAGGCCCATTCCCGCCACGGTCACCCTCTTCCCCGAGAGCGAGAGCATAGTCATCTCACCTTCAGCGTGCTGAGACTGAGCAGCGCAAAGATTGCCGCGATAATCCAGAACCGTACCGTCACCTTCGTTTCAGACCAGCCCAGGAGCTCGAAATGATGATGGAGCGGAGCCATCTTGAACACCCTCTTGCCCCCGCGCAATTTGTATGAAAGCACCTGAATGATGACGGATGCGGCCTCGACGACGAACAGACCCCCGACAATCACGAGCAACAACTCCTGCTTGATGAGTATCGCGACCGTGCCCAGCGCGCCGCCCAACGCAAGCGCGCCCGTGTCGCCCATGAAAACGTCGGCCGGGTGTGCGTTGTACCAGAGGAATCCCAGGCCCGCTCCTGCAATCGCCGACAGGAAAATGGCAAGCTCGCCGGCGCCGGCCACATAGGTGACGAAGAGATATCGTGCGAAGTCGGTGCGGCCGACGAGGTAGGCCATGCCGGTGTAAGCCAGGGCCGCCATGACAACCGACCCGATGGCCAGCCCGTCGAGTCCGTCGGTCAGATTTACCGCGTTCGAAGTGCCGACTATCACGAGAATCACGAAGGGCACATAAAGCCAGCCGAGCGAGATGTACACGTTCTTGAAAAACAGAAGCTCGATCTTTGTGCCGTATTCCACGTTGACCGGGTTGTAGTAGAGGTATATGCCGAGCGCCAGCCCGAACGCAATCTGCGCCGTGAATTTCAGTCGAGCAGTCAACCCCAGGGAACGCTTCTTCCTCATCTTGATGAGGTCGTCGGTGAAGCCGACTATCCCCAGCCATACCGTGCAGAGAAGCGATATTATCACCAGCCTGTTTTGAATGTTCGCCCACAGCAGCGTGGCGACAGCAACGGAACCTATGATGAGCACGCCACCCATGGTGGGAGTGCCTGCCTTGTACTGATGAATCTTGTGAAGGTCGTCCACGTACTCCCTGCGTATCTGTTGTCCCACCTTCAACGCTTTCAGCTTTCTGATCACCCACGGACCGAGAAAGATGCTGAGCGCAAGCGACGTCATGGCCGCGAGCGCCGAGCGGAACGTGATGTAGTTGAACAGGTTGAATGCCGAAACGTACGGCGTCAGTTTTGTCAGCAGCAGATGCAGCATTTATTCTTCTTCCAAAAGCAGTTGGACAACCTGTTCCATCCGCATCCCCCTGGAGCCTTTCACCAGCAACAGGTCGTCGGGACCGAGAATATACTTGAGGGATGTGGCGATCTCGGCGGCGTCGGCGCAGCAGTACACTCGCTCGGACTGCATGCCGCCCTCGACCGCGCCGTCCCTGACTTCGGAGCTAAAGTCTCCCCGCACGTAAAGCAGGTCGGCGCCGCTCCGGCCGACGAACCGGCCGAGGGAACGATGCTCCTCGCGCGCGTGTTCGCCCAGCTCCAGCATGTCTCCCAGCGCGAGAATCCTCCTCTTCGCGGGCATTGCCATGACGGTAGAGATGGACTCGCGCATCGCGCGCGGGTTGGCGTTGTATGCGTCATTGACGATTGTCGCCCCGCGATGCTCACGCACCTCCATCCGCATCTTGCCGGGGGCGAATCCCTCCAACCCCTGCCGGATTGAGTCGCCATCGACGCCGAGCACGGTCGCTGCGGCGACCGCCGCGAGCGCGTTCAGCACGTTATGTGTTCCGACGGTGGAAATTCGGAGTGGCTCCTTGCCGTTCATCAGAAATTCCGTGCCGGTCTTGACGTCCTGCCGGATGTCGGTCGGATGGAAATCGGCCGATTCCTTCAGCCCGAACGTGATCACTTTGCCGCCGAACATCGGGCGCACACGCTCGACCGGAATGTCCTCCCCATTCACGACGAGAAATCCGTCGGCGGAAATGTGAGGGATGAGGGAAGCTTTCTCCTTGAACACACCCTCGACGGTGGCGAGTCCCTCGAGATGCACGGGGCCGACGTTCGTGATTATCCCCGCAGTGGGTCTCAGAATTCGGGCGAGCCGCGCGATCTCGCCGGGCGCGTTCGAGGCGATTTCGATGACGGCCGCCTCGGTGGTCGAATCTATTCGGAACAGCATCAGGGGCGCGCCTATCAGGTTGTTCAGGTTGCCTTCCGTCTTAACGGTCTTTCGGGTCCGGCCGAGAATCCCGGCCAGCATATCCTTCGTGGTCGTCTTGCCGCAGCTTCCAGTCACGGCGACGAGCGGCGCGCGGAACTTCGAGCGATACCCCTGTGCAAGCATATGGAGCGCGGCGAGCGTGTCGCCGACCTCTATCAGACTGGCATGACGATTGGCTTGCTGCGCCAGGTCGGTCAGTCTGCGGCGTTCTCCGACGACCCCGACGGCACCCCTGCCGAGAGCGGCCTCGGCGAAGTCGTGTCCGTCGAAGCGGTCTCCCTTCAGGGCGAGAAAGAGCTCGCCCTTTTGAATGGTCCGGCTGTCGGTGGAGATGCCGGGCACTTCCCACTTCGGGTCGCCCCTCAGCAGCTTGCCCCCGCACAGAGCGGCCAATTCACCGACTGTCATTCTCTCCATCGTTCATCTCTCGAGCCTGGACATAGACTGCAGCCATGTCCGCGCGACGGCCCTGTCGTCGAACTCTATGGTTCCGTCCTTGAAAATCTGGTACGTCTCGTGGCCCTTGCCGGCGATGAGCACGACATCTCCCGCTTCGGCGGTCGTAAGCGCTTCCTCGATGGCTTCGCGCCTGTCGATGATGACAAGATAATGCTGGCCGCGCTCCTTGCCCTTTTTCTGAAATCCAATCTCCACGTCGAGCGCTATCCTGTACGGGTCCTCCGAACGGGGATTGTCGGATGTGACGACGGTGAAATCGGCGAGCGAGGCCGCCAGTTTGCCCATCTCGGGCCTCTTTCCTCGGTCGCGATCGCCGCCCGCGCCGAAGACGAGGATCAGTTTTCCTTTGCAGATCGAGCGGGCCGATTCGAGGAGCATCTCCAGCGCCTCGGGGGTGTGCGCATAATCGACTATCACCTCGAAGGGTTGTCCCTCGCATATCCGCTCGAAGCGGCCGGGCACGATGTCGAGTGATTCCAGCCCGGCCTTGATGGTCGGGATATCGATTCCCAGGGCCATACACACGCCCGTTGCGGCCAGCGCATTGTAAACGCTATGACGGCCCAGGAGCTTGAGCGTAACCGAGAACTTGCCTTTGGGCGTGACGACGTCGAACGAGGTGTGCGACGAAGCTACTTCCACGCCGCTTGCCGAGATGTCGGCAGGCTTCGTTATGCCGAAGGTAAGCTTGTCGGTCGTGGTCGCAACGGCGATCTCTCCGCTTCTGGCGTCATCGGCGCATATGACCGCGTGCGTTCCTTCGCCTGCGCTGGAAAGAAGCTCGAACAGGTGTCTTTTCGCCTTGAAGTATTCATCAAACGAAACATGATAGTCGAGATGGTCGAGCGAGAAGTTTGTGTACACCGCGACTTTGAAACGGAGCGCCTCGACCCGGTACTGGTGAAGCGCGTGAGATGAGACCTCCATGACGAAGTACTTGTGCCCAGCATCGACGGCCCGCCTCAGCGCGGAGCTCAACTGGACCGATCCGGGTGTCGTGTTGCGCGCCGCCTCGGTTGCGCCCGCTACGGAATAGCATATCGTGCCCATGCCGGAAGACGGCAGGCCCGCCGCGTCGAGGACCGAGCGCACCAGGTAAAGCGTTGAGCTCTTCCCGTTGGTTCCGGTGATTCCGACCACATCGAGCAACCGCGAGGGATAGTCGTAAAACGCCTCCGCCAGGAAGGAGGCCGCGACGCGGCTGTTCGGCACTCTCACAAAAACCGCTGTTCCTTCACTCAGGGGCGGTGTTTCTCCCACCAGCGCGACGGCCCCACGCTCCAGCGCGTCGGCGATGTAGCGATGGCCGTCCTCGGCGGTTCCGGCTATGGCGACGAAGAGACCTCCGGGCTGAACATTCCGGGAGTCGGTCGCGATGCCGGTGACTTCGATGTCGGCGTTACCCTCGACCGTCTTCTCCTTCAACGCTTCAAGCAGCTTCGACAGTTTCATCGGACATCTCTTCTCTTGAAGGCGATCTGGTACTTGTGCCCGCTCAATATCTTTTCCTTCGGAGCCGGCTCCTGACGGAATGCAACGCCCGAGCCCTCGAACTCGAAGCGGGAGGAATATTCGGACAATAAGTCCAGTACCGCCCTCATCGTCATCCCTCTGACATCCGGCATTATGGGAACGCCGTCCACGTCGTTGAGAACGAGGGGTCGCGTGTAGGCTTCCTTGGTTGCCGGAGTGTGGGCAATCAACGGCTTGTCGGGCTCGGGAGAAAGCTGCTCCTCGGGCTTCACGGGGGGAATCTCGAGATGATTCAGTATTCCCTGCGCGATTTCCTTGAACGCGGGGGCAGCCACTTGTCCCCCGTAATATTTCTTTCCCTTGGGCGAGTCCGCGACGACGACTATGCAGGCCACAGTGTCCTCAGCCGAGACAAATCCTGCGAATACGGAGACATATTTGTGATCGTAATAGCCCCCGTTCAAGAGGTCGGGCTTTTGCGCGGTTCCCGTCTTCCCCGCGCAATCGTACCCGGCGAGCCTCGCCTCCTCGCCGGTGCCGGAAGTTACCACGCGCTCCAACATTTTCTTCAGACTCTTTGCGGTCTTTGGCTTTATCACCGGTCGAACGGATTGGGGACGGTTCTTTTCGAGAGTTTCCAATTTAGGACTCAAGACTTCCGAGACCAGATACGGTCTCATCAGGACCCCGTCGTTTGCGATGGCGGAAAAGGCGACCGCAAGCTGCAAACATGTCACGCTTATTTCCTGGCCGATGGGGATCGACCCCATTGAAAGGCCTGACCACTTCGACGGCGGATGGACGATTCCAGCAGATTCTCCGGGGAGGTCGATTCCGGTGAGCTTTCCGAATCCGAAACCACTGATGTAGCTGTAAAGGTACTGCGGCTCGAGCAGGCTTACAACCTTGATCATGCCGATGTTGCTCGACTGCGCTATCACATCGGCGAACGATATCTCGGCGAAGGGATGGACGTCGTGGAAGGTATGGCCGTGATATCGCAGTAAGCCAAGCTCGCAGTACACGCGATCTTCCGGAGTGATCACGTTGCCCTCGAGCGCAGCAGCGGCCGCTATCGGTTTGAACGAGGAGCCCGGCTCAAATACATCCGTTACGACGCGGTTTCGGAGCCTTTCAGCCTTGTAGGTGGACGGCTTATTGGGAACGAAGGTCGGCCTGCACGCCATGGCCAGCACTTCGCCCGTTCTCGGGTCTATCACAACCGCCGAGACGCTATCGGGTGAAAACGACTCCACAATCCCGTCAAGCGCCTTCTCGGTAATATACTGAATAATTTCGTCGATTGTCAAGACGATATGGTCGCCGTCGCGCGCTTCCTTTACCGTTCGGGCAAGCGACACGATTTCTCTTCTCGAATTGTCTTTGATTACAATCTGCTTTCCAGCCTCTCCGGCAAGTCGGGCGTCGAATTTGTACTCGAGTCCTTCCAACCCTTTGTTGTCCAGATTTGCAAAACCCATCACGTTGCTGGCAAGAACACCTTTGGGATAGTGACGCGAGCTTTCGCTGCGGAACTCGACGCCGTCGAGCTTCATCGCTTTGATTTTTTCCACGGTCTCCACGTCGAGTCCCCGACGCAGATATATCAGATACAACTGGGTGTTCCGAATCTTCTCGATAATTTTTCCGGCGGGCATCTTTGCATACGGAGACAGGGCGGCGGCAAGCTTCGCAACGTCGGTGACGCGTGACGGAACCACGCAGAGAACCTCTTGCACCACCGAGGTCGCCAGGGGCCTCTTGTTGCGGTCATAAATCGTTCCCCGCTGGGGATAGATGATGATGGCGGTCTTCCTCTGGTCGTCAACGTATCGGACCCAGAAGTCGTATTGGAAGACCTGGATGTCCACAAGCTTTATTCCCACCGCCGTGAATCCGGCGAGCAACAGGCACAGACACAGCTTGGCCCGGAATCTGCCGGGACTCTCCAGTTTTTCTCCGGCCAGAACCGAGCCGGGAGACTTGAATGCCAGGTCTCCTCGCATCTTCAGGCTTTCCAAGGCTAAGCTTACGAACCAACGGGATGAAACACAGAACCTGCTTCAACCGGATTTCTCTGTTGTCTCCGGCGGTTTGTGTTGTTGCGAGGTGTTGCCAAGACTTCCGTGTTTCTTCAGGAATCCAAACAGTCCGGCCGATTTTGTAGCGGACGGGGGTCTGCGGTCGGCCAGCTGGTTTGTCTCGGGGGCCGCTTCCGGCGGTTGAGTCGGCTCGTCCAGAGCCACCACCTGCCATTTTTGCGGCGAGACCATCCCCAGCTTGTTGCGTGCAATCGATTCGATGCGTGCGGGAGCTTGTAATTGTTCGATGCGGAGGCGGATGGAATCGTTCTGTTTGATGAGGTCTCTTTTCTTGGCCCTCAAGTCTTCGATGGGAAGCACGATGATGGTCAGGCGGGTATGCTGCCACGTATATATGAAGGCGGTTACCATAAGCAGAATACCCGCGGGAAGAAAGCGGAGCGAATGTTTCAGATTCCGCTTGGCGATGCTTTTCGGACGTCTTTTCTTTTTCTTGTCCGGCTTTTTCTTTTTCTGTGTGCTCTTCAATGCGATGTCTCCCCCGCAACCTTCTCGCCGGCCCTCAGCTTGGCGCTGCGGGAACGAGGATTCGCCCCAACTTCCTCTTTCGACGGTCTGACGGGTTTCGGCGTCAATATCCTCAACACGGGTTTCCGTCCGCACACGCACTGCGGCAGCTCGGGCGGGCAGACACACCCCCGAGCGGCCCGGGCAAACGTCTGCTTGACTATCCTGTCCTCGAGCGAATGAAACGATATCACGCATATGCGACCCTTCGGCCTGAGCAATGAGATGCCGTCGTCCAGGACGTTTTGGAGATTGTCGAGCTCCGAATTGACCTCGATGCGAAGCGCCTGAAACGTCCTTGTGGCGGGGTCTATCTTGGCGCGGTGAGGTCGCTGCGGCGCGCATCTCCGAACGATATCGGCCAACTCGCTCGTCGTGCGGATGGCGCCCTTTGCGCGCTGCCCGACGACTGCCTTCGCAATCCTCCGAGCATTCGGCTCCTCTCCGAATCTCCTCAGGAGGTCTGCGATTTCTCGCTCGGAATAAGTGTTGATTATGTCGGCCGCCGTGGCCTGCATCCGCTCGCTCATCCGCATGTCCAGAGGGCCTTCTGCCCTGAAGCTGAAACCCCGGTTTGCTTCTTCGAGTTGAAATGAGGAGAGGCCCAAATCCAATAGCAGGGAGTCCATCCCGGCCAAACCCATGCGCTCCAATATCTCCGCCAGGCTCCGAAAATTTTCGCGAACCAGCGTAACATTGGGCGCGGCGCCCAATCGCTCGCGCGCAAGCTCGATGGCCCTGCGGTCCCAATCAATTCCGATCAGGCGGCCGGTCGGGCCGATTCGTTCGAGAATCAGCTCGGCGTGCCCCCCGCCGCCGACCGTGCCGTCCACAACCACGTTACCCGGCGAACACGCGAGCAGGTCAACTGCCGCCTCTCGCAGAACCGTCGCATGGGCCGGACCGCTTGCCGCATTATTCCGTTCAGACGCCAACGGCCTTCGCGTCTTCCTCCCTGACCGCGAAACTCGCTACCGCGTCATCTTCGGTGTCGTAAGTCTCGAAAACCTTCGACGCGCCAACCATGCTGAGGGCCTTGCGGGTGACCCTGTTCAGGCCCGCGAGCTTCAGGTCGCCGCTGAGCCTTCGCAACTGCCTCAGTCGCTCGAGGAGCGTGCCGACCCCCATGTAGTTGATCTGCACCACCTTCTTCATGTCCACCACGATGTTGTAGTGCTCCTCTCTGATGAGTTCCGTGAGGGCTTTCTTGAGGAGCTTGGAGGTGGAGGTGTCGAGGTTGCCCGAGATTTTCAGCACCGATACGTGTTCGCGATCCACTTTCTCGAATTCGACTCCCACTTTGGCTTGTCCTCCTTTGACTGTTCGCCCCAAGTTCTGCTATTATTACTGCGAATGTGCATCAAGATTCGCAGAGAATCCCCGGAGGGTGGACTTTCCTCGGAATTCTTTCCACCGCTCAGGCGACCATATTTCCATTCGGTTCAGGACGCCGACGATGATAGCCTCACGGTCGATGCCGACTTCGTCACACATCTCTTTGCGCAGTATGACCCTGCCTTGCTTGTCGAGCACGACGTCGAACGCGTCGGAGAAGAGCAGTCGAACATAGTCTTGATTGGCTTCTTTGGTGAAGTCCCAGGATTTGAGTTTTTCGGAGAGTTCGACGAAAACCGGAAGCGGGAAGACGTAGAGGTGAGAATCTCCCTTGACGAGGTACAGTTTATCGACGCCTTCGGCACTGAGGATCTCCCGAAATTTGACGGGAATGATCAGGCGATTTTTTTCGTCAAGGGAGTATTTGTAGGTTCCGGAGAATAGTAGCAATTGAGGGAGTCCCCATATTTCCCCACTGACCTATCTCTTGAACCCACATTGTACCACAGGGCCCCTCGACTGTCAAGAACTTTCTCACACAATCCTCACATTTCCTTACATACTATGACTCAACAACTTATGGCAAATTCTCAGGCTGTCCGACGGCGGGAATCTCGTGGCTCCGGAAAGGCATGCGATTCCCCACATAGCCCCACACGGCACAGATTTCCGATATTTGCCCGAAAAAACAGGAAAAATTGACTCGCTCGCCCCGCATCTGTTACAATGCGGCCCGCCAACAACCTTTCTTCAGGCACAGGCAGCTCCAAGGAGGAACACGCATGAAATTCGAGTTCGACCACGTCCACCTGAATTCCGCCGATGTCAACGCGGCGGCGGACTTTTACATCGCGACATTCGGCGGCAAGAAATTCGGGGAGTTAGAGGTCGCCGGAACGCACATGATCGTCGTGGACTTCGATGGGACACACCTGCTTATCAACGACAAGCCGCCGAGCGGGCCGCCTGCGGGCACGTCGGTCGACCACCTCGGGTTCAGGGTGGCCGACCTCGACGCGGCAGCCGCCGAACTCAAGAAAAGGGGCGCGGAGTTTATGCTGGAACCGATGAGCCTGGGAGAAGGCGTGAAGATCGCGTTCGTGGCCGGCCCCGACAACGTGATGATAGAGCTGACGCAGGAAGGCGGGAGGGTGTAAAGCGCGGAGGTTTGGCCACAGAGGTCACGGAGAGCTCAGAGACAAGGAAGAGGGGAAGATTCTCAGTGAGCTTTGTCTCCCGGTGAGAGCTTGCCCGCGCGGCAATGACCGGTGGCCGAGGGTATTGCTTGACCGGAGAATTTACTGAGCGAGTTCGCGGAGTTTTATGCGCTGAATCTTTCCCGATGGTCCCTTGGGAAGGCTTTCGAGGAATTTTATGACCTTCGGGGTCTTGAATTCGCCCAGAGCCTGCAGGCAGTGGCTTCGCAATTCCTCTTCCGTTGCCCGGCAGTCAGGTTTCAGCACCACGCAGCACATGATTTCCTCGCCGTAGTGTCCGTCGGGAATGCCGACTGCGGCGCAATCCAATACCGCGGGATGGCTATAAAGCGCTTCGTCGATTTCTCTGGGCGCGATGTTTTCCCCGCCCTTTATGATGAGCTCTTTGATCCGGCCCGTAACGAAGACAAAGCCGTTCTTGTCCATGTATCCGACATCGCCCGTATGCAGCCATCCATCCGGCTCGATATTCTTTGCGGTAAGGTCCGGAGCCTTATAATACCCCTTCATCACATTATCTCCCCGGACCATGATCTCCCCATGAGTGCCGCGAGGCGCCTCACTGCCGTTTTCGTCAACGATTTTCGCCTCGTTCCCGACCGGACACCCCGGCGAGCCGTACTTTCTTCCCGATGGGTCGAGGGCGTTGGAGAACACAGGCGCGGCCGTTTCGGTAAGCCCCATCGTTTCAATGAGCGGAATCTTGAATTTCTCCTCGAACGCCCTGTGAAGAACGGGTGGCAGGGCCGACGAGGCCGAACGGCCGAAACGCACCTGCTCGAGGTTGAGATCCGCTCCCTGAGGCTGTGTCGCGCTCTGAAGGTAGGAAATGATGGTGGGCACCACGCTGAACCATGTGCAGCGATAATCCGAGAGCAGCCGCCAGAAACTTGAAACGCTGAACCTGTGAGGCATGACCACGCTTCCTCCGCTCACCAGCGGCGCGACCACAGTCACCACGGCGCCGTTGATGTGATAGACGGGCAGCGAACATAGGGCCCTGTCGTCCGGACCGAGTTCGTGGGCCATGGCCGTGTATTGGCCTCCCGCGACCATGTTCTTGTGAGAGAGGACCACGCCCTTCGGCTTGCCGGTGGTGCCGGAGGTGTACAGCAGGAGTGCATCATCTTCTTCGGTCACTTCCGGAAGAACAAAGCCCGAGAGGTCTTCCCTGGCGGGGAGGATGTTTTCGGCATCGTTGTCGATCTTGAGAAGTTCTATGCGGCGATCCACGCGGCCCGCGGCGTTCCCCAGCTTTTCCTCTTGCTCCTTCGTGAAGAACACGAGCCGCGTGTCGGAGTGAGCGAGCACATACTCGAGCTGAGACGACTGCGTCATGAGATTGAGAGGCGCTATCGTGAATCCCGAATACATGGCGCCGAGGAAGATTTTCGCGGTCTGATACCCGTTGCCCATCATATACGAAAGCTTGTCGCCCTTCCTGAGCCCCAGCTTCATCAAATACCTGCCAAGCGCGAGCGAGTCGTCCCTCAACCGGCCATAGGTGAGCGTCAGGCCCGCCTCGGGCGCGAGCAGATAGACCTTATCGGGATGAAGGTCTGCTCTTTCATCGATGATGTGTCTGATAGTGCGCATGTGAATGGAACCGTTTACTCGATACGTGAAGCTGCGGCGGCGCCCGGCCGGTCAGCGTTCATAGTCGTATCCGATTTGAAACGCCTCCGCGTTCTGTTGGTGGAACTTCGGCATGACGTGCAGAAGGCTTTGCAGCAGTACCTCTTTGTCCAATACGTCCACGAGCCTGGCGACGGCTCCGAGAACGATGGAATTCGCAAAAAGCGGGTTGCCGAAATTGTTTGCGGACAGTTCGTTTGCCGGGATCGCCTTTTGCGGACACTTGAGCTCCGCGTCCGTCTCATCCAGAAAGGCGGGGTCATACAAGATGATGCCATCGGCCGGCATGAGATGCTTGAACTGGTTGTAGGCCGCGCCTGACAAAGCGATGAAGCAGTCGGGCGATTCGCAGATGGGGCTGTCGATGACGTCCCTGGACAGCACCACCTGGCTTCTCACATATCCTCCGCGCATCTCGGTCCCGTGGCTTTTGAGCATGGCGACATGCAGGCCTTGCCTCACGCCCGCCTCTCCGATGATCTGGCCGAGCCTGACGACTCCCTGGCCGCCGAATCCGCTCGCGAGTATCTCGGTTCGTTCCTTCATGACGTTCTCTTGCGGACCTCCGCGACTTTTTCCCGCATCATCTGCGAAAATTCGGGCCTAGAATTGCTCGCATCAAAATATATGCCGGTTCGCCAGAAGGTGTTCTCGTTCTCCTTGCCCAGGGGAGCGGCGTGGCTCTTTATCCATTTAAATATCTCGACGGCGTTTCTCGAGCCCAGCGCATTCTTGCCGAAGTTTGTCGTACACGGATAGACGACATGCACCAGCGAAAAGCCGTTATTCAGAATCGCCTTCCTGAGCGTTTCCACCAGGGCGGCCCCGTCCATGCTCACGTGCCTCGCCAGGAAAGTCGCGCCCGCCTCTTTCACGATCATCAGCACGTCCCTTTCCGGCTGGACCCAGTTCGGCTCGAACATGCCGTAGGGACTGCTGTCCGTGACGATTCCCTGCGGCGTCGTCCAGCCATACTGCCCGCCGGTGGACTGGTAGCCCAGATTATCGCATACCATGACGGTCATCTGCGCGTTCGTTCTCGCCGCGTGAAGAAGATGATTGAAGCCTATTCCGAACGCGTCTCCGTCGCCGACGGACAGGACGATCTTCTTCTCCGGAGCCAGCGCAAGCCTGAGCCCTCGCGCGATCGCATACACGCGGCCGTGAGTTCCGGCAAAGCTGTCGCCACTCCATGTGCCGAACGTCTGCCTGCCCGCGCAGCCGATGGATGTCCCCCAGACGATATCGTTGCGAGTGTATCCAAGGTCGTCGATCGCCTTGACCAGCGCCTTATGACACTGGCCGAGGCCGCAACCCGAGCACGCCGTGCTCGGTATTTTCCTCGACCGCAGATGTTTTCTCGCTAGGTAGTCCACTTACCATGCCTCCGTTTCCCACTCCCGACGCTGAAGCGGCCGGCCGTCCAAAAGCTTGTCGAAGACGTCGTGCAGCTCGGCCACCGTGGGCAGCTCGCCGCATTTGCCGAAGAAATGAACTTTGCTGTCGTGCGGAGTCGCTCTCTGCACTTCTCGGACCATCTGACCGTCATAATTCAGTTCGACCGAAAGATACGCGGCCTTCGCCTTAAACAGCTCGTCGGGGAACGGCCACAGGGTGATGGGCCTGATCATGCCGATCTTCCGGCCTTTTTCCCTCGCCTGCTTGACGGCCGTCTTCACGACCCTCGAGGGCGTTCCGTAAGACACGACAATGAGCTCCGGGTCGTCGTCGAGGAAAAGCGTTTCATACCGCGTGATGATATCCTTGTGATTGCGTATCTTGTAGATCAGTCGGTACGCGTGCTTGTGCTGCGCCTCGACGGTCTCGATGTCGTAGCCTTCCTCGGTCGGAGTCCAGTCGGAACAGAGCGCGCCGGTGTGCTTGCCCAGGACAACAGGAGGAATGTCTATCTCGTCCGTGGGAGGATAGAACACAGGTCCCGGGTTCACTTTTCTTTCGGCGAACCTGAGTCCCATCGCCTGCTTTTCCTTGTCCGTCTCGGGAATGCTGATGTCCTCCCAGCCGTCCGTTATCAACTGGTCGGCCAGAATGGTCACGGGAGTGCGGAACCGTTCGGAAAGATAGAAAGCCTCCACCGTCAGCGAGAACGCTTCCTGAGCGGTGCTTGGCGCGAGCACTATCGTCTCGAAGTTGCCGCCCTGCGTGACATAGCGGCTCAGGTAGAATTCGCCCTGTCCGGGAGCGCCGGTGATGCCGCTCACCGGCCCCACCCTCTGAGCGTTCAGTACGACGAGCGGTATTTCGCACCCGATGGCCCAGCCGTAGGGGTCGGCGTACAGAATGAAGCCGGGCCCGGAAGTAGCAGTCATGGCTTTCATCCCGCCGAGGGATGCGCCGATTGCCAGATGCATTGCGGCCGTCTCGTCCTCCGCCTGAACGTAATATCCGCCCGACCGCGGCAGGAGCTTCGACATGGACTCGGCTATCTCGGTTGCGGGGGTAATGGGGTAGCCGCAGAACGCTCCGCAGCCTGCCATGATGGCTGCCTGCGCCACGGCGAAATTTCCCGTCTCCAAATAACGTTTCATGAATGCTGTCCGCTTTTCATACGAATTCTTTCGAGCTTATTTCTTTTCGGCAATATCGATTGAGAAATCAGGGCATGCGAAGAAGCACAGCATGCATCCCACGCACCTTTCCCGATGTTTGGCGAGGATGGGTCTGTATCCGCGCTTGTTGAACTTCTGCTCGAACTCAAACACATCCAGACCGCATACTTCCACGCAGTAGCCGCACTCCTTGCATCCCTCCGCGTGAACCGCTATGTCAAATTGCCGTGCGTCGCAGCTCCTGCATCTCCCCGCCTCTCTGACGGCCATCTCTTCGGTCAACCCGGCCTCGACCGGCTGGAAGCCGACCGCTCGGTCTGTGAGGGGCGCGCAAGGGACAGACATGCGTGATTGGTCCTGCGCCTCGTATTCCATCACCACCACTTCGTCCTCGGCGGGTGCGAGGTCCTGGTCTATCAGTCCTGTTCCGCCAAGAAACTTGTCTATGGACGCCGCCGCCTTCCTCCCGCATGCGATAGCCTCGATGATGGAGGCCGGGCCGGTAACCATGTCTCCGCCCGCGAACACGCCTCGCCGGTTCGTCTCCAATGTTTCAGCGTCTGCCGCGACGGTATTCTTCTCATTCAGAGCGACGCCCATGCTTTTCGGAATGTCGGGCGTCTGCCCGATGGCGACGATCACCGTGTCGAATTCCATGATGAATTCGCTGTCCTTTATCGGGACGGGGCTACGCCGGCCGCTCGCATCGGGTTTTCCCAGCTCCATGCGGGTCAGCGTTACTTCCAGTCCCGTATCCTTGCGCGAGATACGAACCGGGGTCGCGAGAAAATGCAGAGTCACCCCTTCGAAGACCGCGCTGCCAAGCTCTTCTTCGTATGCGGTCATTTCGACGCGTGACCTGCGGTATATGAGGGTCGTCTCTCCGGCGCCCAGGCGAATCGCGCAGCGGGCGGCGTCCACGGCCGTATTTCCGCCGCCGATAACGGCCACGCGCTTTCCAACGGCGACCGTCTTCCCCTCGTTGACCTCTCTGAGGAACGAGATGCCGTCAATTACCCCCGGCGAATCTTCTCCGGGAATGCCGAGCGTGGTTCCCCGATGCGCGCCACAGGCGAGATAGACGGCGTCGAAACCCTGCTCAAACAATCGGTCGGCCGCTTCCACTCGCATGCGCGTCTTTATCTCAACGCCGATTCCCCTCAGGTAGCCGATCTCCCTGTCCAAGGCTTCCCGGGGCAATCTATACGCCGGAATGCCGACGCGCATCATTCCGCCCGGCTCTTCAAGCGCTTCCATCACGGTCACCTTGTGGCCGAGCGTCGCCAGATAGTAGGCTGCGGTCAGGCCGCTCGGGCCCGACCCGACTACCGCCACACACTTGCCGGTATCGGGTGCTATCGCAAGGCTCTTCCGCCAGAGGTCGCCTCCTCGTTCCGCGGCGGCCCTCTTCAACCCGCGAATGGCAATCGGCTCGCCGAACTGGCGATTGCCGCACATGGCCTCGCATGGACTGTAGCATGCGTAGCCGCAAATCGAAGGAAACGGAATCCGCTCTCGAATGACGGCCAGAGCCTCGTCGAACTTTCCTTCCTTGATGGCTCGAATGTATCTGGGCACGTCAATTCCGGCCGGGCATGCCTCGCTGCATGGAGCGACAACCAGTTCTTCTCGCCGGACGTGTTTCTCTTTCATAAGCTTCCTGGTTCCACTAACGGCAATCTACTGATTTTGAACCGGGACCATTCAGGAATAGGGACGAGACCTCACTTCGACCGGGCAGGAAGGCATCAGGGCAATCCAATCAGGGTTGATTACATCCTGGTGCGCTCTTGCGCATCTTCGAATGCGCGTTCCTCGTGACACCTTGCGCTGCGCTTCTTATCCTGCGTCACCTTACCAACGCAGTATATATCATCCGGGTGAGAATTATCAAATGCCCGACCCTTTTTCGGTTTGGTGGAGCGGTCGCTGAAGAACGACAGCCGTCGAGCGTGCGCAGAGCTGGTCATCTCGGAATAACCGGCAAAGTTATGTGCGACGGGTATTCCTCGCTGTGGTAGATATTCTGGGTTGCTTTAACCGTTTCCGAAGTCATGCCGAATTCGGCGCCCGTGTTCAGATTGCGGTCGAATCGGTCGAAGTTGCTGCTTGATATTTCGACGCGCACCTTGTGGCCGGCTTTCAGAACATAACTTGTCGCCCAGAGATCGATGTTGTACCGATAGATCTTTTCGGGCTGGAGAAAGGTCGGCTCTCTGTCGGATTCGCGGTAGCTCGCCCGCTGTATACCTTCCTGGAGCAAGTGCAGATATCCATTCGGGAAAACATCGATCAGGGCAGCGGTAAAATCCGTGTCCACAGCCGATGACGCGGCAAAAAGCGTGACCGTAATCGGACCGGTGATCTCCGTATCTTTCTCCAGAGGCACGCTGGTGTAAACGAGAACGTCTTTTCTCTTCTCTACAGGATGCCTATCCTTCATCTGTGCAGCCAGTGACCAGACATCAATATTATAGTGGATTCTTACAGGGTCCTTAGGGTCGTACACATACGAGTCAAACGGCTCATCGATGGACTCGCTCGGATTCAGGGCACCGTCTCCGCCCAACGTGTTCGCGCTCCCATTGCTGTGAAGGTAGTAATCCGCGTATTGCGTCCGGGCCAGAGGCCACTCGCTTTCATATCGCCAGTCGTTGTCACCGATGACGAAAATCCGAACCGGTGGTTTCTTTTCGAAGCCGTTATCGATTCCTTTCAGATACTTGTCATAGAACTCCTGTCTCATCTCCCAGATCGTCGTGGCGCTCTTATTGCCAATGTCCAGCCTGCCTATCCGATTTGTCCCCGCCGGCGTTGACTCGTGGTCGAAGGGACATATGAGTATCCATTGTTTTCCTTTCGCTTCAGTATGCATGTTCCGCTGCCTTTGCACGAACCAGTCATCAATGGTCGTCTTGAGAAACACATCGTACCAGCCCGCCACGACAAGCATCGGAATCTCTACGCGCTCTCGTCTGTTGCGCAGATTGTACTGTTCGGTGACCTCATCCCGAAACGGATGCTTGAGGAGCGTGTCGTAACTTGGGGTGGGGATGCCGGCAGCATCGTCCATCGTTATGAGGGGGAGATGCATTCGGTCGAGACGCAACACATTCTGGTACGTTTTTCCATGCATTAGGATTGGATACAGCCCCGCCGTCTGGAGTGCGAGCGCGCCATTTTGGAATATCACCTCATGGAAATTCATCGCGGTGTCCATCGGCGAGATGCATTTCAGGCTTGGGTGACCGCTCACCGCGGCGGCCCAGGTTGTGTAGCCGAAATACGACTCTCCTTCCATCCCGATGTTGCCATCGCACCACGGCTGCTTTGAAATCCAATCGAGCGTGTCGTATCCGTCTTCAACCTCATTGATGAGAGGCTCGAACTCGCCTTCGGAGCAAAATTTTCCCCGAACGTCCTGAGCGACGAAAACATATCCTTTTTTGGCCCAGAATTTTCCCACGGCAGGCATGGAGCAATAATACTCGTCCTTGCCGTAAGGCAGCCTCGTCAGAATGACCGGAAATTTCCCGCCGGTTTTCGGCCTGTAAACGTTGGCACAAAGCTCGACGCCGTCACGCATCGGGATTCGAACATTCTTCTCGATCTCCACCTTATCGTACCTGTCCGGCATCCCGTTCTTGATTTTCTTAAGAGGCAGCTTGAAGTGTTTGTCGAATTTATCGAGAAGGTCATAGAACTTCCAATGCAGGTCCGCCTTCAAGAAGCTCCGCTTCCGGCTTCCCTCGCCCTCGCTTCCGAAAGATGACTGACTGGCCGTGATAAGCATACAGAGCGAGACAGCCAGTATTCCAAGAGAAACGACCAGTCTGCTTGTTCTTTTCATCTTTGGAGGTCCTCTTCCCCGTTGGGCATGTAGCCTGCCCCGCAGACAGCCCTAGCGTCGGGTCATGTTGCCAGCAAAGCTGTTGATAGTTTCAGGGAGCGAATCGAGGGCTTAAGATAACACTCGCTGATTCTCGACTTGTGACTTGTATCTTCTATTCCTCGGCGCCGGCCTCCTCGAGCAGCGTGACAATCTCCTTGTGATCCTTATTCCTTGCGACCCGCAAGGCGGTCAGTCCGAAGAATTTCTCTCGCACGTTCATATCGACGCCCCGCTCCAGCAGCAACCGCACGACCTCAGTGTGTCCCCGCGTGCACGCAGATAGGAGGGCCGTTGTTCCCGTCCTTGTGCGCACATTTGGATCCGCTCCTCTATCTATGAGCGCTCTCACGATATCATACTTGCCTTGCCCTGCGGCGGGAATGAGTGCTGTCATGCCATCGTTAGTCTTAGCGTTGAAATCGGCGCCGCTCGTCAGCAGAATATTGAATATCTCCGACCATCCCTGCAGCGCTGCCATGAACAAGGGCGTCTGGCCATAGACGTCTTTTGCATTTACATCTGCGCCGCTATTCAGCAGAATCTTCACTATTTCGGCGTGACCTCGATTCGCCGCCACAAAAAGCGCGGTTTGGTTATATAATCGTCTCTCGCATCCACATCGCTGGCTGTCTCCAACAGCGCCTTGACTCTATCCACACTTCCTTCACTTGCCGCTCGGACAAGTGTTTCTTCAGATTCCTTGCCGGAGGAGGTCATGGGCTCCCTTTCCATATACGAACGGTTCGCCCATCTAGAGTAGGACGAAAGCAATATGGAAGTCAAACTGTGATTAGGAAGATTGTTAGATATGTAATTGCCCAAACAGCCCTGTGGAAGCACGAAAGCCATCCCGCGGGGGATGGCTTGCATGCGTATGCAGAAGACATCTCGATGTCGCCCACGCGCGGCGAGCGGCTCTTGAACAACGTTGTGGGTGGACGATCGGCTAATCGTTCCGCCCGCACGCGGGGCAACTTAGAGCAATATCGCTTCCCTCATGATATCGATGTGGCCGTTGCTTTGCTGTCGCTGAGCGCGACGATTTACCTCGCCCGCGACCTTCACCATTTGAGCGCTGTCTCTGAACTTAGCGCGCTCGTTGGTGACCACTCCGACGGCGACGGCCATGAGGGGGTAGTCGGCCACTCCGCCGCCCTCGGCCGGGAGTTCTATCGCGCCGCGGTCGAGGTCCACTCCGCCGTAAAGTGCGCTTCTCCGATTCCGAAAACGCAAGACGACCTCGTTGCAGTATCTCTCGAAGTCCTTGACCGACAGAAGCACCATGAAGTCGGGGCCGCCCATGTGCGAGATCGCGCACTCGTACACTCCCGTATCCTGAGTGACTTTCTTCAGGATGTCGGCCAGCAGCGTTACCGCCCGATCGCGCTTGTTGCCGCCATAAGCCTTGACGTACGGCGCGAAATGCATCAGCGTGAAGTAACACGCGGCCACAAGCTCGTCCCGAAACAGTTTGTTCGTGATGAGCCTCTTGATGTACTCGCCGCCGTGGAACCCGGTGAGCGGGCTTGTCTGCATGATACGCCTATGTTTTTCCAGAAGCGTTTTGACCTTGGAAAACAGGACGCCGACATCGAACGGTTTGACGAGATAGTCGTCGGCCCCCTGCTCCAGCGCATGCAGAATCTCCGGCTCGCTTCCGAGGGCGGAGAGCATGAGCACGGGAGTGTTGAAGATCAGCGGGTCGCGTCTGATCTGACGGCAGAGGTCGTAGCCGCTCACCTTCGGCATCATGACGTCAAGGATCGCGAGATCGGGCTTTTTCTCCTTGATCACGGGAAAGGCCTTCTCGCTGTCGCGGATGAGGACACACTGGTAGCCGGCCCCGTGAAGCCGGCTGCGCAGTATGGTGCCCAGATCGTGATCATCTTCTACGATTGCTATGTTTCGACTCATTGTTTTCTCTCCTTAATGATTTCGGATAAGAGTATTATGAATTCGACAGCATATATTAAGAAAAATACCTGTGCCTCGATGTCGAGAAGAGCACTTTTTGTGCCATTAGCCCACAAACCTACGTAAAGCCTATTATATCAATTGGATGCGACGCTCGCGGCGTACGGGCCGCCACGGCCGCGTCTCTATTTTGATGCACGCATAGTGAGGCACATGTATTGCTTCTTTACACTTCAGTGGGGCGGAAACATGCACAATGAAGTCAGGGAGGGGAATGCCGGGGTTGTGGGCTGGAGCCGCCTTCCTCAGGATTTCTCGCCTTTTGTGACCTCGAAGAGTTTCAAAATATCAGACCACAGGTCTTCTTCCTCCAGCAACCTGAGGCCCGATTTCCTGATATTTGCGGCCGTGTCGCGGTTGATATTGGCGCCGGTCATGCGGACTGCAATCGGATTCAGGATATCCATCAACTTGCCAATGACGGGCCTTTTGCTCCTCACATGTTCGAGGTGCAAACCTCTGCCGCCCGGTCGCAGGACGCGGTTGATCTCCCGAAATCCCCGGACCGGGTCGGTGACGGAGCAAAAGACGCACGATGTCACCGCCGTGTCGAAGGAGTCGTCCGGAAAGTCAAGGTTCTGGACATCTCCGACCTGCAGGGTCAGGCTACCGGGGAAGTCGCCGGCTCGCGCCTTTGCCCTCTCGAGCATTTTGGGGCTGATGTCGATTCCCACCAGTTCTATTCCCTGCGGGTAGTGGGCCAGGCTTTTTCCGGTTCCGACACCTACCTCGAGCACGCGGCCTTTTGCACGCCCGACGACCTCGTGTTTCCGTCGGGCCATCATCGTCCCAAAAAGCGAATCGACAAAATCGAAAAACCGCGCGTTACGGTCATAGCGCACTCTCGCGAGGTCTTCCATCGGTAATCATCCTCTCTTTTCGATGTGTTCGTTGCTCCCATGCCTGCATCGGCGCCTTACGCCGCTTCGAACGTGGGAAGGCCGTGGCAAATAAGGATTCGGGAAAGGCTTCCAAAGGGCACGCGGGACTCCCGTTGGGTTGTTTTTGGAGGAGTGGATGCCTTTCCCGAAATGTACCTCGAACGAAATCTTCAGGTCCTTCCGATGATCTTCTCCTCCCCCCGGTTATTTGCGTCGCACATTAAGGCTTCACCTTTTTGCGGGCCGGCGCAGGCCCTCCTTCGGAACGCTGAGGCTCACTCAATCATGCGCCCGCATCTGGCCATCGCAGGGCCGAAATACGGATTGCCCGGCTCCTCGGTTTGCTGAAGCCACATCTTCTTTGCCATGTCACACGCAAAGACATGCGCCCTCTCGGATTCCGCCAGGTGGCTTTTCTGATACGCAAACATCTTCATGCTCAACTCGCCGAACTCCTCTCGGGCGGAGGTGATGTTGTTTTTTTCAGCCAGCGTTCTCGCCGCGGCGCCTATCTCCGACATCAGGGCATGCATGTTGGACTCTTCTCGGCGACCCATACATTTATTGGATTCTTGCGAAAACGGCTCTACGGCCTCCGCAATCGCCTTCGCCCTCGTCGGCACACCTTCGAGGGAATCGGCTGCAAGCGAGGCGCGAATCACGAAATAGTTTTCGAATATTTTCGCCGTTATTCCCTTGTGGGGACACGAGGCCATATCGCAGTGCTTCGGTGTGTCGGCGCTCGTACCGTGATGGGCCTCCTCGGCCCAACCGGCCGATGCGAAGAGCAACGGCAATGCCGCCGCCAAGGCCAACATCCATACTATGGTTCTTTTCATCGGTCTTACTCCTTTCCCAGATCAACCTCGACCGTGCCACATTCCAGCTGCTCGGTTTGCCCGAGACTTCGTCGGTCTGAATGAGCAAGACGGTTGCCAATCTTCCTGATCTGGCAGCATCACACATAAGAGGTTGTTATCATTTAAGTTATAGCTGAACACACATTGCAGATACAGACGAGGATTCCCAATTGATGTAGGCTTTTCCACAGGGGCATGTCTGATTTAGAACAGGAGAGGTCGGGGAACGATTCACCCGCGAGAGAGGAGCGAGGCGCGATGTCGGCCGATTATGCTCAGGATTCTCCGCGCGGAGCGTCCGTCTCCGTATGGGTTGGGAATATGCCGCAGGCGGGAGTGAATCGATGTGTCGTCGAGAAGCTCCTGCGTCGCACTCACCACGGCATCGACGCTCCTCCCCGCGACTTTCACAAATCCGGCCCTCACGCCCTCGGGTCGTTCGGTCACCTCGCGCATCACGACCACCGGCTTCTTGAGCGTGGGCGCCTCCTCTTGAATGCCGCCCGAATCGGTGAGTATGAGATACGACCGCCGGAGCAGCTCGACGAACGACACGTAATCCAGCGGCGGCAGGAGATGAATGTTCTTGTCGCCGCCGAGAAGGCGTCGGACCGGACGCAGAACGTTCGGGTTCAGATGAACGGGGTATATTATTTCCACGTCGTCGTTCAGCTTGGAAATCCGCCTCAGCGCCTCGCAGATATTCCTCAGAGGCTCGCCGAAGCTTTCCCTGCGATGCGCCGTCACCGCTATCGTTTTCTTTCCCGGCGCGATGCGTGGCAGGCCGGGAAATGTTTTTCTCTTTCGATTTTCTTGCAGGATGCGCCCCAGCGCGTCCACCACGGTGTTTCCCACGACGAATATCCGCTCGGGGTCCGCCCCTTCCCTGATGAGATTGAGACGATTCCCGTCGGTGGCCGCGAAGTGAAAGTCGGCGAGCGAATCGGCAAGCCTGCGGTTTGCCTCTTCGGGAAACGGCTCATCCTTCCTGAACGTTCTCAATCCCGCCTCCACGTGGGCGACCGGAATTTTCTCATAGAAGGCCGCCAGGCTCGCGGCGAAGGTGGTGGTCGTGTCACCCTGCACGACGACAAGATGCGGGCTTCGCTCTTTCAGCACGGTGCGCATCCGCGTGAGAATTCTGGACGCGAGCGAGTGCAGGCTCTGCCGGCGGGTCATTATGCCGAGGTCTATGTCGGGCCTGATGCCGAACACTCCGAGCATCTGGTCGAGCATCTCCCTGTGCTGCGCGGTGACGCACACCACCGGCCGCGCCCATGCCCGCTTCTTCGCCTCATGTATCACGGGCGCGAGCTTGATGGCCTCCGGCCTCGTTCCGAACACAATAAGCACGTTGAGCTTTTCATCCACGCGTCGCATCCACGACTCCCCGGAAGGTCACTTAGAATCGCAAGCAGGCCGGCCGGTCCGCTTGCCTCCAAAAAGCCCACTCATTATATTGGTACCGGCCCCCGGTTTGCAATACGAGCGCACAAGCAGTTTGCGGACAAACCGGAAACATGGTATAAATGAATAGATTCAGGGAGACCCTCAGGGAGGACGCATGGAGGCAACTCGGCAGGCAGACCTCGGAGCGGCGATAGAACGGATGCCGAAGGTGGAGCTCCACGTGCATCTGGAAGGTTCGATCTCCTCCGAGACGCTCGAGAAACTCGCGCACAAGAACGGGGTGGAGCTTCGTAGTTCGAACGAAGGCAGAAATCCCACCCGTGTTCATTACGGGCACCTGATCGGGTTTCTCGACGACTACCGCATGCGATGCACGTGCCTGCGGAGCGCCGAGGACTTCGAGATGGCGTGCTGTGATGTCCTCGAAAATCTTCGCGCTCAAAATGTCAGGTATGCGGAAATACTCATCCCTCCGACCGCGCACAGGCTCAACGGGCTCTCGATGGACGAGGTCATGCCGGGAATCGCGGCGGGCGCGAGAAGCGTCTGCAAGAACGGCGACATCGATGTGCGATTCATTTTCGACATCGGCCGTCAGTTCGGGACCGAGCACGCGTGGCAGACGGCGCGCGAGGCCGCGCGTCACCAGAAGAACGGCGTGATCGCGTTGGGATTGGGAGGAGACGAGATTCACTATTCGCCCGAAATATTCGCGGAACAGTTCGCGTGGGCCAGAAGAGAGGGACTCCACCTGGTCGCTCACGCGGGCGAGGTCACCGGGCCCTCCAGCGTGTGGGGCGCGGTGAAAGCGCTCGGGGCCGAACGCATCGACCACGGTCTCGGCGCGCGCGGAGACGAGCAACTGCTCGAGCATTTGCGCGTCCGAGGTACCGCCGTGGACATGTGTCTCACGAGCAACGTGGAGACCGGCGCGATCCGTTCGCTCGCGGACCATCCGCTTCCCGAATTCCTCCGACGCGGACTGCTGGTCACCTTGAACAGCGACGACCCCGCCATGTTCGGAACTTCCTTGACCAAAGAGTACAAGCTGTGCGGCGAAGAACTCGGCCTCGACTGGTCGGAGATCAAGACCCTGTGCCTTAACGGAGTCAGAGCGAGTTTTCTTCCCGACATGGATAAGAAGCGGCTCCACCAACAGTTCGAGGAAGAGCTCGCCAAGATTGCGTCAGCGACAGGTCTTTCCTGAATAGCGGTTTCCTCTTACCCCCGCTCGGACGCCTTCCGAAAGATTTGAGGAATAGGACAACTCGGCGTCCGCCTCCTTGCCATTCATCAGCAAAGCGTAAATACTATTCTTAAGACTTTTCTTATGTGGTCATTTGTGAAGGGAGATTCGATATGGCAAAGGCAAAAGCGAAAAAAGCCAAGAAGATGACGGTGCCGGAACACAAGCTTGCCAAGACGCACGGTGGTCACGCGAGCCATCTTTGCGAGCTGACGAGCAAGCGTCAAATGGACAAAGTGGGCAGGCTGGCCAAGAACGCGCAGTTCGTCTGCCACATCTGCGGACGCGCCGCCTCCAAGGCCGCCAACGTATGCGAACCCATCGCGCTCTGATGCGTGGGTGAGACAAAGAAATCGGTTTCTCCGCTCTCCTGGGCTGTTTCCCGAACACGCTCTCACGCGACATCGTCTCTCTCTTTCGTCATTGTGTTTCTCTCTTTCGACATTGCGAGAAGCAGGGCGACGAAGCAATCTCCATTGCACAAGCGGGCAACGCCAATCGGGCTAAAGTTTCTCCCTGTTCACGCCGATAATCTAAAGTGGAGGGTAGAGAGAAATGACGGTACAATGTTGCAGTTGCAATAGGATCCGAGGTCCAAAAGGCTGGAAAGAACCCAGCAGGGCCGACCTTTCCGCCAAGCTCGTCTCCCACACGTATTGCCCGGCGTGCTACTCGGAGTTCCGCACAAGAATAGAAGAGTGGAAAAAGGCACGCTCCTGACCCGTCGCTTTCCCCTGTGTCTCGCAGAGCTTTCCCCTTGATAGGCCTATATAGCGGGTGCCAGCCTCGCCAAAGCCCAACAAGTTGTGTTTTTCCTTGACATCCCTCACCACCTATGTTACCATTCTTTGGTAGGTTAATGGCTCGATTCGCATCGTCTCCCCCTCATCGAAAGACCTCGAAAAACATGGAACTTCTGGACGAAATTAGGCAAGTCGAAGGCGACGGCGAGAGGCTGATTGCAAAGGCGAAGCAGGATGCAGATGAGCTTATCCGCCTGGCCCGCGAGGAGGGACGAAACCTCCTGGAAAGCTCAAAGGAAGAGTGCCGTCGGACCGAATTGCAGATGATAGCCGATGCGGAGTCCGAAGCTCAGAGGCAAGCGCTGGAATCAAGAAAAGAGAATCAGAAGGCGCTCGAATCTCTGCGGGCATCCGCGCAAAATAACATGGAGCGTGCGGTCAAGCTGATAATCGATTCCATCGCTGGCAATCCCGAATGGCCGTAAGCAAGGTCAGAAGACTGGAGCTCATAGCGCACGCCGAGTGTCGCGAGGAGATACTGGCGACGCTGCGTGGGCTCGGCGCCGTACATATCTCCGACGTAAGGGAACTGTTCCCCGAGTCACAGACCGAACTCCCCTCTTTTCTCGAGAACTCCCTCTCCGAAGTCAAGCAGAAGCTCGCGCAGATTCAGCACTGCCTGCAGTTTCTGGAACGGTTCGCTCCCAAACGTTCTCTCGCTCAAACCCTTCTCAAGGGCAAACCCGTCTTCACGCCCCAGGAGGTTGAGGACTGCATTGCCAACTTCGAGATGGAGGAGTTCTACGGAGACTGCACTTCAGTTGAAAGTGAGCTCGATGAGAATGAAAGCCAGATGGACAAGAAGGAAAACCTCATGGCGGACGTCTCCCACTGGCTCCGCCTGGAGTGCCCGCTCGAGCTTATTCACGACACGCGAACCACTCGCGCCTCGCTCGGAATCTGCAACGCCCGCGCTTTCAATCCGATGACCGACGAACTATCCGAGGCCTCTCCCCTGCTTCACATCGAAATTGTCGAGCGCTCGCGCACCTCGGTGTCGATGGTCCTCATCTATTCCAAGGAAATCGAGGACTCCATAGCGTCCATCCTCAGAAAACACGGGTGGCGCTCGGTGAGCTTCATGGGACTGACAGGCACCCCGGCCGAGGCGCTCAAGCAGTTGAAAGAGCAGACCGACGAATTGAAGGAGCGCAATCGACAGATCCGAGAACGCGTCGCGGACGAGTCGGTGTCCTCCGTGGACAAGTTCCTCCTGCTCAACGACCACTATTCCCAGGAACTCCGGGCGCTGCAGGTCCAGCACAACTTCCTGTTCACCTCGCGCACCTTCCTCATCAGAGGATGGATCGTGGCCAGCCAGGAGGAGACGCTCAGGCGGCGGCTCAGCAGAGTGACCGAGGTCGTCGAAATGAGGTGCTCCGACCCTGCGCCCGACGACCGCGTTCCCATCCTGCTCGAAAACCGTCCCGCCGTAAAACCGTTCGCGCTCATCACCGAGCTCTATGGCCGCCCTCAATACACCGAGTTCGACCCCACGCCTCTCTTTGCCCCGTTCTTCGTCCTCTTCTTCGGCGTCTGCCTCGGAGAGGCCGGCTACGGGCTGGTCCTGGCCATCGGCGGCTATCTGGCGTTGAAGAAATTTGAGATTCACGGGGGAGCCCGAAAGCTGCTGCAGATTTTGATTCTGGGAGGATTCTCGAGCATCGTTGTCGGCGTGCTCACGGGCGGAATATTCGCAATCGACCTGAAGAGCCTGCCAGCGATATTCAGTAAAGTCGTGCTGTTCGACCCAACCAAAGAAGTGCTGCTCTTCCTTTATATCTCTTTCCTGCTCGGCCTGGTGCAGGTGCTGTTCGGGCTCGGCATCAGAATGGTGAGGGATTTCCGCGAAGGCGACATAGTGAGCGGACTGGGTGAACAGGGGCTCTGGATACTCGTGCTGATTTGCGTCGCCCCCGTTCTCTACAAGTACCTCTTCGGCGGCGCGGTGGACGAAACGCTCCTCTCAATCGGAGGAACATCCGCGTTGATTATCGTCGTTCCGCTCGTTCTCGCGCGAGGCCGCCGCGTCGGAAACGTGCTGCTGGTTCCCTTGATGGGCCTGTTGCAGACGGCTCGCGACGCGTTGGGTTTCTTCGGCGATGTGCTTTCCTACGCGCGGCTGATGGCGCTCGGACTGTCCACGACGTTTCTCGCGATAACCATCAACGACATTGCCGGTCTGGTCACGGGCATCCCCTACGGCATAGGGTATGTGCTCGCGGGACTGGTCCTCGTTTTCGGGCACGCGTTCAACCTGGCGATAAACTGCTTGGGGGCGTTTGTTCACACGCTCAGGCTGCAATACCTTGAGTTCTTCTCCAAGTTCTTCACGGGCGGCGGCGAGCCTTTTATGCCGTACGCCGATGTGAGAGAGTACACGGTCGTTCGGTCGGATATGGGGCAGGCGTTGTCAGATTCCAATCGGTAGAAGGAGGCTCATGGGATGGAAGGATTGACTATTGCGTTTATTGGGGCCGCGTTTGCATTCCTGCTGGCGGCGCTGGGGTCGGCCATCGGCACGGGCATAACGGGGCAGGCCGGTTCAGGGGTCGTCAGCGAGGACCCTCAGAGGTTCGTCAATATGCTCATACTGCAGGCGCTGCCCGGCACGCAGGGATTCTACGGGTTCGTTGCGCTCATGTTTGTAATCAACGTGGTGCTCGGCGGAGGCAAGATGCCCAACGTCGAGCAGGGCTGGCAGATAGTGTTCGCCTGCGCCCCGATAGGCATAGTGGGCTTCGTCTCGGCGATTTTTCAGGGGAGAGTATGCGTGGCGGGAACCAGCCAGCTTGCCAAGCAGCCCGGCACCCTTGCTTCGGCGCTGGTGTTTGCGATTATCGTCGAAACTTATGCGGTTCTGGGCTTGGTGTCCACGTTGATCCTGCTCCTCAGAGTGCAACAGGGCTTGCAGGCGGTGACCGGCTAGTCCCTGTTGCGTGCGCAGTCTAAGACGCGCCGAAGCCTCCATCGACGGCGTAGCGTGGAAAAGAGGTCGCGTTAGCATATGGCGTTAGAAGACATCATCAAGAAAATCGGCGAGGATGCGCAATCGGAGGCCGACTCGCTCCTGTCGCTGGCTCGCTCCGAGGCCGAAGCCATCCGCGAAAAGGCCCGCAAGCAGGCGGATGAGCTCCGCTCCGAAATGATGCAGAAAGCAAAGGCGCGCGCGAAGGAACACGCGGACCGAGTAAGGGTACTGGCCGGACTCGACGAGCGAAAAGATGCGCTGAGGGAAAAGAAGAGACTCATCGAGGACGCATTCGCAAAGGCCGAAGACAAAATCAGAAATCTTCCTCCCGAGGAACATCGGGCGTTCTTGAAACCCCTCATCCTGAGCGCGGTGGAATCGGGCTCGGAGGAAATCATTCCTCCCTCGGAGCACAGAAACCTGTTCACACCGGAATTCGTCAAGAGCCTCAACGACGAGCTCGGCTCGCAGAAGGGACGCCTGCGCTTGAGCGATGAGAGCGGAGAGTTCTCGGGAGGATTCATCCTGCGGGAAGGCAACAAGGAAACCAACCTCACGCTGGAAAGCCTCGTGGCCTCCCAGCGCGACAGGTTGGAGACGCTGATAGCCAATATCTTGTTCGGCAAAGGCGAACGGGATGGATGATTATCGTTACACATACGCGGTCGCCCGAATAAACGCGCTCAGCACCAAGCTGCTCGACCGGGCGTTCGCCGCCAGGATGCTCGCGGCGGAGCCGGATGAAATACTCCGCATCCTGGGCGAAACCGCGTATGCCGAGAGCTTTGCCGGTGTGGAGGGCCCCGCCCAACTGGAGAAGGGCTTGATTCGGGAACTTCAGAAAACGCACGACCTCCTCGGCAAGATCTGCCCCGACAAGACCCTGATCGGCCTCTTCCGCGTACGCTACGATTTTCATAATCTGAAGGCCATGCTGAAATCCAAGCTGACCGGCCTTCCGTACGAGGATTCCATAATGGACCTCGGAACCTACGGCATCGACAAACTGAGCGCCGCGGTCGGAGAGAGCGCCTACCGCTTCGTCCCCGAACACATACGGGATACCGCCCTCAACGCCCTGGAGGAACACGACAGGACGGGCGCGCTGTACGCCATCAGCTACACCTGCGACCGCTCGATGTGGACCTACCTCCTGCAGAACGCTCTGAAGCTTCGAAACAGGATTGTCATAAAACTTTTTCGGGAGTACATCAACCTGGCGAACATAAAGACTTTCTTCCGGGTGAACGAGTTGGCGGAAGAGCGGGAAGTGTTCGAACGATACTTCATCCCCGGAGGCAGCTACACGCTGGATTTCTTCTTCCGGCATCTCGACACCCAGTTGGGCCATTTTCTCGACCATCTGGCAAAGACTCAATACGAACATCACATAGTCTCCCAGGGGCTCAGGATGTGGCCCGAGGAGAAGTCGTTCTGGCGGATGGAGATCGCCGCCGACAACTTCATCCTCCACCAGTTTTCAAACATGCGAATGATGCTCTTCAGCATCGCTCCTCTGATTTATTATCTCCTGCGCAAGGAAGCCGAGGCCAAACTCATTCGCACAATCATCAGGTGCAAGCTCATCGGCATGGCGCGTGCGGGAATAGAAGAACGTTTGAGGTATCTGTATGTCTGACATCGCTTTCATAGGCGAGCGGGACACCATCTGGCCGTTCAAAGCGTTCGGAGCCGACTTGTTCTTTGCGGACGAACACGCGTCCCTCCCCCGGCTCGTGGCCGAAGTTTCGCAGATGCAATTCAAAATAATTTTCGTGACCGAAGACGTGTATGAAGGGGCGAGGGAGAGAATCGACGGGTTTGCCGAGGAATCGACACCTACATTCGCAATCATACCGTCGGTAAAGGGAAGCCGCGGAATTGCCACCGGGATGATACGCCACTCCGTCCGAAAGGCGATGGGCGCAGAATTTATCTGATTATCCATAACCGTTTAAGGATAACGAGAACCGTCCGGAAATTGGAGACAGCCGAATGAACGAGGAACCAAGGGGGACGATAATAAAGGTTTCGGGCCCGCTCGTCGTCGCCGAGGGCATGTACAACGCGAAGATGTACGACGTCGTCCGCGTCAGCGAAAAGAATCTCGTCGGCGAGATAATCGAGCTCCGCGGCGACAAGGCGTCCATCCAGGTGTACGAGGACACGCAGGGGCTCGGCCCGGGCGAGCCGGTCGAGACGACGGGCCAGCCGCTCAGCGTCGAACTCGGCCCGGGAATGATAGAGGCGATCTATGACGGCGTCCAGCGTCCGCTCGACAGGATTATGGACCTCGCCGGCAACCAGATCACGCGCGGCATCTATGCCCCCGGCCTGGACCGTGAAAAGAAATGGGATTTCCGTCCGACCGTCAAGGTCGGCGACAACGTGATCGAAGGCGACATCATCGGCACCGTCCAGGAGACGACTCTCGTCGAGCACCGCATAATGGTTCCGCCCGGCATCAAGGGCGAGGTCGCGCGCATCGAATCGGGGCAGTTCACCGTCACCGACGTCGTGGCCGAACTGCGCGACGGAGAAAAAACGCACGAGCTCACCCTGATGCAGAGATGGCCCGTGCGCAAGCTCCGGCCCTACAAGGAAAAGCTCATGCCGATAGTGCCGCTCATAACGGGCCAGCGCGTGATCGACGCCCTGTTCCCCATAGGCAAGGGCGGCACGGCCTGCGTGCCGGGACCGTTCGGAGCCGGGAAGACCGTCGTTCAGCATCAGCTTGCCAAGTGGGCCGACGCCGAGATTATCGTCTTCGTCGGATGCGGAGAGCGCGGAAACGAGATGACCGACGTGCTACTCGAATTCCCGGAACTCAAGGACCCCCGCTCCGGCGAGCCCCTGATGAAACGCACCATCCTTGTGGCCAACACCTCGAACATGCCCGTCGCAGCTCGCGAGGCCTCGATGTACACGGGCATCACGATGGCCGAATACTTCCGCGACATGGGCTACAGCGTCGCCATCATGGCCGACTCGACTTCGCGCTGGGCCGAGGCGCTGCGCGAGATGTCGGGCCGGCTCGAAGAAATGCCCGGCGAAGAGGGCTACCCCGCATATCTGCCCACCCGCATCGCCGAGTATTACGAGCGGGCCGGCAGAGTCGTGTGCCTCGGCTCCGACAAACGCGTCGGCGCTGTCAGCGCCATCGGGGCCGTCTCGCCTCCCGGCGGCGACCTTTCCGACCCCGTCGTCCAAGCCACGCTCAAGGTCGTCAAGGTGTTCTGGAGCCTCGAGGACAAACTCGCCTACGAGCGCCACTTCCCGGCCATCAACTGGCTCACGAGCTATTCGCTCTATCACGACAACCTGCGCGAGTTCTTCGAAAAAGATGTGGCGGCCGACTGGACCGCGCTGAGATTGGAGTCGATGGCGCTCCTGCAGAAGGAATCGGAGCTCAAGGAAATCGCACGCCTCGTCGGACTCGATGCCCTGTCGCCCAGCGACCGGCTCGTGCTCGAGACTGCACGCTCCATCCGCGAAGATTTTCTGCACCAGAACGCGTTCCACGAAATCGACAGCTACGCCTCGTTTTCGAAGCAGTACAGAATGCTGAAAATCATCATGCACTTCCATCGCGCGGCGGCCGAGGCGCTGGAGCAGGGCGTATCGATAGATGAAGTCGGGAAGCTGCCCGCAAGAGAAGAGATCGGCCGCATGCGTTACACGAGTGAACAGGAGCTTGGGAAACTGGACGAGCTCAGGGCGCGCGCCGAGGAGCAGGTGAAAACGCTTTCCACGAAGGCCGAGGAAGAGGGCTGAGCATGGTCAAAGAATACCGCACAATCCGCGAAATCGTCGGTCCGCTGGTTCTCGTCGGCGAGACCTCCGGCGTGAAATACGATGAGCTCGTCGAGCTCGAGCTGCCCGGGGGCGAAATCCGCCGGGGCAAGACGCTCGAGGTCTCGGGCGACACGGCGCTCGTCCAATTGTTCGAGGGAGCGACGGGCGTGAACGTCGTCAACTGCAAGGTCCGCTTCCTCGGACGCGGGCTCGAGCTGGGCGTCTCGCCCGACGTGCTCGGCCGCGTGTTCGACGGCATGGGCAGGCCGATAGACGACGGCCCCGCCGTCATTCCCGAAAAGCGGCTGAACATCAACGGCAACCCCATCAACCCGTACGCGCGGGCGTATCCTTCGGAATTCATACAGACAGGCATCTCGGCCATCGACGGCCTCAACACGCTCGTGCGCGGCCAGAAGCTGCCGATTTTTTCCGGATTCGGACTGCCGCATCCGGAGCTTGCCGCGCAGATAGCGCGCCAGGCAACAGTCAGGGGCACCGGCGAACAGTTCGCCGTCGTGTTCGGCGCGATGGGAATCACGTTCGAGGAGGCCGACTATTTCATCTCCGACTTCAAACGAACGGGCGCAATAGACCGCGCGGTGCTGTTTGTCAACCTCGCCGACGACCCGGCCATCGAGCGGATAGCCACTCCGCGCATGGCGCTCACCGCCGCCGAGTATCTCGCCTTCGACCTCAACATGCACGTGCTCGTTATCCTCACCGACATGACCAACTACTGCGAAGCCCTGCGTGAGATCTCGGCCGCGCGCAAGGAGGTGCCCGGCCGGCGAGGGTATCCCGGCTACCTTTACACCGACCTTTCGACCGTGTACGAACGCGCAGGCCGACTGAAGACGAGCACCGGCTCGATAACGCAGATTCCCGTCATCTCGATGCCAGAGGACGATAAGACGCATCCCATACCCGACCTCACGGGATACATCACTGAGGGCCAGATAATCCTCGACCGCTCGCTCCACCGAAAGGGCATCTACCCACCTATCAACGTGCTGCCCTCGCTGTCGCGGCTGCGGGACAAGGGAATCGGCAAGGGGAAGACGCGCGAGGACCACGCCGACGTGTCTAATCAGCTCTTCGCCGCCTATGCCCGCGGCATCGAGGTTCAGGAACTGGCCGTGATACTGGGCGAGGCGGCGCTCAGCGAGGAAGACAAGTCGTTCTTCAAATTCGCCGACGTGTTCGAGGACAAGTTTGTCAGGCAGGGTCAGGACGAGAACCGGACGATCGAGGAAACCATCGAGCTCGGCTGGCGGCTGCTCGCGCTCCTGCCGAAGACCGAACTGAAACGAATCCGCCAGGAATACATCGACAAGTACTATCCCGAAGAAGTCCCCGCAAAGGCGACTGAATCCGAGGGCGGCAAAACCGAGAGTTAGAAGCGCGCATGATCCTCCGAGTCAACCCCAACCGCATGGAGCTGCTCAAGCTGCGGCGCAGGCTGCAACTGGCCCGGCGCGGTCACAAGCTGCTCAAGGATAAGCAGGAGGAGTTGATGCGCCAGTTCATGGCGCTCGTGCAGGAAGCCAGAAAGTCGCGCGAGCTTGTGGAAGAAGAATTAGCCGTCGCTTTCCGCTCGTTCTTTTCGGCGCGGCTCGATTCGTTTCAGCCGGAGATGGAAGAGGCGTTGACGTTCTCGGAAAAGAAGGTCGAGCTGACAAGCAGGATCGGCCCCATCATGAACCTGCGCGTGCCCTACTTCGACAGCCGTGTGACGGGCGAGTTTGCCTACGGATACCTCGACACCGACGGCGACCTGGACAGGTCGCTGAAAATCCTCACGCTTTTGATCCCGCGCATGGTGCTCATGGCCCAGTTGGAAAAACACGTGTGGATGCTCGCGGGCGAGCTCGAGCGTACCCGCCGCCGCGTGAACGCGCTCGAGCACATTCTGATTCCCAGCCTCGAGGAAACCATACGGTACATCAGCACCAAGCTGAGCGAACTCGAACGCGGCAACCTCACCCGCCTGATGAAAGTCAAAGACATCGTCCGCAAACACTAGTCTGACAGAGCCTCCCTCAGACCACGGATCACACGAATTACACAAATCATACGGCATTCTTGAAACCACGGATTGCAAGGGTCGCACAGATTCAGAAACCGGCTAGGGATGAACACAGATTGAGGCAGATGGGGCTGAAACATGGAATTCACGGCAGCTTCGACGAAAAGATGTGTAAAGATGCCTCGCCGTGATCTGCGAGACAGTACTCCACTATTGCTCCAGTTTCAGACAAATCGCAAGGAGGAATGTTGGATGCTAGCCAAACTTGCGGGCGCGTTGCATGATGCCGATACCTACGAGGCCAGTGATTAACCATGGAATCACTACATACTGGGGATACTTACAAATTCCGACATTAGCTGCCATGAGGCCCGCCACCGGCGAAGAGCCAGCTATCAGAATAAACAATAAGGTGGCAGCGATATAAGGATATGCTAATTGAGTTTTGGTTTCTCGTTGCCAGTTTTCCCAATTCAGAAGTCTCTTGTATTCCCCCTTTTCAAATATCGAATCTATTCTCGGTTCAATCTGAGTCTTTATATACACACTGGCACGGTTCATGCGGTTGACCTCGCCAAACCAGACCACAGAGACAAGGAGGCTGATCACTGGTATCACTCCACAAAAAACGATTTGAACGAACCTAATATTCCCTAAGATGTCCTTGGAACTAATAGCCGCGGCGAAGATAATTCCAATAGTTGCCAGTCCAAACGATAAAACTTGATTTCTATTACCAATTGCATCCATGGCTTCTTGACGTACGGTCTCATATTCCTTCAATATTACTTCAAGAGCGTTAGTCTTTTCGTTATCTATCGAAGACATATGCAATCTCCTGAAAGCAATCCATCAAACATTATCGGAAAGATAAGAACTCCAAAAATATGTACTTTGCTGCAAAATATATCACGCAAGATCGTTATTGTCAATCTTTCCAGTCTATTCGGGCCAGTTTCTTAACTTGTAAGACTAGCCTTCTTTCCGTACAGAGTTGATGTATTCCTTGATCGTGTCCAGAGACCGCTTGCCCATGTTGCGATAGCCCTGGCGGGAGCGCTCCTCGTTGTAGTGTTTCAGCCACCTGTCGAAGTCTTTCTGCAAGGATTTCACTGACTCATAGAGTTTCTCACGGAAGGCCTTTCGGAAGAACTCATCGAGCGCGGTCCGGTTGAACCGTTCAACAAACCCGTTTGTCTGTGGCCGCTTCACCTTCGTCGTCCTGTGCTCGATGTCATTCAGGGCAAGGTAGAGCTCGTACGGATGATGCTCCGTGCCGCAGTATTCCCGGCCGTTGTCAGTCAGAACGGCCCCCACCTCGATCTCCCACTGCTCGTACTGCGGGAGCACGTCGTTGTGAAGCACCGCCGCCGCATGCTCGGGAAGCTTGCCCGTATGCAGGTAGCCGAACGCATAGCTGCCGAAGGTCTCGACCACGGCCTGCAGATATACCTTGCCCACGCCCTTCAGCTGACCCACAAAGAACGTGTCCTGGCTCAACAGTTCGCCCGGACGCGCGCTTTCCACGTGACGCTCCTTAAAGCAGGGATTGGCCTTCTCGATCGCCCTCACCTGCTCGGGCGTGAGTTCGCTCTTCTCTTTCACGGCGCTCTCTTCGAGCTTGAGAAGCCGCTGGTAGCGCGAGCCCATCTCGTGCTTGATCAGAATGTTCTGGATCGTCGGACTGGAGACGGAGATACCCACGAGCCTGAGCTGATTGCTCAAGCGCACACAGCCCCACATTGGATTGGAAAGCGAGAGGGAAAGTATCTGCTCCACGACCTCGGGCGGCGTGGTCTGCGGATGCGTCTTGTGGATCGGCGGCAGGTCCTTCAGGCCCGCGATCCCGTGGGTTTGAAACCGACGCTTGTACTCGTAGAACTGCGTCCGTGAGATTCCCCTCCTGCGGCACGCCTCCGAGACGTTGCCGAGCGCCTCGGAAAGCTCGAGCACGCTCAACCGCTGTCGAACGACCTTCTTCTCCGCTACCGTCATCTGTTCCTCCTTCCCCTGGCTCACGCGCCGGTTGGAACTCCGCTACGGCTACGCCTCCGCTTCGTTCCAACCAAGCACTCTACCAGATCCTGTTAGTGTTTGGGAAGAAGGCTAGTTGTATACTTAACTCGTCCAGTCTGTGGTTCTGCAACCCTGCTTTGAATTCACCATCTCGCTCTGTTATAATTGCGCCTGTCCTCGGCTTTGTCTCCTCAGATGGTTCCAAGCACAATCGTCGGTTTGAAAACACAGGAGGTTTGAAATGGGCGACGTAATCGTGAAGTGGCACGGACACGCCAATTTCGAGATAACGAGCGCGAACGGAAAGAAGATACTCATCGATCCATGGTTCGAGGGCAACCCCTCGTGCGTCACGCCGCTCTCGGATGTCAAGGACATCGACTACATCCTCATCACGCACGACCATTTCGACCACATGGGCCAGGCGGTCGAGATAGCGCAGAGCACGAAGGCGACGCTCGTCGGGCTCGTCGAAACGATGGCCAAGCTGCAGGGCGAGATGGGCATCCCGCCGGAGCAGGTCGTCAACGGCGGCTTCGGGATGAACATCGGCGGCACGGCCACACTCGACGGCATCAAGGTGACGATGACGCAGGCGTTCCACTCGTCGGCGACGGGCAACCCGTCCGGCTTCATCGTCACGCTGGAGAACGGCAAGAGGATTTATCACGCGGGCGACACGGGCATCTTTGGCACGATGGCGACGCTGGGCGAGATGTACAAGCTCGACCTCGCGCTCTTGCCTGTCGGGAGCTGTTTCACGATGGACCCGTACCAGGCGGCGCACGCGCTCACGCTGCTCAAGCCCAAGGCCGTCATTCCGATGCACTATCAGACGTTCCCCATACTGGAGCCCGACGCGGGCGGCTTCGTGAAGCTGGCGAAAGAGAAAGCGCCCGACGTAAAGGTCGTCACCCTCAGCCCGGGCGAGGAGTACAAGCTGACGTAACGCGAGCGGCGAGGGGGTCAGGTCTAGAAGGCGTGTTGCCCAAATGGCTTCTCACATTGTTATCTGACTCGTCATTGCGAGGAGCAAGGCGACGAAGCAATCCCGATAATGTGGAGAGAACGTCTCCGAGATTGCTTCGGTCGGGTTTTTGACCCTCCCTCGCAATGACCCCTAATGGTTTTGGCAACACGCCCTCTAGACCTGCGCCCTTTTCATCGAAAGGAAAAGTCCATGCCCATATACGAATTCGAGGGAAAGACGCCGGACGTTGGCGACGGTTCGTTTGTTCATCCGGAGGCCACGCTCATCGGAGGAGTGAAGATCGGGAAAAACTGCTTTATCGGACCCGGCGCGCGGCTGAGGGCCGACTGGTGCGACATCGAGGTGGGCGACGGCTCGAACGTGCAGGACAACTGCATCATCCACGCCCGGCCCGATTTCACCGTGCGACTGGGCCCGAACAGTCACGTCGGCCACGGCTCGGTGCTGCACGGTGTCATATTACACGAGCACGTGCTCGTGGGCATGAACGCGGTCATACAGGATTTCGCCGACATCGGAGACGGCTGCATCATCGGCAGCGGCTGTG
This sequence comes from uncultured bacterium, assembly GCA_964607485.1. Taxonomy (GTDB): domain Bacteria; phylum Abyssobacteria; class SURF-5; order SURF-5; family SURF-5; genus CAZSKP01. The sequence continues at coordinate 125,594 of CAZSKP010000001.1, read as the reverse complement.
TCGTGCCTCCGAGGATGCAGGTGCCGGCCAAGAAGATCGTGATGGGGGTTCCGGGAAAAATCGTGGGCGACGTGACTCCCGAGCAGGAGCAACTGTGGACGTTCGCGACCGAGCTCTACCAGACGCTGCCCCGGCGCTACCTCGAGACGTCGCGCTTGAAATAAAAAAGAGCGGCCCGCATCTCGGGCCGCCGCTTGTCCCTATCTCTCTTCTTCCTTTGCCACTCCCTGACAAAAAACAAAAAATTCGGGAAAGGATTCCGACTGGCACGCGGGACTCCCGTTTGTTGTTATTTTAGGAGGTACGGAATACCTTTCCCGAAAAACCATCTTTTGCGGGCATAGGCGCCAGCCGTCCCCGGTGACCGGCGCCCACCGTCCACCCACACCATTTTAGGCTGCCCGCAAAATCATTTTCTTTTGATTCCCTCGGTCTTGCCTTTCTCCTTCGGTATAATGGTTGTCAAACATTCTATCGCTATAATCCATTGTTATCTTATCATTTTTTGGCGTCAAAGGCAACAAGGTCGTCCTACATGCCGCGCCATCGACCTATGCGAATGTCTTCCCGGCCCTTATTGGCCCCCGTCGCCTGCGCTCTTCGGCTACCTTCTTCCGCCGTTCCATTTCCGCCCTGCGCCTCATCTCCGTCTCCTCGATGATGCGCTTGAGATCTTCCCTGCGTCTCTTCTCTTCGGCTTCCTGTTTGGCCAGTTTCTTTTGTTCATACACGTCGCAGAGATAGCAAAGCGCCATCACGTACAGGTAAATGCCGGCCAGCACGCCGAGGATTATGGCCACGATTATCATGGCTCGCATGGTCTCGCTCACCTCACATATCTTACTGGATTCTTAAGAAGACTTTGTATCAGCGGTGAACTGAGTTTCTGAGAGCCACGCGCCTTTTTCGATGGAGGCGACCGCCTCCGGCCTCATCCTCCTCCATAACTTCGTGCCAACTTTCGGACTTTCATCCATATAACATGGCAAGAACCTTGCCAGGACCCTCAATTGGGGGGCCTAAATCATAACTCATTGTCAATAAAAATGTTATGGCATGACCAATAAAGCCGCTGGAATTGGGGAAATGCTTTTTTTCAGGAATCCGGCCTCAAAAAAGACCGCCGATGCCTCTTTTCGGGGTTTTCCACCGAGGCGGGGCCGGCGGGCGCTACAGTTTGAGGGCGTCTTTGTTGAGGCGATACACGAAGGCGAGCACTTCGGCGATAATCTGGTAGAGCTCCACCGGAATCACCTGGTAAAGCTCTATTCGGGAAAGGAGTTCGATCAATTCTTTGTCTTCATAGATGGTGACGCCGTGGGCGCGGGCCACCTCGATTATGCGCTCGGCAAGGTATCCGCTCCCTTTCGCAACGATTCTAGGAGCCTGTTCCTTGTCCCGGTTATACCGCAGCGCCACCGCCCTCTGAGGGAGTTCGGCGGCGGGTTTTTCCTCGTTATCTCGCGTCATATTCGCACATCGAGTCCTTCCTGAGGGAATGCGGCCGGCTCGTCGAAAAGCGAGAGGTCGCGCTCGTCGCCGCTCATCGTGCAGCCGATGTGCGCGACCCGGTAATGCAGCTTTTCAAGGCCGCTCCTGAGAGCGTCGGCGTTGCTGGTAAGAAGCTCCACGACCGATTCGCGGGAGGCCTTGAACTGGCAGCTTATCTGCCCGTCGATTATGGAGAGCGCGGCCTTTATTCGGCCGAGCTTTGAGGTCGTGACGGCCAGCGTGAGCAACACATTTCTTGGGTCGATCTTGCGGGAGCCGCCTTTTTCGCGCGGCGAGATTCGAATCTCCACGCGGTCGAGCTCGGCTCCTCCGGAAAACGGGAGTTGGATATATATCTGCTGCGAGGGAAGCATGCGGACGTTCAGGAACTGCCCCGCTGTCACCGCGTCGAGAAGCTGGCCGACCTTCGCCGCTATCTCGGCGAGATGGGGAGGCAGCTCTGTGCCCTTCGCGCCGGCGGCTTGAAGCATCTGCGAGAGCTTCTGGTCGGCGAGAAGGAGCGCAAGCTTCAGGTCGCCCGATATGGCAGGGTCAAGCTCCTGCGAAAGCGCCGCCTGCGCGAGGCGCGATTCGAGAAAGATGCCCGAGTTGGTGATTGCGTCGCCCACCTGCCCCGTGAAACCTTCCCCTTGCGGATTGAGGAGAATTGTCTCGAGCGTCCGGGCGAGGGTCGAGGCCCATTCGGCCCTGTCGGCCTCGGTTCCTCCTGCCAGTTGCTGAAGAAGCAACAGCAGGTCGCGGCCGGCGCCGTCGAGCTTGAGCTCGCCGGAGAGGAATGCCTCCAGCAGTCGGGCATACTGCGGCATGGCGAGAAATTTCCCGAGCAGTTCCCCGATTTCCCCTCCGAGTGCGGGCGCCGCCTGCTCGGAAGAAGGTGTCTGGGGCAAGACCTGCAGGAGCAGCTTGCCGTCAGCCTCCCGCACCGCCGCCTGCACGCTGTCGCCCGCTTTCAAGCCCTCCGCCCCGTTTGCAATCAGGGCCGTTCCTTCGACGTCGAGCAGTATGCTTCCATCCTCCCGCACGCTCACGACGGTTCCGCTTACAACCGTCTGCGAGGCTCCTCCCGGCAGCGCCTGAAGGACGGGCCTGCCCGCCGACACCTGCACCTGCGCCCGGACGGACGCTCCCTCCGGCAACGCAGCTTCCGAGGACGGAAGGCGGACTCTGAGCTCGGATTCGCCGAATCGGGCGAGGCTCTCGGATGAACGGGATGAGACAAGGTCGCCGGTGAGAATGTCGCCTTCTCTCGTATTGGGCAGCAGTGTGAGGAGAGTTTCGTCGCGGTTCTTTTGCACGTGCGCAAACACCCTCGTTCCGGCCTGGAGAAGGCTGTTCGCACGGGTCTGCACCTCGAAATCGGCGAACCTGACGGCGGCCCTGCCGTCGGCATCGACGCGCGTCACTTTTCCGGTCAACAGCTCTCCGTGCCTGAGCCCGGAGAGACCGCGAGCGGTGGAATCGGTCATCGGTTCAAGGGGGAGTTCGCCGGGGAAACGGACGGGCATGAGGTTCAGTCCTTTTTTCGGAGGCTCAAGATAAGCTGAATCTCGCCCTTGCCCATCTGCACATGCCGGGCGATGTCGTCGAGGCGGAACCCTTCGTCTGCCATCTGATATATCTGCTGATATCGATTGGGGGGCGGGGATGGAGCATCGTTGTCTTCTACGGTGATTTCGAGTTCCGGTTCGGACGGTTTTGGGAGACTGTCTCCGTCCGCTCGCTGTCTGGCCGGTGAATTGCCCATGTATCGTCCTCTGCTGTTGGCCGACGAAAGTTCCTCAAGCTTCGTATCGGCCAATTGAAGCAATTCCTTTAACTCTGACAGCTTCTGCTCGAGGTCGACCGTCATATCCCGGCTGAGCGTGTGCAATTCGTTGAGCAATTCCGTGAGCGAGGTCTGGAGCTTGACGGCATTGCCGCCGGACAGGCCCGACACAATCTGCCTCGGCGCACGGCGGTCTTCCTCCTTGTCCCGCCTTTTTCCCAACCAGGCCGCCAGCGCGAGAAGCCCCGCTCCGATGACTAAGAAGAATATCTCAAAAAACCGCATCTCGAAGAATGTCCCTCAGGTGTCGTTCGAGTTTTCGTATGACCGCCCTGTGAATCTGACATATGCGAGATTCGGAAAGGCCGAGAACCTCGCCGATTTCCTTGAGCGTCAGTTCGTCATAGTAGTACAGCGTGATCACCTGTCGTTCGTCGGTTGGCAGTCGTTCGATCGCCTTCGCCAATCGCTGTTCCACTTCTTTTCGGTTCATCGAATCCTCGGGCGAGGGAGTGCTCGCGTCGCCCGTAACCTGCCCCAGGGTCGTCTCGCCCGACTCGTCCTCGGCCGATATCGCCGTATCGAGCGAGAGCACATATGCGCCATGTATCTCGGTCCTCAACTGAAACACTTCGTCATCGGTCATTTGCAGTTCGCTTGCCAGCTCCGCCTCGGTCGGCTCGCGGCCGAGTTCGTCCTTCAACCTTGCCGACGCCCGGCTCATCTGGCGCGCCTTCTGTCTCAATGAACGCGGAGCCCAGTCGAGCGACCGTATCTGGTCGATGATGTGGCCGCGTATCCTCACGGAGGCGTACGTTTCAAAATTGACTTTCTGTTCGAGGTCGAATTTCTCGACCGCGTCCAAGAGTCCCAGCACGCCCCAGCCGATGAGGTCGTCTTCCTCCACTTGTGGAGGCGAATTCATCGCCATTCTGCCGGCGATGAACTTGACGAGGCGCAGATACTCGGTGATGATCGTTTCCCTCGCCTGTGCGCTTCCCTCCTCTTTGTACTCCTTCCAGAGCCTGTCGAGGTTTTTTTTCGTGACCTGGTCCTTTTTCAAAAAAGCTCTCCAATGAGAGTCACAATCGAGGGTGTAGAATCCCGACGCGCGTAAAAAACGGCGCGCTTGGAATGCGACTTGGCAGGGGCGAACGTCGAGAGCATGCCTTTCCGTGCGTCGATTATCTCAGACTCTTTATTCGCTCCTTCGGACTAATTATCTCGGTGATCCTTATGCCGAAGTTTTCCTGAACGACGACTATCTCGCCTCGCGCAATGGGTCGGTCGTTCACGACCAGTTCGATGGGCTCGTCCGCAAACCGGTCGATGTCGATGACGGAGCCGGGGGCAAGCTTCATGATCTCGCCTATGGCCATCTCCACCTGTCCCAACCTTGCGGTGAGCTCCAGTTGGATGTCGAGAATGAGGTCGATGTTTTCCATTGAAGGCTCCCGCGTCGCCCGGGCTTCGGGACGAGCGGTCGTATCCTGCTCGATTTCGACGGGCTCGTAAGAGCGAACTTGGGGCTTCGAGGCGGCGGCCGCCTCAGCCTCGGCCTCAGCCATCGTCTGTGCCAGGTTGAGGGGCACAACGAGGGCGAGCCGGCCGCTCACTTCTTTGCCTATACTGACCGACGCAGTCGCGCGACAGAGCGACTCCGGCAGTTCCTCGACCATGCGCTCCTGACTGACGGGGTCGGAGATCTCGATATTCTCAATCGAGCCGAACGGCCTTCCCGTCGCGTCGCGGCAGGAAGCCGAAAAGGCTTCGAGGATGGGACTCAAGGCGTCGCTGAGCGAGGCGATGTCGTCTTCGCTCAGGGTGTCCATCTGCTTCGGCTCTCCCGTGGAGACGAGGCCGGCGAGCGCCGATGCCGTGGGTATATCGGTCAATATGGCGGCTTTTTCCCCGAGGTCTTCGCTGATGCCGATGTCCGCAATGACCGGCATCTCTCCGAGCAGGTTGGCGAACTCATCCTTGCCCATCTCTCCCACGAGCGCGACGGAGAACCTGATGTCGAACTCTTCGCTGACGGGGAACATGACTGACGCGGACGTCAGAATCGACCCGAGCACGTCGGCGAACTGGTGGCTCCACGCTGTGTCGGACTGACTTTGCGACATCTCTTGGTCACTGCGCCTATCTGCCATATCGTTGACCTCCAGGCTCGTTCGGCCTCAATGGAGTCTGGCGACTATCTGAATGGCCTGCTTGTTGCCTATTCGTCCTTGTTTGGCCCTGAACTTCGGTTTTCCGGATACACTCACCGTAACGCAGCTTTCCTCTGCAACGCTGTTGTCGAGCCTGACTATATCGCCTGTCTGCAACCTCAGGAGGTCCCTCACGGATATGGCGGAGCCTGCCATATACGCCTCGACATTCGCGTTCGCATGCATGACTATTTCCTCGACCATCGCGGCGGTTTGCGGGCCTTTGTACTCCGGCCTGGCGCCGTAGAAGGTGTACTCAGCCCCCACTTTCTCCAGTATCGGCTCGATGGCGAGCACGGGCAGACACAGGCTCATCGTTCCGGCGATATCGCCGATGCTCAGCTCGAACTTGATGGCAAGCACTATCTCGCTGCCGGTCACTATCTGCACAATCTGGGGGTCGTTCTCCTGCGCAACGAGCTTCCATGAAAATTCCTCGAGGTGCCGCCACGCCCGGACGAGAGTTCTCAGGACAATCTCGACAATCTTGGCGACAAGCTTTTGTTCTATCTCGGTCAGCTCGCGCGTCCTGGCAATCGCCACGCCCCTGCCGCCGAGCAGCCGGTCTATTATGGGGAAGATGAGCGATGGGCTGAATTCGAGTATCAGATTGCCGTCGAGCGGCGGAAGCTGGATGACGTTGTAAGAGGTGGGGTTCGATATTGACATCACGTATTCATCGTACGTGATCTGGTCAACTGAGACGACGGAAACGCGCGCGATTGCCCTCAGCGACCCTCCGAGCGCCGTGCTCAGGTCGCGCGAAAACAGTTCCGACAGCGTCTGGAAGCCCCGAAACTGCTCCTTCGACACCCGCTCGGGTCTCTTGAAATCGTATTTCGCAACGTCGTACCGCTTCGGCGGCGCTTCGGGGCGTTCGACCTGGGCTTCCCCTTCCGATACCGCTGCAAGAAGGGCGTCAACTTCTTCCTGGCTCAGTATGTCAGCCACGTCGCGCTCCCCCCTCTCGGGTCCGTCGTGAGCCCGCGACCGATGTCTTCGTAATTATACCACAGCAAGGAATAAATAAGAACAAGATAAGACATCCGGCGGGCTCTGCGCCCACATGTCCGCATTCCGGCGCGCGCCCTATGCCTGGTCGCCCGCCCTGAAATAGGCCGACACCCGCTGGATGAAGCCGTTTTTCTCCGTTGCGGGCCGGTCCTCGCCGTTGAGCAATTTGGCGGCGATTTGCCTCACCGCCTTCGTGGCGGCCGCCCTGGGGTAGAGCTCAGTCCAGGGCTGTCGCTGCATGACCGCTCTGGGCACATACGGGTCGCTCGGCATCGTCCCGAGCACGTACACGTGAAAATTGAGGAACTGCCGGGCTACCTGTGCGATCTTGGTCGCCACATCCAGCGCCTGCGCCTCGGAGCGCGCCTGGTTCACAACGAGGCCCACCTTGGCCTCGGGCTTCTCGGCGTGTATCACCTTTATCATCGCGTAGGCATCGGTGACCGCCGACGGCTCGGGCGTGGTCACGAGTATTATGTCGTCGGCCAGCAGCGTGAAGTTGATCACATTCTTCGTCATCCCGGCGGAGGTGTCGATGAGAATCATGTCGGCCTCGCCCTCGAGCTCTTTGAACGAGGCGATGAATTCCTGGCGTTTGCGGCTGCTCATGTTGGCGATGCGGGGTATGCCCGAGCTGCCGGGAACCACCTTTATTCCCGCCGGGCCGACCACGACGATGTCCTTGAGCTTCATCTTGCCTTCTATCACGTACTGAAGATTGAACCTGTTCTTCAGCCCGAGCAGTATATCGACGTTTGCAAGCCCCAGGTCGGCGTCGATGACCAGCACGCGCTTTCCCATCCGCGAAATGGCGATGGCGAGGTTTATCACCACGTTCGACTTGCCGACGCCGCCCTTGCCGCTCGTGACGGTGATGATGCGCGGCTGCGCCTTGAACGCGGCCGCAAGCTCGCGCAGTTTTTGTGCCTGGTCGCTCATTTTTCGCCGTTCCTGAACAGCAGGTTGAGAAGCCCCGCCTGCGTGGCCACCTCTATGTCGTCGGGAACATCCTGGCCCGTCGTGATGTACGAGACAGGTTTGTCGGAGTTCGACAGGACATCGAAGATGAGCCCCGGCCTCCTGCACTCGTCCACTTTCGAGAAGATAAAGCTCGAGACCTCGACGATGTTGAACTTATCGATGACGTTGAACATCTCGTCCCTATCTGTGGTCGCGCTTATCAGGAGATGGTTCTCATCGGGCTCGGCGGATTCGACGAAGCTCTTCAGCTCCACCAGCCTCGTCTGGTTCTGTTGGCTCCGGCCGGCGGTGTCGATGAAAATGATCTCTTTGTCGGAGTGACGCGCGACTGCCTCGCGGAGCTCTTTCGGCGTGAGCACGACATCGAGCGTCACACCTATGATGTCCGCATACACCTTCAGTTGTTCCACTGCGGCGATGCGGTACGTGTCGGCGGTGATGAGCCCGACCTTTCGCCTTTCCTTGATCGAATACTGGGCGGCGAGCTTGGCTATCGTGGTCGTCTTTCCGACGCCCGTCGGACCGGTCATGACGATCTTGCGAACCTTGCGGCCATCGCATTTTATCGGTCCGCTCAGCTTGATGAGTTTCCCCATCTCATCCGCGAGCTTCTTTTCCACCTTTGCGCGGTCTTCGAGGTCGGACTCGCTCAGAGCGGTGTGCACGGCGCCGACCAGTTCCTTCGCCAGAAGCCTGGAGACTCCCGCGCCCAGCAGGTTCTGGTAGTATTCGTTCAGCACCGGGGGACAGTCGGGGTCGCGGACGCACTCCCTCGTCAGCAGCTCCACCTGCGATTTCAGCGAGGCGAGCTCCTTGAGAATTTCGTCGGGTTTCCCATCGTCCGCTCCGGAATCTTGCCACAGTGGGGGCCAGGTCCGTCCGGAGGTGTGATGGCGCGCGTAGGCCTTCTTCTGATGGGCGAACGACGGGGGCGTGTCGACGATGTTCACCTCTTTGGACGCCAGTATCTCGACGACTTCTCTCTTGCCCAATCCGAAAAAGCCGCCCTGGTAGAATGTCTTGGTGTTCAGAATGACGGCCTCGGGGCCAAGCTCCTGCTTCACCTGCGCCAGGGCCGCCTGCATCGTGTTTGCGCGAAATCGCTTAAGGTCCACCTTCGACGCTCACCATCCTTTCGGCGTGAAGTCTCGCTTCCTGCACTATTTCGGCGAAGCTGAGCACGACCAGACCCGGAAGAGAGCTTTGAACCATTTGTTTGAAATAGGGCCGTACCCTGGGCGAGCACACCACGATGGGCTGTCGGCCTTCGTTTACCATTCGCTTGGATTCCATCGTCGCGGCGGATATGATCTTCTGCGCGGTCATCGGGTCGAGCGCAATGTATGTAATGCCCTCAGATTCCTTCAACGAATCTGAAATTTTCTGCTCCAATCGTGGGTCGAGCGTCACGGCGACTATCTGGCCCTTGTCGTCCATGTACTCTTGGCATATCGTCCGCCCGAGAGCCTGCCGCACGTATTCGGTCAGCACGACCGTATCCTTCGTGCGCCGGGCGTAGTCGGCGAGGGTTTCCAATATGGTCTCGATATTCCGGATGGCAATCCTCTCCTTGAGCAGATTGCGGAGCACCTTCTGGATGTCTCCCATCGTAAGAAGGCTGGGAATGAGTTCCTCCACGACGACGGGCGAGGTCTTCTTTATGTTCTCTATCAGGTTGTTTACTTCCTGCCTTCCCAACAGCTCGTGGGCGCGCGCTTGTATGATTTCCGTCAGGTGCGTGGCCAGGACCGACGGCGGGTCAACGATCGTGTACCCCAACTGTTCCGCCCGGGCTCGCTGGGATTCGGTGATCCACGTGGCATCCAGCCCGAAGGCCGGCTCCTTGGTTTCTATTCCGGGAATCTTCTCCATCACATTTCCGGGATTCATAATCAAGTAATGGTCGGTCAGAAGCTCGCCGCGGGCGACCTCGTTGCCCCGTATCTTTATCGTGTATTCATTCGGCTTGAGCGCCATGTTGTCCCGGATGCGAATCGGCGGCAACACTATTCCTACCCTCAAAGCCATGCGGCGACGGATGTCGGAAATTCTGTCGAGCAGGTCGCCGCCCTGTTTTGGGTCGGCCAGCGGGATGAGCCCGTAGCCGATCTCTATCTCCATGGCGTCCACCTTCAGGAGGCCTTCAACGTTCTCCGGCGCCTTCGGCGCGGCCTCTTCTCGGGCCTTGCGCTCGCGCTCTCCGGCCAACCTCTTCTCCACTTGCGACCGGTTGAGCTGATACCACACGAACCCGGCTCCGGCGGCGACCATCAGGAACGGAACCGTGGGCAGGCCGGGAACGAGGCCGAATACGACTAACAGCATCGCCGCGATTGCGACCGCGCGGGGAAAGGTGAACATCTGCCGCGTTATGTCGGAGCCGAGGTTCTCCTCGGAAACGGTTCGGGTGATGATTATGCCCGCCGACGTCGAGATGAACAGGGCGGGCACCTGCGCGACCAGCCCGTCGCCGACTGTCAGTGTCGTGTACACGCGCGCGGCCTCGCCGAGGGTCAGGCCGAGTTGAAGCACGCCGATTATCAGACCGCCGACTATGTTGATGCCGGTGATTATCAGGCCCGCGATGACATCGCCCCGTATGAACTTCGTCGCGCCGTCCATCGCGCCGTAGAAGTCGGCCTCGTCCTCGATGGAGCGCCTGCGGGCGCGCGCCTGGTCCTCCGTGATGAGGCCGGCGTTCAGGTCGGCGTCGATGCTCATCTGTTTGCCGGGCATCGCGTCGAGCGTGAACCTGGCTGCGACTTCCGAAATGCGTCCCGCGCCGCGCGTAATCACGACGAATTGGATGACCACGATGATGAGGAAGATGATCATGCCTACGACGTAGTTGCCGCCCACGACGAACGTGCCGAAGGCCTGGATGACTTTTCCGGCATAGGCCTCGATGAGGATGAGCCGCGTCGAGGCCACGTTCAGCGCGAGGCGAAACAGCGTGGTGACGAGCAGGAGCGACGGGAACACGGAAAACTGCAGCGGCTCCTGCACGTACATCGTCACGAGAATCATCAGCACGGAAATCGAAATGTTCAGCGTCAGCAGCAGGTCGAGCGTCCACGGCGGAATCCGCACCAGCATGATGAACAGAATGCCGATGATGATGACCGCAACAATCACGTCCTGGTTGCGCGACATCCGCAGGAATCTGGAGCTTATCGCCGTCTGACCCATTCTATCGTCCGCAATCCCTCGTTACGGGACTTTGCACCCCGCTCAGACTCATCGGGTGGCCGCGCCGCTTAACGACGCCCACCGTTCGCGGCCCCGCTTGTCTATCTGGTACACGTATGCGAGCACCTCGGCAACAGCCCGGTAGAGCTGTTCGGGAATTTGTCCGCCCACCTCGACCGACTTGTAGAGCATCTGCGTGAGCGGGGCATTCTCGACTATGGGAACTCCGTTGGAAACCGCGACCTCCCTGATGCGCTCGGCCATCAAACGCGCCCCCTTGGCCACAACCACCGGAGCGTGCATCTTTTCCATTTCATACCTGAGCGCGACGGCCAGGAAGGTCGGATTCGTGACCACAACGTGCGCGCGGGGAACCTCGGCCATCATGCGGCTTATCGCCATCTGTCTGCGAACGCGCCTGATGCGGGCCCGAATCTGCGGGTCGCCCTCGAAGTCCTTCAGCTCCTGACGCACTTCCTCTTTCGTCATCTTTATGTCCTGCTCGAACTGGTAGCGCTGGAAGCCGTAGTCCGCCAGCCCGATCATGAGAAACGCGATCGCGATCCTCATCCCGAGCGTGAAACATACTTTTCCGAAGAATGCCCACGCGCCCCACACATCCACGTTCATCAGCGACATCAGCCTGTCGAACTCGCCCCGAATCGTGATGAAAGCTATCGCGCCCACCACCCCGATTTTGAAGATGGATTTCATCAGCTCGGCGAACGAACGAGCCGAAAACATTCTCCTCAGCCCCGCCGTCGGGCTGAGCTTCTCGATCCGGGGTATCATCGGGTAACCGCTCAGGTTGAACCCGACCTGCATGACGTTCGACAGCAGCGCGGCCGCCAGAATTATCAGCATGAACGGAACGAAAAAGCCGCTCACCTGGAACACCATCTTTATCAGCAAAGCCTGGACCGAATCGATATCTACCTGCATGGTGGCGGCGTCTTCCAAATACGAACGCGTCACGTCGCTGAGCCCTCGCATCAGCGCCGGCACGAGGAAATAGAGCGCGAGGGTTGCCGCCAGAAGCACGATCGCCGAGTTGAGATCGGTGCTCTTTGCGACCTGCCCTTTCTTCCGCACTTCCTCACGTCTGCGCGGGGTCGCCGGCTCTGTCTTTTCGCCCGCATACGGTTCGGGCATGGCTCACCTCATAATTGCCTTATCACCGCATAAACGTCCGCAATCATCAGGTCGAAAGCGTGCGACAGATACGGGTAGAAGAACGCCATCGAGAGCCCGACCACGATCATGCCGATGGCGATGCGCACCGGAAAGCCGACTATCAACAGATTAATCTGGGGCACCGTCTTGGCGATGATGCCCAGAGCGGCGTTGTACAGCATCAGCACGGCGATGGCCGGCGCGGCAATCCTCATGGCCACGACGAACAGGTCGCCGAACGCCCTCGCAACGTTGCCTACCACCAGACCCGAGAAGCCCGCTGTCATGAGCGGGACGATCTCGAAGCTGTCCGTCAGAGCGCGAATGATCCAGTGATGCGCGTCCATGGCCAGAAAAATCAGCGTGGCAATTAAGAAATGGAAGAACCCCATGACCGGAATCTGTACGTCCTGCGTGGGATCGATCAGGTTCACGATGCTGAAACCCATCTGGAAATCGACAATCTGTCCCGCATATTGAATCGCCGCAAAGAGGAAAATGAGCGACGCGCCCATCACCAGCCCCACGAGCAGCTCGTTCACCCCCAGCCAGGCCAGCGGCACGACGTCGAGAGGCAACGCCCCGCTCGGGACTCGCACCATCGGGAGCAACACGAGCGACAGCACCAGAGACAGCAACACCTTTGTCTGCGTCGGCACGACGCCGCCACCGAACACGGGAGCCACAAACAGCATGGCGCCCACCCGCATGAATATCAGCAGGAACGCCTCAAACCTTAAAACGGTGAATATGAACGGATTCTCCACCCAATCCTCAAATCTTTGGCCGGCCAACTCCGCTCATTTGGCCAACATGGGAATCTGTATGAAAAGATTGGTGGTGTATCCAAGGAAAATCTGAAGCATCCACGGAAGAAATATCATCGTGGCCACAAACACCGCGAGTATTTTCGGGATAAACGTGAGCGTGAACTCCTGAATCTGGGTGACCGCCTGAAATATGCTGATAATCAAGCCGACGGCCAGACCGGCCAAGAGCGGGGGCGCCGCAATGAGCAGCGTAATCATCAAGGCTTCACGTCCGATATCCACTACAGTTTGAGGAGTCATTCCGCATCACCACCATATCTTCATTCTTGCGCCTCGCTCCCAACACACCGATGACACGACAAAACCCTTTATCACCGTTACTTTTGAAGTATATCATCCCGTTTGAACGCTTGTCAAGAAAATTGGAGCTTAACAATACAAAATATTGTGTTTTTTCGGGGCAAATGGCGTGTTTCCTCTACATATTGGGCCAGGGAGCGGCCTTTCTGCCCCCGCCGACCGCTTGACACAGGAGGCGCGACTGTGTTACTATTCATCCCAGCAAGAGATACACATACGGTGAATAGACACAGCGACGTCAGAAGCAGAAGCCACAGCTTCTCACCCCGTTGCGCCACAGTGTGGTTGCTCGCGGGGTTATCGGGCTCGCGTGGGTTATCCACGCGAGAAGATGGCATTCTGCCATCTTTTTTTATTTTTCCTTATCGCACGTTCTGATGAACGGGGAGGTGGTGCGCGATAAAGTTTAACAGAACCAGACGAACGGTTGACAAGACCAGAGTGAACGAAAGGATTCGCGCCAGGTCGATACGTCTCATCGGCGCGGATGGAGAGCAGATCGGCATCATGTCGGCCGAGGAAGGTCTCAAGCTGGCCCGGGAACAAGAGCTCGACCTTGTGGAGGTGGCTCCCACGGCTTCGCCTCCCGTCTGCCGAATAATGGACTACGGCAAATACAAGTACGAGCAAAGCAAGCGGGCCAAGGAGGCCAAGAAGCATCAGCACATGATAGTCGTGAAGGAGATGAAGTTTCGGCCGAAGACCGAGGAGCATGACTATCAGTTCAAACTGAAACACGTACAAAAATTCCTGACCGAGGGCAACAAGGCCAAAATAACCATAATGTTCCGCGGCCGTGAAATGGTTCATACCGACCGCGGCAGGAAAATACTCGAACGACTCGTTCAGGATACTCAGGACATAGCGTCCGTCGAGCAGCAGCCCAGGCTTGAGGGCCGAAACATGACCCTCGTGCTGGTGCCCAAGCACTAACTTCTGGGAGATAACCTGTTGGATTGAAAAAAAGTAGGGGTGTCTTTTTGTCACGCTCCGGAAGAAGGAGTACAAAATGCCCAAGATGAAAAGCAACCGAGGCGCGGCGAAACGCTTCAAGAAGACCGCGACCGGCAAGTTCAAGCGCAGCCGGGCCTATAAGGGCCATCTGCTGACGAAGAAGACCAGCTCGCGCAAGCGTAAACTGAGGAAGACCGGCATAGTCGCAAAAGCCGACCAGAAGCGGATCGAGAGACTCCTGTCGGTCTGATAGAATTCAGCCGCGCTCGGGTCGAGACCTAAAAAAGGAGTGAACTGAACAATGCCAAGGACACGCAACAGCCCAGCCTCACGCAGCCGCCGGCGCAAGGTTCTGAAGATGGCGAGTGGCTACTACGGCGGAAAGAGCAGGATGTTCCGCACCGCAAACGAGGCCGTCATGCGCAGCCTCCGGTTCTCGTACCGCGACCGGAGAACGCGCAAAAGGCAGTTCCGCCGCCTCTGGATAACACGCATCAACGCAGCGGCGCGATTGAACGGCCTGTCCTATAACCGGTTCATGGACGGGCTGAACAAGGCTTCGATCGAGGTTGACCGAAAGATGCTGGCCGAGCTTGCCGTGAATGACAGTCAGGTGTTCAGCCAGTTGGTGGAAGTCGCCAAAGCACACCTGGATAAGAATGATAATCCTCCCAGCGATTGACCTCAAGGCCGGCCGCTGTGTTCGCCTCCAGCAAGGAAAGCCCGAAAAGGAGAAGGCCTACTCCGACGACCCTGCGCAGGTCGCCCGAGATTGGGCGCAACAGGGAGCCAAGTGGCTGCATGTGGTTGACCTCGACGGCGCCTTTGCCGGCGAGCCGCAGAATCTGTCCTCGCTCAAGGCGATACGCGCGGCAGTGGACATCCCGATTCAGTTCGGCGGTGGCAATCGCACGCTGGACATTCTTGCCCGGGTGTTCGAAATAGGCGTGGACCGCGCGGTGCTGGGCACCGCCGCGTTTCAGTCCACCGATTTCCTCGGCGAGGCGTGCAAGGAGTTCGGCGAGAAGATCGCCGTCGGCATTGACGCGCGCGACGGCAAGGTCGCGGTCAAGGGCTGGCGCGACGTGACAGACGTCGATGCGATTCAGTTCGGCAACAGGGTCGCCGAAGAGGGCGCAGGACTCATCATTTATACCGATATCTCGTGCGACGGCATGCTCGCCGGGCCGAACAAAGACGCGCTCAAGAAGATGGCCGACGGAGTTTCGATTCCCATAGTGGCTTCGGGCGGCATATCGAGCCTGGCCGACGTGGCCGAAATATCCAGGCTCGCGCCCGGCCGCATCATCGGAATGATAATTGGCAAAGCGCTCTACGAGGGCTCTTTCAGCCTGAGGCGAGCCATCGATATCGCGACAATCGAAAGTCCACCCGAGCAATAGAGACAGTGAGTACGTCGGACAATGCAGGGACGGTTCGCGAACCGCCCCTGCAGTAAAACGCAGAATGAAGATTGCGATAATAATTCATTATTCTCAGGGACGGTGAAATTGTTTTTCAATAGAGTGGCGATAGTAGGCGTCGGACTTCTGGGCGGGTCCGTGGGGCTCGCGCTGAAGGCAAGGGGACTCTGTGAAAAGGTCGTCGGTTTGGGACGCAGCCGGGCCTCGATAGAAGCAGGGCTCAAGGCGGGCGCCATCGACGAAGCGGTCGACGAATTTCCCGAAGCCGCGGCCGGGGCCGACCTCATCGTGGTCTCGACCCCCGTCGGTTCCATCGCGGGAATCATCGCCGAAATGGAGAGCTCGCTCGAGGAGAAGTGCGTGATTACCGACGTCGGCAGCGTGAAGTGGACGATTGTCGAAGCGGTCGAAAGAATGTATCGGGCCGGCCCCAGGTTTGTCGGAAGCCATCCCTTCACCGGATCCGAGAAGAAGGGAGTTCAGCACGCCTCGGCCGACCTCTTCAAGGGCGCAACCGTCTTTGTCACACCGACTCCGGCGACCGACCCGGACGTGGCAGCTACTGTGAGAGACATGTGGAAACGCGTCGGCGGAAACGTCGTAGAGATGACGCCGGTGGATCACGACCGAGTGGTGGCTCAGACCAGCCACCTGCCTCACATAGTGGCCGCGCTGCTGGTTGCGGGACTGAGGACGCTGCCGGAGGACCGCGCCGGGCTCGTCGGCAAGGGATTCCTCGACACCACCCGCATCGCCTCGAGCGACCCGGAGATGTGGGCCGACATCTGCATGAACAACCCGAAAGAAATCAGGGAAGCAATGGCCACGCTCCGCAGCGACCTGGAGGAGTTCGACCTGTACCTGAGCGAAGGCGAATACGAAAAGCTCTTCGACTTCTTCAGCTCGGCAAAGCGGATGAGAGACGTGCTCAATCGAAAAAACCAGCATGGATAAACGCGGGAAATTTATCACGATAGAAGGCGTCGAGGGAAGCGGCAAAACAACCCAGGCTGCCCTGCTCGCCGAGTATCTGTACAAGAGAGGCATGCAGGTCATTGGGACAAGGGAACCCGGCGGAACGGGAGTTGGAGAAAGAATTCGAGAGATACTACTCTCTCCCGCCCATTCCGACCTCACCTATCTCAGTGAAATAAATCGCCCTGGCATGCAGTTGGCTCTCTTCCCTCATTCAACGCTCACCCCGATCACAGAACTACTTCTCTTTCTTGCGGCACGTGCCCAATTAGTGAGAGATGTCATCCGGCCCGCGCTTGACAGCGGGATGTGGGTGGTGTCTGACCGGTTCTCCGATGCCACGCTCGCCTATCAGGGACACGGGCGGGGAATTCCAGTAAAAGCAATCCAGCAAGTGAATGATCTCGCCACAGGCGGACTCAAACCCGATATTACAGTCCTCCTCGACATGGACGTAGACCTCGGCATCCGCCGCACGCTTTCCGCGAAGAGAGAATTTGCCAATAGCGACAGTATCGAAACGGTTGACCGGATGGAGAACGAACACAAAGAGTTCCACCGGCGTGTCCGCAAAGGATACCTTCAGCTTGCGGAGCAGCAGCCCGACCGCATCAAGGTGATTCCCGTGACCGGCTCGATAGAGGACGTGCACAGAACCATCGTTTCGCTCGTCGAGCCTTTTCTGGTGAAGGCAACATGAGCTTCCACAAGATATACGACCAATCCACGGCGGTGCGCACGCTCCAGTCGGCCATAAAGAAGAATCGGGTGGCGCACGCCTATCTCTTTGTCGGACCGTCCGGCGTCGGCCGGAAGCTCACGGCGACCGTTTTCGCCAAGGCATTGAACTGCGAAAAAATGCGGGACGACAACCCCTGCGGAACATGCGCCCCATGCCGGCTGATCGCGGAGGGGAAACATCCCGACGTGCAAACGGTCATGCCGACCAAGAGGTCTTCGACTATCACCGTCAAGCAGATCGAGGAGCTGCTCCCCTTCGCCTACATGCGGCCGATGAAGGGAAAATACAAGGTGTTCGTGCTGTCCGAAGCGCACCGCCTCGGCATCGACGCCGCAAACAAACTCCTCAAGACGCTCGAGGAGCCGCCTCCGTTCACCGTGTTCGTGCTCGTCACGGAACGGCCCGAGAGCGTGCTTCCGACCGTCGCCTCGCGGTGCCAGCCGATTAAGTTCGGCAGGCTTCGCGCCGAATCGGTCGCGCGGATACTGGTGTCGGATTTTCATATTGACACCGAACGAGCCGCCGTCGCCGCCGAACTTGCCGACGGGCAGGTCACGCGCGGACTTCAGTTCGCCGACCCGCAGCGCTTCGACGCCATCACGAGCATCGTCGAATCGCTTGAAAGCTATCCCGCAAGGTTGGAGGCCTACGACCGGGTGCTGGAGCTGTTCGCCGACGAGCGCGCCAGCCTCCAGGAGCAGGCCGCGAGCAGGATTTCCACAGGTGGCGAGGACCTGACCCCGGCAATGAAGTCATCGACGGAGGACTTGCGTAAGTCATTTGTTGACAGATACTACAGGGAATTCCTGAACGACTGTTTAGGCTTGCTGCTCACTCTCTACAGGGACATATTGGTAGTGAAGGAAACAAACGCCGAAGAACTCGTCATTAACCGCAACAGAATCGACCTGCTCCGCGCCCGCGCCAAAGAAATGAGCCGCTCGGCGATAGCGCAAAACATGGAAGACATCGAACGAGCCTCGGGGTACTGCTCTCATTACGTCGGGGAGGACCGTGTGTTCATGGACCTCCTGTTGAGGCTGCGCAGCGCGTGAGAGAATCGGGCGCAAGCCCGTTAATGATATAAGCCACATCTTAGAGGTGCTGAAATGATTGGAGTAGGCAAGATAAAGTTCAAGGAACAGGGCCGGATTCACACGTTTCAATCCGAGGGACTGAAACTGCAACCCGGCGACGCCTGTATCGTCAAGACCGACCTCGGCCTGAAGTTGGGCGAGGTCGTCGTCGAACCGCGCAACATTACCTTTGAGCCGAAATGTCTGTGCGGACTGATGAAGGCCGTCCGCAAGGCGACCTCGGAGGACAAAAAACGCCACGCGGAGTTGCTTAAGCTCGAGGATGAAGCCTTCAAGATTTGCGAGAACAAAATCGAGGAACGAGAGCTTCCCATGAAGCTCGTCGGAGTCGAGGCGACTTTCGACAAGAGCAAAATCCTCTTTTATTTTCGGTCCGAGACGCGCGTCGATTTCAGGGAATTGGTCAAGGACCTCGCCCACCAGTTTCGCACGCGCATAGAATTGCGCCAGATAGGCGTCCGCGACGAGGCGCGCATCGTCGGCGGGATGGGCTGCTGCGGCAGGCCCCTTTGCTGCGCCACATTCCTGAGGGAGTTCTCCCCCGTTTCGATCAAGATGGCGAAGAAACAGAGCCTCGCGCTCAACCCCACGAAGATCTCGGGACAATGCGGGCGGCTCATGTGCTGCATCCAGTATGAATACGCCTGCTACGCCGAAGCGGAAAAAGAGAAAGATGACAAGGCCGAGGACAGCGCCGCCGATGCCGCAGATGATAACTTAGAAAATGATGAGAGAGGAAACGGTCCCGTCGATGCCTGAAAAGAAATTCTATCTCACCACGCCCATATACTACGTGAACGATGTCCCGCATATCGGACACGCCTACTGCACGATTGCCGCCGACGTGTACGCTCGTTTCAAGAGGATGGAGGGATACGACGTCTTCTTCCTGACCGGCACCGATGAGCACGGAAACAAGATCGCCCAGTCGGCCGCCGAACGCGGCAAAACGCCCAAGGAACTGGCCGACGAAGTGGTGGAACGTTTCAAGGAGGCGTGGAAGAAGCTCAACATAAGCCACAACCACCTTATCCGGACGACCGACGAGTATCACGAGACGGGCGTCCGGAAAATTTTCGATATTCTCAGGGCGAAGGGTTACATCTACCTGGGTGATTATGAGGGATGGTATTGCGTGCCCGATGAGGCGTTCTGGACAGAGACGCAATTGGTCGATGGGAATTGCCCCGACTGCGGGCGGGCGGTCCAGCGTCTGAAAGAAAAGAGCTACTTCTTCAAACTCTCCGCCTTTGAGGATAAGCTTCTCAAGTACATTGAGGACAACCCCGGATTCGTCGAGCCGGAAACGCGTCGTAATGAAATCGTGAGCCGAATCCATCAGGGGTTGAACGACCTGAGCGTTAGCCGAACCACCGTGAAATGGGGAGTCCCCGTCCCCGGCGACCCGGACCATGTCATCTATGTGTGGTTCGATGCGTTGGTGAACTACATCACGGCTCTCGGCTACGGGAGCGGCGAGGAACGGTTCCAAAAGTACTGGCCCGCCGACCTGCATTTGATAGGAAAAGAGATTCTGTGGTTCCACACGGTCATTTGGCCCGCCATGCTGATGGCCGCCGAACTGCCCCTGCCCAAGCGCGTGTTCGGACACGGCTGGTGGACGGTCGAGGGCCAGAAGATGTCGAAATCGCTCGGCAACGTTGTGGACCCGATCGGACTGGCGGAGAAATACGGCGCCGACGCCGTCCGCTACTTTCTTCTGCGTGAGGGTACGTTCGGAAAAGACGCCGACTTTTCCCTCGCCGCGATGATAACCAGGATGAACAACGAGCTGGCCAACGACCTCGGCAACCTCTTCAGCCGGACGCTCGCGATGCTGAAACGTTACAACGAAGGCATATTGCCACGGCCCGAGGATGAAGTCGCGGCCGACGGAGAGCTTCTCGACATGGCGAAGGCGCTGCCCGCGCGCGTCAAGGCGCAGATGGACCAGTTGCAGTTCAGCGCCGCGCTGGAAGAAATCTGGGCGTTCGTTCGAAGGTGCAACAAATATGTCGAGGAAAACGCGCCGTGGCACCTCGCCAAGGAGCCGGAGAAGAAAGCGCGACTGGATACCGTGCTGTACAACCTCGTTGAATCGCTCCAAACGATAACCGTCCTGCTCGCTCCGTTCATGCCCGTTGCTGCGGCGAAAATGTGGTCGCAGCTCGGGGCCGACGATTTCGAGAACATCTCGTTCGAGGCGGCCGAGAAGTGGGGGCAGCTTCCGGCTGGAACGGTGACCAGGCCGGGCGAGCCGCTTTTCCCAAAGGTGAAAGAGTGATCGACAGCCACGCACATTTGCAGATGCCGGAATTCGGGGAAGACTGGCCGAAGGTGCTCGACAACGCCGAGGAGGCGGGTGTGGAATACATCGTTGTCATCGGCTTCGACATCGAGTCGAGCAAGAGGGCCATCGCGATGTCCGAGCAGAGCGGCAGGCTCCTGGCCAGCGTGGGCGTGCATCCGCACGACGCCTCATCGCTGGACGACTCCGCCGTGCAAGAGCTGCGGCGACTGGCCCAGCATCCGAAGGTGGTCGCAATCGGCGAGATCGGCCTCGATTTCTATCGCGATCTCTCACCGCGGGATAAACAACGCAAGGCGTTCGAAGCCCAGCTCGCAGTGGCGGAGGAGCTGGGGCTGCCCGTCATCATACACGACCGCGACGCGCACGGTCCCACCGCCGAAATACTGTCGAAGCACGCCCCGAGGCTGGTCGGCGGAGTGATGCATTGTTTTTCCGGCGACGCCCAGCTTGCCACGAAGGCGCTCGAATGGGGATTCCACATCTCCGTCGCGGGGCCGCTCACGTACCCGAACGCAAACCGCCTGCGCTCGGTCGTCGAGCAAGTGCCGATAGAGAGAATGGTCATAGAAACCGATGCGCCCTATCTCACGCCACAGCCGAAGAGGGGAAAGCGGAACGAGCCGGCGTTTGTCCGGTTCGTCGCCGAGGAACTGGCGCGGATAAAGGGCCTGAGCGTGGACGACATCGACCGCATGACCTCTCTGAACGCAAAGCAGCTCTTTGGTTTGCCGATGGCCGAGAACGGCGACGTCGTGGTTTACCCAATAAGGGATTCGCTCTATATAAACGTCACGGGCGCATGCACGAACGAATGCACGTTCTGCACGCGGTTCAAGAGCCCCTACGTGAAGGGACACAACCTCTCGCTCAAGCGCGACCCGAGCGCCGACGAAATCATGGACGCGCTCAAGGCCGAACGGGGTCGGTCTTTCAAAGAGGTGGTGTTCTGCGGATTGGGCGAGCCTTTCCTGCGTCTCGACGTGATAAAGCAGGTGGCGAGCCGGCTGAAGCGTTCCGGCTACAAGGTGCGCGTCAACACGAACGGGCAGGCCAACCTCATCCACGGCCGCAATGTCGTGCCCGAGTTGAAGGGGCTGATCGATTCGGTCTCGATAAGTCTCAACAGCTCCAGCGCCGAAAAGTATTTCGACCTGTGCAGGCCGAGGTTCGGGCCGGAGACGTTCGCGTCGGTCGTGGAGTTCATACGGGAATGCAAGAAGCACATTCTGGAAGTCAGCGTGACAGCGCTCGATACGGACCCCGGCGAGCTCGAGGCGTGCAGGAAACTCGCATGCGAGGAGCTGGGCGTGGCATTCAGAGAGCGACACTACAACGAAGTCGGGTAAGGAGGAATGCAACGGAGAAGCAGATGGAGAAAATGAGGATACTGAGCGGAATGCGCCCCAGCGGGAAGCTCCACATCGGTCATCTTCTCGGGGCTCTCAGCAACTGGAAACGCCTGCAGGACGAAGGCAACGAAACGTTTTACATGGTCGCCGACTGGCATGCCCTGACGACTGAATACGAAAATTCCGGGGCCATCCAATCGGACATCATCGAGATGGTGGTCGATTGGCTCGCGGCCGGGCTTGACCCGGAAAAGAGCGTCATCTTCGTTCAATCTCACGTGAAGGAGCACGCCGAACTCTACCTGCTGTTTTCGATGATAACGCCGCTCGGCTGGCTCGAGCGTGTGCCCACTTACAAGGAGGCGCTGGAGGAATACAAGGGCCGCGATATTTCGACACACGGATTCCTCGGCTATCCGCTGCTCCAGGCCGCAGACATTCTCATTTACAAGGCGGACGCCGTTCCCGTCGGACAGGACCAGGTCCCCCACCTCGAATTCACTCGCGAACTCTCCCGAAGGTTTCGCCATCTTTACGGCAACGTTTTTCCCGAACCCCAGTCGCTTCTGACCGAGACGCCGCTCGTGCGGGGTATCGACGGCAAAAAGATGAGTAAGAGGTACGGCAACGCCATCCTGCTCTCGGACTCCGAGGAAGAAACCACCGAAAAGGTGATGAAGATGCTCACCGACCCCGCCCGCAAGCTTAGGACCGACCCCGGCAATCCGGACATCTGCCCGGTTTTCGACCTGCAGAAGATTTTCGCGCCGGCGGAATGGGTGGAACGCGTGAACCGCGAATGCCGCACGGCCGAGGTCGGCTGCGTGGAGGACAAGCGTGCGCTGGCCGAATATCTGAACGAATACATGCGGCCGTTCAGGGCCGTCCGCTCCGAGCTGGCATCCGACCCCGAACGCGTCAGAGAGATTCTCACCGAGGGCGCCGAACGGGCGAGGACCGCCGCGAAGGCCACAATGAAGGATGTCCGAAAGGCGATGCTGATATGACCTACAAACTCAAACTCAGCAACTTCGAGGGACCGCTCGACCTGCTCCTCCATCTTATCAAGATGAACGAAGTCGATATCTACGACATCCCCATCTCCACCATCACGGACCAATACATAGAATATCTGAAATTGATGAGGGAGCTCGACCTGGAGATCGCCAGCGAGTTCCTCCTGATGGCGGCCACCTTGATGGAGATAAAATCGCGCATGCTGCTGCCGACCCAGACCGTCGAAGAGGAGCAGGAGGAAGACCCGAGGTTCGAGCTCATCGAACAGATTCTCGAATACAAGAAGTACAAGGAGTTTGCCGGCCATCTCGAGGAAAAAGCCGTTTCGGAGAGCAAGTTCTTTCAACGGAGCTTCAGGGAGGAGACCGACGGCGAGACGGGCGAACCGTTGATTGATGTGTCTCTGTTCGAGCTCCTGCAGGCTTTCAAGCGCGTGCTGGAATACGCAGCCGAGGAATCGTTCAGCGAGATCACGCTCGAAGAGGTAAGCATAGAGGAGAAGATGGAGGAGATCAGGACTCGACTCCGCGAAAAACAAAACATGCTGCTCGACGAAATATTCGAGGGAGGCGTGAAGACGAAGGCCATCCTGATTTCCACCTTCCTCGCCCTGCTGGAACTGATACGGCTCAAGGAGCTGGCCGCACGGCAGACGCAGATCTTCGGCGAAATCCGAATATTCCTTCTCCAAAAGGAATGATGCGTTGACGGCAATACACATCGAACGAGGCGCGGAAGGAGAAGACCACGCGGTCCGGGCGCTGAAGAAATCGCGCTACAAGATTGTGGAGCGAAACTTTCGCACGCCGGCGGGCGAGATCGATATCGTCGCCCGCGACGGCAAGTGCCTGGTTTTCGTGGAAGTCAGAACGCGAAGCTCGGTCGAGTTTGGACTGCCGCAGGAAACCATCCTCGCCCGCAAACGGAAGCGGCTCTGCAACGCCGCCCGATGGTACATGCAGAAGAACCGCATCGAGGATGGCGAATGCCGCTTCGACGTCGTCGCCGTGACAATGGAAGACGAAAAGAAACGCCCTCGTGTTGAGGTGATTAAGGATGCCTTCAGGCCGAAAAAGACACGATAGCGGAAACCGAATCAACAATGCTCGCTACGCCGTCACCATCCCCTTTGAAGCGCTCGAAGAAAATCTCGAATTCCTGAAAGCGAACAATCTGGATGTCGAGGTGATGATGTACGACACCGGCTGGATTCGCAACTTCCCCCGCGCCGAAGTGAAGACGATGGGCGAGCGGCTCGAAGCCGAGGGCGTCGGCGTGAGCGTCCACGGCCCGCTGTTCGACCTCAACCCGGGAAGCCAGGACACGATAATTCGCGATTACACGAAGTTCAACTTCATGCGCGCGCTCAACATCAGCGCACTGCTGAAGGCCAAGATAGTCGTGTTCCACCTCGGGCTCAACCCGCTGGTTCCGAAAGACTACCGCGAAATCTGGCTCAAGACGAGCATGAAAATTTGGAAGCCCGTCGTCAATCACGCGAGAAGGCTGGGCATCGTCATCGCGATTGAAAACATGTTTTTGAACGCGCCCTATCTGCTGCGAAGGGTGATCGAGACGGTCGATTCACCCAACATGCAGATCTGCCTCGACATCGGCCACGTAAACGTCTACTCGGCCGTGCCGCTCGAAGAATGGGTTGACGTGCTGGGGAAATACGTCGTCAAGGTTCACATCAACGACAACGATGCGGAGAACGACCTGCACCTTGCCTTCGGCGAGGGAAACGTGGACTACCGACGAGCCTACCGGCTGCTCCGCGAGAAGAAAGTGCGCGCGCTGATGACCCTCGAGATGACACCGGACCAACTGCCGACAACGCTCAAGTATATCAAGGAACACCATCTCAGACTTCCCTCCTCCTGAAGGAGCCCCCCTATGGAACTGCGAATCGCGACGGAAGACGATCACGAGCAGTGTGCGGAGCTACACCGGATAGTCGTCGGCAGCGACAAACGGAGACGATTCCTGCGGCAACGAATCGGGCATCGCCGGATGTATGTGGCCGCCGATGGCAGCCGCGTCGTGGGCCTGATTACGTTCGAGACGAACTTCATCGGTTGCCTCTACATATCGCTGCTGCTCGTGCACCCGGATTTCAGGCGGCGTGGAATCGCACGAAGGTTGATCGAGAAGGTCGCCCGGCATTCGATGAACGGAAAGCTGTTCAGTTCGACCGAGGAGGACAACGAAGTCTCAGTCAAGATGCACGAGGCGCTTGGGTTTCGCAGGAGCGGTTACATCGGGAATTTGCCTCAGCCGACGAGCGAAATCATATAGTACAGGGAAGTGCCACAGGATGCGTGTGGCGTCCCACCGCCCCGCGCTGAATGATGCGCCGGATAGGAAACGCCGCTTCCGAATGGTGGGGTCAAACAACGCTGAAGGGGTAAGGGCGGCGTCAGTCGAACATTGAGAGTTCGGTCGAGAGGGTCGGCGGCTTGAGGAATTTCAGGGCGACCTCCCTGCCGACCGCATATTCTTCGTCCGGGCCGGGCGAACCGGAACGTAGCACCAGCGCCTCGCCGTTGAGCTGCGCCATGGGTAGCGAAGCGGCGTGCACGAACGGAATCCCGATGGATACGTCCACCTCGGTGCCCGGTTCAAGCGAATCCATACACGTAAAGAGAAGGCCTGCGGATGAGACGTTCCTGATCTGAGAGTATCTCTCGAGTTGTTCGCCCGTGGGCAGGGCGAACCGAACTCGGATCGGGTAATTTACCTCAATCCTCGGAGCCACCCGCCTCTCGGGACCGTCATAATCGCGGGGCGATTTCAGTGGAACCTCTGATGTGAACATCTACCACACTTCCTTCTTGACTTGGGCAATAAGCCTCATGAACCTGAACCAGTCGGCGATGCGGACTCTGAGTATTGAAAAGCCGACGACATGCGAAGCTCCCTCGCACTCCGGCGGCGTCACCCACTTCACACGCGCTCGAACCTTGACGGGCGCGACATACTTGCTCGCTAACTCGACCTCGGCGACGCTGCCTCGCCCGAAGCTGCACGATGTCCTGGCGTTCAACCCGCGCAGACTGAGATTCTCCACCGTGGCGCGCTCCTCGACCTTTCCGCCGCTGGTGATGCGAGCCGAAAAGAACGGCGGGCACTGGTACCTTTCCGTACTCCTGTGAGAATTCCTCTTGGTTGCAGGCTCGGGCATTCTGAATCACCAGACCGCAGCGAAAAGAGCCGGACTCGTCATCGGCGCTCTCTACGACAACCCACATAATAAAAATACCATACCAGCCGCGAAAAAACAAGTCCAGCCTGGCAACTTGCCTCTGCGACGCCGTTTCGATATAATAATGACAAGCGGCAGCATCGAAGGGATTCGCCGCGCCAAGGCATGGGAAATCCATCCTCGCGAAGGAGGGATATATGTTCATGAAGAAGGTTATCTGCCCCCTGTGCGGTTCGGAAATATCGAGAGAGCACTTTCACGCCCACTTCGAGACGGAAAAATATGTGCTCGACAGAATTTCGAAAGAGCATCCGGACTGGAAGCAGTCGGACGGCGGCTGCAGGCGGTGCCTGGAATATTACATGGAGCTTGGCAAGAAGTGAGCAACCGCGACCGGCAACGTAATCTCCCGGGAGCACATCATCGATAGATGGCAAAGCGCAAGCGCAAAAAAAAGAAGAGCAAGGGCGACAACCCCCCGCCGGCCGCCAATACGGTGAGGTTCCTGATCTTTCTCACCATAGGCTTGATTCTGCTCGTCATCTTCATGTACTTCGCGATGACCCGTGGCAATTACGTAATGTGACAGGGGCCCGCCTTTTCTCCCTTCCGCTGGCGATCTACGAGACGAAAATCTCTCACCCTTGACAAAGCTGTCGGCGCATCTTCATTCTTCAAGGAAGCAATTTGACCGCCCCTCCGGTTCATGGTAAACTAGAATTTGCCTGACATCTCTCCGGAACGCTTTTCTCGGGAAAGGAAACTTCAAATGGCAAAGCGGAAGAAGGACGTGTCTGCAAAATCCGGCATGGCTCGTTTCTGCACGCGTGCGCTCGAGCTGGGGGCGAAGGAAGCGAAGGTCGTCTCGGCCGATACCGTCGTCACGGCTCCATGGGTACGAATGCGGTGCCAGTTCGGCTGCGCGGGCTACGGCAGGAGGCTCTCGTGCCCGCCCTACTCGCCCACGCCGGAGCAGACACGGGCGATACTCGACTGCTACAAGACGGCGATCCTCGTAAAAGGCGAACTCTTGAAGGTGAACTCCGTCATCGTTCCCCTGGAGCGCGAGGTGTTCCTGTCGGGTTATTACAAGGCGTGGTCGATGGGAGAAGGCCCGTGCCACCAATGCGACGCCTGCGCGCTCAAGGCGGGATGCCGCTTCCCGCAACAGCTCAGGCCCTCGATGGAAGGCTCCGGCATCGACGTTTACCAGACGGTCCGCAACAACGGGTACACCATCGAGGTGGTGAAGGACTACGATTGTCCCGGCCAGTATTTCGGGATTGTGCTCGTCGAGTAACGAAGGACAACACGCCGAAGGCCGCCGGGAATTTCTCCTCGACGGCCTCTGCATAATTTCCGTCTG
Source organism: uncultured bacterium (assembly GCA_964607485.1). Lineage (GTDB taxonomy): Bacteria > Abyssobacteria > SURF-5 > SURF-5 > SURF-5 > CAZSKP01. Next base: position 98,177 of record CAZSKP010000001.1, on the reverse strand, counting down.
TGCCGGCTACTGCGCACGGCCCGCCTCCACCCGCTCGGGTAATGCCTGACCGCTATAGGCTGCTCAAATCTCCACCTCGATTTCTCGGCCGCTCTTGCAAAAATCGTGTCGCTTTCTGTTATACTGGTTCTTGCGAGAGACCCAGGAGTACCTGTGCCGGTTCAACACTCTTCCATGGGATGCGACATTAAAGACTTGCTACGACGCAACTCATCAATACTTCTCCTCATCGCCCTCAACTTCATTGTCTTTTCAGCCAAAGTCAATGGGCAATTCCTGGCCGACGATTTCACCTTCTTCTGGGAGTTTGAACATCTCGCTTTTTCCTGGAAGGGTCTGATTAATCTAGCGAGGTCAGGCACCGCTTATTTCCGTCCCCTTCCGTATCTTATTTTGTTGCCCCTCTATAAGCTTTTTGCGCTCGCCCCTTTCTACTACCATTTATTCACTTTGAGCATTCATGTAGCCAATGCAGTGCTCGTTTACATTCTCATAAGAAAGATGTTTCAGAAGAATGCTGTCGCTCTCGTCGGTGCGGGCGTCTTTTCGGTCTTTACGGGCCATATCGAAGCTGTAATGGGTATCCTTTACTTCTTTGATACCCTGTGCACCTTTTTTTTCTTGCTCTCGTTGATCTTCTTAATTCTCTTTCTCGAGCGGAAACGATATCTCTACTATGTCGGATCGCTTGCCGCTGCGATGTGTGCCATATTGTCCAAGGAAAATGTTATTGTGCTGCCTGCGGTCATCTTCGTCTTTTCATTCGTTCGGCTCTTTGACAAGAAAGTCAACCGAAAGCTCTTTTCGAACGCGCTGTTGTTGAGCGGGCCCTATTTCGCACTGTTCTTCGTGTATCTCGTGTTCAGGAATCGGGTGCTGCCGCTTTACGGATTGTCACGCGTGCCTGTCGGCAAGTTTCTTCATCCCAAAGTGCTTCTAGATTATTGGTTTGTAATCGAGAAGTTCGCAGTTCCCTTCATGAGTTTCGAAAAAGCGCAGTGGCTCGTTGTGTTTGCGGTTGCCCTAATTTCCATAATTCTGGTTTTGTGTATGCTGGGCGACAAGAAAACCAGAACCACCGTCCTCTTTGGAGTGGCTTGGGTGGTTGTAACGTCTTTTCCAACGGTCAGCCTGGCAAATATCGGCGGTCGGTTCTTTTACCTGCCCTCGGTAGGCTTTGCAATTATTCTTGGCCAGATGTTTGCCGTCCCGATGGAGTCAACTCGGTTGAAAAAACCTGCGGCGGTATTGGCCTGCCTGCTGATAGCCCTGTATTCGGCGAACACCATGGCCACGGGTCGCGACTGGTCGCATGCCTGGCAGACCTCCAAGAGGATACAAGAAAGCTTTAAGGAGGATGTCGAGCCACTCATAGAAGGACGTAGCAGAGTCTATTTCTTCGATATCCCGGAATTTGACCATGGAATCATCTGTTTCCCTATCGGGCTTCCCGATTGTTTCTCGCTGCTCGGAGAGAAGAGGGGATGTCAATACAAAGTCGCGTATCGATGGACTCGCCCATTTGTGAAATCTCCCGAGACCACCGTCTGTGAGTCGGGACAGACGAAGCACTATCTCTTTAAATGGGATAAAGCAAAGAGGAGATTCCAGCAGATTTTCCCGGTATCTCGTGTGCCACGTTCCGATCACTCAGTGCATTGGGATTTCTCGAGACGCCTGGATTTCTATCAGTGGACACCGGTGCATGAGTTGGCGCTCGTACGTAACAGACAGAGCAAGGAGCTTACATATATCACATCGGGCTCTTTTTCGATGCTCAGCAGCCCCTACCTGGGTGAGAATGTCAAGTGCGTTCAAGTCGTCTACCGGGCAATCAACCGCCGGAAAGAGACCCTTCAGGGTCAGCTATTGTGGATAACGGCAAACGATCCGACATATGACGGACGGAAATGTATAACGTTCTCAGTGAAGAACGACGGAATGTTTCACACATACACCATACCTCTCTATATCAACGGATGGTCGATGCTCGAACCGATTCTCAAATTAGGATTACGATTGAGCGACCAGCCGGAAACGTCCATTGAGATTGATTCCGTAACCCTGCACTTCTAATAGAGCGAAGACGAGCGGAGCCGACACTCCTGATGTCGCGGGTGCGCGAGTCGTCCCCATTTCCGCGAAATACGACCCCTCGAAGAATCCCGAGGTGCCCCGCTTTCTCTCCAGCTTCAAAACCACTGTGGGCGCGCGCCCATGGTGAGAGCATTCCTATTGCAGGGTGGAGAGGCGGGATAAGATTCGGCCGGACTTCTCATTGGAGAGCGAGCCAAAGGCAGTCTTGACAGAGATTAACAGAAGTGATATTCTCTCCATACTATACAGATTTTCGTACAAGAATCAACGGACAACCTGCCAACAAGGAGATACACTGCCGAAGAGAGCCTGCTAAACAACCACAACTGAGCACTCAGACCAGCACATTGTGCATTCCAGGAGGGGGGAATGACCATGAAGGCTGCGAACCGTTCAGGCAAGATTCTGAAGAAGCTGCTGATTGGTGTGGGTGCATGTCTGATCTTGCTTGTCATCTCCGCATGCCTGTTCCTCCACTTCTACTTCAGCAGGACGTTCTCCTATCAGCTCACCGGCGTACTCATTCGAGGTTCCGAGGCCATTCAGGCCAAGCCTGCCGGAGGTGATTGGCGGCCGCTCAGGAGCGGACAGCGTTTGACAAAGGGAATGAGGATTGAAACGCCGGAATCGCGCCAATCGTTTATGTCTTTCGATGGCCTGAGGCTGCTTGCCGATGGCGCGTCAGAAATAGAAATCATGGGCGCTCGCCGCTTGTCGGTCGTGGACGGGAACGTCACGGTCGCAGTTGCAGAAATGGACGACCCGCTGAGAGTCTCCGTCGGAACCAGTGTGCTGACGGCTGGAAGGTCGGTCTTCAACGTTTCCGTCAACGAAGACTCCTCTACCGTTACCTGCATATCCGGAAACATCGAGCTGAACACGCAAAGCGGCGCCGAACACAATCTGGCTTTCGCTCACCAGGCGATACTGAGAGGGGATACGGTTCACTTCGCCGCGGTGGAGCCGCATAATCCGTTTGCCGTCGCAAAAGCTTCGACGCTCGAGCGCATACGCGAACGCTTCGATAAGATGATATCAACTTATGTATCTCGCGCCGCGGCGCAAGCGGAAAAAGCGAGCGCGACCTTGCTGAATGACCCTCGGAGCTCGCATGCGGCCGGAGCCGGCTGGCAATTCACATCGTTCACGCGGGGAGACTTTCTCAATCTCGCGCAGGCGATGCCGGCGGATGTCGCCGCGAACTATTACGAGAAGCTCTTTGCGCCGTCCAACCGCACCATATCAATCGGAAAGCAGAAGGCCGTTCCCCTGACGCCCTATTATGCCGCGAGCTGCCCAGTCTGGTCTCACGACGGCTCGATGATAGCCTTCATCGAGGCCTCGACGGTCTCGTGGCCGGCGCGCGTGCGAGTCGTGCGCCTCGACGACCCGAACAACCCATGGGACATCTCGCAGGAGTATGACACGGTGCTGCCGTTCTTCCCCATCACGTGGGCTCCCGACAACCGCCATGTTCTCTTCATGGTCGCCGACCACATGGACTTCAACAAATGGGGCTGGAACTGGTGGTGGAGCGGACCGTATCACATAAAGATAGCTCCCATAGACCCCGTCGAGGGACCCATCCGGGAGTTCGACAGCCCGTTTCACGATATCCCCATGTTTCTTCCGCTCCCAGTGGGCAAGACACTCTCGCCGTGGATATTGAAGCTCCCATGGGGCGATGCAATGCTCTGCGCAAATTGGGGCAACCTCGCATACATTCCCATCGAACAGGATGGACAGTCGGTGCCGACGGCGCCGGGGCTGTTCCTCACGAATTTCAACCCAAGAGAATTCTTTGTCATGGGCGGCGGCTGGTCGTATTCCGGGAGCATGGTGCTCTTCACAGCCGCGGAAGACCTCGATTTCGACCATCTGAATACCTACATCCTGTATGACGTCGAGGACATTCTCGATGGATTCGCCGAGCCGCCTCGCTCGCCCAAGGACCCGCGGCTCAAGAAGGTGGCCCCGTCGCGAAACCCGCAGTTGCCCAGCAACTTCTCGTTCGACGAATCCCTCGCGTTCTTCGCGGAAGACGTCAACGGGGCGTGGAAAGCCATAAACCCGACCTATATGTACGAGTGCGATTTCGACATGTTCTACGCCGACGCCCGTCCCGACCAGCCGAGCCGCTACACGCAGATACACCTGCCCGGCAACCAGCTCTTTTTGCGGCTCTCGCCGGAGGGCAACCGGCTCGTGTACACCCAGTACCAGGACCCGGTATACGAATTGAGAATTGTCAGTTTCGATATCGAGGCCGACATGGATATGGACCTCGGCGGCGTGTTGATCGACAACAGCGGCACCAACTTGATTGTCCCGCCCGGCACGCTGCAAGAAAACTTCAAAGTGAAAATCAGCACGCCGCTTTCCGTTGGTGAAGAAGCTGAGCTGGAAGAAGGAGAACAACAGGTAGTCGCTCTGCGCCTGCTGGACGCCGAAGGAGTCGAGAAGCCGAAATTCATCGAGCCAATGACGCTCACGATTCGATACACCGACGAAGAAGTGACCGGCCTCGACGAGGGCATGCTCGAAATCTACTACTACGACGAGTCCAACCCCGAACACCCCGTATGGGTGCCGCTCGGCGGTACTGTCGATCCCGACCACAACGAAATCACCGTCGAGATCAAGCACTTCTCCAAGTTCTCAATCGGATCGAAATTTCTCCAAAAGAACTTGACCACTGACCCTCCGAGCGCGGATGCGGTATCGGCGCCCTCGGCAAGCGAGGGAGAAAACAAATCATGAATGAAGCTCAAAAGGTCCCCGCGAAGAGGTCCGATCTGGTGACCGCTCTCAGCGCCGTTGGATTGGTCTTCGGGTTACTTGCGCTCGGGTGCGCCGCGGTCCCGCTCCTTGGCGTGGCGGTATTCGGCCCGAGTTTGCGAAGACTTTACATCCCCCTGGAGTTGATCGGTTCGCTCTTCTCAGCGGCCAACATCCTTACCTACTTCCTGGGGATTGCCGCCATACTGCTGTGCCTGACCGCCCTCATCGCGGCATACGCGATGCGAGCGAGCAAGACTCTCGCCGGCTGCTCGCTTGTCGTTGGTCTGCTTGCGGTCGGTACGCCGACGTTGACACACGCCTGGTATGGGTCCACGCTGGAACTGTTTCCCACACTGTCCGGGAGGAGACACTACGTTATGCGGAGCAGAGGATTCCGGGGAATGGATTCCTCGCCTCGAACGCCCTTGATGAAAGCCGCGGAGGCAGGTGACACGGAAAAAGTGAAGGCGTTGTTGAAAGACGGCGCCGACCCCCGCCAGAAAAGCGGCGGCTGGTCGGCCTGCGGGCTCGCAGTGCGCGCGGGACGCACCGAAACAGTCAGAACTCTGTTGGAAGAAGCTCCTCAGCTTACGGAAGATACGAAATATATGAACGGCCTCGTCATGGTCGCATCCCAGTGGGGCCGAACCGAAATCATAAGAATGCTGCTTGACAAAGGAGCGTCAGCAAATGCAACAAATCCGAGACAGGCGAATTGGACCGCCGTAATGGAAGCGACTCAAAAAGGTCGTACCGAGACCGCTCTGCTCTTGCTGGAGAACGGGGCCGACGTGAATGCGACAAACTTGAGAAATTGGACGGCGCTGATGCAGGCTGCGCAAACGGGCGATATCGAAGTCGCGACTGCCCTGTTGGACAGAGGCGCCTCTCTGAACGCTCGGGACATGTACGGTAATACGGCCCTGATGATGGCGGCCGTCAACGGCCACGCCGATGTGGTCGATGAATTGCTTGCGAGGGGGGCCGATTACACATTGCAGACCGAGAATGGCAATACCGCGATGAAGTACGCCGCATACGGGAACCACACCGATATTGTGAGATTGCTGGCGGCAGCCGGCGCCAAAAGGTAAGCTGTCAGCAGCGAGCACGCATACCTTTCAGACGAGGGTGCCGTTCTGAAGGAGGCGAAAAATAACTGCCGAAGCAAATATTATAAGGTTACGCCGGGATTCTTCAGTTGTTTCCGTTTCCAGTGAAATGCAGGTAACGTTTTCTATTCTGCACCTTGCCAAGAGCCGAAATAGTAAAACCTGCGAAATGCCTCATTGCGTCGATTTCGGCGGCCTGGGCACATAGTCCACGGGCGCTCCGGGCGGGATGAGCGGCTCCCTCTGCACGCTCTCCTGAAATTGCATGAGGATGAGCATCATGTGGAAACCCACCCACGAGTGCAGGTGCGGATAGTTGAGCGGCTTTCGCTCCTTCGGGTCAACGGTCAGGTTCACCAGATTCGGGTTGGGAATCGGAAGGGCCGGGTCGGTGTAGTACCGCTGCTCCATCATCTTGGCCTTGAAGTTGCGCCACTTGACTCCGTAAAGCGTCGGCCCGTTCCAGAAGGGGAACCCCTCCCGACTTGAATTCTCCTGCCTGCCCTCGAAGAACGCCCGCTGGTCGATGCCGTCGATGGCGCGGTCGGACGGTATCTCGCAGCCGGCCCATCTCAGCAGCGTGGTAAACATATCGGTGATGTGAACGATCTCGTTGCTCTGGCGGCCTGCCGGCACTCTGCCCGGGTAACGAACGAGGCATGGCGTCCGCAGCGAGCCCTCCATTCCCGTGAAATATGAGCCCTCGAAAAATCCCGAAGTGCCCCGCCACGGCTCCAGCTCCTCGGGGCCGTTGTCTCCCGAGAAGACGACGATGGTATTGTCGGCGACTCCCAGCTCGTCGAGATAGTCGAGCAGGACGCCGAAGTCCGAGTCGAGCTCCAGCGTAGAGTCGGCATAGTCGTCGTTGCCGGTCTTCCCCTTGAATTCGTCTCGCGGCACAGTCGGCAGGTGAAGCATCGAGTGGTTGAAATAGAGGAAGAACGGCGTGCTTGCCTTCACGCTCCGCTTGAGGAATTTCTTTGCCCGCTCCATGTATTCGACGTCGATGTTGCGCCGGACCTCAAGAGTCTGTTGCTTCACCGCCTGCACGTCCTCGCCCTTTCGGCATTCGAGCACATGCGAGGCGGGGTCGCGGTTGGGGTCGTACCACGGGTCGTCCGGCCAGAGACACTCGTCGTAGCTGCGCGGTATGCCGTACCACTCATCGAAGCCGTGGTCGGTCGGCCAGCGCCCCTTTTCCGTCCCGATGTGCCATTTGCCGTAGATCGCGGTGGCGTAACCCGCCTCCGCCAAGATGTCGCCCATCGTCCGCTCCCATGCCACGATGCCTCCGCCGGAACCCGCCAGCGCAACGGTATGCGTGCCGGAGCGAATGGCGTAGCGGCCCGTCATCAGCGCGGAACGGGTGGGCGTGCACTGCGCCTCGGGCGCGAAGTTGAGCAGCTTGAGCCCTTCATCGGCGAATTGGTCAAGACGTTTCGTCTCGACCCCCCGCAGAATCCCGCCGCCGTAACACCCCAGCTCTCCGAAACCGAGGTTGTCGCACAGGAAATAGACGATGTTGGGGCGCTTGGAATCTTTTTTCATTTCCTCTCCTCCGTCCGGCATGTCGCCTGCATCAGCCCTTTCCGTGGCAGCGCTTGAATTTGAGTCCACTTCCGCACGGGCATGGGTCGTTCCGCTTCGCCGCTGCGAGGGCGCGCTTCAGCTGGGCCTCCTCCCCCGCAAGGATGCGCATGATTTCCGCAGGCGGCTGCCTCCTCCGCAAGAGTTCCGTCATGATCTTCATGGGCCGGTCGATATGAGCGAAAAGCAATTTCAAACCGGCACAGAGATAGTTGAGGCCCGGCTCGCCATCCGGCGTTTCCAGGAGTCGATTCTTCGGACACTCGCCATGACACGCGAAAAGAAACTCGCAATCGCGGCAGTGGCGGGGCAGCGTGTCCCGCTTGTCCCGGCCGAATGTGCGCTGCTTCTCAGACGTCGCAAGTTCAGTCAGGGGTTGTTCGACGATGTTGCCCAAAAGGTACTTCGGCTCGACGAAATGGTCGCACGAGTAGAGATCGCCGTTGTGCTCCAGCACCATCGCAAAACCGCACGTGGGCGCGGTGACGCACGTCGCAGGAGGCGCTCCCGCCCACGAGGCCAGCGCCGCGTCGAAGTGATTGACAAACATGCGGCCGACGTCTCGTCGTACCCATTCGTCAAAGATAGCGATGAGAAAACGACCGTATTGCTCCGGCTTCACGGAGCGTTCCGTGACCGCGTTCCCCTCGACGAAGCCCGACTCGTTGTCGCGCTCGACAATGGGTATGAACTGAATGAACCGTGCTCCGACCACGTCGCGAAAAAACCGGTACACCTCCAGAGGATGGTCGGCATTGGCGGCGTTGACGGTCGCCAGGATGTTGAATTCCACCTCGTGCTGCTGCATCAGCCGAGCCGCCCGCATCACCTTATCAAAAACCGGCCGGCCGGCCTTGTCCATTCGATAGGCGTTGTGCAATTCCTCGGGGCCATCGAGGCTGAGCCCGACCAGAAACGTGTGCTCGTGGAGGAACCGGCACCACTCTTCATCGATGAGAACGCCGTTAGTCTGGATCGTGTTTTCGATAACAGTGCCGGGCTTCTGATATTTGCGTTGGTATTCAATGGATTTCCGAAAGAAATCGAGGCCCATGAGAGTCGGCTCGCCACCCTGCCACGCGATGGTCACGCGCTGTGCTTGATGCGCCTCGAGCATCTGGCGGATATAGCTTTCGAGTACCTCGTCGGACATCCGAAAATCGCTGCCCGGGTAGAGCTTCTCTTTCTTGAGAAAGAAACAGTACCGGCACTCGAGGTTGCAGACGGCTCCCCGAGGCTTGGCCATCACATGAAAAGCGGGCGGGGCGTCAGCGGTCGGCATCGATTCTCTTCAGCATTTGTCTTCTGTTCCCGGATTCGCTCGAACAACACCGCTTGGCCGGCGTTGAGCTTCGAGCATCACTGACTCGCAGTATATGATTGTTTGCGAAGCCTGTCAACAGTATGCTTGGTTGAATGGCCCCGGATGGTGTATACTTTACCGAGAAGCTGGCCGGGCCGAGCACAGTTCAATCGGTTGCTGACCGCGTCGGTCAGAGCAGGCTCGACATGAGGTAGTGGGAAAAGTTGAGAGGAGGTTGTTCCGTTGGTGCAGGAAATTGACAAAGCAAGAGTAGAGACGCTGATGGAGCGTGAGGTCGAACGGTACGTCGCAGAGCGGCCGAAGTCGAAAAAATTGCACGAGAGAGCGAAGAAATCGCTGCTTGGCGGCGTTCCGATGAGCTGGATGCGCATCTGGGTGGGGCCGTTTCCCGTCTTTGTGAAGGAAGCACGGGGGTCTCGGCTGACTGATGTCGACGGGCATGAGTATCTCGACCTGTGTCTGGGCGACACGGGGGCGTTGTACGGGCATTCGCCGGAGCCGGTGATCAAGGCGGTGATGGAGCAGATAAGCAAGCGGGGCATCACGACGATGCTTCCCACAGAAGACGCCATCTACGTGGCGGAGGAGTTGACAAATCGTTTCGGCCTTCCATACTGGCACGTCTTCATGACGGCGAGCGACGTGAACCGAATGCTCATCAAGGTGGCGCGCGAATTCACGGGCAGAAGGATGGTCCTGACGGTGAACGGCACGTACCACGGAAGCGTGGACGAGACGCTGTGCTTTCTCGGTTTCGATGAGGATCCGACCTACCTGCCTCTTCAGATGGGGCCTGCGTTTGAGGACCCCTCGAAGGTGACGCGCATCGTCGAATTCAACGACGTGGACGCCCTCGAAAAGGCGCTGGCGCCGCAAGATATCGCTATTATGATAACCGAGCCGGCAATGACCAACATTGGAATAATACAGCCCGACCCCGGCTATCACGAGGCGATGAGGGAATTGACGCGCCGCTACGGGACGGTGTTGCTGATCGACGAGACGCATACGATCTGCGCCGGCCCGGCAGGGCTCACGGGAATTCTCAAGCTGGAGCCTGACATGCTCACGCTCGGGAAGCCTCTCGGCGGCGGCATCCCCGGCGCTGTTGGAGGCGTCAACAAGGAAATCGGCGAGATGCTGAATGCCCGGCCGGCGTGGGGGAACTTCTTCGGCTTCGGAGGAACATTGTCGGGGAATCCCATGGCGATTGCCGCGATGAGAGCGACGCTCGAAAACCTCATGACCGAGGAAGTGTACGGGCACACGATTGCGCTGGCCGAATGGCTGCAGAAGAGCATGATCGAATCCATACAGTCCGTGGACCTGCCGTGGTACGTGGGCCGCGTCGGCTGCAGAGTGGAATTCCGCTTCACCCCGGAACCCCCCAAGAACGGTGGCGAAGCTCTGCTCACCATGGACGCCGAAGACATCACGCAGACCTTGACCGGGCCCGTCGAGGCGCTCTCTCACATATACTTCATGAATCGAGGCATCATGCTCACGCCGGTTCACGAGATGGCGCTCGTTTCCACCGACAGCACGCGGGCCGACGTCGAGCAATACGCCAAGGTCTTCGACGAGTTCGTGAGGGAGTTGGTCGGACAGAATAGCTGATGTGAAACAGGAGCGGCTCGCGCGCCGATGGGCAAAGGGAGGCCGGCCATGGAGGCGGACAATTCCGCTGCGTTCCCATCATCGGACCCAGCCAGTCTTTTCAGGCTCAGGGACAGCGTGTACGCTCCTGATCTGTTTATAGCAGCCGTCGGCCATCTCAACTTCTTTTCCTGGCTTCGGGGCAATCCGGCCACCGTGGACGAAATCAGCTCCTCGCTTCGCATTCAACAACGACCCGCCGATGTGATGCTCACCCTTTTCAAGTCGTGGGATCTCATACAAGAGAAGGACGGCCGGTTTCATCTGACCGCGCTCGCGCACGAGCACCTGACCGATTCGTCCCAGTGGTATCTGGGTCCTTATGTCGCTTCATTGAAGGAGCGGCCCATTTGCCACGATATGCTGAATGTCCTGAGAACGGGAAAGCCGGCGTCCTGGGGAGCGAAGAAGGACGAAAAGGAATGGGTTCACGCAATGGCACGGGGGGACTTTGCCGAATCCTTCACGGCCGGCATGGACAGCCGGGGCGCGTATCTTGCGCCCGCGCTGGCAAGAGCAATCGACCTATCGAAGCATCAGCGATTATTAGATGTCGCCGGCGGGTCCGGAGTCTATGCGTCGGCCTTCGCGCTGCAACACCCTCATCTCTCGGCTGCTGTTTTTGAAAAGTCGCCGGTGGACGGTATCGCCAAATCCTTGATGGAGAAGAGAAATCTCTCCACTCGAATATCAGTCATACCAGGTGACATGTTTGACGACGAACTTCCTGCGGGATTCGACGTTCATCTGTTCTCGCACGTACTGCACGACTGGGACTGTGACAACGTGAGAAGACTCCTGGAGAATTCATACCGGAACCTCGAGCCGGGGGGAATGGTAGTAATCCACGACGCTCATCTTCGCGCTGAGAAAGACGGCCCCTTGCCGGTGGCCGAATACTCTGTGCTTCTGATGTTCTCAACCGAAGGGAAATGCTATTCGATATCGGAAATGCAAGCCATGCTCGAAGAGGCGGGCTTTTCCGACGTGAGGTTCACACCGACGGCGGCGCATCGGAGCGCCATCACGGCGAGGAAACCAACGTAAGCGTGAAGACAACTTTGTGGGAGGGTTTATGAAAACACTGAGATACGTAGGTACGCTTGGCTTTGTCATCGGACTGTTCACGGTCGTGTTTATCGGGGTGCCCTGGCACGTGACTGTTTCGGACGATCCGGTCATACCCTGGTGGCTCAGGATAGCGGTCTACTCCCTGTTGGGCGGCATACTCTTGGTCCTACTGACGGTGGCTGTTGAACAGAGTGGAAGAAGGTTGCCGCCGCCTGAGCCTGCGGCCGTTGAGCCCCGCCCATCGATGGTGCTGTCGAGCTTCTGGGAGCTGCCGGGCCAGGAAATAAGCGAGAGCCTAGGCATGGTCCAGGGAAACACGATATATGCAATCTGGCTCGGGAAAGACCTGTCTGCCCTGATTCGGTTGATCCTTGGCGGCGAGATAACCGAATATACGGACATGATGGGGAGAGCGCGCAAGGTAGCAACCGACAGGATGATTGCCCAGGCGCAAGAAATGGGAGCGGACGCAGTAATAAATGTCCGCTACATGACCACCAGCGTTGTAGGAACCGCCGCCGAGCTCTTTGCCTACGGCACAGCCGTCAAGCTCAGCAAATCGGCTTGATTCTCGGCGCGGTTGTTCAAGTCCGCCGGCGGATAGGTTCCCTTGGTAACTCAACGGATCGGGAACAGGACGGCGTACTGCCACGCCATAATCATGGCATTAAACACGGCTGTGATAAAGTAATTCCTGCTCAGGTGGTAAATATATACCGAGAATAATTGAAAGATGATGTTGTAGAGCACCATCGGAATGATGATCAGCATGACAAAATCGTCGGTCAATCGCAGCCCGACGCTCACAACGATCATCCCAAGAGCAATGAAGACTCCGAGCAGCGAAGCGATCAGAGCCACTAGCGTGTTCCCGCGCTTGAAGGAAGCCTCGAACGCAATGAAGAACGGGAGAAGCAGCGGCAGCATCACCAGCGCCCAGAGAAGCCTTTGACCCGTGAAGAGCTGGCGAAACCATGTCTCCGTCGTGATCGACCCAAAGGTCAGGTAAACGAGCAGGAACAGCACAAATGCCGCGAAGAGCGTCCTCGCCGGATGCGAGGCGAAGTCGGCGAACTCGATGTTTCCCCTCCATGACGCCACCAGGAAATAGATAATCCCCGCGACGAAGAAGTACGAGACGAGGTAGTCTCCCACGGGCATCGGCAGGAACGACAGCGGCAGCGCCAGCATGATGACGAACAGCGTCAGGAAACAGACAATCGCAAAAAGGACCAGATTCAGCACCACCGCGAGGCCGGACCGTGTGGGGATAGTGGGCAGGTACCAGGACAACGCATAGCAGCAACAGAAGAACAGCAGGAACGAGAAAACGTACGCCCATCCCGCCCAAGCCAGCCTGGGGTCTGAGACCTTTGTATTCGTGGATGGAATATTCCACACCTGATGCAGCCAGTTCAGTATCTGTCCTTGAGCGTCCGCAGAAATCAAGATCGTGAGGTGGTCCGTCCCTTTGACCATGCTCAGCCGGCGTGCCGAGCCGTTGTCGAATGAACCGTACGTCGTATCGGGGGCGGTCTGTTCCTCGTCAGTGGAATCCTCCAGCATTTTCCTGGCCGCTTGACGAAGGTCGGGGGGATCATTCTCGGCGTAAATGATGAAGAGATCTTTTGGCCGGATGTCCGTCACTCTGGCGGCGACACCGGAAATGGGCACGGTCGCATCGATGGTCGGATCGCCGACACCGTAGGTCACCACCGCGCCGCCACCCATCGAGTGGCCGATTATAGCGATTCGCTTCGTATCGACTTCTTTGAACCTCCGGCCGAAGGGCACGGGCATGTTCTTGTCCAAGTTTCTACAAAAAGCGACAACATGCGCCATATCCTCTTGAAGCCGGTTAGGGTCGAAGCCCGTGACGTTCTGTCCGTGTCCTCGGAAATCAAACGTCACGACGGCGAATCCGTCTCGGACCAGGCTGTATGCAAGCGATTGCATCATCTCTTTGTCCGCAGTGAATCCGTGCGCGACAACTACGATGGGCGGCTTCTCCGTCGCGGGCAGGTATATCTGTGCGGGTATGGAGCCCGCGATCAAAACGTCGCGACGGTCGAACGAATCCCGGTAGGCGGTCATCCGCCCATAGTAGACAAAGAGGACTACGAGAAGAGCTACGGTGACAACGAGAGCGCCTATCTTCTTTATCAGGGACATTGTCAGGGCTCCTTCAACTGAATCTTGCGGTTGAGCATCTCCGTCACAGGCTTACATCTCCCGTCACAAGCGAACGATGAATAGGAGATACTATAACTCTGAACCCGCAGGGTGTCAACTAACGAGCAACAGTGTATTTTGCGGCACCCGGGATTCAGCGATTCTTCCTTCCTTTCAAATAGTACCACCAGTGGAAGCTTGTGATGTAGGAGAACAAATAGGTTCCGACTATAATCAACACGAAGCTTTTCAATATGTCCATGTTGCTCCCATTCAGCGTGTAGCCGGGGACATATCCGAACAAGAAGGGTGATAGATACAGAAACTTCGCAAATTTGAACGAGGAGAATGCGGTTCTCCACATGTTCGCCTTGGCAATCGTAGCGCCGGCGAAGACAGCTATGCACACCGGCGGAGTAATGTTGGAATCTTGCGACAGCCAATAGACGATCATGTGAGCTGCGACCTCGTTCACGCCAAGATGAACAAGAGCCGGGACCGCAACCACAGCGGTGATGAGATACGCGGCCGTGACAGGTACCCCCATTCCGAGAACCAGGGAGGCCAGTGCAATAAGAAGAATCGTCAGCCACAGCCTTCCGGCCGCGAGTTGGATAACTATATCGGCAAAAGTCAGGATGAGCCCGGAAAATGTCAGAACGGCTATTATGATTCCGATCACTCCGACGGTGGCTCCTATTCTCAGGCTGTTTTCCGCCCCGGCTCTCGAGGCCTCCACAAATCTCCTTGGGCCGATTCTTGTTTCTCTTTTCAGCCAACTTAACACGAGACATGAAAGAATTCCCATCACGGCCGCAAAACCCGCAGAGTAGCCCTTCAGCATCAAAATGAAGATGATAATCAATGGCAGCGTGTAGTACCATTCCTTCTTCAAAATCTGCATGGCGCTATGTTCGCTTTTCTCGCCCCTAATGTTATGCATCTTGGCCTCAAAATGCACCATGACGAATACGCTGAACACATACATAAGAGCGGGGAAAACGGCGATGAGCATGATCCTGGAATACGGAACACCCGTAAGCTCCGCCATGATGAAGCCGCCGGCGCCCATGATTGGAGGAAGGAACATTCCCGCAATGGACGCAGCGGGCTCGATTCCGCCGGCCACATGCGGGCGAAATCCCGCCTTTTTCATCATGGGAATGGTGAAAGCGCCCGTGGACACCGTATTGGCGATGGCGCTGCCGGATATCGAACCGAAGAGCGCGCTTGCCAGGACGGATACTTTGGCCGGTCCCCCTGTCCTGTGCCCTACCGCCGCCAAGGGAAAATCAAGGAAGAAGCGCTGTGCGCCCGACTTTTCCAGAAATGCGCCGAACAGCACAAACAAAAGCACATACGTCGCGAGCACATTTGCCATAATGCCGAACACACCGTCGCTCTTGAAGAAGCAGGTGGTGCACAATCCTACGAACGTGTCGCCGGGATGAGCAATAAGGTCAGGCATGTACGGCCCAAAGACACCGTAGACCAGGAGCACACTGCCGATAATCACAAAAGGAAGCCCCACTACCCTTCTGGCCAGTTCTATTCCGGTCAGGACACCGATTACGGCAATTGTCTGGTCAAGTACTGTTTCTGCTCCGGCCCGATAATTGATTGCCTCGAAGTTCAGAATCCAATATCCGATGGTCACGATCGAAAAGACAATCAGGACGTAGTCAACAGCTCGCAAGAACTTGTGGTGTGATTTGTAGACGAGAAAGACAAGGACATACGTTATGAGGCAATAGATGCCTCGGTGATACTGAGTCGCAGCCGGCCTCAAAACGGCGGAATAGGCGTAGAAAAGGACCAGGATGACCGACAGAACATCAAAGACGGCTTTTTCTATCCTGTTCAGTTCATCGTACACCCGCTCAACCCCTGCTCAGACAACCCGTGAGGTAAACAAAAAAAGGCAGCAGGCAACCCCACTGCCTTTTCTCCTATTGCAATGTCGCTCCTATTTGAGCTTCCCTTTCTCCTGCCAGAATCTTTCGGCGCCGGGATGAAGAGGCGTGACAATCCCCTTGAGCCCATTTTCGATACTCATCGCTTTTGCCGATTTGTGCACCTCCACCATGTGCGCGAGCCCTTCTTTGCTGAAGATAGTCTTCAGGAGTGAATAGACCACGTCGGCAGGCACTTTGCTGTTAGCCACCAACAACGCCGAATCGTCGAAGGTGAGAGTTTCTCTCGTCACACCCTTATAGACGCCGGCAGGAATGGTTGCCTTCGAGAAATAGGGATATTTCTTAAACATTCCGATTTCTTCAGCATCGGTGTACACATTGACCAACCTGATCTTGTTCTGGAGCGCCGCCTCTATCACTGAGGCATTCGGAAAACCCGCAAATACCCAAAATGCATCCAATTGCCTGTTGTTGAAAGCAGACGCCGCCTCCCGGTACCCCAAGAAGTCTCTCTCGATTTTGTCCCAGATGCCGAGTTCTGAGAAGAAAATCTCGGCATTGGCCGCAGCGCCGGACCCTGCGTTTCCGACCCCTACTCTCTTGCCCTCAAGCTCTCTTGCACTCCTAATGCCCGAGTTCGCCCTCACTATCAATTGAGCAGGAGCGCCATAGAGATATGCCACGGCCAAAACATCTTCGTATTTCGCCGGGTCGCCTTCCATCAACCCGTTTCTTCCCTGGTATACGTGTCCCGAATATGCCACGGCGAAATCGGATTTTCCCGCATTGACAAGTCTGATATTTTCGATAGAGCCGCCGGAAGAACTTGCCAACACCCTCATTCCGTGCTTTCTGGAAAGGGTGGAAATTGCACTTGCGTAGTACTGAAAGGTCCCCCCGGCCGGGCCGCCGGAGAATCTGTAGACTTCGGCGAACGACTCAATGCTTAAGGTACCGGATAGCAGCAGGGCAATACAGATGGCGCTTATGGGCTTAAAGAGCTTCCTCATCATACTGACCATTTCTTGGGGCGGCGCCCCACGTTCGCGATTGGCAACACCAGGTGAAAGACATTTCCTTATAATTTGTGGCGACATAATGATACATGCGGGAGAGAAAGTTTGTCAATCGGGGATTTCGCAAAAACAAAAGGTACAATACACTCCTTGGCGAAATCTGCACTATTCCCGACACCTTAAGAGTCAACATATCGCCCATTAGGATGTTCAAATGTGGCCTTATGGTTCAGAAGCCGAAAGCGGGGCCGAGTTGTTGTGGACAAAGTGGCTCTTTCGACCTTCGCTTGAAGCGCTCCAAGATATGAGCTATACTTCTCTGTGGCTATCCTTTCTCCCATTTTGCCGTGACAATAAGAGTGGAGCACAAGCCCGGCTTCTCTCCCATTATGGAAACCGGCTTACACTATCTACACAACAGCAACACGTAAGGAGAAATGATGATGAGTCTGAGAGAGTACAAGCCTGGAACCGCATTCCCCGGAGTGATGGGGCGTACGTTTGAGGTCTCGACACCCGCATGGCCGATGCCGCCGCGCGCGAAGGATGGCGCGCCTAACGTGTTGTTCATCATCCTTGACGACACCGGCTTCGGCCAAATCGGTTGCTATGGCGCCCCGATTGAGACGCCGAATCTCGACCGCCTCGCTGCCAACGGCCTGCGCTACAACAATATGCACACCACGGCGCTGTGCTCGCCCACGCGCTCCTGCGTTCTGACCGGTCACAACCACCACTCGAATGCGATGGCTTGCATCACCGAAGGGTCGATGGGATATCCGGGCTCCAACGGAAACATCCCGTTCGAGAATGGATTTCTCTCGGAAATTCTCTTGCAGCACGGCTACAACACGTTTGCCGTCGGCAAGTGGCACCTGACGCCGCCCGATCAGCTCTCCGCCGCGGGACCGTTTGATCGATGGCCTTTGGGGCGCGGATTCGAGCGCTATTACGGTTTCCTTGGCGCAGACACACATCAGTACTATCCCGACCTGACGTACGATAACCACCACGTCAGCCCACCTAAGAAACCCGAAGAAGGCTATCATTTGACGGAGGACCTCGCCGACAGGGCCATCAGCTTCATCGCCGACGCCAAGCAGGTGACCCCCGACAAGCCATTCTTCATGTACTTCTGCCCCGGCGCGACGCATGCGCCCCATCATGTTCCGAAGGAATGGGCCGACAAATACAAGGGCAAGTTCGACGACGGATGGGAAGCATACCGCGAGAAGGTGTTCTGCAGACAGAAAGAGCTGGGCATCATTCCCAAGGAAACAGAGCTTTCCCGCCACGACCCGGACGTGAAACCGTGGGATGAATGCTCGGCCGAAGAAAAGAAATTGTACGCGCGCATGATGGAAGTGTACGCCGGATTCCTGACGCACACCGACCACCACATCGGCCGCCTCCTCGATTTCCTCAAGAGCATCGGCGAATTTGAGAACACCATCATCATGGTGCTCTCAGACAACGGCGCAAGCGCCGAGGGCGGCCCCACCGGCTCGGTGAACGAAAATCTCTTTTTCAACAATGTGCCCGAGAGCCTCGAGGAAAACCTCAAGCTTATCGATAAACTGGGCGGGCCGGAGGTCTTCAACCACTACTCCTGGGGATGGACATGGGCGGGCAACACGCCGTTCCGCCGCTGGAAGCGAGAGACCTATCGCGGCGGCATCAGCGACCCGTTCATTGTGCATTGGCCGAAAGGCATCAAAGCGAAGGGAGAAATCCGCACGCAGTATGCCCATGCGACCGACATGACGCCGACGGTATTGCAAGCGTTGGGCGTCGAGCCGCCGACGGTTATCAAAGGTGTCACGCAGTCGCCCATGGAAGGCGTGAGCTTGGCGCATACGTTTGACGATGCAGACGCTTCCTCCCGGCATCACACGCAGTACTTCGAGATGTTGGGCCATCGCTCGATTTACCACGACGGCTGGCGCGCGGTCTGCCCGTGGCCGGGCACATCGTTTACGGAGGCGGGCATGCCTTTCGGCGCGCCAATGTATGCCGAGACGCTGACGGAGCTCGACGCAAAGCATTGGGAACTCTATCACGTTACAGAGGACTTCGCGGAGAACCATAACCTGGCCGACAAGGAACCCGGCAAGCTCACCGAGATGATCGCACAGTGGTACGTCGAGGCGGGCAAGTACAACGTGCTGCCCATCGACAGCCGGGGCATAATACGGGTGCTGGTAGAGCGTCCGCTGGTCGCTCCTGAACGCAAGAAGTATGTTTACTACCCCGACACACAGCCGGTGCCGACCTTCGCCGGCGTGAGGGTGCTCAATCGGCCGCACAGCATCACCGCCGACGTCGAAATTCCCAAGGGCGGCGCCGAAGGCGTGCTGCTGTGTCATGGCGACAATGAAGGAGGCTACGTGGTCTTTGTGAAGAACCGAAAACTTCACTATGCCCATAACTACGTCGCCAGAGTTATCTATCATGTCGAGTCAAACGACGGCGTTCCCGAAGGCCGCCACCAGTTGCGATACGTGTTCGAACCGACGGGAGAGCCGGATTTGGCCGGAGGAAAAGGCGCGCCGGGACGCGGTACGCTCTACATCGATGGCAAACCGGCCGGACAGCTCGATATGCCGTTCACCACTCCGTTTTCGATGGGACTATCCGGCGGAGTCAGCGTAGGCGCTTTGCCGGGCGCCCCGATAACTCCCGAACTCACAGCGCCGTTCGCGTTCACGGGAACGATTCACAGCGTTACCGTGGACGTTGACGGCGAGGCGACACAGGATTCAAGCGCCGAAATGAAACAAGCCATGGCGCGGCAGTAAATTTCTGGGGAGCAGTAGGCCTGGGGACAAGAACTAAGAGACTACGCTCGCGAGAAGGGCAGGTGAACCGCGCGTGAACGTCCCTTCTGTGCGGAGGTGAAGAGATGGTGAAGCCGCGTGAATTACACAAGTTTCTCCGTGAGGATCTGTGGCGTATCCGTTTGGACGAGCAACCGCGGCGAAGGTCGCTATGGATCAAGCTGCTGCGAGTGATCACCTTATCCGTCAAAGGGTTCGACAAAGACAAGTGCACGCTGCGGGCCTCCGCGTTGACCTTCTACACTCTGCTTTCCATCGTCCCGATCCTGGCCATGGCCTTCGGAATTGCAAAAGGCTTCGGGTTCGATCATGTCCTCGAAGAGCGGGTCAGAGAGCAGTTTCACGGACATGAGGAAGTAGTTTCCCGGGCTATCATTTTTGCGCGCAATATGCTCGACAACACAAAGGGAGGCCTGATAGCCGGCATCGGCGTGGTATTCCTTTTCTGGACGGTCATCAAAGTGCTGGGAAACATGGAGCGGTCGTTCAACGAAATTTGGGGCATCAAAAAGCAGCGAAGCTGGACACGCAAGTTCAGCGATTATCTTTCATTCATGCTTATCGCTCCGATTTTGTTCATAATGGCGGGAGGCATGACTGTCGCAGTGAGCAGCCAGGTTAAGAACATTCTGTTAACTCACAGCTACCTTGCATTCATTGCCGAGCCCATCCTGATTCTGCTCAAAGTACTTCCTTTCGGTCTCCTGTGGGGACTTTTTGCTTTCGTATATCTCTTCTTGCCCAACGGAAAAGTGAACGCGCGCTCGGCTTTGCTGGGCGGGATTCTGGCGGGTACTATCTACCAGATTGTGCAGTGGGCCTACATCACGTTTCAGATCGGGATTAATCGTTACAACGCCATCTACGGAAGCTTCGCCGCATTGCCCCTCTTCTTGATTTGGCTGCAGTTGAGCTGGTTGATACTGCTCTACGGGGCCGAGGTCTCCTTCGCTCACCAGAACGTGGGGACGTACGAGTTCGAGCAGGATTGTATGAAAATCAGCCCGGCGTTCAAGCGATTGGTCACGCTCGCCGTCGCGCATTTGTGTGTCAGGAAGTTCCGCGAGGGGCTTCCATCTCCTACGGCCGACGACATCTCGAAAGAGCTGAAGACCCCCATAAGACTGGTAAACCAGACCGTCTTTGAACTGATTGAGGCGGGAATTCTCTCTGAAATCTGCGGTGATGAAGGAAAGGTGCCTTCCTACCAGCCGGCACTCGACATTGACAACCTGACGCTCCAGGGAGTTGTGGACCGACTTGAAAACAGCGGCGTCGCCGCTGTCCCTCTTGTTGAATCTGAAGCTGTGGAGAAAATATCTTCATCCCTCGACAGCTTCCGGGGTGTTCTGGCAAACTCCTCGAAGAACGCCCGCATCAAAGACCTTTGAGGAAATGGGCCCGCTGTCCGGCCCGTGTGGGGGTCAGCGGCTCGGGCTGTGGAGCGGAGTTCTGTGTGTATCGAGTGCGCTTCCGACGACGCTGAGAATCTCCTCCGTGCCGAAGGGCTTGTTAAGGTAGTCGTAAGCGCCCATGTTCATCAGCTCCAAGTACGACTCGACGTCTCCGTATGCCGTGATGAAGATAACGGGCACGTCCAGCTCCTGCCTGCTGAGCTCCTCCATCAGTCCCATTCCGTCCAGGTTAGGCATCCTGAGGTCGGAAAGGATGAGGTCGAACCTGTTCTGCGAAAGGAGAGCAAGCGCCTCCAGCCCGTCGCAGGCCTCTGTGAATGCGTAGCCTGACCTCTCGAACACTTTTCTCATCGCTTTTCGAAACTCCTTGTTGTCATCGACGAAAAGCACGGATTTGCGGGCGTTCATTTGCACTCTTCCTCCTTCCTGTCTCCATGTCTCCGAAGACAAGCTGCCCTCTGTTCCGCGAACCCGGAACGGCATCATCTATCGGACCCTCAGACCGGCCATCTTGATCGCGCCGCGGTGATACCCGTGAGGGAAGAGTTTTTCGAGACTCTCGATGTCCAGGTTGTTTGCCTCGCAGGTTTCGTACACCGTCGGGACGACACCGTTCTCGTCATAGCTGTCGCGAATGAAGTAGATGACTTCCCAATGCCTGTTCGAGAATGTCTCCAAAATCCCCATCTCGTACGCTTTGAGCAGCGCAAACCGCTGGTCCCAGTCGTCGGGATTCACGAGGAATCCCTGCGTGTCTATCGTATAGGTCTTCTCGGCCACGGGAGGAACGGCGCGGCGGCCCTCCTCGGCGGCTCGTGGAGCGGCGGTCCGGTCTCCTATCGAAACGAGGCCCGGAGCGAAGCACGCCTCCTTATACGTGATGCCCGCGAGCTTGCAGGCCCCTCGCAAGTACCCGGCGGGAAAGAGCTTCTGCAAGTCCTTGAGGTGAAGGTCGTTGGCCCTGCAGGTCGTGAATATCAGCGGGCATCTCCCTTCTCGCTCATACGTCCCCCGGATGAAGCGGATGACTTTCCAGTGCTCTTCCGTCAGTCCGTGGGGAATTCCTAATTCCGGCGCGAGCCTAGCCGCAAAATCCTCGTCCCATTGCTCGGGGTCCGTCAGAAACCCACCCGCATCCACCTGGTAGGTCTTGTTGTTGAACGCCGGCGCTTTCATGGTTGGCTCCTCTCTCTTGGCCAAAGGCCGATCAAGAAACGGTCGGACACGCCATGCCGGTCGAGCCTGAGGCGTCCGTGGTTCATCATGAGGCCCCGGCCTCCGCAGGACGCTCTCTCACGATGTTCGCCATTTCCAGAAACAGGTCCTTGTCCCTGACCACTCCCACCGCCTCGCCGTCATCCATCACCAACAGACTATGGACCCTGAGCGATAAGAGCCGGTTCGTGGCTTCTATGAGACCGGCATTGGCGTCGATGGTAGCGGGCCTCTCCGACATCAGTTCCCCGACCTTCTTCGTGGCCAGGCCGCGGACCATCGTGGCAAAGTTTCCCAGGCAGCTCGACGGGTCGAGGTACGTCGTATCCGCCGCGGCCGGCCGGTCGTCGGGCAACCGCATGCAGGACGGCTGCAGTCCGCGCAGGAGGTCGGTGAGACCGATCACACCGATGACCCTGCTCCGCTCATCCGTGACTAACAGAGAACGGAGCAGGGCTTCTTTGCGTTTCGTGGCCGCAATGGTGTGTGCAAAGAAACGGTGCATCTCCTGAATGGCTTCGGCTACCGACTGGTCCCGGCGAACCGTGCTGATGAACGCCGACAGCGGCTCCATGATGTCCTTCACTCGGCGCTCCTCACATGGGGCGCCCTTCTTCTTCGCGTACGCCTCCCTGATTCTCTCTGCAAGGAAATCGATGCTCGACGGCTTCGTCAGATACGCAAACACTCCCTCGTGCCAGCCCTCCAGCGCCGAACCGACCGACCCATATCCGGTCAGCATTATCACCTGAATACCCGGCCTGAGGCGCCGTATCTCCCGCAGGGTCTCGTGCCCGTCAATGCCGGGCATCTTCACGTCGAGAATTACGACATCCACGTCGCCCTTCTTCACTTCCTCGATGGCTTCGTCGCCGCCAGCCACGGCTCTGACGGCAAACCCGCGCCTCTTGAGGCTGACCGTAGTGGTGATCCGGAAACGGTCCTCATCGTCTACGACGAGAACGTGAACTGTTTCGTCCTTTTCCATGTCCGATGCTCCAATAAGGACAATCCGCCGCTCTTCCGGGCCGGCGACGCGTGGTCAATGTCCGGGAGGCTGGTCCTTAGACCATACGGAGTACCACACTGTCCCGTCCAGTCCCTTCTTCTTGCCGTATGCGTCGCGAATCTTCTCCGCGAGCAATTCCATGTCATACGGCTTTGTGAGGTACGCGAACGCCTCGTCACGCCATCCTTCGAGGGCCGAGTCCACGGTGCCGTGACCGGTGAGCATGATCACCTCGAGGTCCGGCCGGAGTATCTTCATCTCTCGGAGGGCCTCGTTTCCATCCATGCCGGGCATCTTGACGTCGAGCACCACGACATCGACCGCATCCTTCCGTATCTCTTCGAGCGCCTCGGCTCCGCCCTCCACCGCCTTGACATCGAAACCGCGCTTTGCGAGCGTGGCCGTTGCCGTCGTGCGGAAGCGCTCCTCGTCGTCCACGATCAGTACGCGGATGTTCTTTTGCTTGCTCATGGCGTTCTCACTCCTTTCGAAATCTTCGGCGCCCCGGGCGTCGACGGAACTTCCATTCATGTTCGTGGTTTCTATGAGTCCCTCTCTTCCCCCTCACGCTCCCCTACGATCCTCGCTATCTCGAAGAAGAGGTCCTGTTCCCGAAGAACGCCGATTGTCTTCCCGCCCTCGATGACCAGCATCCGCGGCACTCTCAGCACCAACAGCCGGCTTGCAGCCTCCATCAGGTTCGCGTCGGCGTCGATATCGGGAGGCGCCTCTGACATCAGGTCGCGGACCCGCTTGTTGGCCAGGTCGCGCACCATAATCGTAAACATTCCTGAATAGCTGAACGGTTCCAGGTGCAAAGAGTCGGCCAGCGGCGGCCGCTCCTTGAGGAGCCGCATATAGACGGGCTGCAGGCCTTGCAGGAGGTCGGCAAAACTGAGCACGCCGATGACGTTGTCGTTCCTGTCGAGTATGAGCGTGGAACGGTGCACCGTCTCGTGCACTGTCGCCGTGCTCATGATCGTCTTGAACGAACGAAGAATCACCTGAATCGCCCCGGCCACGGTCTGGTCGTCGTGGACGGCGCTGAACGAGGAGAGCGGCACCATGATGTCTCTCGCGCGACGCTCCACTTCCGCCAATCCTTTTTCCTTCGCATAAGCGCTGCGGACCTTCGCGGCAAGGACATCGATGTCGCACGGCTTGGCGAGATAGTCGAACACGCCGCCGCGCAGACTGACAAGCGCCGAGGTGAGCGTGCCGTGGCCCGTGAGCATGATCACCTCGAGCTCCGGCCGGATTTTCTTGATCTCGCGCAGCGCCTCGTGTCCGTCCATGCCCGGCATCTTCACGTCGAGGATGACGACGTCGAACGGCTGCTTCTTGATCTCCTGTATTGCTTCGATCCCGCTGCCGACGGCCGTCGCTACAAAGCCGCGCCGATTGAGGATGGCGGCGGTGTTGGCGCGAAAGCGCTCTTCGTCGTCAACGATCAGGACCCTTATGGCATCGGCCTTATCCACAAACGGTTCCTCCCTTTCTAAAAACCCGGCAGTCCGCCGAATCCCCGGGCCATCCAATACACTCCAACCAACAGGAAGAGCACGATGTTCGACAGAAACCACACCGGGATACCGACCCGGAGGTAATCCTTCGGCTCGAGGTATCCGCTTGCGTACACGATCGCATTGGGCGGAGTGCCGATGACCAGGCAGTAGGCGAAGCTCGAAGCCGCGGCGGTGGCCATGGTCATGAACGGAAGCATGACCGTGCCCGGATGAACGATGCCCGCCATATTCAGCGTAATTGGCCCGACGGCGGCCGCTGCCGGTCCGTCGGCCATGATCTGCGTGATGCATCCGGTTAGCACGCTCGCCATCGCGATGAGCGGAATGCCGGCGGCGATGCCGAAGTGAGCGAGCCCGTTCACGGCCGTTCGGGCGATGAAGTAGGCGGCGCCCGTTTCGTCGAGGACCTTGCCGAAAATGATAGCCCCCGCATAAAGCCATACGACGCCCCAGTCAACCTTTTCTTGATAGTCGCGCCAGTTGACCACACCAGCCAGGATGTATGCGACTCCCCCGGCCACGGCAACCACGCCGATGCCGAGGCGGACGGGATAGATGCCGATATCGAAGAATGATTTCTCGGTGAACCAGAACCACACCATTACCGCGAAGATAATCAGCGTGACGACCTGCTGCCGGCTCCACCTTCCCATTCGAGTGATGTCGTCTTTGAGGAATCTCATCGCGGTGGAGAGGTCGCGCGTGGCAGGCTTGAACCGCCATTGGATGGCGAGCCACGTGAGCGGCATCATGACGAGCACGAACGGCATGGCATACGTCATCCACGTGAAATACCCGATGTCCATCCCGAACATGTCCTCGAGGTAGGTCATCATGATCACATTGCGAGCCCCGCCGCTCGGCGCGCCGAAGCCGCCGATGTTGCATGCCATCGCCACGGTGATCACGAGCATTTTCCCGAGCTCCAAGTCGGTAGGGTTGCCCTCCACCTGACTGCCGCGATGCAGGATGATGGCGATTGGGAGAAAGATGGCCGCAAGCGCGTGGTCGGAGATGAACGAGGCGGCGGGAGCTATGACGGTAATCATTACGAGCGTGATGGCCGCGACGCTCGGCCGGGCCAGCTTGCTGAACAGCATGAGGCATATGCGGCGGTCCACCCCCGTCTTGACGAACGCGGAGGCGAACATCAGGCTGCCCATGATGAACCAGACCGCGTCGCTCCAGTAGAACGCCGCCACCTCGGTGCGTGAGACGACGCCGGTGAACGTAAACGCCAACCCGATGCAGAACGCCACGGCGGGCAGCGGTATGCATCCGCTCACGAAGCAGAATACCGTGAACACCGTCACGGCCAGCGCTACCTTCAGCTTCCACGTGGCTTTGTCGGCGAGCTTGCGGTCGGCCCCGGAGAGTCCTTCATAATGCAGCTCCTCGGTGCGCAGCTTCGCCGCCGACATCAGAAGCTCCCGGTACGAGTCGTCATCCATGCCGCCGACAAACTCCTTGGCGCGCGCGAGGTTCGTCGAGTCCACGGGAATGCCGTTGCTCCTGCACCACTTCTCGTCGCGTTTCAGGAACCTGGCGCGGCCCATCGCGCCGCCGCGCATCGACTGTTCGATGATCCGACATGTCAACAACTGCCACTGGTCGAGGTCGGCGGTCGGTCTCTTGAACATCTGCTCGGAAAGATAGTCGATGACCTTTTGCGGACCGACGCCGTACTCGGTTCCCACATCACGCATGCCGTCGGTGGCCGGCGCGTACATGATCGCAAACAGCAGCAGCACGGGAATGACGAAGATTTTCCAATCGATGTACTTATCGTAACCTGTCGCTTTTCGCTTCTCTGTGGTCATTGGTTACACTCCGATGGCGCCACACGGACCAGGGTCACTCCTCGTCTTTTTCATACACGGCCATGGGATGACGGATGATGTTGTCGAATTTGGTCTTCCGGGCCTTCTCCTCCTTGGCCTTTTTCCTCTCGAAGGCCTCCTCCACCTTGGCCATGATCTCCGAAACCTTGGACGGTTTCGTCAAGTAGTCGAAGGCGCCCAGTTTCAGCCCCTCCACCGCCGATTCCACGGACGCATGGCCGGTGAGCAGGATGACTTCGACGACGGGATGATCGCGCTTGATCCTGGTCAACACGTCGATCCCGTCGATCCCCGGCATCTTGATGTCGAGAACCACCACGTCGATGCGACGCTTCCGGAGAATCTCCAACGCGTCGAACCCGTTCGTGCAGGTGATCGTGTCGACGCCGCGTTTCTCCAGGAGCTTCTTGGTTGTGGACAGGAACTGCTCCTCATCATCCACCAGCAGCAAATGCAATGCGCTCATGTTGCTCCTCCTTGTCCTCGTTCGCGGGCGGGCAGCCACGCTTTGGACTGCTCGGAAGGATCGCTGAGCGGAAAGTGCAGGGTGAAAACCGACCCCGCATTCGGTTCGCTGCTCACGGTAATCCTTCCGCCGAGGCGCGTCACGATGCCGTAACACGTGCTCAGCCCCAGCCCCGTTCCCCGCCCGACCGGTTTCGTAGTGAAGAACGGCAGAAATATCTTTTCCATATGTTCGGGGGCGATGCCGCAGCCATTGTCCGCCACCGATATGACCACCTCATCATCGCCACGGGACGCTGTGACCCGTATCTCGCCTTCATTCTTGTCGGCAAGCGCGTCAATGGCGTTGTTGAGCAGATTGAGGAACACCTGTTGCAGTTGAGCCGGGTCGCTCTGAAATCGAGGCAGGTCCGGGGCGAATTCCTGCAGAAGGTGTATATTCTCGACGGCGGCCCTGCGCTCCACCATCGCGACGACCTCTCGCATGAATGGCTTCAGGTCTATCTGCTGGATGGCCGCTTCGGATTCGCGGGCAAACTTCAGGAGCCCCAGGGTTATCCTCTTGCATCGGTCAATCTGACCGCCCATTCGGGTTATGCAATCCCGGACCATCTGGATATTTTCGGCCTGGCCGGGATTGCCGTTCGCCTTCATTTCGTCCAGAATCTCTACGGCGAGCGCCTCCTCCGATTTCATCACCTGGAGGGGATTGTTGATCTCGTGCGCCAGTCCGGCGCTCATCTCGCCGACCTCGGCGAGCTTGCCCGCAATGATCAACTGGCTTCCCATTCGGCGTCTCTCCATGTCGGCGGCGCTCAGTTGATTCGTGACGCCGGTGGCGAGCAGGAAGCCCATCGTGACCACCACCACGCCTCCCGCTAGGATTATTGCGATTGCGAGAAACACGGCGCGAACGAGAGGCGCGTAGGCCTCGCCGATTTCCTGACGCACCACCAGAAGCCATCCGGTGGATGCGAGACGGCACGTGGCGTAGAGATGTCGAGAGCCGGCGTCGTCATCGGCCGCAAAGGAGGCGACGGCGCCTTCGTGGACCTGGTAAACGCCGTAATCCGGGTCGATCCCCATCAACGCTCCTCCGGAACGCCTCGGCGTCTGGAACACTCCCCCACGGTTCACAAGGTAGGCCTCTCCCGTCTTTCCAATGCGGATGTTTTCAACCAGATCGTTGAAGAAAAGCGTGTCTATCGTCGCGCGGAGGTACCAGACGCGGCTGGATTCTTCACGACGAACCGCGATGACGAAGTGGGGAATATTGCGATAGCCGAGAAACACGTCGGAGATGTATTGTCCCTTTTCCCGAACCTGGAGAAACCACTCCGCCTGTGCATAGTTCTTGCCTTTCAGGTCATACGGCCCGACGTAGGCGACATGGTTGCCCTGAGCGTCAAAGAGTCCCAGGTCAAAGAACGCCTGCGTCCGCGTCTGCAATGCTTCAAAGACTTCGGCCAGGCGTCGGGCACCGCTGAGTTCCTCGAAGCTGTGCGAACTCGCGGCGTATTCAAGGTCGGAACATCGTTCATGCAGAAACTGTTCGATAATCTGGCGGTGTCCGTCGGCGACGTACGCAAGTCTTTCCTCCACCTGGCTCCGAAGATTGGTGGCGAAGTAATAGACGAGCGTGCCGAACACGAGCATGACCGCCACGAATGGAACCAGCAGAACCCTGCTGAGAATCATCATCCGGGTGCCTTTGAAATCGGCGGTTTCCATGTGTCCCTTACTCCCCCGTTCCTAGTTTCCTTCTTCTGTGCGCGGAAGCCCTCGGTCTGAGTCGGTCGCTTGGAGCGCGGTTTCACGGACGTTTCCCGACCGCGCCTGCCTGTGAACGAAGGCCTCTTCCACCTTTTTCTGAATTTCCGTAATGGTGACCGGCTTCTTCAAATAGCCGAACGCTCCCTCCTGCAACCCCGCGACCTCCGATTCGACGGACAGATTTCCCGTGATCAGAATCACCTCGACTCCGGACGCATCCTGCTTGATTCGGCGCAGGACCTCCATGCCGTCCATTCCGGGCATTTTCACGTCGAGGAGCACGACGTCGATGGGCTGCTCTTTCAGAATCTTCAGCGCATCGAGCCCGTTGGTACACGTGGCCGTGTTTAGCCCGCGCTTGTCCAGGAGCTTCTTATGAGTTGCCAGAAGCCGTTCTTCGTCGTCCACAATGAGCAGATTGATGGCATTCACTTCGCCGAACCTCCTTGCATCTGGCCCATCGGCTCGCGTTCTCGTTGTTCGGGAGGGCCGGACAGGGGAAGCCGTATCGTGAAGACGGTTCCCACGTTCACCTCGCTCGCGACCGTGATCTGCCCACCCAGGTGCTCCACGATGCCGTAACACGTGCTCAAGCCCAGCCCCGTGCCCTGTCCCACCGGTTTCGTGGTGAAGAAGGGGAGGAATATCTTCTCCATGTGCTCGGGCGGGATGCCGCAGCCGTTGTCCGTAACCGATACCATCAGGTCATCGGCCTCCTGCGTCGCCGTGATCCGAATCTCTCCTCCGCCCTTTTCCTTGAGCGCGTCAATCGCGTTGTTGAGCAGGTTGAGGAATACCTGCTGAAGCTGAACGGGGTCGCTGGGCACCGTGGGCAGGTCTGCTTCGAATTCCTGAACGATGCGGATGTTTTCCACCTGAGCGCGTCGCTCGATCATTCCGACGACGTCGGGTATCAATGACCGCAGCTCGATTGGCTCGATCCTCGTGTCTGCCTTGCGCGCGAACCCCAGCAGCCCTTCGGTGATCTGCTTTCCCCTATCGACCTGAAGCGCTATCTGGTCAATAGATTCCCGAAGCAACCGGAAATTCTCGGAATTGTTTCCGCTCCCGTTTGTCTCCATATCGTCCAAGATATCCTTGATGTACGTCTCTTCCCCCTTTATTACCTGGAGCGGGTTGTTCATCTCGTGTGCGACTCCGGCGCTCATCTCGCCAATCTCGGCGAGCTTGCCCGCCATGATTAACTGTGTGCCCATCCGGCGTCTCTCCAGGTCGGCCACGGTGAGCTGATTGGCGACGCCGGAGGCGAGCATGAAAGCCATAAAGACTGCCACGGCTCCGCCGGCGACGATCATGGCGACGGCAATGAGGACGGCGCGGATGAGCGAGGCGTAGGCGTCGCCGACTTCCTGCCGAACCACCAGGAGCCAGTCCGTCGAAGGAATTCGGCCGGTGGCATACAGATGCCGCTCGCCCGTCGAATCAGACGCCGTAAAGTAGGAGACATCGTTCTCATCGATTTCATAAACGGCATAGTCAGGGTCGGGCTCCATCAGGTCGCCACCCGTGCGACGGCGCGTTTGGAACTGACCCTCCTGGTTTATCAGGTATGCTTCGCCCGTTTTTCCGACACGGATGTTTCCGACAAGATCATTGAAAAAGAACCAGTCGATGGTCGTCCGGAGGAACCACGTGCGGCCGCCTTCCTCACGGCGTACGGCGATGACGAAATGGGGCACGCTGCGGTATCCGTAGAACAGGTCGGAGACGTAGGGGCTCTTTGTCTGGGACTGCCGAAACCATTCGGCCTGCGCGTAGTTTTTGCCCCGAAGGTCGTACGGTCCGACGTAGGCGACGTGGTTTCCGTCCGCGTCGAAGACGCCGATGTCGAAAAACGCCGGCGACCGCATCTGCAGGTTTTCGAAAATCTCTTCAAGCCGGTCCTCGCGGGCGATCTCTTCGTAGGAACAGGAGGCGCCAACGTATTGAAGGTCGAGGCACCGTTCGCGGAGAAATTGTTCGATTACGTCGCGGTGAGCGCCGGCGATGCGCACCAGCTCCGCCTCGACGGCGGAACGGAGGTCGGTCGCGAAATAGTAAACCAGCGTGCAGAACACGAGCGTCATCGTTACGAACGGCACCAGAAGGACTCGCCGCAGGATGATGCGCCGAGTGATTTTGAAGTTGCTCGCCTCCACGGCGTCATTCCCCTTCTTCGTCCAGTTCCCGTATCCTGCGCAGGATTCCCAGCGGCGACCCCGAGTCGGCCATGCCGAGAATCTCCTCCATGCGATCCTGCTTGATCGTCATCTTGTTCATGACTCGTCGTTTGTAGGCGTCGGTCAGCACGGAGAGGAGCCGCTCGAGTTCGCAGGGTTTCTGCAGGTAGAAGTACGCTCCCTTCTTCGTGCATTCCACGGCGGATTCGGTGGAGCCGTGGCCGGTGAGGATGACGACCTCCAGCCACTTGTGCTCCTTCTTCAGCGCCTCCAGGGTCTGTTCTCCGTTCATGCCGGGCATCTTGAGGTCCACCAGAGCAACGTCGACGGGGTGGTTGCGCGCGGCCTCGATGGCCTTGTCACCCCTGTTCACGGCAATGACGTTGAAATCCCTGACTTCGAGCCTCTTCTTCGTGGATTCGAGGAACCGCTCCTCGTCGTCCACAATCAACAGGTTGATCTTCTCTTTAGCCATTGTTCGATTTCCTCCAGCTTCCTCAGAAGCCGACCCATCGCCAGTATCCGAAGAACACCCATATCCACAGCACGGCCAACGAGAGCACGAGCGCGACCGCGCCGTGTTTGAGAAAGTCCGTGACGGTCACGAGCTGTTCGCCCGTTTCCGGGTCCCTGGCCATGCTGTATGCGATCGCGTTGTTGGGAGTCCCGATAATCAACATGAAGGCGAACGACGAGGCGAACGCCGTGGCCAGGCCGACCATCAGCGGCGGCGTCTGAGACAGGGCGGCCATGGGGACGGTAATCGGCCCGATGGCGGCGACGGTGGCTCCATCGCTCATGAAATTGGTGATGACGCCGGTGAATATGCTCGTGGCGATGCACAGTCCCTCGCCGCTCTTCATGAAGCCGGGCAGGATGCTGACGAAGGCGTCGGCCATCCAGAGGGCGGCCCCCGTGACGGCAAGGCCGGCGCCCATCGCGCTCGCGCTCGCGTAGAGCGCCACGACGTCCCAGTGAATATGGTTGATGTCGCGCCAGCGAAGAATGCCGAGGATGTTAAGCAGCACGATGCAGAGGAGCACTGGTCCGCCCATGCCGAAACGGTTCGAGACCGTTGACCACAACACGACCAGCAGCACGAGAACTGCGGCCGTTCGATATTCGTTGCGGGTCATCTTGCCGATCTTCTGCGCCTCGCGCCTGACCTCGGCGGCGACGTCAAGATTCTTGATTTGGATTTTGCGCCGGAACGCGAGGAAGAAGTACGAGCTGATGGCCAACGCCATGACCGGCACGCAGGGCAGTCCGTACATCACCCACCGTCCGAATGTGGGCGCGAGACCGTAGTCGGCGAGGATGCCGAGCATGACCGCGTTGCGTCCGCCTGCGGCCGGAGAGCCCGGTCCGCCCACGTTCGCCACGAATGAAAGCATGAGAATCATCATGACGGCCAGGCTGCGGTCCTTCGTGATGTTGGCCGCGCGAATGGCGCCGCTGTATACGAGAATGAAAATGGGTGCGATGAACGCGACCAGCGCGTGCTCGGACAGGAACGACGCGGAGACCGCCAAGAGCGGGCAGAAGATGAACGCCAGCCGGGCCAGCGACGTGCTCGTGCCGAGTAGCAGCAGGCCGATGCGGCGGTCGAGGCCGGTTTTCGATATGGCGGCCGAAATCGCCAGCACGCCGAAGATGAACACGACCGAATCCTTCGCATAGGCGGCCGCCACCTTGTCGGGCGGCATGACCCCGAGGAAATACATCAACATCCCGACCAGGAGCGCGGTCACTCCCACCGGCATCGCGCCCGTGGCCCAAAAGAGCGCGGCGACGACCAGCGTCCCGATCATGACGCGCGCCCGAAACGCAGTCTGCCGCGGGCTCAGCGGAACGGATGCGGACGTCCCGTCTTCTTTCGTGACCTTCTTTGTCCAGCCTTCCTTGTCGCTGTAATAGTCGGATATCGTCTGGCCGGGTTTCATCTTGCGATACTCGGCATAGCCCATAATGCTCTGGCCCGCGTCGCTGGCCTTCTCCGTGCTGAGCAGCGTCACGAGTTTCCTGGGCGGCGGCGCAGCGAGTATGATGGCGAACAGCAGGAAACCCAGGATGATGAAGCCGGGCCTCGCGTTGTGCGCGCCGATAAGCCACTGCCCGAGCGTGCCCCGCTTGACGTCGGGTATCTCGTGCCGGGCCATGGCGTACACCCGTTCCTGTCGGGCCGCCTCGATAACCGTGATCAGCTCTTCCAGCACGCACGGTTTCTGCATGTAATGAAACACGTCGTACTTGCCCGTCACGCGCGCCGATTCGGTGCTCCCATAGCCGGTCAGCATGATCACCTGCATCTCGGGCCGAATCTTCTTGATCTCGCGCAGGGTCTGGATGCCGTCCATCTTCGGCATGCGCTGGTCGAGGATGACGACCTCGGGATTCTTGTGGCGGACAATCTTGATGGCGTCCTCGCCGTTGTTCACGTCCCAGACCTTATAGTCGCGGACTTCGAGCTGCCGTCTCATCGCCTGCCTGAATTTATCCTCGTCATCGACGAGCAACACTCTTGCCCTGCCGTCTATGTGGTTTGTTGCAACGCTGTTCGACATGTTAGTTTTCCTCCGCTCGATATCGCGGGAGCACTACCGTAAACGAACTTCCCGCCCCCGGCATGCTCTGAACCTCTATCTCACCGTGCATCGACTGTACGATGCTCAGGCTTATGCTCAAGCCCAGGCCCGTCCCTTTGCCGACTTCTTTCGTGGTGAAGAACGGGTCGAATATCCTCTCCATCTGTTCCGATGTCATGCCCTTGCCCGTATCGGTGACGGTGGCCCGGATGTGGCTGTCATTGCACCGTGTAGTGAGCGTGATGGTGCCGGGCCCCTCAACGGCGTCGCCCGCGTTGTTCACGATGTTCAGGAACACCTGCCGCATCTGGTCGGGGTCGAGCATGACGTCGGGAAGCTCGGGGTCGAGATCGCGAACCACTTTGATTCCGGTAACCTCCAACTCACGCTCTTTGAGGCCGCCAATGATGTCCTCCAGCACCTGGTTGATGTTGCACGGGACCAGCCGCGGTTCGGTCTTCCGCACAAAGTTCAACAGTTTCTGTGTAATGTCCCGGGCGCGAAACACGGCTTCATCGATGTAGTCCAGCTCTTTCCTGATGGTATCGGGCGTACATTCCAGCCCGAATTGCGGGTCGAGCATGTCCCTGATTACACCGCTCTCGGTTGAGATGATTGCGAGCGGGTTGTTGATCTCGTGGGCGACGCCGCCGGCCAGCTCGCCCGCCGCGACCAGCTTGGCGGCGTGGAAGAGCTGCGACTTGAGCTCTTTGCGCGCCTGGTCCGTCGCTTCCGCCCGACGCAGCAGCCTGTTCGTGGTCAGCCACGTGACGCTAATGAGAACCACGACGATCACTCCCGTGGTCGCAATCATGATGCGCCGGACGCGGTACATGTCTGCATAGGCGATCTTGAGAGGCTGTCGAACCACGAGAACCCATGGCACTTCCGTGAGCCATGCGTAGGCGAACAGCTCAGAGTCGCCGTTCGTCCCCACCTCTTCTGCGCCCGAACCGGCCGAGGCGGACGGCATGTACGGAGAAGGGGCGAGCAATTCGCCCCGTCCCGGGTCGATGATCTGATACCTGCCCTCACGGTTGATCAGCGCCGAATCCGCCACTTTTCCCTTCCCGATGGTGCGCAGAAAGAGATAGAACTTGTCGGGGTCGAGCGTTGCGCGCATCACGCACGGCTGTCCCTCGAATGTCTGCCTGACGGCGATGGTGAAGTGAGGTTTCTGACGGAACCCGAGATAGATGTCGGTAATGTGGTAATTGCGTTCCTGCTGCATCAACGCCTGGAACCATGGCTCATTGCTGTAATCCTTGCCCTGCAGGTAGGGAAACGGACCCCGGTAGCCGATCTGCACGCCCGAGGCGTCGAGGAATCCCACATCGACAAACGCATCGCTCGTCTCACGCAGGTGCTGCAGGTAGCGCGCCATGTCGCTGTCCGTCGGCGGCACCCTAAAATCGCTTCCGTGAAACAGATTGAAGATGTTGACCACGCGCTCCTGCAGGAAAAGGTCTATGGTATTCCGCTGGCTCTCGGCCAGGGTGGCGAGGTGCAGCTTCCCGCTTTCCCTCAGCGTCAGGTTGAACTGAAAGTGGAAGTACAACGAGAGAATCGCCAGCGGGACCATGAAGGCGACGAGGAGCCCTATCTGGAGACGCCTGCGGAGCCGACGGTAGTATTCCTCAGTCGCCGAACGCGACATGGGCTGTTCCGTCTCCTGTCCCGTGGAGTTGCGTTCGTCGCTAGCAGATGACATGGGAACCTTCGCGTCCTCTCCTCTCTCGCTCGACGGGTTCGGGGGTCCTTGACGTTTCATCTCCCGCCTTTGCAGTTACGGAAGATACTATGAGCAAGAGATATGCCGAATCCGGAATGGGGAAATGCGAGGCCAAAACGCGCTGAGAAACGGCGTTTTTTGCTTGTGCGGCGAGGAAGAACAGTGGAATCGCTGACGGAAATCTTTACAAGGCGTAAAGAATCCTGACAGGAATACGGGGAACACGACGCCGGGGTGCGAGGAGACGAAGCTGCCGGCAGGCGGTCTCCGCAGCGCTATTCGAAATCCAGCTCGAAGCTGTAGATACCCTCGATGAGGGTGCTGCGCAGCTTCAAGCCGCTCTTTTGCAGCAGCGCCTGGGCGGCCTTGTTCTCACGCAGGACTTCGGCGATGAAGCCGCCGATTCCGTTCCGCCGGGCAATGGTGGTGAGATACTTGAGCAGGAACGTTCCGATGCCGCGGTTCTGCCAGTCGTCGCGAACGAGCAGGGCGATTTCCGCGCGGTTCGTTCGCGGGTCGAGGTAGTAGCGGCCGATCGCGATGATGTCGTCGCCGTGCGCCTCCGGAACGGTGCCGACCAAGGCGACGTCGTTCCGTCGGCCGACGTACACGAAATCCTGCATCTGCTTCTGCGGAATCCGTTTCATGTGGGCCATGTAGCGATAGTACGTCGCCTGCTGTGAAAGCGCGTAGAAGAGGTCTCTCACACGGGGCTCGTCGGTCGGATGAATCGGCCTGAAATTGACCTGTGTTCCGTCGTCGAGGAGGAGAGACGTTCGGAGGTCCTGGGAGCCCAGAAGAATCTTTCCATCGGCGTCGGCCAACTCGTTGGCAAGCTCCGAACGAACGTACTTCGCCTTGATGGCTTCCTTCAGCAGGTCCGCCCGAAAATTCGGATGAGCGATGCTGATGAGCGCCAGAGCGCGGTCCTGCACGCTCTTGCCGTGCAGATAGGCGATGCCGTACTCGGTGACCACGTAGTGCACGTCGCCCCGCGTCGTCACGACGCCGGCGCCCGAGCTCAGGTGAGCGACGATCCGGGAAACAGAGCCGTCGCGAGCCGTCGAGGGCACCGCGATAATCGCCTTTCCGCTGGGCGACCTGGCGGCGCCCCGATTGAAGTCCACCTGGCCGCCGATGCCGGAGAAGAACTTCGTCCCCAGCGAATCCGAACACACCTGTCCGGTGAGGTCGATCTCCAGCGCAACGTTGATGGCCACCATCTTCTGTTGCTGCCCGATGATGAAGATGTCGTTCACGTATTCCGTCGGCTGGAATGAGAAGAAGGGATTGCTGTCTATGTAGTCGTACAGCTTCCGGCTCCCCATGCAGAAGCTTGCGACGATTTTTCCGCGGTCGATGGATTTTCGCTTGCCGGTGATCACGCCCGTTTCGACGAGGTCAACGATGGCGTCGGAAAACATTTCGGTGTGAATGCCCAGGTCTTTCTTATCTGTCAAGAATTCCAGCACCGCCTGCGGGATGCGTCCGATGCCGAATTCGACCGTGGAGCCGTCTTCAATCAGGGCAGCTATGTATTCGCCGATGCGGCGGGTCACCTCGGTGGGCTCGGCCTGCTTGACCTCAAAGAGTGGCTCATCAACGGGCACGAGGATGTCGAGGTCGTTGACGCTCAGGAAGCTGTCGCCCAGCGTCCGCGGCATCTGCGGATTCACCTGGGCGACCACGAACGCGGCGTTTTCGGCTGCGCTCTTGACGATGTCCACCGAGATGCCCAGGCTGCACATTCCCATCCTGTCCGGCGGCGTGACCTGTATCAGAGCCGCATCGAGCGGAAGCTGGCCCGAGCTGAACAGTTTCGGGATGTCCGATAGGAATATCGGCGTGTAATCGCCGAGGCCCTCCTGAATTATGTCGCGCACGTTTTCCGCAATGAAGAAGCTGTTGACGCGAAAGTGCTCCGTCAGCTCCTTTTGGGCATACGGGGCCTCGCCGATGGTCAGCAGGTGCACGATCTCCGTGTCGGCGAGTTCGTTCGACCGGGCCGTGAGGGCCTTCACCAGCGCCTGCGGCTGTGCGCATCCCGTGCCGATAAAGACGCGCTGGCCGGGCATGATATGCTCAACGGCCTCCTCCGGCGAGGCAATCAAGGACCGGTACTTTTCCTGCCAGTCCGGGTCCCACGTCGTCCTTCGCTGTCCGTTCATGGGCGGGTCCCCCTCCCGGATAGAATGATCCGTGCATCCGCTACAACGGGCTCCGTGCCAACCTCTCCCACGATGAGCGGGCTGATGTCCAGCTCGGTGATTTGCGGGAAATCGGTCACAAGCTGACTGATGCGCTGCAAGCCGTTAGCAATCGCGCCAAGGTCCACACCAGACTGTCCGCGCGTTCCTTTCAGCAGAGCGTACGACCTGGATTCCGAAAGCATCTGCATCGCTTCCTCGGCGGTAATGGGAGCAAGATGAAACGCAACGTCCCGCATGACTTCGACGAAGATGCCTCCCAGCCCGAACATCAGCATCGGCCCGAACTGCGGGTCGCGGTTCATGCCGATGATCACCTCTCGGCCGGGCGGACACATCTTCTCGACGTAAACGCCCTCCAGCTCGACGTCGGGCATGCGCTGGCGAATCCTCAGAATCATCAGGTCGCATGCGTCGCGGACGCTCTCCGCGTCTGCGAGTCCCAGCTTGATCCCGCTCACATCGGACTTGTGGACGATGTTCGGCGAGACCACTTTGACCGCGACCGGAAACCCGATTCTGTTCGCAGCTTCGACGGCCTCGTCGGCGCTGAGGACCATGTGTCCCTCGGGCACCGCGAAGCCATAGGCGCGGAGTATTTCCTTCGCCTTCACCTCGTTCACATACGGCCGCCCCGCCCTCAGGTGCCGGGCGATAATCCGCTCCACCCGACGGCGGTGAACGGGAAACCGCGCGACGACCCGCGGCGGACGGCGTCGCCAGGTGGCGTATTCGCGAAGAGCTTTCAACGCTGCGACGGCGCGTTCTGGCGAGGGATAATCGGGCAGATGCAGGTGGAGCATTTCGTCGCGGGGCGGCATGATCGCGTCGCCCCCGATAAAACAAGCGAGCACCGGCTTCGTTCCACGAACGCAGCCGGCGATGCAGCGGGCCGTCTCGGCCGGATTGCTCATCACCTTGGGTGTCAGGATGACGATGACCGCATCTATCGAATCGTCGTCCTGCGCCTGGTTCACCGCGGCCTGATATCGCTCGCAGTCCGCGTCTCCGAGGACGTCAATGGGACTGTCCACGCTCGAGGGGAGTTTCCCCCTCACGGCGGTGGATGTGCCGCCCGACAGCGCCGCCGGCTTCATGCCGGAATGCTCGACGGCGTCGGCGGCCAGGATGCCCGGTCCGTACGCGTTGCTGATGATCGCGACACGGTCGCCCTCGGGCAGGGGCTGTGTCGCGAGCGCGGCGGCGTAGTCGAGGAGCTTTTCGAAACTGTCCGCTCGTATGACGCCCGCACGGTTGAACGCGGCCCCGTATGCGATGTCGGAGCCGGCCAGACTGCCCGTGTGCGAGGAAGCCGCCCTCATACCCGCCTGGGTTGTTCCGGCCTTGAGTATGACCACGGGTTTGACCGAAGCGGCCGTCTCGACGACCTTCAGGAACTCATCTCCGGAGCTGATGCTCTCCAGATATCCGAGGATGACCTTCGTCTGTTCATCCGCCGAGAGGGCGTCCAGAATCTCGATCTCCGTGAGGTCGGCCCTGTTGCCGATGCCGACGATCTTTGCCAGGCCGAGTTGTCCGCGGGCCGCCCACTCCATGATGGCGGTGCACACCGCCCCCGATTGCGATATGACCGAGATGCCGCCCGTGCGAGGAAGGTTGGGGATGATCGACGCATTCATCAAATGGTCGGTGTTGATCACGCCCGGACAGTTGGGGCCGAGGAGTCGTGCGCCGTGCGCCGAGCAGAGCCTGGCGATCTCACCCTCGAGCTCGGCTCCCTCCGGCGAGGCCTCCTTGAAGCCCGCCGTGATGACGCAGACAGTCTTCGCACCCGCCTGTATCGAGCTTTCCACCGCGCCTCGAACCGCCTGCGCCGGCACCGCGATGACGCTGAGGTCCACGGAGCCTTCGTACGTCTTCAGGTCCTTGCAGCACGCCAGGCCGCGTATCTCGTCGGCGAACGGGTTCACGGGCACGATCTGACCCTTGAAGCCGCAGTCGATCAAGTTGGCGAGAATATCGTGACCGACCTTGCCGGGCACACGGGAGGCCCCGACCACGGCAACCGTCTGCGGGTACAGTAGAGATTCAAGCATCGCTCAGGATTGTTGAGAATCAACCTCCCGATTCAGAATACACCAAGTCGCCCCACGGGTGTCAAGTCACGCCGCAGCCTTGAGCTGCACGGGAGCCTCTTCCCGGGGCGCCTTCGTCACAAACGTGAGGCCCGCGGCAAGAATCATCACGAAACCCGCCACGACATAGGCCCGATTGAACGAGCCCGTGGCGTCGAATATCCTTCCGGAAAGGATGGGAAGGATGAGGCCGCCGGCGCCCCACGCCGTAAACACGAGCCCGTAATTGACACCGAAATTCTTTATGCCGAAATAGTCCTTCGTCACCGAAGGAAACAGGGACAAGCAGGCCCCGTAATTGAACCCGATCAGCATCGAGTACACGACCAGCAGAGCGAGCTGGCTCTGCAGTCGGAGCGTGAACATGAGCACGGCCTGCACCGAGAACACCAGGAACATCGTGCTCGTGCGACCTATCCTGTCAGACAGCACCCCGGCGATGACCCGGCCACCGGCGTTTCCGATGGCCAGCAGCGCGACCAGAATGAAGCCCGCCTTCGAGCCGCTCTGCAGCTCCACGATCTTCGCCAGCTTGCCGATAATCATCAGGCCGGCGCCCGCCCCGCAGGCGTACATGAGCCAGAGCAGGTAGAACTGAGGAGTGCGCACCATCTCGAGCCAATCGCTCTCATGCTTCGAGAAAATCGGAGCATTCCTCCGGGGCTTCGCGTGCCCGACAGTGGCCCGCTTGACTCCCTCCGGCGGATTGCGGAGGAATTGTGCCAGGATGACCACGACAATCAGGAACGCTATCCCGAATATCCTCATCGCAGACTGAAGGCCGCTGGCCCCTATCAAGTACTTTGCGAGCGGGGCCGCATACACCGAGGCGAGCCCGAAGCCCGCCACGACGACGCCGGCGATCAGGCCCGTCCGCTCCGGGGGAAACCACTTCACCGCGGGCGGCGTGGCCGAAGCATAGCCGAACCCGATTCCGGCTCCGGCGAGCACGCCAAACCCGAGAACGAACAGCGCAAGCGAAGCGGTTGCGCTTGCTACGATGAAGCCCGCGCCCGTGAGCACTCCGCCCAGCGTTGCGACGATGCGCGGGCCGATCTTGTCCTGCATCCGACCCGCGGCCACCATGACGAGCGCAAAAACTATGCATGCGACCGAATACGGAAGCGCGCGCTGTGCCTCATTCCATCCCCATTCGTCCGGAATCGCCTTGGAAATGACGCTCCAGGTGTAGAGTACTCCAAGAGCGAGATTGATGCCGGTCCCACTCAGTGCGACGGTCCAACCGCTGATGCTCGTATCTTTCTCCATGATTGCCTCCTCGCGGGCAGATGGCGCCGCGGCAGTGTGCGAACGGAAGGCGGCGAGCATCGGGCCTGCGGGAGCGTATGGGGGGCATGCTCCCGCAGACCCTCGCCCTCTGGGCTCGCGAGAGAGAAGGGCGGCAGGGGTGGTGTGCCACCGAAGGCTCATGAGGTGTCGGGTCCGTGGACCGCGAAAAATCGACGAGCCTGACGCCGCCCGTCCCCCGGACCCGCATCATTTCTCGGCCGTCGAGCCGGCTTCTTTCTTTCCTTGAAGCAGGCTCTCGACCACGCCGGTGTCTGCCAGGGTCGTGGTGTCGCCAAGCTGCTCGCTTCCTTCCGCAATCTTCCGGAGGATTCTCCTCATGATCTTGCCGCTCCTCGTCTTGGGGAGGGCGTCGGCGAATTGCATTTCATCGGGCGTCGCGATGGGCCCGATCTCTTTTCTTACGTGGGCGATGAGCTTCTTCTTCATTTCCTCGGAAGGCTCCACACCCGCCTTCAGGATGACGAAGGCGTATATGCCCTGACCCTTGATTTCATGCGGAATCGGCACAACCGCCGCCTCGGAAACCGCGGGGTCCGCCACGAGCGCGCTCTCGATTTCAGCGGTTCCGAGCCGGTGTCCGGAGACGTTGATAACGTCGTCGATGCGTCCCATCAGCCAGTAGTCGCCGTCTTCGTCCTTCCTCGCGCCGTCGCCGGTGAAATAGATTCCCGGGTACAGGGTGAAGTAGGTTTCCTTGAACCGCTTGGGGTCGCCATAGACCGTGCGCATCATGCCCGGCCAGGGCCTCTTGATTACCAGGTACCCGCCTTCGTTGGGCCGCGCCTCGGAACCGTCCTCGCGAATGACGGCCGGTTCCACGCCGAAGAACGGCTTGTTCGCGGAGGCAGGCTTGAGGGTGAACGCCCCCGGAAGCGGCGTGATGAGGATGCCGCCGGTTTCGGTCTGCCACCACGTGTCCACGATGGGACACTCCTCCTTGCCGATGTTAGTGTAATACCACATCCACGCCTCCGGGTTGATCGGTTCGCCGACCGTGCCGAGCAGTCGAAGGCTGGAGAGGTCGTGCTTTTTCGGCCACTCGTCGCCCTCTCGTGCGATTGCGCGGATGGCGGTGGGGGCGGTGTAGAAGATGTTGACCTTGTATTTTTCGACTATCGCCCAGAACCGATCCTTCTCCGGATAGAACGGGACGCCTTCATACATCAGGCTCGTCGCGCCCTCGCACAGCGGGCCGTAAACGATGTAGCTGTGCCCCGTGACCCATCCGATATCCGCCGTGCACCAGAAGATGTCTTCGTCGCGATAGTCGAAGATGTACTTGAACGTCTGCGAGGTGTACACGAGGTAGCCGGCGGTCGTGTGGAGCACCCCTTTGGGTTTTCCCGTGCTGCCGCTTGTGTACAGGATGAACAGCGGATCCTCCGCATCCATCGCCTCGGGCTCGCACTCGTCCTTGATGTCGGGAGCGCTCATTTCATCGTGCCACCAGCTCTCCCGTTCGGGGTTCATCGGCACATCCTTCTCGACCCGTCGCACCAAGATGACGTGTTCGACCACGGGACACTTTTCGACCGCCTCGTCGGCGTTCTTCTTGAGATCGATCACACGACCGTTCCGGTAGCCGGCATTCACAGTAATCAGCATCCTCGCCCCGCTGTCCTGGATTCGGTCGCGCAGCGATTCCGCGCTGAACCCGCCGAAGACGACGCTGTGGATGGCGCCGATCCGGGCGCAGGCAAGCATTGCGATGGGGAGTTCCGGAATCATCGGCAGGTAGATGCAGACGCGGTCGCCCTTCTTGATCCCTTTCTTCTTGAGGACGTTCGCGAACCGGCACACCTCGCGATGGAGTTGCTGATACGTGTAAGACCGGCTCTCGCCCATCGGCTCGCCTTCCCAGATGATCGCGACCTTGTCTCTTATCGGCGTCTTCAAATGACGGTCGAGGCAGTTGTAGGAAACGTTCAGCTTCCCTCCCTCGAACCATCTGCATTCAACCTTCTTGGGATCCCAGTAATACACCCGGTCCCACTTCTTGATCCAGT
The DNA here is from genome assembly GCA_964607485.1 of uncultured bacterium. GTDB lineage: Bacteria > Abyssobacteria > SURF-5 > SURF-5 > SURF-5 > CAZSKP01. The sequence goes on along the minus strand of CAZSKP010000001.1, from coordinate 55,247 downwards.
CCAGTTCCTCGGCCAGTCTGCCCCAGAAACTATCAGGGTGTTCGAGCGATTCCTTGTACAGCGCCTCGTATTCCTCGACGGACTTGATCTTTGCCTTCTTTCGAAAATCCTCGGGTGGGGGAAACTTCCTCTGCTCATCCATCATCGAGGTAATGCCTTTTTCCTTCTGCATAACCACACTCCCTTCTCCTATGGACCATCGGCCATTGCGGGATTTCCTTGTAGTCTCACGTTCAAATCAAGAAGTCTTTCCTTACCCTACTATTATAACGCGGGTCTCCCTCATTGGAGAGCCCGCGCTCATATCGGGCATGTTACCTCACTATATTCGCCATCTCAAACATGATGTCCTTTTCGCGGATTACACCGACGATGTCATCCCCCTCCATGACCAGAAGCCTTCGCACGTTAAGGGACAGGAGCCGGTTGGTGGCCTCCAGAAGGGAAGCGTCGGCGTCAATTGTAGGAGGCGTGTCGAGCATCAGGTCGCGAATTCGCTTCGTGCCGAGTTCGCGTACCATGCTGTTGAACACGCCCGAATAACTCTGGGCAGGTCCAAGTTTGGCGCTGACCGTCTCGGGCTTCTCAACGAGCAGCCGCATGTACGTTGACTCCAGCCCCTGCAGAAAATCCGTGAAACTGACGATGCCGGTCACCTGGTCGTCCGTGTCGCGGACGAGCACACACCGGTGCACGCCTTCATCGACCGTGGTAGTGATGACGGTCCTGTTTCCTATGACGACTTCGACAGGTTCCTCATCCACCGTGTCGGCAACGATGGTCTTCTGTCCGAGGATCACGACGATCGCTTCGGCCACGGTCCAGTCTTCCCCCACCGAACTGAACGAGGAGAGCGGCACCATGACATCTCTTACGCGGCGGTCAACTTCGGCCAGACCTTTCTTCCTGAAAAACGCCTCCCGGATTTTCACGGTGAGGAGGTCGATATCGCACGGCTTGGTAAGATACGCAAACGCTCCCTCGCGCAGCCCGTAGAAAACCGACTCCGATGTCCCGTGACCGGTAAGTATGATGACCTCGACGCGAGGGCTGAGCTTCTTTATCGCGTGCAGCACCTCGTTGCCGTCCATGTCCGGCATCTTGAGGTCGAGCACGACGACGTCGGTCTTGCCCTTCTTGATTTCCTCAATCGCCTGCTTCCCGCTGGCGGCGGCCGTCAGATTGATGCTGCGCTTCCTGAAAAGAATCGAGGCGGTGGTGCGGAAGCTTTCCTCGTCGTCAACGAGAAGGACATTTATATCTTGGCGCTTCTCCATTATTCATTCTCCTTTCCAACACGTCAACAGCCACTACTTCGCGCACCGCTCGTTTCCTCCTCGCTCCCGCGCTCTGTCCTTCGCTTTCGAGCAACTCGCGCCGCATCCACTCGGACAAAGCCTTCGCCTGCCCTCGGTTGTCGTATGGTAAAGCTAGCCTTCTACTCCCGTCTTAAATACGGGCAAATTCCGTGCCGAGACGAGGATGCCCGGGGAAAGGAGCGCAATCGCAGAAAATGAGGTTCTTTTTGCGTCGGCGAACAGATGTTATGCCGAAATGGCGGGATAAAACTGTCGGAAATCTTTACAGGTCGAAAAAAATCCTGACACCGAGCGGGCAAAAACAGGGGCGCGTCGGCTCAAGACGAGCACACGAACCTGCCTGAATCCGCAAGGTTTCGGGCATGTGCCCGCCGATTGCGCTCGGCATGCTTATTGCTCGTTAGGAAGAGAGAGAAGTGGGTCTGAGTGACTATCGATAAAGATGTCCGGCGCGAATTGAGCGCATTCCTTGAAGGGGCGATGCAGCGCTTTTCCCGTCGCTGACACAAGGAGAAACGATATGAGCCTTCGATGCGTGTGCAATGAGAAGAAGTCCGAAAACGAATTCACTGAGGAACAGTGGAGGAAGGTCGATGAGGTGATAGCGAGTCACCGCGACAAGCCCGGCGCCCTGATTCCGGTGCTGGAGGAAGTTCAGAATATTACCGGGTATCTGCCGGAATCGGTCCAGCGTCGGGTCGCGAAGGGGCTCTCGTTGCCTCTGAGCCAGGTGTACGGAGTGGTGACGTTCTACTCCTTCTTCACGATGACCCCCCGCGGCAAGCATCAGGTGCGCGTGTGCCTCGGCACGGCTTGTCACGTGCGGGGTTCCAACAGAGTGCTCGACGAGCTCGAGCATAAATTGGGAATCGAGCCCGGCGAGTGCACGGAGGACAGAAATTTCAGCCTCGACACGGTTCGCTGCGTCGGAGCGTGCGGGCTCTCACCCGTAATGGTCGTCGATGGGCATACCCATAGGCAGGTGAAGGTGGCCAAGCTCGACAGTATATTGAAGGAATATCGAGACAGCTCTCCGAACCCAAAGGAGTAGAAGTCATGGCTCAAGAAAAGCTCAAAGCAGCCGATTTAGAAGCAATTCGCGAACGGGTAGCGAAGGAAAGGGCAAGATTTCGCATACACGCCATGCTGTGTGGCGACACGGGCTGTATTGCCTGTGGGGGCAAGCCCGTTTCGAGCGTCTTGGCCAATGAAGTTGAAAAGCGCGGGATTGCGCAAGAAGTCCGGATAGTCGCGACCGGCTGCATCGGCCTGTGCAGTGCCGGTCCGGTGATGACTGTCCTGCCGGAGAGGATTTTCTATCAGAAGCTGACACCGGCTGACATACCAGAGTTAGTGGAAGAACATTTTCTGAATGGGCGACCGGTGGAACGATTGCTTTACTCCGACCCGGTTTCCGGCAAGGTGATCCCCTATATAGATGAGATCCCTTTCTTCGCAAACCAACGGCTCTGGGTCCTTCGAAACAAGGGATTGATCGATCCCGAGAAGATCGAAGACTACATCTGGCGAGACGGCTACCGCGCGGCGGCCAAGGCGCTGCTCAGCATGACATGGGCCGAAATCATCGCCGAGGTGAAGGTCTCCGGGCTGCGCGGCCGGGGCGGCGCGGGATTCCCCACGGGACTCAAGTGGGAGTTCTGCGCTCACTCAAAGGAAAACGTCAAGTATGTTCTCTGCAACGCGGATGAGGGTGACCCGGGTGCGTTCATGGACCGCAGCGTCATGGAAGGCAACCCGCATTCCGTGCTAGAGGGCATGATCATAGCCGCAAAGGCGATCAACTCACACAAGGGATACATCTACTGTCGTGCCGAGTACCCCTTGGCAGTGCAAAGGCTCAATACAGCCATCGGCCAGGCCAGAGAGCACGGCCTGCTGGGCAGAGACATCCTCGGCTCCGGGTTCCATTTCGACGTGGAAGTGTACCAGGGCGCGGGCGCATTCGTCTGCGGCGAGGAGACGGCTCTGATGACCTCCATCGAGGGTCGCCGCGGCATGCCCCGGCCCCGGCCGCCGTTTCCGGCTGTCTCCGGACTGTGGAAGAAGCCCACCATTCTCAACAACGTCGAGACGTTCTCCAATACTCCTCACATCATCCTTGAGGGCGGAGAAGAGTACGAGAAAATCGGGACCGAGTCATCCAAGGGCACAAAGATATTCTCGCTCACGGGTAAGGTGTACAATACCGGCCTCGTGGAAGTGCCCATGGGCACCTCCATCGGAGAGATTATCTTCGACATCGGCGGCGGCATCCCCGGAGGAAAGAAGTTCAAGGCGGCCCAGCTTGGCGGCCCATCGGGAGGATGCATACCCGCCGAACACCTGAACACTCCTACCGACTACGAGGCCATCGCCAAGGCGGGCGCCATTATGGGCTCCGGCGGCATGATCGTGATGGACGAAGACAACTGCATGGTGGACATGGCCCGCTACTTCATGGACTTCTGCCAGGACGAGTCGTGCGGCAAATGCACGCCGTGTCGCGTGGGAACAAAGAGGATGCTGGAGATCCTCCAGAGAATATGCAACGGCCAGGGACGCGAGGGAGACATAGAGCTCCTCCAGGACCTGGCTCAGAGCATCAAGGATACGGCGCTCTGCGGCCTCGGCCAAACCGCGCCCAACCCCGTGCTCAGCACCATCCGCTATTTCCGCGACGAATACGAGGCGCACATCCATGAAAAACATTGTCCGGCTGCGGTCTGCTCGGCGTTGTTCAAGAGTTCGTGCCAGCACACCTGCCCGGTGGAGATGGACATCCCCGCCTACATCGCGCTCGTTCGCGCCGACCGCATCGACGACGCCTATCAAGTGCTCACGCGCACGAATCCGTTCCCCAGCGTGTGCGGCCGCGTGTGCGGGCATCCGTGCCAGTCGAAATGCCGCCGCGGACAGCTCGACGAGCCATTGGCGATCAAGTTCATCAAACGATTCGTCGCCGACAACGCGATGAAGCCGAAGGTCGAGCCTATTCCCGTGACCCGCAAGGAGCGGGTGGCGGTCATCGGCGCTGGCCCATCGGGTCTGACCGCCGCGCTCGAACTCAAGAGGCGCGGCTACGCTGTGACCGTGTTTGAAGAATTGCCTCAGGCGGGCGGCATGCTCCGATGGGGGATTCCAATGTATCGTCTCCCCCGTGAGGTGCTCGACCGCGAGATTAAGGACATCCTCGACACCGGCGTGGAGCTTCGCACCAACACGCGCGTCGGACGCGATGTGAGTTTCGAAGAACTGGACAGAGAATTCGACATTATCTACCTGGCGGTCGGAGCTCAGAAGAGCTATGCGCTGAACGTTCCCGGTGAGGAGGCCGAGGGCGTGTTCGGGGCGGTTGAGATGCTCAGGTCCCACAACTTGGACCAGGAGATCAATATCGGCAAGCGCGTCGCCGTCATCGGCGGCGGCAACTCCGCCATCGACTCCGCCCGAACCGCCGTTCGGATGGGCGCCGAAGAGGTGACCATCTACTACCGCCGCCAGCGGAACGACATGCCCGCCGAGGAAGCGGAGATTCGCGCCGCAGAGGAGGAGGGAGTAAAGATCGAACTCCTCGTGGCGCCTTCAAAAGTGATAACCGGAAACGGGAAGGTGTCGGGCCTCGAACTCACCCGGATGAAGCTCGGCCAGTTCGACCGCAGCGGGCGCAGGCGGCCCGAACCGATACCCGGCTCGGAGTTCACCACACAGGTGGACACCGTCATCGCCGCCATCGGCCAAATGGCGGACCTGAATTTCCTGCAGGATCATAGCGGCGTGGAGACGACTCGGTCCGCCATAAAGGTCCAGAGCGGACAGCGGACCGCCAATGCCAAGGTCTGGGCCGGAGGCGACGCGGTCACCGGCCCCGCGATGGTCATCGACGCGATCAGGGCGGGCCAGGATGCGGCCCGGCAGATCGACGCCGCTATCCGAGCGGAAAACGGAGAGAAACCGTGGGTGTCTCCAGCCGATGACACCATCGACATTCCTTTCGAAGTTGACGAGGAGCCCGTGGAACAGCCGCAGGCCCCGATGCCTGAAACAGCCGCATCCGAGCGGCGAAAAGATTTTCGGGAAGTGGAGCTTGGCTACACTCGACAAACCGCACTGGCCGAAGCGCGTCGGTGCATGCGCTGTGACGCAAAGGTCGAATGAAATCGGAATTCCATCTCGATGAAGGAGAAGCAGCATGGTTACCTTGACAATCGACAATCGAGAGGTGCAGGTTCCCGAAGGCACGACCATCTTGGAGGCGGCACGGGAGGTGGGTATCCGCATTCCCACGCTCTGCGCGCTGCCGGAGCTGAACCATACGCCCGGCGCATGTCGCGTGTGCGTCGTGGAAGTCGAGAGGAGCCGCACGCTGGTGGCAAGCTGCGTCTATCCGGTGGCTGAAGGGATGAAGGTCAAGACCAACTCCGAACGAGTACGCCGGGGTCGGCGGGCCGTCGTCGAGCTCCTGCTCTCCGACCACCCGCAGGATTGCACCATCTGCCAGAAACACGGACACTGCGAACTCGAGGCGGTTGCGGAGTTGGTGGGCGTGCGCACGATCCGAGTGCCTCGCACCGACTTCACGACCCATCGGGTCGACGACTCTTCGCCCTCGCTCATCCGTGACGCCTCCAAGTGCATCAACTGCCTGCGCTGCGTGACCGTCTGCGCCGAAGTTCAGGGCGTAAGCCTGCTCACGCCCGAGGGCCGCGGTTTCGATTCGAAAGTTGTGCCGGCGATGAGCGCCAACCTGGCCGATTCGGCCTGCACCTTCTGCGGCCAGTGTGCCGTCGTGTGCCCCACCGGCGCCATCATCGAGCGCGACGACGTGGACAAAGTCGTGGCCGCCCTCGAGGACCCGCGCAAGCACGTCGTCGTCCAGGAGGCGCCCGCCATCCGCGCCACGCTGGGCGAAGAGTTCGACATGCCGCCGGGCACGCTGGTGACCGGCAAGATGATCGCGGCGCTCCGGCGTTTGGGGTTCGACAGGGTGTTCGACACCAATTTCGCCGCGGACCTCACGATCATAGAGGAAGGGCACGAGCTGCTGAAGCGGGCAAGGACCGGCGGAAAACTGCCGATGATTACCTCGTGCAGTCCCGGCTGGATTAAGTTCATCGAACACTATTACCCCTCGCTTCTGCCTCACTTGAGCACGTGCAAATCGCCCCAGCAGATGTTCGGCGCCCTGGCGAAGACCTATTACGCCCGGTTCGCCGGCATCGACCCGGCAGACATCTTCGTCGTCTCCGTCATGCCGTGTACGGCGAAGAAGTACGAGGCCTCCAGGCCCGAGATGTGTTCGTCCGGCCACCGCGACGTCGACGCCGTGCTGACCACGCGCGAGCTCGGCCGCATGATACGGCAGGCGGGAATCGACTTCGTGAACCTCCCCGAGGAAACGTACGACCCGCCCATGGGCCAGTACACGGGCGCGGGCACGATATTCGGAGCCACGGGCGGCGTCATGGAGGCGGCGCTCAGGACCGTGTACGCGGTCGTCACCGGCGGGAACATGCCCAGCCTCGACATCATGCCCGTCCGGGGACTCGATGGAGTCAAGGAGGCCGCCATCGAAGTAGGCGAACTGGGGCAGGTTCGCGTGGCGGTGACTCATGGTCTGGCCAACGCAAAAAAGATTCTCGACAAGGTGGTGAACGGCACCGCCGACTACCACTTCATCGAAGTGATGGCGTGTCCCGGAGGCTGTGTCGGCGGCGGCGGGCAGCCGCTGCCCGTCAGCAATGAGAAGCGGGTTCTTCGCGCGAAAGCCCTCTACCACGACGACGGCGGAATACAAGAGTACCGGCAATCTCACGAAAACCCCGCTATCAAGGAACTCTATGAAAAATTCCTTGAGGAGCCCCTGGGCGAAACGTCGCATAAACTGCTTCACACCCACTATGTCGAGCGAGGCGTCTGAGCGAATTTCTGGGGGGACGCCCACAGAAGGAGGCAATGATGGCGAGCGAAGGCGAAATTCTCCTGGTAGATGACGACCGGGACATCCGAGATTCCATCGGGATCATTTTGGAGAGCAACGGCTTCAGCGTCCGCACCGCGGCAAACGGGCGCGAGGCCCTCTCCGAGCTGAAGGCCAAGATGCCCGACCTGATGATCCTGGACATTATGATGGCTACCGACACCGAAGGTTTCGACCTGGCCTATGAGCTGAAAAGCAAGCCCGAATTCGCAAACCTTCCCATCATCATTCTGACCAGTTTCCTCGAGAGGGTCCGGAGCGAGGGGCCGGAAAAATTTCAGCATATCCTCGGAGAAGAATGGCCGGCCAAGTGGATGTTCGAAAAGCCTGTCGACAGCAAGAAGCTTCTTGACAAGATAAGGGGCATTTTGACCAGAGCCTGACCGCGACGGCTCGCGTCGGAGGCTGCGTATGACCAGTGAGGTGAAACAGACTGCCCTCCAGAACGTCCACGACGAAATCGACAAGCGCAAGCGAGTCATCCTGGGTGAACTGAGGGACCGAACCCTCTGGTTCGTGCGGCTGCGGTGGTGGGTGCCGCCCAGCATCGTGGCGGGAGTAGGCGTCGCCAGATTGATCGGCGTCGAGCTGGCCGCGGGTCCGCTGCTGGCGGTGGCCGCATTCATCTTCGCCTACAACGTCGTGTTCTACCTGCAGAGCGTGTGGGTGCAACAGGAGGTGGGCTGGCAGCCCACGTACATCCAGCGCTTCACTTACTGGCAGGTGGGTCTCGACTACGTCGCCATGTTTCTCCTCATCCATCTTACCGGCGGCGCGGCGAGCCCGTTCATATTCTTCTTCATCTTCCACATCATCTTCGCCTCCATCCTGCTCAGGCCGCGGTCGGCTTATGGTTTTTCCGCGTTGGCCGTGGCGGGCATGTGTCTGATCGCCCTGGCGGAATATGAAGGCTGGATGCCGCAGCACCCCGTCGTGTTCCGGGGAAACTCCCTCAACGTGATGGAACGGCCGTTCCACATAATTGTGAGCCTCGCGTTCTTCGCGACGTCGGTCTTCATCACAGCCTTCTCCACGACCGCCATCATGAGAATGCTCCGGATGCGAATCGTGAATCTCGCCGATGTCACCGAAGCGCTGACGGAGCTCAACAACAAGCTCAACAGCCTGTACGTCGTGACCCAGGCCATCCTCTCGAGTCAGCATCTCGACGAAGTGCTGAACACGATGGCCGCCGAGCTGGCCAAGGTGATGGACGTAGTGGCCATTTCGGTCAAGCTCCTCAGCGAGGACGGCAAGGAGTTGCGATACGCGGCGGCTCACGGACTCCCCGCCGAATTCATCAAGAGCAGGGTCGTGGAGGTGGCGAAGAGTCCACTCAACCGCAGAGTCATCGAGGGCGAGCCGTTCGTCACCGGCCGGGTGACCGAGCGCGAGATGTTTCAGTTCGGCGAAGACCTCGCCGCGGCGAACCTGCAATCGGTCCTGTTTGTGCCCCTGGCGATCGAGGACAAGGTCATCGGCATCCTGGGCGCTTACTGCAATCTCGCTGACCGGTTCGACAGAGAGGAGATGGAGTTCTTCCAACTGGCCGCGGGACTCGTGGCCATCGCAATCGAAAACGCGCGCGCGTATGAGGCCATCGAGCGCATGGTGCAGGACCGCTCGTGGTTCATGATGCGGGTCGCGCATAACCTGCGCGCCCCCCTGTCGGCCATCCTCAGCATCCTGGAGGTCGTCCGCGGGGGATACCACGGCAGTCTCACCGCCGAACAGAACGAATACCTGCGTCGCGTCGACCGCAGGGCTCGAACGATGCTCTCGATTATCAATGAACTCATGACGCTGGCCACCGAGCGGGCCGAGAAACGGGAGGCCGCCCACGGACGCGTGGACCTCTCCGTGCTCACCCGCCGCATACGCCGCACCTTCCAGGACGGAGCCGCGAGGAAGGGGCTTACCTTTGAAATCACCCTGCCCGACGACGTCCCGGATATATGGGGCGACTTCGAGACGATCGAGCAGATGCTCGAGAATCTCGTCTCCAACGCCGTCAAATATACGCCCGAGGGCGGAACCGTGCGGGTCGCCTTCTCCCGCGCGGCCAATGACATGGTACGCATCGAGGTCAGGGACAACGGCATCGGAATTCCCAAGGGCGATATGTCGCGGCTGTTCTCGGAGTTCTTCCGGGCCGAGAACGCCCGCAAGGTCGAGGAGCACGGCACCGGCCTCGGCCTCGCCATTGTCAAGGAAATCGTCGAACGGCACGGTGGGCGAATCCTTGCAGAGAGCGAGGAGGGGCTTGGAAGTATTTTCATCGTTGATCTCAAGGCGATACCCAAAGAGGATATGAAAGATGCAGTCCTTGGCAGTTGAAAAATGGGTCGATTCGGTGGTGCACGACGATGAGATCACCCGGTACCTTAAGGGCGGCGAGGATTTCATCGACGACGCGGAAATCGAACGACTCATAGAAGAGAACAGAAAACCCGAGCGGGAAAGGATTCGCGACATCCTCGACCGTTCGCTCGCGCTGCAGAGGCTCGAACCGCGCGAGACCGCGGCGCTGCTCAACGTCGAAGACGAGGGCCTGTGGGAAGAGATGTTTGAAACCGCGCTCAGCGTCAAGCTGAAGGTGTACGGCCCCCGCATCGTCACGTTCGCACCCCTCTACTGCAGCAACTTGTGTGTCAACTCGTGCCTATACTGCGGCTTCCGGAGAGAAAACACGGCCGAAAAGAGGCGCAAACTGACCATCGACGAGGTCCGCAGGGAAACGAAGGCATTGGTCTCGCTCGGCCACAAGAGGCTGATCATGGTGTATGGTGAGCACCCTGCAAGCGACGTGAACTACATCGCCGATACCATCCGCGCCGTCTACGAAACCAGGGTAGGCAACGGCGAGATCAGGCGCGTCAACATAAACGCCGCGCCCCAAACCGTCGCCAACCTGAAGCTTCTCCGCGACGTGGGAATCGGAACGTTCCAGGTCTTTCAGGAAACTTACCACCATGAGACGTACAAGAAGATGCACCCGCGAGGGAGCAAGTCGAATTACCGATGGCGTCTCTATGCGCTCCACAGGGCGCTTGACGCCGGGGTGGACGACGTGGCGATAGGCGCGCTCTTCGGGCTGTATGACTGGAAATTCGAGGTGCTTGGCCTCCTGTATCACGCCATCGACCTCGAAAAGAGGTTCGACGGAATCGGCCCTCACACCATCTCGTTCCCAAGGCTCGAACCGGCGGCGAACGCGCCGATTTGCGAAAATTCGCCCCACAAGGTGAGCGACAGGGATTTCAAGCGACTGGTCGCCGTCATTAGACTCTCTGTGCCTTATACAGGCATGATCCTCACGGCCAGGGAGCCGGCGCATATCAGGCGCGACGTGCTCAACGTTGGCTGCACCCAGACCGACGCTTCCACGAAGATAGGCATCGGCGCCTACAGCGAGGCCACGGGAATACAGGAGGCGGAGCGGCAGCAGTTCATGCTCGGCGACACAAGGGGCCTCGACGAAGTCGTCCGCGAAATCGCCGACATGGGCTACCTCACCTCGTTCTGCACGGCGGGCTACCGGTGTGGCAGAACCGGAAGCTATTTCATGAAAATCGCCAAGGCCGGCAAGGTTCACCAGTTCTGCATACCGAACGCCATCCTGACGTTCAAGGAATACCTGCTCGACTACGCCTCGGAGGAAACGAGGAAGGTCGGCGAGAAATTGATTGAGCGCAGAATGGGCGATGTCCCGGAAGCGATGCGGCTCGCCCTCGGGCAAATGCTGAAGGCAATCGAGAATGGAGAGAGAGACCTCAGGGTTTGACGACTGGCTCCGAATCGTTGCGGGTGAGACCAAGGGGCGCTCGCTCGCCGATTCGCTTGGCAGGCTTGCCCTGCGTGCACAAGAGCGCTTTGATCTCAGGCTGTGGTTCGTCGAGATATTCGGGCGACGCTGGTCCTACCTGGCGGGCCAGATGCCGGAACACCCGCCGAGGGGCGGCGTCGAGCGAATCGAATTGCAAAACAACATCGGACTGGTTTCGGATTCCTGGGAGCGGCTGGCCGAGGCCGACCGCGCCAGGCTGGTCGAGTTTCTCAACCGGCTCATATCCGATCGGCTGGAGTCACGAGAAAAGCAGACGAGGGGACCCGGCGAAGCGCCGCACGCCGGCGGTCCTGCGAGAAGGCTCACGGGGAGGATTCGCACGGGAAATGACCCACGGCTGCGGCGCGCTTCAGGATTCGCGAGGATGAATCATGAAAAAACTACTCACATCCGTGCTGGTTGTGATGGCGCTGCTATTCGGGAACGCGTGGGCACAGGAGAACCAGAATGCGGACGAAATGGAGAGGCTGAAACGAGAGAATGTTGAACTGCGACAAAGAGTCGAACGCCTCGAGGCGGCCCTCGATGAGATCAAGTCGCTCCTTCCCGAACAACCCGCTCCCGTTGCCGGAAAGGATAAGCCGGCAGTGCGGTCGTCGTATCCCGTCGTGCTTTACGGATACCTGAAGTTTGACGCCGCCTATGACAGCGCGCGCACCGATGTCGGCAATTTCGCCCGATGGGTGGAATCCGAAGAGGACCGCGAGGACGACGACCAGTTCAACGCGACCGCGCGGGAATCGAGGCTGGGACTGAAATTCGACGGCCCCGAGTTTGGAGGCGCTTCGACACGGGGAAGAGTCGAGATTGACTTCTACGAGGGCGGCGGCGAAAACAAGAACCGAGTGATGCTTCGGCACGCCTACCTCGAACTGAATTGGCCCGAACGAGACTTCAGCATCCTGGCGGGTCAGACGTCCGACGTGATCTCTCCGCTCTATCCGTACACGTTGAACTACTCGGTCGCCTGGTGGGTCGGGAACATCGGCTACCGGCGACCCCAGTTCCGTTTGACGAAGGGATTCGACGTAGGCGCCGACTCGCATCTCGTGTTTCAGGCCGCGGCCACGCGTACGATAGGAGACGACATCGCCTACGACCCCGGAGACACCGGCGAAGACACGGGATTCCCCACCTTCCAGGGCAGGACGGCCCTGTCGTTCCCCTTCTTGACGGACGAGAAGGCGACGGTGGGGGTCTCCGGTCACTGGGGACAGGAAGAGTTCGACATGGACGCGTCGGACAACAACAAGAAGTTCGACTCCTGGTCGGCGAATGTGGACGTCACCCTGCCGATTTTCCAGTGGCTGACCGCAAAGGGAGAATTCTGGACGGGCGAGAATCTGGACGATTACTTGGGCGGCATCGGCCAAGGGGTGAACCAGACCACGATGGATGAGATACAAAGCGCAGGCGGCTGGGTGGCGTTGAGCCTCGGCCCGTTTGGCCGGTGGCACTACAACCTCGGCGCCGGCCTCGACGACCCCGACAACGGCGACCTGAACGACGGCGACCGCTCGCGCAACTGCGCGGTCTGGGGAAACGTCATCTACGACGTGAACGAGGCAGTGCAGGCGGGAATTGAGCTGTCGCGCTGGGAGACCGACTACAAGAACCTCGAAGACGGAGACAGCGTCCGAGTTCAAACGTCGCTCATCTACAGATTTTGAGGACGCGTCGGTGAGGAGTTGCATTGGCTGCACTGAGACGACGGACGGCGGCTAAAGTCTGTAGAACAGACACCGCTGTCAAAGAGACGACCATGAGTGAACGGTACCGTTCCGAGCACGACCTAATCGGTGAGGTGCGTCTGCCGGCCGATTCCCTGCACGGTATCCACACCGCCAGGTCTGTCGAAAACTTCCCCCTCGCCGGGCGACGGGTGCATCCGGAGTTGGTGCGCGCCTACGGCAGCGTGAAGCTCGCCTGTGCCATGACAAACCGGGCGTTGGGCGTCTGGAAGGATGAAGCCAAGGCCGACGCAATAGAACGCGCCTGCAAGGAAATGGCGGATGGCTTGTTGAACGACTTCATCATTGTGGACTGCCTGCAAGGTGGTGCCGGGACCTCGACCAATATGAATGTGAATGAGGTGCTGGCGAACCGCGCTCTGGCGATTCTGGGAGAAACTCCGGGCAACTACGACTGCGTTTCCCCGCTCGACGATATCAACCTGCACCAATCCACCAACGACACCTATCCGACTGCATTAAGGGTGGCGTCGATTCGACTGCTCCGCGAACTCGAAGACCGGGTGGTTTCACTACAGGAAGCGTTTCAGTCCAAAGAGAAGCAGTTCGCTCATATTGTGAAGGTCGGTCGCACCGAATTGCAGGACGCCGTCCTCACCACATTGGGGCGGGAGATGAGTGCCTATGCCGAAGCGTTCAGCCGCGACAGATGGCGCATCTATAAGTGCGAAGAACGGCTGCGCGTGGTCAATCTTGGCGGCACCGCCATCGGCACGGGCATCACCTCGCCTCGCCAATTTATCTTTCGCGTAGTGGACACCCTGCGCGAACTGACCGGAATCGGTCTGGCCCGAGCCGAGAACATGGTCGAAGCAACGCAGAACGCCGACGTGTTCGTCGAGGTTTCGGGCATTTTGAAAGCCTGCGCGACATCTCTCCTGAAGGTCTGCACGGACCTTCGCCTGCTGGCTTCGGGGCCGGAAGCGGGGTTCGGCGAGATTCGTCTGCCGTCGCGACAGGCGGGCTCTTCGATCATGCCCGGCAAAGTCAATCCGGTGATCCCCGAGGCGGTCTCGCAGTTGGCCATGTTGGTAATGGGATACGACCAGACGATTGCCCTGGCCGCAGCGTCGGGCAACTTGGAGCTCAATCCCTTTCTCCCTCTCATTGCCAACTGCCTGTTGGAGAGCTGCACGCTGCTCGCTCGCGGCTGCGATATCCTGAGGCGCCTCTGCGTCGAGGGCATCGAGGCCGATGAAGAGCGTTGCCGCGGACACGTGGAAAGTTCGACCGCTACGGCAACGGCGTTACTACGGGCAATCGGTTACGAGGGCGCTTGCCGTCTCGTGAAGTTGGCCGATGAAACCGGCAGGAGCATCAAGGAAACGGCCATCGCCGAGGGACTGCTCACTGCCGAAAAATTTGACGAATTGGTGAGCCCGGAAGCCGTTTGCCGCCTCGGTTCGCCCGGTGCGCCGAAAAGGGGAAACAATGGGTGAACGCGCTCCAAAAGGACTCCGACTCCACATCGGGCTGTTTGGCCGCCGCAACGTCGGAAAGTCGAGCCTGCTCAACGCGATAACGCGACAGCAGGTCTCCATTGTGTCCGAGCAGGCGGGCACCACGACCGACCCGGTCGAGAAACCTATGGAGCTTCTGCCGCTGGGGCCTGTGCTGTTCATCGACACCGCGGGAATAGACGACGAAGGCGCACTCGGCGAGCTTCGTGTCAAGAGAACGCGCCAGGTGTTTGACCGTACAGACCTCGGCGTCGTCGTGTGCGAGGCCCGCAAATGGGGAACCTTCGAGGAACGACTGCTGGATGAGCTCGCCAACCAGAAAATCCCGAGCATAGTGGTCCTTAACAAGATTGACCTCGCTCAGCCGAACGGCGGAGTCGTTGAACGGCTGCAATCGCGGAAAATCCCCGTCGTAAGAACCGCTGCCACTCTGAACATGGGAATACTGGATTTTCGTCGGGCGTTGCTCGATACGGCTCCTGCGGAATTTATCAACAACCCGATAATCCTCGGTGACCTGGTTGGCGCGGGAGAGATGGCGGTGCTTGTGGTTCCCATTGACAAGGAGGCGCCAAAAGGACGGCTGATTCTGCCTCAGGTTCAGGCAATCCGCGACCTGCTGGATAGCGACGCCTATTGCATGGTTGTCAAGGAGCGCGAGCTGCGCGACGCGCTGGAACGACAGAAGCGTCCCCCAAAACTCGTGGTGACCGATTCACAGGTGTTTCTGAAAGTGGCCGCCGACACCCCGCGCGAAATCAAGTTGACTTCGTTCTCGATTCTCTACGCACGTTTCAAGGGCGACCTTGTACAACAGGTTATGGGGACATTGGCCGTCGAACGACTGAAGCCGGGAGACCGCATATTGATTTGCGAGGCATGCTCGCATCATCCGATAGCCGAGGACATCGGCCGCGTGAAAATTCCCCGCTGGCTGACTCAATACGTGGGCGGAAAACTGGAGTTCGACACCATTCAGGGACACGACTTCCCCGACGACATCTCGCGCTACAATCTCATCGTCCACTGCGGCGCCTGCATGCTGAACCGGCGCGAGATGCTGACGCGGCTGCTGCGATGCCGCCAGGCGAAGGCGCCGATAACCAATTATGGACTGGCGATAGCCTACTCACTCGGCATCCTCGAGCGCGCGCTCGATCCGTTCCCGGCCGCGCTGGAAGTGTATCGGGAAGTGAAAAGGCAGCAACAATGAACCGGAGCGAAATACTCGCATGGCTGCGGGAAGAGGACGAAGAACGCCTTGCGCAGCTCTGGCGCTGGGCCGACGGGGTGAGGCGCGAAACCGTCGGCGACGAGGTGCACCTGCGCGGCCTGATTGAGATCTCCAACCACTGTGTGCGGCAGTGCGGCTATTGCGGCCTGCGGCGTGACAACAAGAAGGTCGAACGCTACCGAATGACAGAGGGCGAGATCATGACGTGCGTCCGTGCAGCCGTGGGATACGGCTACGGCACGGTCGTCCTCCAGTCGGGCGAAGACTACGGTATCGGAACCGGTTGGCTTGCCGCCGTCATTCGCCGCATAAAGGCCGAGACCCGGCTGGCCGTCACGCTGAGCATGGGAGAGCGTCCCGACAAAGACCTGCAGGCCTGGCGGCGGGCCGGGGCCGACAGGTACCTTCTCCGGTTTGAGACCTCCGACCCCGACCTCTATCGGTTAATCCATCCGTCGCTTCCGGGAAGGGTGTCGGACCGCCTGGCTGCGTTGCTAAGACTAAGGGAGATGGGCTACGAAATCGGAGGCGGTGTCATGATCGGCATCCCCGGACAGACGTTTGCCGGCCTCGCCGACGACATCGACCTCTTCCGGAAGCTCGACCTCGACATGGTCGGAGTGGGCCCCTACATTCCCCACCCGGATACGCCCGTCGGCTCGGGTGAATGGCGACGGCCCATCCCTGAGAACGAACAGGCGCCCAACACGGAAGAGATGACGTACAAGGTGATCGCGCTCACGCGCATCGTCTGTCCCGAAGCCAACATCCCCGCCACGACGGCGTTGGCGACGGTCAACTCCGCCGTCGGACGCGAGCTCGGCCTCGGGCGGGGAGCCAACGTCATCATGCCAAACATGACGCCGCTCAGCTATCGCGCGAAGTATGAGGTCTATCCGGGCAAGGTGTGCATCAGGGAGACGGGATCCGAATCCCACTCAGGCTTGCGCCAACGGATTCAATCCATCGGCCGACGGCCCGGCCGCGGTCCCGGCGGCCGCGCCTCGATGTGCCCGGTCACAAGTTCCTCGCGCGGTTTGTGAAACGATCACCAGCGGCCCGACCCGGCCGGCTTGTCTGATTTGTCAAAGACGCAAACCCGGTTCTTTCCCTCGGCCTTCGCCCGGTAGAGGGCGCGGTCCGCGCTTGCGACGATCTCGTGATGGTCTTTCCCATGCTCCGGGTACAGCGCCAGCCCGACGCTTGCCGTCAGTTTCTTGGCGCCCATGTTCTTCTCATACTGGAACGGCGTGAGAAAAACGGTCCGGTTCAAGCGAGTCGCTCTGTGCAACGCTTCGGAGCGGGTGATTTCCGTCAGGATAACCGCAAATTCATCCCCGCCGTAACGGGCGGGGATGTCCGAGGCGCGCGTGCACTGTCTCAGCAGCCTTCCCAGCTTGATCAGGGCGATGTCGCCGACCAGATGGCCGTTCATATCGTTGTACTGTTTGAAATCGTCGATGTCCAGCATCATCAACGCAAAGGAATGTCCGTGGCGGGTGCTTCGATGGCATTCCTGCAGGAGAAAATATTCGAAAGTGCTGCGGTTGAACAGCGAGGTCAGTCCGTCAGTATATGCCAGCAGTCTCAGGTCTTTTCGCTCCCTTGTCTTGCCTGCGGCCACGGCGACCTGCTCCTTAACGTCCGGCTTGATGATGAGTCCTTCGGCTCCTCTTCTCGTGCACTCCACGGCGTTGCTCATTTCCTCGTATTTACACACCACGAATATCTCGGTATCGGGAGATGTCTCCCTTGCGAGAGAAATCAGCCTGAACTTATCCTTTGCGACCACGTGGCGCTCCGCGAAGACCATGTCGAAATGCGCTTGCCGCATTTTTTGAGCCGCCTCGACACCGTCTCCTGCAAAGCTCACCTCCGCACCGCAGCCGGCGAGCGTGTCGGCGATGAGGGAACGCTCAGCATCGTTCCCGTCAATCGCGAGCGCCCGCAGCGTGCGGCTGTTGTTGTAAATGAGAAATTGGGCAAAGTTGAAGGACCGATACACGTTGCCCTCTCCGTGGATACCCTTCGAACCGCGCCCTTCGGCAATGTCGTCTGGCGATAAGCCGCTCGCTGTTTCCATCTTGGGTAAATGGAGCTGTTCGTACGATGGCATCCCGGGGTCATCGCCGGGACGCAGGTTGTCTTCTACGATTCGGTTCATGCGTTTCTCCAGGTGCAGCGATACGCCTGTCGCAAACTCCACAGCCATGGAGAACGTTCCGACAATCCACCCCCCCTATGTGCCTGCCTGTGGGCCATGCCGCATCCGCTGCACATCGAGTCCTTCTCACGGCCCTTTGCTCCCAGAATATGAGCAAATAACATGCCACGGAAAAACACGGTCGAACGAACGTTAATGCCCAATAAATACACTGCTTTTCACGCTGACCGATACAGTGAAGCGGCCTGCCGACAGGATTCTTTACAAGGCTATAAAGAAAGCTGACAGGGGGGGAGACTGGTCTTCGCCAGTTAGGGTTCGTTTGTCCGGGCCGGTCCTTTCCATCTTGGCGACCGGGACAGGCCGCATGATTCCCGCCGGCTTGGAGGCGCGGGTGCGCTGCCGTGGGTCAGTGAGAGGACCCCGCTGCTCAGCCGCACGAGACCGCAGCTAATTGCAAGAATAGAGTAGCGTCAACGTCTTGCAGAAGGGAGCTTACACAGCCAATCAGCCTCGGTGTTCTCTCTTGCTGAAGAACCACAAGCGAAAATAGCCTTGACTTGAGTGATAGGCTGTGGTATGATTCCGCCTATCTGGATACAAATATCCAGATTTGTGGGTTATTCTCTGGCGCGGGATTCTCCACATGAGACTATTCTCAAAAGCCAGCCAGTACGCCATCCGCACGGTAGTGAGCGCACTTGAAACTGGCCCCCTCCCAACCTTCAGCGTAAAGCGCACCTGTGAAAAAGCCGGAATTCCCGAGGCCTATGCCCGTAAGGCGCTTCAGGAAATGACCAAGGCCGGAATTCTCAGAGGAGTGCCTGGCCCCCGTGGGGGCTATGCGCTTATACGCAAACCCTCGGAGGTTTCGCTCCTGGATATCGTGTTCGCCGTCGACGGACAATACGCCTTTGCCGAATGCCCCATGGGATTGAGATGTCAGGCTCAATTGAAAGATGGGGGCTCCCTCTGCTGCGACGTCTGTACGCTCCCGACTCCGATGTGCGGGTTCAACCTCATATGCCCGATGCACGACCTGTGGAAGAAGACTCGGCAGTCACTTATCACATACCTGGAAACGACCACGCTTCAGAACGTCAAGGACAGACTGGGGACAATCCCGAAAAACGACCGAGCATAAGCATAGAGAGCCGTCGAGAAGCTGA
Source organism: uncultured bacterium (assembly GCA_964607485.1). Lineage (GTDB taxonomy): Bacteria > Abyssobacteria > SURF-5 > SURF-5 > SURF-5 > CAZSKP01. Next base: position 36,326 of record CAZSKP010000001.1, on the reverse strand, counting down.
GGGTATTATCCCGCGCCGGGTGCGGGAGTGGTTGTCACAGGAATCATTTGAAGGAGGGAGCATGTCATGAAGAAGCAAGTAGCAACGTGCAGTAAGATCATCATCTTTGTCTTGTCTCTGTTTTTTGTATTCCAGTGGGGGACGCCGGCCGCCTTTGCGGCATCAAAAACAATTATCATCGATGATTACGAGGATAATGACTGGAGCAACTGGGCGTTTTCCTATTACACCGCGTATGGGCAATACGCGGACGATAAGGTGAGCGGTTCATACTCCATGTGGAGAGATTGGTACTATCACGACGGCGGCTCGATGTCGGCAACCTATATGACGTACACCACCGGCATCGCCGATTGGGATGGGCAGAATTATGTCCTCAGCACGTGGATGTACGACAATATGACCGTCGGCGGATGGTTTTCAATGAACGTCGAGGAGACTTCCAACCATTACGTCGGCATCGGCAAATCAGCCCTGAGCGAGGATTTCTATACGGTCTTCGGCCGAAACAACAACACGGGCTCCTGGACGCATTTTGTAACAACCATTGCCAGGTCGCTCGGCTGGCATCTCTTTGAAATAAAACAGACGCCAACCGGGATCGACTTCTATATCGACACCGTTTATGCGGGAACTTCGGCCTTCTCCGTTCAGCCCATCCAGGTGGAATCGGGCGCCGGACAGTGGCATCTGGTCGACGACACGATATTGACATATGACTATGTGGAACCAGACGCCGACGGCGACGGCGTCCCCGACGCGGCGGATAATTGCCCGACCACACCCAATGCGTCGCAGGCCGACGCCGACGCCGATGGGCTGGGCGACGTCTGCGACAATTGTCCAGGTATCTCGAATCCGGATCAGACTGAATCGGATCCGGGTCTCGCGCCTAAGCTGTACTGGGGGAGCAGGGGAACCAACCCCGGCCAATTCATGTTCCCTCACGGCGTCGCAGTCGATGAGTCCGGCTCCGTGTACGCGACCGATTGGCAGAATTATCGGGTCCAGAAGTTCGACGCCAACGGGAATCTCCTGACGCAGTGGGGAAGCTACGGCACCGCCAATGATCAGTTCCGCGATCCGAAGGGTATCGCGATCGGTCCCGACGGCAACATATATGTGACCGACTCCAATCAAATCAAGGTATTCAACAGCAACGGCGGTTTCGTCACGAAGTGGCCCGCCGCCACCTCCCCTCCGCTTCCTCCCCCGCCGTCGTACGGCGTCGCCGGAATCTGGAGCGCCGTGGGAATCGCTTTCGACTCCTCCGGCAATGGGTACGTTCTGGAGGCAGGCAATCGGCGGGTTCTGAAGTTCGACGCCAACGGCAACTTCGCGGGAATTTCGTGGGGAACCTACGGCTCCGGTGACGGCGAATTCGGCTCGCCAAGGGGAATCGCCATCGATTCGTCCGATGTCGTGTATGTCTGCGACAGCGGCAATTGGTCTGGCACGTACATCCACCGCGTCCAGGAGTTCGATACGAACGGAAACTTCCTGGGCAAGTGGGGAAGTTTCGGCACCGGTGACGGGCAGTTCAACGGCCCGTCCGGCATCGCCTTCGATCCCATGGGCCACCTGTATGTTACCGACTATCAGAATCACCGCGTTGAGATGTTTGACTCCGATGGAAACTTCCTGGGCAAGTGGGGAAGCTACGGCACAGGCGCAGGGCAGTTCTTCAACCCCTACGGAATCGCGATCCGTTCCGGCTTGGTCTACGTCACCGAAGTCAACAATTGCCGCATCCAGAAGTTCGCCCTCGGTGACGGCGTTGGAGACGTATGTGACAACTGTCCCGATGTGAACAATCCCGACCAGCTCGATGAAAACGCCAATGGCGTCGGCGACGTCTGCGAGGGCTGCGTGCAAGACTCCGACGGCGACGAGATATGCGACGCCGATGACGCGTGCCCGCTCGATGCAGACAACGACATCGACGCCGACACCGTCTGCGGCGACGTGGACAATTGTCCGACCGTTTCCAATGCGGACCAGAGTGACGCCGACACCGACGGACTGGGCGATGTGTGCGACAGTTGTCCGAATGACGCCGACAACGATGCAGATACAGATGCCGTCTGCGGCGACGTGGATAATTGCCCTGTCACACCGAACGCCGACCAGGCCGACGCCGATGGAGACGCAATCGGCGACGCATGCGATGCGTGCCCGCTCGATGCAGACAACGACGCCGATGGCGACACGATCTGCGGCAACGCCGACAACTGCCCGGTCAACGCGAACACCGACCAGGCGGACGCCGACGGCGACAACGTCGGAGATGCCTGCGATAACTGCGTCGAAGTGTCGAACGCCGACCAAACGGATTCCGACACCGACGGACTGGGCGATGTGTGCGACAGTTGTCCGCTCGACCCCTACAATGACGCCGACCACGACGGTGTCTGCGGCAACGTTGACACCTGTCCCGACGTAGACGCAACCGGCTTTGACGCTGACGCGAACGGCTGCATCGATAGCATCGATGGGTTGACAGACATCATCAGTACGCTCCCCGATGATGTCCTGTCAGATGAAACGAAGACCAGTCTCTACTCAAAAGTGCAGGCGGCGCAGACGTCGATTGACAAGGACAAGGATAATGCCGCGATAGGCCAGTTGAACGCGTTCATCAACGAGGTCAACGCCCAAACGGGGAACAAGATCTCCTCGGAAGTTGCGGCGATGCTCATTGCCTACGCGCAAAACATCATTACCATGGTAGAGCAGAATGATACGTTCTAAGCTCTGCTGAAGCGTGTTGCGGTTCATCTGTGCGAGCAGATAGGCGGCTGTACGGGCGCTTATCTGCTCGCCTTTTTTGTCAACTGAGCCCCCGCGGCCCCGGTCGAGTCGAGCGAGTGAAGCTTGATAAGTGCATTTCTGCCGCCGCAGCTCAATCACGTTTGGCTGCTCGACCATCACGGCCGTGCGTTGCCAGGTTCTTGCGCGGCCGCAGCCGGAGAGGGCTTGACAAATTGGGGCTTGAGTTATAGTCTTGTATGACTGAACCGTCATTCATTTATCGGACCTGGTTGCAGCGACCCAAGGAGGATGCATCAGAATGAAGCGCGTGCTGCTTTCCACACCCGTCACTCCTTATCCCATCCAACCGTGGCATGATACCCCGACCGATATCATGCGCCAGCGATTTTTCAAAGGGCAGGGGATCTTCACTGTCGAGGCACACATGCATCTCGTTGGGCCGTTTATCATCGCGCAGAACATCTCCGCTCCGTGCGTTGTGCTGGACCATCCGACGATGGAGAACTGGGTCGAGGAGGTCAAGAAGGGCTACGATTGCGTGGGCATTTCCTCGCTCACCCCGAATCTCGAGAGCGTGATGGAGATGTGCCGCATGGCGCGCAGGCATTCACCCAAGAGCGAGGTCATCCTGGGCAGCTTCGTCGCGCAGAGCGTGGGCGCATATTACCCCGAGGAGGAATGGAAAAAGCTCGTCGATCACATCGTGCTGGGCGACGGCGTGCGGTGGTTTCGCGAACATCTCGGCGACGACGTGAACGCCCCCGTGCGCCAGCACTATCTCCCCCGCTGCGCGTTCGGCTCCGTGCCGTGGCTGGACCGATGGCCTCCCGGAGACACGAGCGCGCTCATCGCCGCCGTCGGATGCGATCGCGGATGCGATTTCTGCACGACGACGACTCATTTCGGCGGCAAGCGACATCTTCTCGTCACAGCCGAACAGATAAAGAACGAAATCAAGATGTGGCAGAAACACGCGCCGGGAACGAACATCATCATTTACGAGGAAGACCAGAACAAAGAGTTTATCAATGAAGTCGGCCGCCTGATGCGCGAAGACCCGGAGATCGACTTTTCCCAGTTCATGATAACCATCCTGATCAGCATCAATACGCTCTCGACATACGACGACCTGGACGAGATGGCCCACAATAACGTCCGCAACATGTTCATCGGGCTGGAATCCAAGTTCGCGCCCGACCAGGGGTACGGCAAGCGAGTGGGCGATGCGAAGAAGATTGTGCATGAGCTCTATGCGCGAGGCATCGCAACGATGATCGGTTGGATGGCCGGCTTCGATTTTCACACGCGTGAAACGCTGGAGGAAGATTTTCAATACTTCCTCACGTGCGAACCGACCGCCGCGCAGCTCACGCGCGTGACCCCCTACCCCGGCACGCCGCTTTACAAACGGCTGAAGGAGGAGGGACGCATCAAGCCGTTCAAATGGGAGGACGTCAGTTTCTACGGCGGCGGCATGGTCCACAAGCATCTCTACGAGCACGAGATCATGGAGTTCATCCGAACGGGCGACAAGCGATTGCTCAACACATGGGGGCCAACCATCCTGCGCTTCCTGAAGATTTATTTCAACGGATACGAACGATATAAGGAATATGACGACGAGCATTTCCGACAGATCGCAGAGGGCCACCGACAGCGGGCGTACGAAGGGTATGCAATGATTTCGGCGCTCGACCGTTTCGCCCCGAACGGCCGCGTCAGAAAGATGGTGAAGGAGCTGGAAGAGCGCTGGAAACACCACTTCGGCGAACCTTCGACGTTCATGAAGGTGCAGGCGAAGTACACCGACCTCAAGGCGATTTGGGCTACGCTCAAAGAAACCGTGGACCCGACGAATCGGCACATACGAATTCCACCGGCCAAGCGGTATCACTTCTTCGGCAAAGATATCAAGGACGACGGCAGTCTCCCCTACCGGAAAGAGTATCTCAAAGAGGACCCGATCTATGTCCGTGACATGAAGGTACAGACGGCCGAGCAGTCGCTCCTCGGAGTGGCGCATGCGGTCGCGCAGGTGCTGGACTATCCGGATTCCACCCTGCACTCAGTCGTTGCCGAGCTCCGGACGGATGCGTCGTCGCTGCTCACCCGTCTCGCGGACCACCTGCGGCAGCCGAACCTGGAGACGAGCGCTCTGCTTGGCGAGCTGAAAGACGGGGTCGTCGATCTGCTGTCCAAAGCCGTTGCGGCGGGAGAGGACCCCGAGAATGAAATCGGCTTCATGGTCCAAAACGCCAAAGAGAATCTCGCGGCCTTGCTCGAGTACTACGCCGGCGAAATCGAGGGCGGCGGCCTCAAGAGACTGCTCACGCACCCGGCGGTTACAGGTTTCGCAAGGGCCACACTGGAGGCGGTCGGCAGCGGGAAGCAGCACGGAGAATTCTAAGTCAAGCCACCGCCGCAGTTGCGCATGCCTCACCTAACACCCACAGCCCGTGAGCGCTCCGCTGTCGATTCTCGCTTGACAAGAACAGAGAACATGTGTTAATTAGGATTCCCGACACCTGTGCCGGTCTGGGCAGCGGCGATAGGCGCTTCGCCAACCATTGGAGGACGACCTCATGGAAGCGATCAGCATCATGCCTTGCCTCGATATGAAGGACGGCAGGGTGGTCAAAGGCATCCATTTCGTGGACCTTAAAGATGCAGGCGATCCCGTCGAATGCGCACGGCTGTATCAGGAGGAAGGCGCCGACGAGCTCGCAATGCTCGACATAGCGGCTACGGTTGAGAATCGAAAGACAAGGCTGCAATGGGTCGAGAATGTCTCATCGGTGATCGACATACCCCTGACGGTTGGCGGGGGCATTGGCACGCTGGAAGATATCGAAATGGTTCTCGAGTCAGGCGCCAACAAAATCTCCATGAACAGCGCGGCCGTGAAGAATCCCAGCTTGGTCAAGCGGGCCGCGGAGAAGTTCGGGCCGCAGAAAATTACGGTGGCAATAGACGCGAGACGAAACAAGAAGATGCCGTCCGGATTCGAGCTTGTGGTTTCAGGAGGCACAAAACCCGTTGGACAAGACGCCGTCGCCTGGGCGAAAGAGTGTCAAGAGCTTGGCGCCGGTGTGATCCTGCCGACGAGCATGGACGGCGATGGAACGAAGGCGGGATACGACCTGGAGTTTACAAGAGCCATTTCCGATGCCGTGGACCTGCCGGTTGTGGCATCCGGCGGAGCGGGCAAACTCGAGCACTTCTATGAAGCTGCGGTCGAGGGCGGCGCGCAGATTCTCTTGGCGGCCTCGGTCTTTCATTATCGGATTCTGGGCATCAGAGAAGTCAAAGAATATCTTCACACTAAAGGCCTGCGCGTAAACCTTTGATATAGGACGGAGAACTGGAGTGACCCAAGTGGAATGCGCATCATGGCAACTGAGGTCTTTAAGACCAATTTCAACAAACACGAGGAGGTGAGAATTCATGAGTGAGCCGAGCCTGCTGGACAGGACCCACAACGTAATCCTGAAGCGCTTCGTGGAAACAGGGCAGGCGCCTCACTACACGGAGATAGCCAAGAAATTGGGTGTTTCCGTGGAGGAAGGCAGGAAGGCGCTCCACGACTTGGTCAATGCCGGAGTGCCCGGATGGCTGTATCCGAAGACGGATATCATCGTGTCGATGGCGCCGTTCAACAGCCTCATGAATCAGTTCCGCATCACGATTGACGGTCAGCAGAAATGGTTCGGCCAGTGAGCATTCGAATCGCTGGCGGTCTGCTGGCTCTTTCCTGGAAAAACTGTTCGAATCGATTCCCCGTGTCTGGACTGCGGTGAGCCCATACGGGTCGAGATCAAGGACGGCGAAATCCTTAACACGAGCCCGGACGGGATAATCGGGCATGTGTCGGTTCCGTTCTTGCAGTGGATGCAAGACCCGGGCTTTGCCTGAAGCACGATGGTTTTCTTCCGGTCGGAAGAACACCTGAAGAACTGGGCCGATTATACCGAAGAGAAGAAGGATGGGATAGTGCCGCTGCCCGACCTTGTGAAACTGTTCTCCATCGAATTTTTCCGCAGGCGTCTGGACGCCGACTACGTTTCCCGAATACCGGAGTATATGGGAGAGTTCTTTGCCACTCTTAAGGGAATCGGGAAAAGCGGTCCCTTCTGGGTGCCGTGACGGGCGGAAATCGCGGTCCTGGGCCTTCCCGTATTCTAAGGCAGGCGCTTTCTGTGTCGCCTTCAAGATGAGAAGGGGGTAACATCGCAGCACTGAATCGAAGAGGTAAGAAGTGAGAAAAGCGTCTGTCATCCTTGCAGCGGCGGTTGCATTGCTGGCCGCTGTGGTGGTTGCCATCCTGTGGTTTATCCTCCCGCCGAAAACCCAGGTGTACATCAATGGCGCAATACTCACGATGAACCCGCAGAACCAAGTTGCGGAAGCCGTGGCATTCCGCAATGGGCGGATTGTCGCCGTCGGCAGCAATGAGGATATGCGGGAATTCATCGAGGACGGCGCCGACGTGTTCGATCTCAATGGCAAGACCATGATGCCCGGCATCATCGACGCGCATGGCCATTTCCCGGGCACTGGTCTGTATGCGCTCGCTGTGAATCTGAACAGCCCGCCTATTGGTTCGATTACAAACATTTCTCAACTCGTTGAGGCTTTGCGTCAGAAGGCCGCCCAGACAAAGAAAGGTGAATGGATTCTGGGACTGGGCTACGATGACACGCTTCTCGAAGACAGGCGCCATCCAACGCGCGACGACCTCGACCGGGCATCGACGGAGCACCCGATTGTCATCTTTCACATTTCGGGCCACATGGGAGTCGCCAACAGTCTCGCGCTTGCCAGGGCAGGCATCACCTCGCAGACCGAAAACCCCGAAGGCGCGGTCATCCGCAAGGATCCCGTGACGGGTGAGCCGACTGGGGTGATGGAAGAATGCGCGATGGAGATATACTGGCCGCTGTTGGATTTGTCAATATGGGATAGGCTGATAATTGTCCGCAAAGGCGTGGACGACTACCTCAGAGTCGGGGTAACGACCGCCCAGAATGGTCTCACGGACGAACCGACGTTCAAGAGTCTGTCGTTGGCTTCACGGCTTGGCATCATTCCACTGCGCCTTGTCGTGTGGCCCGATGAAGAGCTGGCGATGAAAATTGTGAGGCACGAGGTCGATCCTCAGAAATACAACACCGAAAAGTTTCGAGTAGGCGCTGCAAAATTGATCTCGGATGGTTCGACACAGGCGTTTACCGCATACATGAGAGATCCCTATTACACCCCGTTCAAGGGCGACCCGACTTATAGGGGATATCCGAGAATAGAGCGAGAGAAGCTCGCGGAAAAGGTGAAGACGTTTCACAACGCCGGCATGCAGGTTGCCGTCCATTGCAACGGCGACGCCGCCATCGATAATTTCATCTACGCATTCAGGCAGGCTCAACAGGAACATTATCGCCAGGACGCCCGTCCTATTATCGTCCATGGTCAACAGATGAAGATGGAACAATTAGACGCAATCAAAGAATTGGGGATGACGCCCACCTATCATCTCGTTCATCCGTACTATTGGGGCGACCGTCACTGGGAAATATTCCTGGGCCCGGAGCGGGCCGCCGGCATCTATCCCGCGAAATCGACACTCGAGAGGGGTATTCCCTTCAGCATCCACCTCGACGCTCCCGTTGTGCCCATGGAACCGATGGTGCTCGTATGGAGCGCGGTCAATCGAATATCCAGGAGCGGCAGAATCATCGGAGCCGATGAGCGAATCAGCCCCATGCAGGCGCTTCGTGCCGTGACCATAGACGCGGCATGGCAGGTGTTTCAGGAGAAAAAAATCGGCTCAATCGAGGTCGGCAAGTATGCTGACCTGATTGTGCTTTCCGCCGACCCGCTCAAGAATCCCATGGAGATAAGAAACATCAAAGTTCGCAAGACCATTGTCGCCGGAAAAACGGTCTTCGAATAGTCCCGCCCGGAGCGCGAAAACCGAACCAGAGTTGCACTAGGCTGAGATGCAGAAGCCCCACCCAGCACATGACACTGTATTGTTATCGGATCATGTTGAGATGGTCAAGTTTCTTCTACAAGTATGCGAACAACCGCCAGTAGTTCTTAGTTCTCATTTGGCAATTCCAGAAGTCTCGATTAACCGTAGCACTTCATCTGCGAATCTGTCCATCGTATAATAAGAAGCGACGAGATCACGACCTCTAATTGCCATGCTGCGCGCTACGTTCCTGTTGGCTAAGAAATAAGAAATTGCCTCGGCTACCTTCTCGGGATCGAACGGATTCACAAGATATGCATTCAGCTTGTGGCTTAAGACCTCAGCCGGGCCCCCATGATCCGATACAATTACAGGCGTGCCATGGGCGAGTGCTTCAAGAGGAACTAATCCAAAAGGCTCATCAATAGGGATATAGATGATCATCTCTGCGTTTGCGTAAAAGACAGACAAATCCCGGTCGTTGAGATAGTTTCGAAAGAACACCTTCTTTTCGAGGCCCAATGAGGATGTTCTTGCACGAAGCTCCGTGTATGCCGGCCCATCACCGATGAACTTCAGAAGAAGCTGGCTGTTGCCCGTGAGCTCTCGAAATATGCGGAAACTTTCCAGTATATTTTGGACATTCTTCTTGGTTGACAACCTCCCAACATAGCCTATATAAGGTTCAGCCTCATCTTGTGTGCATTTCGTGACTTCGCCATTCTTGAAAATACCTGGGTAGACTACGAGAGGAGATCTTTGAAAGACAGTCTCGATGTGCCGAGCTGAAAACATGCTGTTTGCCACAAGCACTGAAGCAGATGATGCCGCTTCAACCTCCCACATCGCGTCTCGAGCATATTTTCTCCGCTTCTTTCTCCACTGACTCCGTTGCTTTTGGATATCGTGCAGAATGTGAGTATTATAGCCGTTTCTTGTGTCTTGTCTCTCCACCGAAAAGAAGTGTGTATCTGTAATTTCTCCAAAGACCTTTCTTGTAGGTTCTTGACAAAGAAAAATTCCTAAGGGAACATTCTTGTTATATTTCTTCGCAAGATGTAGCCATTGCATTGCAATGCTGTTACTGCATATAACTATGTCGAATTTATCCAGCTTCCCACTTAAGTACCTACCGACGAGCAATCTTCTGACCCTCTTCGATTTCTCAAGCCTGAATGGACCAATCGAGTCGGGAACAAGATGCAGTGAAAAGCCCGAACACAATTCCTCTGGCCAGAGGCTTGCATCGAAGCATGTGGTAAAGACAGTTACCGCAAACTTCTTTTTTGCGAGGATAGAGGCAAGACCTAAAGCTACGTTTCCAGCACCTCCCTCAATATCCAGGCGATCGTTTATGATGGCAACAGAGCGTTCGCAGAACGGTTTTTGGAGCTGTTTGGATTGCATGAACAAAATGTCCTCCAACAAATTCTGACACTGACCGTTGTTACGCCAAAAATCAGAATATCAGCTCTGGCTAAAACAAGAGCTTTCAGTTACCATCTTCCCGTAATAGGCGTATCCTGGGGCATCCCGAAACCGAACACTGTATCTGTAAGTATTCAAACCATTTGGGACATTTTGGTATTGGAATTAGGTTATAGGATCGGCTTCCTTGCCGAGGTTGATGGTCTTGCGTCTGGCTAGGGTTTGTTGCTTGAGCTCACGTCTCTTTTGCAGGATCTCCTCCCTTCTGCCGAAGTATACATCATCAGGCGTCACGTTTCCAAGAGCTTCGTGGTGATGACTGTTCCCCTGAAACTGTACCACTATGGACTGGAGGAAACCAGGGCAGCTGCTCCTTGGGTCTTGGCCACCACCCGGGCATATTCACTGGGGGAGTGTGTCCTATTTGGCGGGCCACAGCCACAAAGCCGCCACATTTATCAAGCACATAAAAATAGGCCACTCAGGCATCCTCCCAAGTGGCCGCTTGTCAAGAGGTTATGTAGTGGAGATGATGGGAATCGAACCCACGACCTTTTGACTGCCAGTCAAACGCTCTCCCAACTGAGCTACATCCCCACGCAAACGAGGAGCAATCCTTTCTCGGATTTCCTCAAACCGCATTATACTCGTGACGTTCCGGATTGTCAAGAACAGCCGCCGACATATCGTCCACACGATTCGTGTCTGCGCAGAGAGAGCGACAAGAAGGAAAAGTCCGGAATTTCCCCTGCAATGTCCGGCATAGAAATGAGAATCGGCCTGCCGGGAAATAGATGGGAAGTTCTCTTCCGTCCGCAAGACCGGGCCGGACGCTGTCATGTGAGCTCGTAGGGGCAGGCCCCCGTGCCTGCCCTGCGGAATCACGGACAGTTGCGGTCTTATGAGAAGAACGGGCAACCACGGGGGGTTGCCCCTACCAGAGTATTCCCGATGACCCAGCGGGAAGCAGAAGCGCTATGGGGCGTCTGGAATAGCATCCAAATACCCTCCCGGACAGTTCCGGGTCTTTTCCCCCTTTCATAGCTGCGGAATTTTCTTCCTGTTCCGCGGCGTTTCGGAAGAAATTGCCCTCGAAAAACATCTGAAGTGTCCCCACACCAAAAATGCTGGAGCGATGCAACTGCAACCGAATAAAGTGGTTACGTTCTTGAATCGTTTCCGAAGGGACATGGCATCAAAATTGACTGTTCTTGGGGGCAAGCGATATAGAACGGCGGGGCCGGAGGCGGCCCACATTGCCTCAGGTCTCCAGCAGAGGGGGAAGGAAATGAGTCCAGTGATAATCCAATGCTGTGTCTGTCTGAGGGTGCGGCAGGGAAACAAGTGGACGAGCGTGGCAAAGCCCTACAAAGTCATGCGCCACGCGTCGCACACCTACTGCCCGAAGTGCATGAAGGAGTCGTTCGGTTCGCTCAAGAAGTGTCGCGCGTAACATCCTCGGACAAGAGAGCAAGGTTGATACACGTCGCCTCAGTAACGGGCCAGCTCCCTGCAAATCCTGTCTCTCGCCTCTCGTATCCGAGACGAATCCCCCTCGAAGCCATTGACTATGATTGAGAAGGCCAGCCGCTCCGACTTCGCCGTGGCGTAGCCGGAAAACGCAAGCACGTTTTTCAACGAGCCGGTCTTCCCCACCACCTTTCCGGCGGGCACCGCCCTCGACATCGTGCGCAACGAATTGTCAACGCCCGGAATCGCAAGCGAGTCTCTGAACGCGTCGCTCCACTTGCTCGCGTCCATGAACGTCAGCAACTGTACTATCGAATCTGCGCTCGCGCGGTTCGTTCTGGAAAGCCCCGAGCCGTCATTGATGATTACCGAGTCCGGCCTGACGCCCGCCCTCGTCGCGAAATGGCGGACCGCCTTGGCCCCGCCGTCAAACGTAGGTCCCTCCCCCGCCTGAAGCCCGACCTGCTTCAGAAGGAGCTCCGCGTGCAGGTTTTGGCTGCGCTTGTTCACCACCTTGATCATTTCCGAAAGAGGCAACGATTCATGTTCGACGACCGGCACGGCCCCCGGAGGCACGGCCGATTTGTGGTCGGCCCCGAGCGTGCGCGCCTTGCCCGCGACTTTGACTCCCTCGCGCTCGAGCGTTTCCCTGAAGACCGTGGCCGCATACAGCGGCGGCGACTCGACGGGGAAATACAGCACCTCCTCCTTCTTCCGCGACCAGATGCTGCCTCCCACAAGAACGGCCGTGCCATCGCCGACGGGCGAAATCCACGCCGAGTTGCTCCGGTGGCTCGTCGTGGACGCCCTGTTGATGACACGAACGAAAGAGGTCTTCGGCGACTTCGCGACCTTCGCCTTCGCTCCCGGCGACGCGCCCGGCCACACGTAGATGTCAACACAGTTATCGTTGAACGAAAGTGCGCTCACGCGGGCGGCGTACCATTTGCACGACTCGTCCTCCGGCCAGGGACCGTAGTATTCGGAGTCGAAATAGCTGTCGTCGCCGACGATGTTTCCGCGCACCTCACGCAGGCCGAGTGCCTTGAGCGACGCGGCGACCTGCTCGAAGATGGACGTGGGCTTGTCGGTGAAGCGCCCCGATATGTTCGGGTCGCCACGCCCATAGATGATCACGTTGCCGTCGAGCGCGCCGTCCTCGCCAAGCGTGCCGTCGAAATAGAACGATGTCTTCGTGGTGAAATCCGGCCCCAGCCGCTCCAGTGCCGCGGCCGTGGTAAACAGCTTCATGTTCGAGGCGGGCACGAGGAGTGCGCGCGCGTTCTTTGCGTAGAGCGTCTCGCCCGTATCGAGCGAGACCACCTCGATGGCCCACGTCGCCTCGTCAGCATTCGCCTCCGCCACTATCGCGTCGATCCGCCCCGCCAGCACATCCTTCTTCGAGACGCTTTCGCCAGCGGCCACCGCCGAAACGGCAAGGACGAAAAATACGCAAAAGACGGAACCCCAGAGCCAGTCCGCTAGTTTTCTATTCGCTTTTACGATCGGCATAACTGATGTTCCCAACACCTTGGAGAACAGTTGGTAATGTCATTCCCGCCCTCTTCATGTCATTCCCGCGAAAGCGGGAATCCAGAGTTGACAACCAGCGTTCGCTCTCCCCATCATGTCATTCCCGCTCAGCTTATCCTCTCAGAGAACGGGAATCCACCGTAAGCAGCAAGCGTTCGCTCCCCCCTCATGTCATTCCCGCTAGACTTGCCCATCGTTCGACCCGAGAACTGGAATTCAGAGTTAGCAACGAACGTTCGCCTCCCATCACGTCATTCCCGCGAAAGCGGGAATCCAGAATCTTTCTAAGTGTCAGTTTCCGTCTCCTCCGTGAGTTCATCGTACAAGTCTTTCCAATCAGAATTCCCTTGCTCGATGAGCTCCATCTTCCATTTCCGATTCCACTTCTTCAACCTTCTCTCCCTCTGGATCGCACTCTTCAGGTCGTTGGTCTGTTCATAATAGACCAATTTGTGAACGCCATACTTGTTCGTGAATCCTTCCACCATCTCATTCTTGTGCTCATACACTCTTCTGATTAGATTGTTTGTGACACCGACATACAGAGTCCCATTTCTCTTGCTGGCCAGTATGTAAACGTAGTAGCTCCTCATATGGCGTAAAACTCTGAATTCTGGATTCCCGCTTTCGCGGGAATGACAATAATGAACACTTTCTCTATTCTGATAGAAAATATGGCCGATGCCAGGAAACAATTCTCCGTACGCAAACACCATGAACTATTGTCGAAGGAGTACTGCTCTATTCCTCCAACACCGCCGCTCTGTCATTCCCGCCATCCGCTGCTCTGTCATTCCCGCGGAAGCGGGAATCCAGAAATGAGATGGGGCATGTTCAACTTTTATTACCTAGTTCTTACCGTTTTCCCCTATACTCAATTGGACTCACATCGATTCCGATATCCTTCCGAATCTCATTTAGCACGCCAATAATCAAGGGGCGTATCTCGGCAAACACGTAAGATTTTTCAGCATTCCTGACTGCAAGCAAGTGATCGATAAGTGAATCAAATGCATCAATGACAGGCTGAGGAGCAAGCATCGCAAGGTAGCCATATACTCTCATACGGTTACGGTTAAAAGCATCAAGACGGTCTCCTATATCAGGAGGTACTTGAGAAGTTGCATATATCCTTTCAAAGTCGCTCAGAAAATCGGCCACTATGTTCGTAGCTAACTGATAAATTTGGAGCTTATCCGAGTGGCCCTTAAGATGCTTTTCCCGAAATATGTCCAGTTCCGTCCTCATGGCCGTGAGTTCCCTCTCACTGGTATGTCTCAATTCTGACCGAAGCTTCTCCAACTCTTGAGTATGTCTTGCACGGTCAGCTTCCATGATCCTATTCGCCCAAACTTTACCAAGCCACCCGGACAATAAGAGAACAATCCCTCCACCGCTACCAATCGAAACAAGGGCGGCTCCGACGAGGGCAAATGCATCAGTCAACGTCATCTTGCAGCGTTCCTCCTATTCGTTGCTCTCTGCATCTTCTCCTAGATTCTTTTCAGGAGATGGCATCACATTGCTATGTTCAGAAACTCAATTCACTTCCACCAGTCGTGAAAGGTCATTAGGATGGGTAAGCCGACTGCCCTAACAAGTTTGAGGGACGAAGCCAATTCTCTCAGCTTTACATTAGATTTATCGTGCTTCTCCAAGTTCACCCAAATCCAAGTGCCGATGGCGTCAGGAATTTCAACTTCCGTATCTACCAATTTTGCGACATATTTCACAAAATCTCTCATAGCATAATAGGCACTTTTTTGCCAATCATCGAGTTCCTTTTGAATTGCATGCGTAAGTCCGAATTGCTCTCTTTCCGGAACAGAATCTGCAATTTCCATAAAAGCTGTTCCAACGCCAGCAATCGTAATAAGATAGTCCCAAAATTCTAAAAGATCGGATTCGATAATTGCATCGACTTCAGGAAATTCATTGGACAATGGGGAGTATACGGTTATGGCGTATATGTTCGCGCTTTTGATCAGCTTCTTAGCGTTAAGAAGATCAACCTTCGAATAGGGCAACTTTCGTCTGTTTCGAAATACGCCCATGTCCCCTCCTCTATGTGCAGCGACATGGAAAAGAGCGTCCTGCCTACGCGTTCCCTTGCCTTCGAATCTTCCTTTCTATCCTTCGCAAGCGGTATTCGAAATCCTCCAGGTGTCGGGTCATGTTTGTCTCGGAAAGTGCGGCTCTTATTTCGAGCATTGAAATAGCGCGGCGACAGACCTCGCGCGCGGAGCGAAGGTCGCGCCGTCGATGCTCATAGAATTTCGCCAGCTCCTCAAGCGCGAAAAGGGTGTGATGAGCACTCTCGCCCGTCTTCGTGCCCTCTTGCCACAATCGGACGGCATCCTCCCAATCGCCTCTTCTCTTATGCGTGAGGGACAGCAATCTGGAACAGCGGTGCTTCAGGTCTTCCGACAGCCCCACCGCCATCGCACGCTCGAAGCAATGCGCCGCCTCTTCCGTCCGGCCGCGTTGTTCAAACAGCGTGCCGAGCCCATACCAGTCCGGCCCGTGCCGGAGCGGCGCATCGTGCGGGCAATCGACTGCGCTGAAGACCATGTGCGCCACGCACGCAAGCGAGAGGACATCCAGCGTGTTGTGTCGCACGACCTGTTCGAGCGAATCCCTGTCGCCTTCCCGAAGGTATCGGAAATACGCCTCCGGTATCATCCATCCATCGATATCGTCCACACGCGTGTGGCCCAGCGTCCGCTCCTCAACCGACTTGAGGCTGCAATCGCCCAGCCGGTGCTTCCACAGGCGCCGCGCCGGATGGAGCAGGTCGAGATGCGGCCTGTCGGCCAGCCTCGTGCGAATGCCGTTCAGGAGCAGGCGCCCGTCGAGAATAGGAATGTCGAACGCGCGGCCGTTGTAGCTCGCGATGAAGTCGAATCCTTCCAGCGTCTCGCACACCTTGCGCAGCATGTGCGGCTCGGCGGGAAAATCGTTCATAAGAAACTGCTCGACGACGAACCCGGCGGAGGTGCGGTATCCGACGCCCACCAGGAAGGCGCACACTCCCGCGCCGCCCGACAGGCCGGTGGTCTCGGTGTCTACAAACGCTATCCGCTCAAAATCCAGCGCATCACTCGCGGCGCTCCGGGTCAGCATCCGCGCCGCATTCGGAAAACTGCCACCGAGAGAATCGACGCCGAGAACTCCGTGCCGGTGATGGGGTGGGAAAACGCTCACGCGGTGTTCGTACTCCGCCGAGAGGGAGGGAGAAGCCTGCGGCTCGGGCCGCGTCGGCGCGCGCGTCGGGCCGGAGGCGTACCTGTCGAGCTTGTCCCTGAGGTTCATCGGGCCGACCCCGCCAGCGCTATCTCCACGAGTTTCAGCGCGCTCTTCTTTCCCGTCTCGCCCACCTCGAGCGGCGGCCCCGCGCAGGAGGGGCATCCGTTCTCGCATCCGCACCGGGTCATCAATTCGCGCGCGACCTCGAGCAGCGTGTCGTGCAGCCTGAAGATTTTTTGGCTGAAGCCCACGCCGCCGGGATAGTTGTCGTAGATGTATATCGTCGGGCGTTGATTGAAAGGCGCACGAACCATGCTGACCGAGCGAATATCGTTCGGGTCGCACATGATGTAAATCGGCGCCACGTTGACCAACACGTTCGACAGCGCCTTCAATCCGCCGCCGAGGTCGGCCTGCGCGATGCCGGCGTTCTCGACCGCGTCGGGCCGGAAGTCCATCCAGTATGACGTCGTGTGCATTTCCTGCTCGGGCAGATGAATGCGTCCGCTGCCGATGTTCTCGTGGGTGTGAAACTTAATCTTCTTGTACATCACGGGCAGGGTCGTGACGCTCACCTCGCCGTGCGCCTTGCTGCCCCGCGCCAGGTCGGTCTGGGCCGCCACGTCGAGCACCTTGATGTCCGTCTTCGACTCCGCGTCGGTGTAATAGTCCACGTCCACCTCGCGCCCGTACGCCTTCTGGTTTTCATAATCGAATTGCTCGATCGCGTACTGCCGGCTTTCGTGGATGTATATCGCGCCTTCATACACAATCAGCGGCGCGCTGTGGAGGTCCACCTCTCCGATGACGCTGGCGTTGTCGGTCACGTCTATTATCACGACGTTCTCCGGCGAGGCGCTCCTGAGGCTGACCTCCTCGGCCGGGTACACGTCGGCCGTCCAATGCCACCGGCCCTCGACGTGGCGGAGAATGTGATGCTCCTCCAGATACCTGAGAATCTCATCGATCGAATCGACGCCGAACGTCTCACCGTCGCGGAACGGCAGCTCGAACGCGGCGCACTTGATGTGGCTCATCAGGATGACGAGATTGTTCGGGTCGATGATTCCGTTCTCGGGCGGCTGCGAGAAGAAATATTCCGGATGGTTGATGAGAAACTGGTCGATGGGCGCGCTGCTGGCCACCAGCACGGCGGCGGAGACCTTGTTGCGCCTGCCTGCTCGGCCCGCCTGCTGCCACGCGCTCGCGATGGTTCCCGGATAACCGGCCATGATGCTGACGTCGAGCTCGCCGATGTCTATCCCCAGCTCGAGCGCGTTCGTGCTCACGACGGCCATGATGTCGCCGCTGCGCAGGCCGCGCTCGATGTCGCGCCGCTGGTTGGGCAGATAGCCGCCGCGATAGCCCCGGACAAGACTGTCCGACTTGCGCATCTTGCACGCCGCTTCCTTCAGGTACGTGACGAGTATCTCGACACGCAACCGGCTGCGTCCGAAAACGATCGTCTGGATGTCCTTGTCGAGAAACCTCTTCGCGAGCCCGCTCGACTCGGAGACGACCGACCGCCTGATGCCCAACTCGCGGTTCACAACGGGAGGATTGTAAAGGACGAAATGCTTGCGGCCCGAGGGCGAGCCGTTGTTGTCAACGAGCGAGACGGGCCGGCCGACGATTTTCTCGGCGAGTTCGGCGGGATTGGCTATGGTGGCCGAACAGCAGATGAACTGCGGCGAGGAATTGTAGAACTCGCACAGCCTCCGCAGGCGCCGGAGCACGTTTGCGACGTGGCTGCCGAAGACGCCGCGATAGTGGTGGAGCTCGTCTATCACGACGTACCGCAGCTTCTCGAACAGCTTGATCCACTTCGTGTGGTGGGGCAATATGCCCGTGTGAAGCATGTCGGGGTTGGTGACCACTATGTGGCCTGAATGCCTGATGGCCTTCCGCGCCGACGTGGGCGTGTCGCCGTCGTAGGTGTACGTGCGTATGTCTTCGCCCAGCGCCGTCACGAGCGCGTGCAACTCGGCCACCTGGTCCTGCGACAACGCCTTCGTCGGGAAAAGGTACAGCGCCCGCGCCTCTCTGTCGGAGAGAAGCGTGTTGAGGATGGGCAGATTGTAGCAGAGGGTTTTCCCCGAGGCCGTCGGAGTGACGATGACGACGCTTTCGCCCGCTTTGAGCCTGTCGAGCGAACTGCGCTGATGCGAATAGAGTTTCCCGATACCCCGCTCGCGTAGCACGTTCTTGAGACGCTCGTCCGTCCACTTCGGAAAATCCTCGAGAATGGCCTCGCGCGGCGGGAGCTCGCGCCATTCGGTCACACACCCCATGAAGTCCCGCGAGCTTCTGACGCTGTCGAGCACCTGTTCCAGATTCAATGAAGAAACCTCACCACTGGGGATGCGCCGAATTCCTTCCGCTCTCAATAATCGAACATCTTTGTCTGATTTTACTCCAATCGCGGAAACGCGTCAATGAAAAATTTGACACGGGACGGGGAGGAAAAGCGCCCCGGACAAAGATCAAACCGAAACAGTTTATCATTGACTTGCCCCGTCGTTCTGTTCTAATATGGGTTTTACCTGAATGAATCATGACGATGCTTTACCACTGAACCGGGGGTCGGAATGAAGCTAAGGGAGAAAAAGCCTCGCGGGGCGAAGCATGGCGGCATATTGTTTTACGGAGCGTTCGACTCGCCTATCGGCGCTGTGTACGTGGCGCTCAGCGGCGAGAAAGTGGCCGCCCTCAGCTTCACGTCGAAGAGCGAGGACGACTTCTTGACGGAATTATCGGCTCGAACTTCGAGGCCCCTCCGCCGCTCCAACGAGTCGGTTGGTGAGATAGTCTCGGAGCTGCGCGAATACTTCGCGGGAAAGCGCAAGAAATTCAGCTTCTCTCCCGACCTGGACGGCTGCACCCCATTTCAGAAAAGAGTGTTGAAAGCCGCCGCAAGCATTCCATACGCGCGAACACGCACGTATGCGTGGCTGGCTGAACGCGCCGACAGCCCCCGGGCCGCCCGGGCGGCGGGCCAGGTGATGGCGCGCAACCCTGCTCCCATCATCATTCCGTGCCATCGCGTGCTCGGCTCATCGGGGGGCCTATGCGGTTTCGCGGGCGGATTGAGGGCGCTGGACCTGAAGAGGAAACTGCTCGAATTGGAAGGTGTGAGGGCTTGAAAGCGGCGCAGAGAGACTCTTCACCGTGATGACAAGAAAAGTTTATTATATTACATTCGGCGCACTCTTGGTTTTGCTTCTGGTTGCCTCGTTTGGCATCTTTCTGCTGCCCAAGGGCAAGGCTTTCTATCATCTGGCCGTGGCGCAGAAATTGTTGAATGAGGGCGATACCAACGGAGCGGTTGCGCAGACGAGGAAAGCCGTCGAGCTCCAGCCGAAGAATATCCTCGCCGTGCGTGGTCTGGCGAGGGCATACATCGCAGCCGAAAAGTATGACGAGGCCGAGAAAACCGTCGATCGTCTCATCGCTCTCTCTCCCAAGCTGGCCGTGGCCTATTACGACCTGGGCACGATAAAGCTGCACCGCGGCGACATGCAGGGCGCGCGCGAAGCGGCCCAGAAAGCTATCTCGCTTTCGCCCGAGCTGGCGGGCGGCTACTTCTTGCTCGGAGCGATCGCGGTAAACGAAGAGGATACGAAAACCGCGGAAAAATATCTCACCAAATCCATCGGTATGGACTCTCACAACGCAAACGCCTACTATCTGCTCGGATGGGTTTACCACAATGAGAAGGATTACGACAAGGCAATAGAGACTCTTAAGACCGGCAAGAGATTGTTCCCCGATTATGCGCCCGTCCATGCGCTGCTCGGCATGTGCTACTTCGAGAAGAAACTCTACATCCATGCCTTGGCCGAACTGAAGACCGCCGTCGACCTCGACCCTTCGGATTACAACTCGATGTATAACATCGCGTGCGTCTATTCGCTCCAGAACAAGCCCGCGCCCGCGCTGAAGTGGCTGGAGCGCGCGATTGACAACGGCTTCTCCGACTTCAAACACATGAGCAAGGATACAGACCTGGACAACATAAGAAACGAGCCGAAGTATGTCGAGCTGGTGAAGCGGGGTCCTCTGCAGGGGTCTGCTGAGATAAAGAAGCCCGAGGGCAAACCGAAAGAGGTTTCGGAACAGGAGAAAAAGGGAGAAGCACCGTTATGAAAATAGGATTCGCAAACCTGCGCGACATGTTCGAGAAAAGGGCGGCGGAATACGGAGACAAGACGTTCCTCGCTTTTTACGACCGAGACATATCCTTCCGGGAGTTCGACCTTCGAGTGAATCGGTTCGCCAACGCGCTCCTGAAATTGGGAATACGAAAGGGCGACATCGTCTGCGTGTATGCCAACAACTCGCCCAAGGCGCTGGCCGCATATTTCGGCATCGTGAAGATAGGCGCAATCGGCGGGCCGATAAACTGCTGGTGGCAGCCGCCGGAAATCCAATACCTGCTCAACGATTCGATGGCGGGCACGCTCGTCGTCGAGTCGTGCTATGTTTCCAACATCGAGCAGATACGCGCCGATTGTCCTCACCTGAACACCATCATCGAAATCGGCGACGAGCCGAAGCCGGAACATATCTCATTCGACAAGGCTATCGCGGAAGCCTCGGACGTGCTTCCCGAAACGCAGATTGACGCAGAAGACGAGGCGTTCATCTTCTATACCTCGGGCACGACCGGGAATCCGAAGGGAGTGCTCCTGACTCACCACAACTCGCTCTATGCCATCACCAGCCTCGAGCAGGGGTTCGAGTTCCAGAAAGGCGAGGAGGTCGGCCTCATCTTTCTTCCCATATTTCATGTCAACGCGATGTTCTCATGCATTTCCGGATTCAACGGCGGCGTGAAAATCGTGCTCAGACAGGGTTTCTCTGCGTCGGAATTTTGGGAGGTTGTCGAAAAATACCGCGTGAGTTTCTGGAGCGCAGTGCCGGCGGTTTACAACATCCTGCTGCAGATTCCCGAAACGGCCAACGGGCGCGACCTCTCGTCGGTCAAATTCGGCATCTGCGGAGCTGCGCCGATGCCGGTCGAAACGTTCCGCAAGTTCGAGGAGACGTTCGGCGTCAAAATCGTCGAGGGCTACGGTCTCACCGAGGCGACCGTCGCGAGCTCCATCAATCCGGTTCGTGGGAAACGAAAGATCGGCTCGATCGGAAAACCGTTTCCCGGCCAGGAAATAAAGATTTTTGACGAGGACGGCGCTGAGCTTCCGCCGGGCGAGGTCGGCGAGCTGTGCATCCGCGGCGGTACCGTCATGAAGGGCTATTTGCGCAAGCCCGACGCCAACGCCGAAACGCTGCGCGACGGCTGGCTGCGCACGGGCGACATGGCCTACATGGACGATGAAGGCTATTTTTTCATCGTGGACAGAAAGAAAGAGATGATCATCCGCGGCGGCGAGAATATATATCCGAAGGAAATAGATAATCTGCTGTACTCGCATCCGAAGATACTCGAGGCGGCCGTCGTCGGCGTGCCCGACGACATGATGGGCGAGGAGGTGAAGGCGTACGTCGTCCTCAAGTCCGGCGAGGAGATGAACGAGGAGGACGTGCGCCGGTTCTGCAAGGAACACCTGGCCTCATTCAAGGTCCCGCGTTACGTAGAGTTCATCGACGAGCTTCCGAAGAACATAATCGGCAAAACGCTGAAGAAGCACCTGAAGAAACAACACAGCAGCGAGGGAAGTTAGCACTCTGACGGCTGACGAGAATAATGCGGGCTCGCGGAGGGTCAGGCCCGGTCTGCGGGGCTGGCTCCTTGCGGTCTTCGCGATTGCGTTCGTGCTGACAATCGCGATTTTAGGCAAGATCATGCTCGAAGATTTCATAATTCGCAACTTCGTTTTCTTCCCCGTGAAGCCGCTCGCCTTTTCGCCGCCCGATTGGGGAATGGACTTCGAGGACGTCTATTTCAATGCCTCAGACGGCGTGAAATTGAATGCGTGGTTTATCAGGGCCGGTCAAGACGCTCCCGTGGTCCTCTGGTTTCACGGCAACGCGGGCAACATCGCCGACCGCGTGGAAAATGCCAAGCTGTTGTTCGACCGCGGCCTCTCGCTTTTCATGGTCGATTATCGCGGGTATGGAAAGAGCGAGGGAATACCCTCGGAGGAAGGAATATACGCCGACGGCCAGGCGGCCTACGATTATCTTGTGTCCGGGGACGGCGTCGCCACCGGGAACATGATCGTATTCGGCCGCTCCCTGGGCACTTCGGTGGCCGTGTACGTGACCTCCCGCAACGAGTGCGCGGGCGCGATACTCGAATCGGCGATCCCCAACATGGCCGACATGGCCCGCGTGCACTATCCGGTTGTTCCTGGGCTGGGCAGCCTCAAGAACAGGTTTGATTCCATCGGCCGCATCGGCTCAGTCTCCGCGCCGATCCTGTTCACACACGGCGACGCGGATGAAATCGTCCCATACGAGTTCGGTCGCCGGCTCTTCGAGGCGGCCGGAGCGGAAAAGCAATTCTATACGATACGCGGCGCGCACCATAACGACACGTACCTCGTCGGCGGCAAAGAATATTTCGACGAGTTCGAAAGATTCGTCCGCGACAAAACCGGCGGGACGAACCCGCCACAATCGAAACGATGAAGAAATCCTCCTCCTCACCTTCCCGGGCAGACACACAGTTCGTCTGCGACGCGCACATCGACACGCTCTCGAAGATGCTGAAGTTCGGCTGGAAATGCCTCGCCGAGATTCCGCGCGACTCACAGGTCACGGCGGCGCGGCTCCGGCGAAGCGCTGTCGGCCTCGTTGTGTGTGCGATGTTCACGGAGAACTACGACCGCTCTCTCCCGCCTCCGCTCAGGACCTTGAAGATGATAGACCTCGCACATGCGAGCGCGCGTGAGAATTCCGACTGGCTCGAGCTGGTGACCGACACGCGTGGAATATCGCGGGCGCGCAAAAGCGGAAGAACCGCAATGGTCCTGGGGATAGAGAACGGGATCGCCATCGGGAACGATCTCGCCCACCTGCGCAATTTCCACCGGCTGGGCGTTCGACTGATGAGCATTGCGTGGAACCACCGCAACCGGCTCGGAGACGGCGTCGGCAGGCCCAATGCCAGGCGCGGGCTTACCTCCTTCGGGCGCGACACGATCCGCGAGATGGAACGGCTGGGCATCATCATCGATGTCTCTCACCTGAACGAGAGAACGTTTTGGCAGGTCGCCGAAGCTGCATCGGGCCCCATCGTGGCCACTCATTCGAACGCGTTCAGCGTTTGCAAGAGCCCGCGCAATCTCACCGACGCGCAGATAAAGGCGATAGCCGACCGGGGCGGGTTCGTCGGATTGAACTTTGTCAGCGGTTTCCTGAACGATTCGGGCGAGGCGTCGCTCGACGACGTGGTGGAACATGCGCGTCACATAGCGGAAGTGGGCGGCACGAAGACGCTTGCAATCGGGTCGGATTTCGACGGAACGCAGATGCTGCCCGCGGGGCTGGAACACATAGGCAAGATGGGCAGGCTGATCGCCGCGTTTCGGAAGGCGGGCTTTTCACGCGCGGACATCGACGCCATCTCACACAAGAATTTTCTCCGCGTCTTTCGCAACGTGTGCGGGTGACTGGCGGGCCGATTGTGGGCCGCGAGGCCCCAGATTCATTGGGTCTGGAACACCGGCGGCATCCGCCCGGCAGGAGTCATATCTGCCACGGCTCCTCGCTCTTGACAAGTGGGGCCGCGGGATTCTCTCTGTCCAACTCCCACCGCAGCGGGTTGGCCAGAACGTACTCCCTAATTCTGTCCAACTCCGCGTTACTGCGCACGACATGCTCGTAGTAGTTACGTTGCCAGACTGAAATGCCGGGCATCTTTCGTATTTCATTAACGCGTTTGGTGACGGCGGATTTAAAACCGGCAACGAGCGAGCTTAATGACCTCGGTTTCCGTTGTAGGGGCGCACGGCCGTGCGCCCCTACAGCACTGGACACATCTTCCTCGCGAATATCGACTATCGCGTGAATGTGATTGGGCATTACCACGAACGCGTCCAACTCAATCTCCCGTCGAATTGCCGATGATCGCAGCCATTCTTCCTGAACAAGCATACCGATTCGATTCGGCCTCATCTCGCCGTCCACAATATTTCCAAATAATAACTTCCCCTTGCGCGTGCAAATCGTTATGAAATACATACCCGCCCGGGAATAATCGAACTCCTTCAGCCGAATGGAGCGTCGGTGATATCTTGAAAGATTTACCATACACACTGTCTCACAGCATCATAATAATGCAGGGGCGCACGGCCGTGCGCCCCTACATTTCTGCTTCCCGGAGTAAACCTCCTGCAGTTGGTATCCAGTTTGCACCGCTTTGGCAAACGCCTCACGCTAGCCTGCTTACCGCCTTATCGTACTCTTCCTTCAGCCTCTTGAACAGTTCCGCCACGGTCGGTATGTCGTGGACCAGGCCCGACGATTCGCCCGCCTCGAGCACGCCTTCGTTCACATCGCCCTTCACCATGCCCAGCTCGGCGCGGTTGTGCTCGTCGCCGACGATCTTGAACAGCTCCTCCGCGGTGGCGCCGTCACGCTCGGCGGCGGCCATTCGCAGCGTGAAATCGTTCTTGAGAGACCTGAGCATGTTCACTTTGCGGCCCGTGATGATGGAGCCTGTGTCCGGCGTCTCGACAAGCTTGCGCTTGAAATTTTCGTGAGCGGGACATTCCACCGTCGCCACGAAGCGCGTGCCCATCTGCACACCGTCGGCGCCCAGCGCGAGCGCGGCGGCTATTCCCCTGCCGTCGGCGATGCCGCCCGCTGCGGCGACCGGGATGCTGACGGCGTCCACGACCTGCGGCACAAGTGCGACGGTGGTTGTCTCGTCCATCCCGTTGTGTCCGCCGGCCTCGTAGCCCTCGCACACGATAGCGTCGAAGCCGGCGTCCTCGGCCTTCTTCGCGCCCTTGATCGACGGGACGACGTGGATGATAGTCGTGTCGTCGCGCTTCAACAGCGGCGCGGCCTTCATCGGATTGCCCGCCGACGTGGTGAAGATGCGCACGCCTTCCTCCAGGGCTATCTTGCATATATCCTCGAAATCGGGCCTCATCATCGGGATGTTGAGTCCCCACGGCTTGTCGGTGTTCTCACGCGCCTTTCGGATATTATCCCGAATCTGGTCCCAGTCCATCGAGCCGCTGCCGACCTGGCCCAGCCCGCCCGCATTCGAGACAGCCGCCGCAAGCCGCCAGTCCGATACCCACACCATGCCGCCCTGAATGACCGGATATTCCGTCCCAAGAAGTTGCGTCAATCGCGTCTTTTTCATGTCGCCTCCCTCGCTATGAGCATATCTATGGATACACGAAGATGTTGAACGAATCGATGCCTTTATCCGCCTCGAAAAGGGGGTGAATTCCTGCGGACACAACAATTCTAGTGTACCACTCGAACAAAGTCAACCGGCGCGGTGGGGACAGTCCTCATCGCCGAGTAATCATCAGACAGATTCGGTTCGCTCCCGTTTTCCGCGCCTTTGCTTGACATTTGACCGCACAAGCCTACAATAGTAGAGAACGGTCGGCGCGTATTTGGCTGTCCAGGCGATTGATAAAAAGGCACTTTGACCGTCGGGAGGAGAAATGGCAAAGCAATACATTGACAAGAAGGCCGCCGCAAAGAAGGCGGCCTCGCGCATGTTGCAGATGGGCCATTGAGCGCAGGCAACCCTGCTCAACATGCAGGATCTCCTAGGTCTGGGAGATGTAAAAAAGCTGAAATCGGTCGCCGGACTGGCCGGAGGTGTCGGACATCAAGGCGCTGCCTGCGGCATCCTCGTTGGCGGATCCCTGGCTCTCGCCCTTGCGAGCGCCGGGACCGACGAAGATCAGGCGGCGATAACCGCCAGAGGCTGCGCCTATGTGGCTGAATTCGTCCGGCGTTTCACGAAACAGTCGGGAGGCGCTCTGTGCAAAGACATCGCTCAAACGGATTTCGACGACGGCTGGCAGCTTCGTAAGTACATTCTCAGCAGGTCGCGCAATTGCGTAAAGGTCGCTTCGAAGTCGGCCTACATGTTGGCCGACATTGTCGGCGAAGCGGACGAGCTGCCGGACGACCGCTACTACGACCTCAACCGCAAGTTCTCCGACAACAACTTTCATTGCGCCTATTCGGTTGTCATGCTGGCCTCCGAAGAGCTCGATATGAGCCCCGTCTTCCCGCCCAACGCGCTCATTCCGCTCAACGGCGGCATCGGCTACACCGGCTCCACCTGCGCGGCGCTGCTGGGAGGCTGCATCGTAATAGGTCTCAAGAGAGGCGGCGACACCAGCCAAACGGGAACACTCGCGCTTTTCCGCCGCCTCCTCTTAACGCTCATCCAGGGAAGCGCGGCTTTTAACAGGCTCGACCTTTCGCCCGCGAACGACGCCCTGCTGCGCTGCGGCGAGCTTTACAAGTGGTTCGAAAGTAAGTTTCACTCCCACCTTTGCCGCGAGATTACCCAGACGGATTTCGGCGACACTGAGCAGGCCCGACGGTATTTCGAAGACAACATCATATCGAAATGCATTTCCATGGCGGAGGAAACGGCCGCGAAGGCCGCAGAACTGACCCGATAGCGGGTACCGAACGCGGAGACACGTGCGCACGATCAAGCTGAAGAAGAACGAGGACCGACGTGTCAGGGCGGGGCACCTGTGGATTTTCAGCAACGAGGTCGCCAATCTCGACCAAGACTTCAAGCCGGGCGAGACGGTGGATGTGTTCACTCACGGCGGCAGCTTCCTCGGTCGCGGATACGTGAACCCGCAGTCCCTCATATGCGTTCGCATTCTGACAAGAGACAGGAAGTCGATAGACCGGGACTTTTTTGCCGAGAGGATCGCACGCGCGTTGTCGCTCCGCCGGAGGCTGTTTCCCGACGAAGGGAGCTATCGCGCCGTCTTCGGAGAGGCCGACGGGCTCCCCGGCCTCGTCATCGACAAATATGCGGACGTGAGCGTCATCCAGGTTTCGACGCTGGGGATGCAGACGCGGCTGGGCGAAGTGTTGGGCGCTCTGCCGACGGTCGGGCTCGACCCGAGAGCGCTGGTTCTGCGAACCGACACGCCCATGGCCGAACTCGAGGGCTTCTCGGGCGAGAGCAGGGTGCTCAGCGGCGACCTTCAATCGCCCGTCAGAATCGAGCAGGACGGCCTCCTCTTTGATGTCGATGTCATGGAAGGCCAGAAGACGGGGTATTACCTCGACCAGCGCGAAAACCGCCGCGCCGCGCAAGGCCTGTTTCGAGGGCTCAGGGTGCTCGACTGCTTCTGCTACACGGGCGCCTGGGCGCTGTACGCGGCCAAGGCGGGGGCGGCGCAGGTATTGGGAATCGATTCGTCATCCCGCGCGATAGAGACGGCCCGGCGAAACGCCGAATCGAACTCGCTCGGCTCCACCTGCGCATTCGAGACGGCCGACGCCTTCGACAAGCTCGACGCGCTCGTCCAGAGCGGAGAAAAGTTCGACTGCGTCATTCTCGACCCGCCGGCTCTCGTCAAGAGCAAACGCCACCTCAAACAGGGCGAGGCCGCGTACGAAAGGCTCAACCGCCTCGCGATGAAGCTTGTCTCGTCCGACGGGCTGCTGATAAGCTGTTCGTGTTCGTTCCACATCTCGCGCGAGAGGTTCTGGCAGATTCTCTCCAGCGCGGCGCGCAAGGCTCGCCGGAGTGCGGTCGTCGTCGAATGGAGGGGACAGGCCTGCGACCATCCGACGCTCCTCGCCATGCCGGAAACCGCCTACCTGAAGTGCGCCCTCATGCGAATTCTGTGACCGCTGCGATGCCGCCCCTGCGGGCGGTCGATTCGCGTCGGCGGCGCGGTTCTTCCCTTTGACCCCCCATGACGCAGCGTGCTATAATGCACTCAAAAAGACACGCGGGACTTCGCAACGGAGTTGAAAATCTTCAAAGATGAAAGTCTTACAGAAACACGTAGTGAAGGAAATTGTCGTTCCATTTTCGATTGCGTTCACGGTCATAACGTTTCTCATGTTGATGGGCAGGCTCCTCCGCGAACTGGCCGACCGGTTCCTGAACAAAGGGCTCGCCTTGAGTGAGATAGGAATGATGATATTCTATGTGCTGCCGCAGTTGATACCCTACACCATACCCATCGCTCTCCTTTTCGCCACGCTCATCGCCTTCATTCAACTCTCGCAGGATTGCGAGGTTATCGCGATGAAGGCGGCCGGAATCCCGATGCGAAAAATATTCGCTCCGGCGATTCTGACAGGCGTCGCCGCGACAATTTTTCTGCTCGCCGTGCGTGCGGAAGTGTCGCCGTGGGCCAGGCACAGGCTGAAAGTGTCCATAATTGAAATGGTATTGAAACGACCAACATTGGTTTTGAGCGAGCAGGCGTGGACGCCCGAGATCAACAACATGCGCATCTTCGTCGGCAACATCGACGACAAGCGCATGCTGCTGAAAGATGTCAAGGTGTTGATCAACGAAAAAGGCAAACCCTCCCGCACCATGGTGGCGAAGTCGGGGAGAATATACATCGACAGCAGCCGTGAGGAAGTGTTTCTCGAACTCAGCGATGGGTCTGTTCACGAGTACGACATGGAGCATCCGGACGAGTACTCGACCACGACGTTCAGCACGATGACGATCCCAGTGAACATAGACGAGTTGGACCGCTACATAAGGAAATATCAAAGCCTCGATTCTGTTCCGAAAAAAGAAATGTCGATACAGCAGCTCGCCCGGGAGCTCTCGTCTCCCTCGCTCGAGCCGGAGGAAAAGCGAGAGCTGCTCGGTCACATCAGCGAGCAGACGGCTCTGGCCTTCATGCCGCTCACGTTTGTGCTCATCGGGGCGCCTCTGGGGATAATTCCTTACAAGTCCCGCCGGTTTTACGGGCTGACCGTTTGCGCCGGATTGACGCTCGCATATTACGCGCTCCTGATCATGGGCGAGACTCTTTCCGAGAAGGGCGTGATGAACCCGCTGATCGCGATGTGGCTGCCCAATATGATTATCGGCGTGGCGGGCATAGTCCTCATGATCAGGGCTGAAAGGCGGTAACCCAATCCATGAGCATCCTCACCAAATACATCACCCGCCGCCTGATCATCTACTATTTCGCTTTCATCGGGATGATGGCGGTCTTCTTCGTGTTTGTGGATTTCATGGAAAATATCGAAATGGTCACCAGGCATCACGCGCCGGTGGGGCTCATCGCAGTGTACTACGGCTGTCTTCTGCCGAAGGTATTCGTCGAGACGTCGTGGGTGGGCTTCCTCGTGTCCGCGCTTTTCGTGTTGGGCAGCCTCGCCAAGAACAACGAGTTCACGGCGATGCTGGCCGGGGGCATCAGCATATACAGGGTCGGCCTGCCCGTGTTCGCCTTGGGCGTGCTCCTGTGCCTGGGCGTCTTCTGCGTGCAGGAGTTCGTCGTGCCGGGAGCCATCCTCAGGGCTCGCGAGATAGACGAAAACGATTTCACCACCGACGAAGCGAACTCCCGCCTTTTCGACATCGCCGGCATCGCGAGGCGCAACAGGTTCTACTTCTTCGACGAAGTGGACGTGGAACACGGCATCCTCAAAGGGGTGCACGTCCACACGATGAAAGACGGCTCGATCGTCGAACGAATTGACGCGGAGAGAGCCGTCTGGGACAAGGATGATTCCAGATGGTACCTCAAGAACGGCGCCGTCAAAAAGTTCGACGCAAACGGGGTCGTCGTGGAAAACACTCCGTTCTCGGATATGAAGGCGCCTTTCAGGGAATCTCCCAAGACGCTCGAAATCTACTCGGCGGGAACGGGCGAGTTCAGCTTTCGCCAACTGAGGCGTCAGATAAAGAACCTGGAGAAGAGCGGATACGACGCCCGTCGGCTTAGGGTGGACTACCACATGAAGTTTGCCTTCCCCGTGGCGCACATAATCGTCGTTTTTCTGGCGCTGTCCTTCGCGCTGGAATGTCGAAGGGGAGGGCTGACGCTCGGATTTGCCCTCAGCCTGATGGTCGCCCTTCTCTATTTCGGGACGTTTCAGATAGGATTGGCTCTCGGAAAGGGAGGCTCTCTTCCGGCTGCGGTTTCAGCCTGGCTGGCCAACTTCCTCTTCCTGGGCATCGGCGCCGGGCTGATGTTGAGGGCGCGGACCTGAAACGGCGCGGCCGGCGGTTACATCTTCTGCATCGAATCCAAGAACTCTTTGTTGCTTTTGGTCTTTAGCATCTTTTCCTGGAGCAGTTCCAGCGCCTCGACGGATCCGAGCGGATTCAGCACCTTCCTCAGAATCCACACCTTGTTCAACTCCTCGGGCGTGAGCAGAAGCTCTTCCTTCCGGGTTCCCGACTTGTTGATGTCTATCGACGGGAAGATGCGCTTGTCCACCAGGCGTCTGTCGAGATGGACCTCCATGTTGCCCGTTCCCTTGAACTCCTCGAATATGACATCGTCCATCCGGCTGCCGGTGTCGATGAGCGCCGTGGCGAGAATCGTCAGGCTGCCTCCGTCCTCTATGTTGCGCGCGGCGCCGAAGAAGCGCTTGGGTCGCTGAAGCGCGTTGGAGTCGATGCCTCCGGAGAGCACTTTCCCGCTGGGGGGGATGATCGTGTTATAGGCCCTCGCCAGCCGCGTGATGCTGTCGAGCAGAATCACGACGTCCTTCTGATGCTCGACGAGGCGTTTTGCCTTTTCCATGACCATCTCGGCCACCTGCACGTGCCGCTCGGCCGGTTCGTCGAAGGTCGAACTTATCACCTCGCCGACGACGGACCGCTCCATGTCGGTCACCTCTTCGGGACGCTCGTCTATGAGCAGCACGATGAGGACTATTTCCGGCTGGTTGACGGCAACGCTGTTCGCGAGCTTTTGCAGGAGTATCGTCTTGCCGGTCCTCGGCGCGGCCACGATGAGCCCGCGCTGTCCCTTGCCGATGGGAGTCAGCAGGTCCATTATCCGCATCGAAATTTCTTCCGACTTGGTCTCGAGGGGTATCCGTTGCTCGGGATACAGCGGAGTGAGGTTGTCGAAGATAATCTTTTCCTTCGCAGCCTCTGGGTCCTCGAAGTTGACCGCCTCGACCCTCAGCAGGGCGAAATAGCGTTCTCCCTCCTTCGGGGGCCGTATCTGTCCCGAGATGGTGTCGCCCGTTCGGAGGCCGAACCTCCGTATCTGCGAGGGCGAGATGTAGATGTCGTCGGGCCCGGGCAGATAATTGTAATTGGGCGAACGCAAGAACCCGAATCCGTCGGGCAGTATTTCGAGAACGCCCTCTCCGTAGATGGAGCCCTCCGACTCGATTTTGGCTTGAAGAATCTTGAATATCAACTCTTGCTTCTTGAGGCTGCTGTAGCCGTTGATACTCAGCTCCTTCGCCATTTTTGACAGCTCCGGTATGGTTAGTTCTTTCAGGTCTGCAAGGTTCATCTAGTTTTCATCCTCTCTTTCATGAGTTTCTTTTTGTGGTTACGCTTGAATGAATGCAAGCAGTGTTTTTTCGTTCGGGCTCACTCCCTCCTTTGATGGGTATCGTCATACATGCGTTCAATCGTGCGCCTCCAGCCAATTGGCGCCCGTGCGCACATCGGCGACGATGGGCACGCTCAATGTGTACGCCGTCTCCATCATCTCCTTCACCATCGCTCTCATGCGCTCCACTTCATCCAGGGGCACCTCGAACAGCAATTCGTCGTGCACCTGCAGGATCATCCTCGACCGAAGCCGCAGCGAACTCATCCGGTCGTCTATCTGTATCATCGCAATCTTGATGAGGTCGGCGGCCGACCCCTGAATAGGCGTGTTGATGGCGGTGCGCTCCGCAAACCGTCTGACGCCGAAGTTCTGGCTGTTGATGTCGGGAATGTAACGCCGCCGGTTCATGATGGTGGTCACGTAGCCGAGCCGGCGGGCCTCCTCGATGACCGAGTCGATGTACCCTTTCACGCGGGGGAAGATCTTGAAGTACTCTTCGATGAATCCTTTCGCGTCGTCCAACTTGATTCCGATGTCCACGGCAAGCTTCGCCGCCGATATGCCGTACAAGATTCCGTAATTCGCCACCTTCGCCCTGCGCCTCATCTCGGGAGTTATGCGGTCGAGGGGGACGTTGAATATCTTCGAGCTCGTCTGGTCGTGTACATCAACGCCCTCCTTGAACGCGCGGCACAGCTCGTCGTCCTGGCTCAAGTGCGCGAGAATCCTGAGCTCTATCTGCGAATAATCGGCCGACAGGAGCACGCTCCCCCGGTCGGACGGTACGAACGCGCGCCTGATTTCGCGCCCGAGCTCCGACCTGATGGGAATATTCTGAAGGTTCGGCTCGCTGCTGCTGAGGCGTCCGGTGGCGGTGACGGTCTGGTTGAACGACGTGTGAATTCGGCCCGTCTCCGGGTTGACCAGATTCGGAAGGGCGTCGATATAGGTGGATTTCAATTTGCTCAACGTCCGGTATTCCAGCACCTTCTTCGGCAGCTCATGCTCGACGGCGAGCTTCTCCAGAACGGCGACATCGGTCGAGTAGCCCGTCTTGGTCTTCTTCCCCGAGGGCATCTTCATCTCTTCAAACAGGATCTTGCCCAGTTGCTGCGTCGAGTTTATGTTGAATTCCCGTCCGACCAGCCCGTATATCTCCTTCTCAAGCCCTTCCAACTGTTTCGCCAACAATAGTGAAAGGTCGCGGAGCACACCGACATCCACACAGACTCCACACAGCTCCATCTTCGCCAACACTTTTATGAGGGGAATCTCGACGCGCTCAAAAAGCTCATACAGGTCCTTCTCCTTCAACATCGGCTCTAAGAGTTCTCTCAGGCGCAGGGTGGTGTCGGAGTCCTCACAAGAATAATCGGCGACCTCCCTCACGCTCACCATGTCCATCGTTCGTTGTCCTGCGCCCTTGCCGATGAGCTTCTCTATGGGAATCTTCCGATAATTCAGGAAGTCGAGCGCAAGCTGGTCGAGGTTGTGGTTCAGCTTCGAGGGATTCAGCAGGTACGAGGCCACCATCGTGTCGAAATCCACGCCCTCGAGGTCGACTCCGTTTCGCGCGAGGATGACCATCTCGTACTTGATGTTTTGTCCGTTCTTCCTGATGGATTCGTCCTCGAGCAACGGCTTCAGGCTTTTCAGCACAAGCGTGGCGTCTAGCTGTCTGGGAGGAGCCTGACCGAAAAGCTCGCCTCCGTCTCCTTCTGCGCCGGCCGCGGAAAACGCCTCAGCCGCGTGACCCACGGGGATATACACCGCCGACCGGGGTTCAGTGGCGACTGAAACTCCGACCAGCTTCGCGCGCATCGGGTCCTCGCTCGTGGTCTCGAAGTCGAACGTGAAGCCGCCCGACTTCTTCATCTTCTTCAGCAACTTGTTCAGTTGATTCTCGTCGTCGAGGATTGAGTAGTCGGCGTCCGTCGCCTCCTCGACTTCGGCCACCTCGTTGACCAGCGAGCGGAATTCGAGTTTCTTGAACAACTCGACGAGTTTCTTCGAGTCGTATTTTCTCAGCTTGCAGTTTTCAAGTTCTATGTCGAGAGGAACGTCGCGCTTGATGGTCACCAGCTCCCGGCTCAGCAACGCCTTGTCTTTGTTCTGGCGGAGGTTCTCCCGGCGTTTCGGGCCCCGGACCTCGTCAACGTGCTCGAATACTCCTTCCAGCGTTCCGTACTCGTTCAGCAAGTCCGCGGCGGTCTTCGGGCCGACGCCCGGAACGCCGGGAACGTTGTCCGACGGGTCGCCCGCCATGGCGAGCAGGTCGCACATTTGTTCCGGCCCGACGCCGAAACGGCTCCTGACGGCTTCGGCATCGTAGAGAAGATTCTCCTTGTGCGGGTTGAGCACCTTCACGTTGTCCGACACGAGCTGCAGCATGTCCTTGTCGCCCGTGACGATGATCGCCTCGATTCCCTTCGACTCCGCCTCGTTCGCCAGGGTGGCGAGCACGTCGTCGGCCTCGTAGCCGTCCAGCTCGAACATTGAAATATTGAAGCCGTCCACGACCTCTTTGATCAGGGGAATCTGGTGGCGCATCTCCTCGGGCTGTTCGGCGCGGTTGGCTTTGTACTGGTCGTAGATGTCGTGCCTGAACGTCTTGCTCGGAGTATCGAAGGCCACCGCGATGTAGTCGGGCTGTTCGTCCTTTATGAGCTTCAGGAGCATGCGCGTGAATCCGTACACCGCGTTGAGCGCAAGCCCGCTCGAATCCGTCAACTGCCCTATCGCGTGGAATGCGCGATAGGCGTATGAATGCCCGTCTATCAAATATATCTTCTTTTTCTTTCGAGCCATTGGTGGTTACACACCCTGTTATGGAGCCGCGGCGGGCATCGGGCTCGGCCTCTTGCGCTCCAACAGCTCACGCACGGCCTCGGCAGCCCTCATCGACGCGCCGGGCGTTCCCAGGCGTTCGCGGACGCTTTGCAGGTCGGAGACCATCTTCTGCCGCCTCTCGCCCTCACGGCAGAGCTCGGCCACCGTGTCGGCCAGCAGTTGCGGCCGCATGCGGTACTGCAGTATCTCGGGAACGATTTCCTCCCCCGCCAGGATATTGACCAGCGAGACGTGGGGAACATGGAGCAAGCGCCTCCCGACAATCCACGTCAGATGGCCCGTCTTGTACACCACCACGAGCGGAGTATGAAAGCATGCCACCTCCAGCGCCGCCGTCCCCGAGGCGACTATGCAGCATCGAGAGAGCTTGGCCACCTCGTAGATCTTCCCCAGCAAGAGTGTCACCGGGAGCTGCTCGTCTCCGATGATTTCGCGCGCAAGCTCCATGATGCCGGGGCTGCTGCAGGGCACAAGGAACGTGGCCCGCGGCATCTGCTTCAAAAGAATCTTGGCCGTTTCGATCATCGCGGGCAGGAGAGTTCGTATCTCCTGTTTTCGGCTTCCCGGCAGAAGTCCGATGAGGCTCAAGGGGTCGGGGATATCCATCTGTTCCATGAAATCCGTGTCGAGCGCGACCTCCGAGATGCTGTCGAGAAGCGGATGCCCCACGTACGTGACCTCGACGCCGACTTTCTTGTAAATTTCCTCCTCGAACGGGAGGATGACTATCATCTTGTCAACGAGCCGCGCTATCTTGTGAATTCGTCGCGGCCTCCATGCCCAGACCTGCGGGCTGATGTAATAGACGACCGGAATGTCGTGCCTCTTCGCCGCCGCGGCCAGTCTCAGGTTGAACCCCGGATAATCCACCAGCACCAGCACATCGGGCCGATACTCTTGAAGATACTCAGCCGTTTCAGAAAGCTTCCTGCGGAAGAAACGAATGTTTCTTATTACGTGCGCAAATCCCATCACGGCGCTGGAAGCGAGGTCGGCCCGGAGTTGGCAGCCCGCCCGCTGCATGCTTTCGCCGCCCAGCCCCTCCACGCGCAGGTCGGCGACGGCCGCCTTCAGCGCGCGAATCAATCGGGCCGCATGTGCGTCGCCGGAGGCCTCTCCGGCGACTATGAAAACCCTTTTCTCGTTCATTCGTATTTTCTGCTGCGTATGACCTTAAGGATGCGCGTTGCTACGTCGAGCGCCTCTCGGGCGTCTTGTCCCGAAACGGCCGGGGGCCGGCCGCCGAGCACGCTGTCGGTGAACGCCATGATCTCGCGCCTGAGCGGTTCCTCTTTGTCCACGGTGATTTCGTCGATGACGAGCGTCTGCGGGTCGTTCCAATCGATCGGACCTCTCTTCAAGTGGAAACACTTGATCTCCTGAGCCGCGTAGTCGAGCGAGAAGTAGGTGTATGGCTGGAACACGCGAATCTTGCGCATGGGTTCGGCCGAGATGCGGCTCGCCGTGACGTTGGCGACGCACCCGTTCTGAAACAGAAGCCGCGCATTGGCTATGTCTTCGTATTCCGACACCAACGGCACTCCGACCGCGTCGATTACCCGCTCGACCGGCGAGTTCAGAATGCTGAGGATCACGTCGAGGTCATGTATCATCAGGTCGAGGAC